>CAYPLE010000011.1:81578-98547 GCA_964411445.1 uncultured Pirellulaceae bacterium
TGAGGTTGAATTGCTTCATTCAGCGTGTCAGATGTGAATGTCAACGTATTGGGGTTCAGTACGTCGCTCAGCAATTTGGCCGCCGGCTTGCTCGCCTGAGCAGGGTTGCTGGCAATGATAACGGTGCGAAGCGTCGGAAGTGCTTCGGCGGCTTCTTCAATAGTCAATTTTGTTCCATCAAGACGGTGCAGTGAAGCTTCGTCAAAGGGAATTAGAAGTGGCCGCTTGCCTCGAGCAACTTTCACCTTGCGTTTTACGTTTTCCGTAACAGGAACCACCACTTGAACTTCCCGTTCAACCGTCTCGTCCTCGCCATCGGCGCCTTGAACGGTAATGGTTTGTATCTTCTTCTCCACCTTCATGAAGGTAACTTTGACTTCTTGCTCTTCTTCAACGAAGCGGTCCAGCATGCAGATGAATCTTGGCCCGTCCTCATGCTCATCCAACTTAATCTTCATCAACTGTAGTCCGAATCGCTGCATTGTATTCTGTTGCCCAGGTGCAGGTATGAGTACGGCGGGAGGTGCGGCAAGTGGACGGCCTACTGCAACGTCGTCTTGAGCGATCGCAGTGGAGCGCTGAGTCGTCGCTGAGGGCAGACAGAGCAGTGAAAGTAAAGTGACTGAACCGGTCAGGATGAAACCAGCTGGAGACATTTTGCGAGAATCCTCGTCTGAGCGTTCCATGAAACAACCATGTCTGGCTAAACATTCTGCTTCAAGTAGTTGTCCTGTTGTGGCACGTTACCACGCAGGTCAAGCCGCATTCTACCGTTTGGGCCGACCGGTGTGGTCCAAAAATTCTCAACGGCTGGCGTACCGTCCGGTGACGACGCTGCGATTGATCTACTGCGAGTAGCAAGGACGTATAGCGTGCTTCATGCAATGAATCGCAGGCTCAAACGGGTGCTCAAAGGCTACACCCGGACTTAAAAGCGCTTTAATCGGCGCACAAGGCAAAGTACCCACCTGCTCTGAGTGAGTGGAACATGCCTTTCCGCTTGGACACTTCGTCGCCACGGATGCTGATAGCACGCGTTTCAATGCTGGCAAAACCGGCGGATTTGAGGTCCACGACAAGTTCGCGGTGCGAATAAATGTGCAAAAACATACTGGGTAAGCCACGATAGGCGTAAACTCGATCGCCCAGCTCAATCGATGGGCTTCGCCAGCTTTGGACCCAAGTACTCAAGAGCCATTTTGGTCCGCCTGGGTCGAACAAACTGCTGTAGCGATTGTGGACGTGCAGCAGAAGAACACCGCCCGGGGCAATCGAGCGTTTCGCTGCGGCGAGAAATTTTCGGCGATTCTTCCTGCCTGCTATCATGCCGATGCTACTGAATAAACAAAGGCCGACGTCAACGGATTTGGGGGCGATATGATTATCAAGATCGACCAGTGAACAAGAGACTTGACGGGACTGCTCGCGGTACTCAGACGGAATGGACTTTTCTACTTCCGCCAGCATATGCTCGCTCAAATCGATGTTGATCATTCTGCAGCCCAACGGCAACAGAGCTCGAGCAATGCGTCCGGTGCCACAGCCGAAATCGGCCACGACGGGCGAAGATTGTTGCCGCTCGTCGATGATCTGCCGGACTAGATCTTCGTCGGTCTGTAACAGTGCATTGTTCGAAACGTAATCATCGTAGTCCGAGGCGATTGCCTTGCTGTTGACATAGTCCCAAGTGCCGCGACTTACTCCGGGCGGCAATTGCCAGTTGGCTTTGGTCAATTTTCTCTCCGAGTTGAATTTGGAAGGGCTTTCTTGCGGACGCGTCGATTCGAATCTGCGGCGGCAGATTTGAAGGCAAGCCAGCCAATGACATGAAACGAGCGCAATGGGCCTGCGAATCGCCCAGGGGTGCATCTAGGGGAGATGAAATCGCGTAGAAGTCGTCTTATCTTGAGTTGTCTTCGGCGCGTTGCTGGTTTGGGGACGCAGCCGTATAATTTCGCCCGATTCGACCCTGGAGCAACTGGAAATTTAAACTGTCGGTTGCTTTTCGGGATGGTCGAACAAGAGAATTCGATGCTGACTGCACGCGCATTTCCTTTAGCCCTTGCCCCGGTGGCATTGCGGAGCGTGTCGAGGCGGAAGCGGTGAATGAGCCGCTTGGAAAACATAGAGTTTACAGAGTATCAGGAGAATTGAAGTGGCCATTCGTATTGCAATTAACGGTTTCGGTCGTATCGGTCGCCTCACGTTTCGCAACTTGGTTGAGCGCAGCGATGAGTTTGAAGTGGTTGCAATCAACGACTTGACCGACAACAAAATGCTGGCAACGCTGCTGAAGTATGACAGCATCCACGGTCGCTTCCCTGGGGAAGTGAGCTCAACTGATACGCATCTTGTTGTTAATGGCAAGGAAATCCTCTGCTTGGCAGAACGAGATCCTAAGAAGCTCCCTTGGGGTGACAACAAGGTTGACATCGTGATCGAGAGCACGGGTATCTTCACTGGACGAGCCTCAGGTGATAAACCTGGCTACGACACTCACCTGGCTGCAGGAGCTAAGAAGGTTGTTCTCAGCGCCCCTGCCAAAGACGGTGCCGACCTGACTTGTGTGATCGGCGTTAATGAAGACAAGCTCACCGCCGACATGAACTGCGTCTCTAACGCGAGCTGCACAACCAACTGCTTGGCACCTGTTGCCAAAGTGTTGAACGACACGTTCGGAATCGAATCTGGTCTGATGACCACGGTTCACGCTTACACGAACGACCAGAACGTACAGGATCAACCTCACAAGGATCCTTACCGAGCACGTGGGGCTGCCCAAAATATCATCCCAACGTCCACCGGTGCTGCATCAGCAGTCGGTTTGGTGATTCCAGAACTAAAGGGCAAGCTGACCGGCATTGCAATGCGAGTACCTGTTCCAACAGGTAGCGTTGTTGACTTGACGGCAAATCTCGCCAAGGAAGCAACCGCTGAGTCGATCAACGCAGCCATGAAGGCAGCCGCTGACGGTGGTTTGAAGGGAATTCTGTGCTACACAGAAGATCCAATTGTCAGCACCGACATCATCGACGATCCACATAGCTCGATCTTTGCAGCAGACTTCACCCAAGTTCTGGGTGGCAGCGGCAAACTTGCCAAGGTTGTTAGCTGGTACGACAATGAATGGGGTTATAGCTGCCGAACGGCTGACCTCTGTGCCCTGCTTTCGAAGATGCTCTAAGAGCTAAACGAAACCGACAATCGATCGAACCACTTCATCCGAGTGATGGAGTGGTTTTTTCTTGCGCGTCGGCAGACGGATGATATTCCTTAGGAGTCACCGAGTTCGATGACGCCTTCGTCGATTTGTCGTTTGGCAGCCCTGGCAAGCTGCTTAAACGACTTTTTAGTAGCCTCGTCCATCGGCAGGTTAGCTCCAGACTTCAGGATCTTTAGGGCTTTTCGGGGGCGTTCCATCTTGATCAATATCTTGGCCTGGTTGAGCAGCATCAGCAGTCGCCCTACCTCAAACCGCGCAGCGTGTTCGCTCATCAGCGGTAGCGATCGTGCGAAGTCTTTGGCGTGTAACAGTCCATTGATCAACGCGAATAGCGTTTCCTGATCCAGTTCGATGGCTTTTCCTGCGCTTCTGCGCTTGCGAAGTAGCGTTTCCGCCAAGGCAAAATTCTCGGACGCAATAATCTGTGCAATCTCCTCACTGTCACTTGGCGGTGCTGGCTGCGTCTCGCCCAAGCCCAAGTCTGCGGCGTCCGGGGCCGCTTTGGTCCCACTCTTGACGCCCTTTGCCAGCTTCGACGGACGCGGTTCGACTTTCTTTCGTATTCTTGTTGAAGACTTCTTTCTAATGCGGCTCAAAGATTTTGGTTTCGCAGTCGCCTTTGATGGCATGGGCGCCGGTTGAGTTGTAGCGGGTTGCTCGGATTCCGGTCTTGCGCCTGATGCGTTTGAATTTGCGCCTGCTGCGTTTGAAATCGCCTGAGAGGCAAGCGTCGATGAACGTCCACGCGTGCTTTGACGAATCAACTCAGTTGCTTCCGTTTCAAAGTCGTCTTGCGCCTCGCGGCGACCTTCGTCTCCCTGCCAGACGCTGACCAGATCCCAGCCTTCGCAGTCCACCCAATCGCGTTTGAGCCACAGAAATCCAAGGCCAATGCCAATGGCCAGTCCCATGATGTGGAATATGCTACTGGCCATGCCGCCTGGGTCGGTGACCATGCCAATAATCTCAAACGCAAACTTGATGAACGCAAAAACCATGATGGGGATTTCCACGGTGCCAATGTAGAAACCAAACCAATAGACGACATCAAAGTCATTTCGTGGAGCCCAGACGAGGGCAATCCCTAACAGCCCGAAAATTGCAGCGCTGGCGCCAAGCGATGCTCCGGGGCTAGCGAAACTCAAGAAGATCTGCTCGACGGCACTCTGGCCGACGCCAGCAACCAGATACAGTCCGAGGAAGACCAGCGAACCGACTTTTCCTTCCACGACCAAACCAAACGCCCAAAGGAAGATCATATTGCCGATCAAATGAACGATGTCAGCGTGAATGAAGATGCTGGTGATCCACTGCCATGGCTTGATACCCGCACCGTGTTGAAGCAGTAGGGTGTTCGACGGATAAGTGACTTCGACTTGCAGCATTGCCGCGTCGACACCGACAATGGAGACGTCTTCGGGTTCCTTAAGAGAGCTTGGTGTGACGAAGTGGAGAACAGTGCACGCGATGATCAGCGCCACGGTTGCGATCGGCAGGTGGTAGATTGGGGCGTCGGTGTTGAACGGGATCATAGGAGCATGTTCCGAAGGCAGTCTTCGCCCTGGTGGGCAGTTCGCTTGCTATTTGGCTGAATTCCAAGTGGTCGTAGGCGCGGGGTTCCGTGAGCTATCGGACGGCCAGGGCGGCGTGCGCGACAATTCCATACAGTTCAGTCTACGGCCTTCAGCATGCTCGGCTCGCGAAAACGCGGCTCACGAGACCTCGGCGACCGCGCAAGGCTGTTGCCCCGCGAAGTGGTTTACACGCCAGGGAATTGCCGACAGTACTCGTAAACAGCCATGGTAGTTGCCGTAACGACGTTGTAGCTCGCCGGAGGACCGTAAACGGGGATTTCTACCGTGGCCTCCAAACAGTCGAGGATGTCCTGTGAGAGCCCTTCCCGCTCGGAGCCGATGACCAAAGCAGTCTTTTGGTGAAAGGAATAATCCCAGAGGACGTCTGAGTTGGTCGTTTGCTCCAGGCCAACCAGGGAATAACCGTCACTCGAGAGCTTCTTCAGATAAGGCGGCAGCGAGCGTTTTATGACCACTTCGACGGCATTTGTTGCGTCGCGGGCGATGGTCCGATCAACTTTTAGATTTCCCGCATGCACGATTTTTTGGATGCCTGTACAGCCCGCCAACCTGACCATCCTACTCAGATTCACCGTGCTACGTAGTGGCGCAACCACGATCAACAATTCTCGAGGCGGGTCCAGCTCAATCGGCGGTTTGTGACGAACGTGTTCGAACCTTGGCATCGGAATCTCTTCATCGCAACGAAGCTGGCACAGCTTCCTCGCTCCAGCGCGGACATCGACCTGAACTTGGGCGAAAGTTTCTTGGGCGAAGTTTATCGTGCAGCGGGAGGAAGTGGAATAACCAGGTGCATGAGTCGCTCCGGATTAACACAGCCTTGGTCCGTCAACTGTTTTCGAACCGAAGCTATATGGTCGGCACCTTGTTCGTGGTACAGCCAATAGTGCCACTGGAGGGCCAAGGCTGCGAGGGCATGATCATAGCGTCTGAGCTGTCTAATCTCGTACTGCCAACGATTGCGGCTAGCAATGTTTCCTTTCAACGCTTCGATCACCAACTGCAGGCTTCTACCATAGGCGACAAAGGCGGGTTCTTGGAGTCGCAACATTTTGCGAGTTGTCGACATTGCATCGGCCAGCCATTTTGCACGGCTGGACGGGTGGCGATAGGCACTCATCAAATCGCAGCAAACACGCGTGTGAAGCGCAAACCATTGATAGTGATTTGTGCTCAGCGTAATCGACTGAAAAAGCTGTTTCCAATCGTCCCGCAACACATACTGCGCCTCTTCGGCGTTACCTTCGTACAGACACTGATGTGTGCGCGATAGCCAAAGAAAGAACCTGGGTAACTGGAATTTGTTGCTAGCCACGCTGCGTTCTGCGATCAGCAACGATTTGCGAGCTGAAGGGATATCATCGGATACCAAGTCGGACCAGTGAGCCGGGGCAACGTGCATCCAAAAGATACTCATCGGATCCTCGCGCCTCTGCGCGCTTTCTCGTTGGTGGGCTGTTGCCTCGCGGAGTTGTTTCAATTGGTTGCTGTGGAAGTAACAGCACAGCACACCCCAACGGAGAAATTGCTGTTCCCATTGGAATCGTTCGCGGGTTCGATCAAAGCGGGCAATACCGCGTTGCCCATGCTTGGTCGCCCTGCCGTTGTCTCCTTTCTGAATGTACCAAACGAACATGCAGAAATTCCAAATTGCCAGCGCGCTGTCGAGTCCGCTTTGGTGAGCAAGCTGCCGCCCCAAATGAAACCGACGAATTGCTTTGGATCGCAAACGGCGCCCAGCGAAGGATAGCACCACACCAGTTCGCAAAACCGCCTGCGAACGATCTTGCAATGATCCGCGTTCACTGGCAAGGCGGTTCATTTGAATGATCAATTGTTGACCAAGTTGGTTTTCGAGAAATGTCAGTGGAGAAGCTAGTCGGTTGAGACAAGCTTCGATCTCGGAGAAGGGTTCGGCTTTGGAGAAGAATCGCGAGTCCTGCGCCGGACGCGAGAACCAAAGCGCCTGGCCAAGCATCTTCATCGATGTTAGCAACCCGAATGCACGATTCCGAATGCCGACCTTTGTCAGGCAGTCTCGCAGTAATGCAATGCCCGATTCGGGCTGGCCACCACGAAGCCACTGTTCGCCAGCCAAGCAACGTAGTAGTAGACTTTCATCACCATTGGATTCGGCAGCCAGCGTCTCGTAGGCTTCGGCGCTTGACCGAGTGCTCCCATTGCAGGCTAGGCAATCGGCGCGAATCCGCAGCAACTCGCGTTTCTCCTCTGGTGTTCGTATGGCACTAGGATGCGACGCTCGATCGACGAAGAAAAGCGCTTCTTCGATGGCACCTGCCGTAACAGCATCGCGAGCCGATTCCATATAGCACGCTGCCGCTTCTGGGATACGGTTGGCTGCCCAGTAGTGTCCTGCGACGCGTGACCAGGGAGCCGGGGATTCATGAGATAAAATACGAGCAATTCGCGAGTGTCGCCGTTGTAATCGTTCGTTGTCAAAACCCTGGAGAATCGCCCTGCGAAATCGCTCGTGCGAAACCTCGACCTCAGAATCCGAACCGCCCATCCGCGAGCGTATCCAGCCCTGACTTCGCAGCATCCCAAGCGTTCGCAGCAGGTCTTGCGGCATGACGTTGGTCAACATTTGCAATTGAAGGAACGACAAAGAGTGGTTCGCGACAGCCAGAAATTCGAGAGTCAGCTCGGCATTTTCGGGCAGTCCAGCGAATCTTCGGCGTACCGTGTTGTTCGCGTCTGCATTGTTGATCAGGCTGACTGCGTCTTCGGAATGCTCTTCAAAATCTGAGACAAACGTGCGGACCATCTCACGCAGTAAAAACGGGTTTCCGCCGCTGAGTCGCACCAATCGCTCACTTGGCACTGGGCCGATCTCAATCTGGGCCTGTTTTGCCCATCGTCCAACGAGGTCATTGCAGGCTTTGCGGTCTAGCGGCAGAACAGGGATGCTAATGGTCTCCTGTTCGATGGGCGTAGATTCCTGGCCCATGACAGGTGGCGTGGTCCGCAATTCTCTCAACAGCGGGTCGGCACTATCGTTTGCCAAGACAACCAACCCTCGAAACTGCTGTCTTTGATTCATTCCCATCAATGCCAGCATGCTGTCGTGATCGGCCCACTGCGCGTCGTCGATGATGAACACCAACTTGTACTGTCGGCTGATCGAAACCAACCAATCGCTGACGGCACGGAAGCATTCCTTGCGGGCAGTCGAGGGTGGACCCAGCGGCGGCTCGCCGGCTTCATTTGCGATCAACTGCCGAAGCTGTGGGAAAAGCGATCCGATTTGGTCGATATGTTTTTGAAGAGAGGTTCGCCAAACATGCGCAGGAACGCTTGGCAAAACATTCAAGAGCTCTTGGATGAGCGCGTTCATCAGGCGGTTTGGTGTATGGTCTTGTTGGTAACACGTCAAACTGAGCACGATGTGATTCGCGGGATCGATCGTTTGCCGCCAGTGGTCGACGAGCATGCTCTTGCCAATGCCGCTTTCACCGTGAACGACCACACATCGTCGATCGCCGGTGCCCGCATTGAGCAATGCCTGATTCAACAGGCTGAGCTCTTTTCCTCGCCCTGGACATCCGAGCAGCGATGATCGGTCGTTGAGCCGGGGAGTGCCTGCATCTCCCAGCAAAGCCAGGATGCGGCGCGGCGATGGACGGTCATCAGGATTGGATTGGATAAGTGCTAAACACAATTGGCTGAGGTCGTCCGGGCAATCGGAAATTTCCGAATGGAGTTTGACGTTGTCAACGTCGTAGATAGCCGTGCCGTCGTCTTTAGTCTGAACGTCAATCGCAGGGTACTTGCCAGTCATGACTTCGTACATCATCACACCGAAGCTATACCAATCGCTGGCCGTCGTGTGTTTCCCCTTGTTAAGAACTTCGGGAGCCATGTACTGAATCGTCCCGACCAGCGGATTGGCTTGTCCTTGGCGAATTGCGAGCCCAAGGTCGAGAACAACGGCCCGCATCCTGTATGTGATCATCATGTTGGAGCATTTGATGTCACAGTGCAGAATGTCGTTCTCGTGAAGGTAGTTGATGGCAGACGCGAGCTGCGAGAATACTCGACGAAGTAATGTCCACCGCACGTCTGACGATCGAGAAAGTCCCAAGAACCACTTGCCGATGGTGTGCCCTTCCACCAGCTCCATCGAAAAATATCGACAATCATTTTCGGTGTATGCATTGTAAAGTTTGACCAGGTTCGGATGCTCGAGCTGTGAGAGCCAACGGAATTCTTCAAAGAAGCGGAAAACGCTCCAGGCATCCACACGACGCATGACCTTAATCGCCACACGAGCGGTGCTATTTAGGTCAACGGCTGCGTACACAAACCCCATCCCGCCGCGACCGATGTGTCGAACGAGCAGGAACTGTCCAAAGTGAGCGGGCAGCGGTTCGGGTGCCACTTGACTGGGAAGCTGCTCGTCTTTGACCGTCGAGTCCGTGTGGTTGGCCGTCGGGCTGACCTTCTCCGCAGAAGAATACGGAAGCCGCGATTCGGTCATCTCAAGCAACTTCATCAGTCGACCGTGTGAAGATGGGTCGCAGAGTGCCAAGTACGATTCGGGATTTGGCGGAATCTTCTCGTGGTGGATTCGCAGCGCAAATTCCAGTACCACCAGACGGATCAGAAGATTCTCGTCCTTTTGAAGTTCGCTGAATCGCAACCAAAAGAGCTGAACACAGGGTTGGATGCGTTCGTCATCACTGTCCGCTCCTCCGCCAGCCGTTGCCATCGGAGCGAGTCTGGTACCTAAAATGCGACTTGGTGGCTGATAGTGGTATTCAAGTTCTGCGCTCAGCAGCCGAACCAACAATTCGCTTCGTTGCTCTTGATTAACTTGCGCAAGGTAGTGCTCATATCCCGCCGGATTGAATGAACTCCAGGCTTCGCGAAAGTCCTGTTCGATGGCAGCGATTCGAGAGTGCATAAGCTGGGGCGGGCAGGATTCGTAGAGTGAAGGAAGGACCGGCTTGGCTGATGGCGAGGCTGCGGGGCCACTGGATCCAACGTCTCACCAAAAGGGTGGGTTTGGAAATTGGACTCGCCTATCTAAATATTAATGTACAGGCTCACCAATCGGCGCTGACGAAAAGGCGTCTTTTACGATCAGCGGCCATTTTTCTCCTCTCAATGCTGGCAAATTGCGGCATTGACCCCTCCAGCGAGAAAACCCTAACCTCCCCTTCAAGGAGATTCTGCGCCTCGGCTCCCCCGTAATGACTAGTTTTTGTTGCGGTGTGGTCGGATTAAACTCAGCCGCTTGGAAAACACAACGAAGAGATGTCAGCCTACGCCGCAAGTCGAACGCGATCGGCGACAGCGCTCATTTGGCCCATTGGGGTCATCTGCGTGCTGGGTGGTTGTAGTACGCAAAAATTTCTTATCAAACGCGATGCTCCAGCCAATCCATTGGCAATGCAACTGGATCTATCCAGCAGCCAGGGTCCCGAAGTTAGCAATCGTACCCAGAGCGTCCTTCGCCGCTACGCGTTGCTCGACATGTACCAGTCCGCACCCGACCAATGCCTGGTCATGATGCAAGAGCTGGTTGCCAGCGATACTGCCGAAGGCGAGTTAGTTTACGGAATTAGCGAACTGGCTTACGTTTTGGGGCAACGCGCCGAGCGTGATAAACGTCCACTGGTTGCACTCGACATGTACGGCGTCGCTGTCAGCAATGCATACATGTATTTGTTCTCGCGAGAGTTCGACAGCGTTCGCAACCCTTACGATCCACAATTCCGTGGTGCTTGCGATCTGTACAACGAGTCACTTGAATCTACTCTGCGACTTGTCAATGCACGAGGCGAGTTGAAGCCTGGCTACAACTACGAACTGACGACAGGGAAACAAACCTATCGCGTGCCCTGTATTGTTCGGGGAAAGTGGCAGAACGACGATTTCGATCGCTTTGAATTCGTCAGCGATTACAAGCTGGACGGGTTGCCTGCGTCCGGCTTGACGTATGGACTTGGCGTTCCGTTGATTGCTGTTCGCAAAAAGGGGGATCCGAACGACCCGCGCGAAAAGTACTATCCGGAAGGGTTGAGCTTCCCTGTCACGGCGCTGCTGAGAGTCGTTAAGCCTGGTACGGAGCCTGGTAGTGGCGCTCAGCACCGACACCATTGCGTGTTGGAGTTGCACGATCCTTTGGACTCCTGCGATCTTACGCTCGCCGGCAGGCTGGTCCCGCTCCAAACGGATCTAAGTACATCGCTTGCATATTTTCTGGACAGTGAACAATTTCGCGAACAAAGTAAGGCGACTGCGGGGCTTATCAATCCTCAAAAAACGCTTAAGCATCGAGGTATCTTTATGCTCGAGCCGTTTGATCCCAGGCGCATACCGGTGATCATGGTGCACGGACTCTGGTCGAGCCCGGTGACTTGGATGCCGATGTTTAACGACCTGCGTTCATTCTCTCAAATACGTGAGAACTACCAATTTTGGTTCTATCAATACCCAACCGGACAACCCTTCTGGAGTAGCGCGACGCAGATGCGCGAGGACCTGAATGAACTCCGTGAGCGTCTGGATCCACAGCACAACTACGAGACGCTGGACCAAATGGTCCTGGTGGGTCACAGCATGGGTGGCCTAATCAGTCGCATGCAGACAATCGACAGTGGGGATCGCTTCTGGAGGACCATTAGTGAAGAGCCGTTTGATTCTGTTCGCGGCAATCCAGAGGATTTGCAAAAGCTTAAATTGGCCGCCTTCTTTGAATCTAATCGTGATATCAAACGCGTCGTGACAATCGGCACTCCGCATAGAGGAAGCGATTACGCGAATGATACAACTCGCTGGCTAGCGCGACGGTTCATCAAGTTGCCTAGGATGATGGTGGCCACGACCCAGGATTTGGTCAATCAGAACCCTGGAGTGTTTCAAAATGCCGACCTGTTGATCAACAGTACCAGCATCGATTCGCTCAGTCCCGAGTCACCCGTATTTCAAGCGATGTTGCGCTCGCCGCGACCAGCGTGGGTCAAATACCACAACATCGTCGGCTTGACGCCCAAACGCTCCTGGTTCTTCGGCGCAGAGGAAACCACCGGCGACGGTGTGGTCGAATTTGCAAGTGCGCGCACCTATGATAGCGAAAGCGAGATTTCCGTACCGGCCGAGCATCAAGTGATTCATCGTCACCCAAAAGCCATCTTGGAAGTTCGCCGAGTCCTTGTGGAACACCTTCGCGATTATCAATCCCACTCCAGGATTGCCAGTCGGATGGCAGGCAGCGTGTCGCCCTCAAGTGCACCGCGCATAAGTTCGACCTCGGGAGGATCCCCGAGAATGGGTGGCTATCCAAGAAACAGCACCTTGGCGCACCCGACCAATTCCAACCAACCGTTTGGGACCGATGGAGCGTCGCTTCCGCCTGTCATTCAGCCTGGTCAAACACTGGCACCGGTGAAAAACGGTGTACCGGGTGTGATTCTACGGTAAAATTTTTGGCGGTACCGCTTCAGCAACTCTCTCTTGAGCCAAAGCGCGCCTGCTGACTCGCCGAGTCGCACTGGGTGGAGTATCCTAGAGCGCTTAAGCCCGGGTGGAGCGTTTCTGCGACGATTGGAATTTGCGATTCATTGGGTGTTGCACGCTATACGGTCGTGCGAGTCGCACTAAGCCAGGTTAGGCAGTCGGTCACCCAACCCTACTTCTGAGGGTCCAGCGCTGAGGGTGCTTGTCACCGCGATCATTTCTGCAAGAGCTTTGGTATGGCAAAATCACGCATCGGTCCCTTTGCACTTGAAGCCCCTTTGTCCAAGATTCGTGACGGCGGGCAAGTCTTCAGCGCTATGCATGTGCAACAGAAGAAGATGGCAGCGCTCCGCGTGTTCGCAATTCCAATGGGGATGACACCGGAAAGTCGCGAAGCGTTTGCTGGTCAGTTGGAGCAACTCAAGCAGTTGCGGCATCCCGGCATCGTCCGTTGCTATGGCGGTGGCTTTGATACGAAGAGCGCCTTTCTAGCGTACGAATTCGTCGAAGGAGAAACGCTCAGTAGTCTGCTGAAGCGGCGCGATCGCCTGCCATGGGAGTCCGCCCTCGACTACTGCAAACAACTCGCCGATGCACTACAGTATGCTCACCAGATGGGGTGGGTACACGGAAGACTACGCCCCGAAAAAATCCTGGTCTCCGAACAGGGAATGGCAAAGATTCAAGATTTTCGTCGCAGCGCGATAACATCGATGATCAGCTCCGATGTTGGGCGACGATCGCACATGCAATACGCGGCTCCGGAAACGTTGGATTGCATCGGCGAAAACGTAAAACTGGACGAAAAGGCCGACTTGTATTCACTCGGTGCAATTCTTTATAGCATGCTCACCGGGCAACCTCCCTTTGATGCCAATGAGCCTGAGTTGCTCAAGGCGGCTATCCGCGAACAGCCTGTCCCAAAAGTCAGCGCAGCAGTCTTGGACTGCCCCGTCTGGTTGGCGGCGATCGTGGAGCAGCTACTGTCAAAAGACGCCGGTGCACGACCGTACAGTGCCACCGCTCTACAATTGGCGCTCAAGGAAGCTCAGCGACGACAAAACGAAGGAGTGGGTGTTTTGCAGCACGCTGCGGCTGGGTTTAGTCCGCTGCAAATGAATGTCGACCGTGACGAAGCAGAAAAAGTACTTGGCATCAAGCCGAAGAAGAAAAAGCGAAAGAAGAAGGACGAGTCGTTCTTCGAACAAGCCTGGGTGCTGCTCGTTGGATTAGTAATCGCTATCGCGGCTGTCGTCTGGTTCCTGATGCCGCTCAGCGAGTCCGCTTTGCGATCACGCGCAGAAGCGTTGCTAGAAAGTGATAAATGGATCCGCTGGAACGACGCCAGAGATCGGTATCTTACTCAGCTAATCGAACGATTTCCCGACAGTGACAACGCTGAATGGGCGCAGGAGCAAATCGAATGGGTCGACGGCCGTGAGGCGGAACGTCGGATGGATCGCGACGAACGACTTGGCCGCAATGACGATTGGACTCCCGCCCAGGTACAGTATGCTGAAGCCCGCGACTACGAGCGGTTTGGTGATCTGGCAACGGCACGCGACAAGTACCAGGCTATCGTCAGATTGTTCCGCAAAGAAGACTCCGATGCACCAATTGTTTTTCTAGCCGGAGAGGGGCTCGCACGCATTCGCGAGCTCAGCGCAGGAGTTGGTTCGCTGAGCCAGTTCCTCGATGAGAAGCTGACCGAGGCGAACGAGGCCTACGAGCGAGCACGCGTGGCAGATGCCAAGCAGATCCTTGAGTCCATTATTGAGCTCTACTCGGGCAATCAAGAAGTGGCCGCTCTGGTCGCGCGCGCAGAACAGCAGCTTGAGGAATTGAACAATTGATCAAGTCTATTCTAAAAGCGCTGGCCGCTTGGTTGCTGCTGATCTTCAGCGCAAGTGACGTTGCGGAAGCCCAGAATCGAACACTTGTTTCAAGCACTCGAAATCTGCTGGGAACCAACCTGAACCGTACCGCCTCAGTTGTTACCGCCGACTTTGACGAAGATGGTGACCTTGATATCGCGGTCGCCAACGGCCGCCACTGGCCGCAACAAAATTACATCTTCTTCAACCAGGGACGTGCGCGATTTCATCTCGCACGACCGTTGAGTCCAGACTTGTCGACAACTTATGCATGCCAGCCCGCAGACTTCAACGGCGATGGTCACCTCGACCTTGCCGTCGGCAATGACATGGCGCCTTGCAAGATCATGCTGGGAGACGGTACCGGTAAGTTCCAAGAAGGTGAGCAGTTTGGGCAGCCGAGCAGCGTTCGAAGTTTGACCTGTGTTGACATCGACGGTGATGATGATGTGGATATTCTTGCGACCTGCCGCGGGATGCCCAACTTAGTTTATCTCAACGATGGCAAAGCACATTTTGCAGAAGTCAGGCCGTTTGGTGCGCAGCGCGACTCGACGATTGACGTCGCTGCTTCCGATATCAACGAAGACGGGATACTCGACCTGGTTCTCGCCAACCGCGACGGTCAGCCGTGCAGCCTGTTGTTCGGTCTGGGCAAAGGGCGATTCTCCAAAGCAACCACTTTCGGCAGCGCGAGTGGTTCTGCCCGAGCGGTTGCCACAGGTGATTTCAACGGAGATGGGCACATCGATTGGGTGGTGGGCAACATCGACTCAGCCAATATCGTCTACTTTGGTGATGGGAAAGGCGGCCAGTATGGCACGTTGACCGTCGGGCCAGCCGATAGTGTTACCTATGCTCTCGCCATTGCAGATGTAGACAATGATATGCAACTAGATATTGTCGTCGGCAATAGGGAGCAGCAGAATTCTGTTTACTTCAATCGCGACAAAGGGGCTCGCTTCGAGGTCGTGCACTTTGGCGAAACAGACGCGATGACCTACGGCTTATGTGTCGGGGACTTCACTGGCGATGGCTATGTGGATGTGGCTGTCGCAAATTCCGACGGATTGAATCGTATTTTTATCAATCGCCCGATCAACTAACGGATTTCCAATATGCATTCTTTCGCCTCAAACATTCGTTTGCTAACGGTGCTGTCGACACTTTTTCTGCTTCCTTCCGCTGCTAGCCAGGCTGGTGATGAACTGCACGGCACAGATCGAGTGGCGAACCCAGAATTGACGCAAACCAACTGGCCCGGTTTTCGCGGGCCTGGAGGCCGTGGAGTTGCTCTCGGGTACGCTGCCCCAGAATCTTGGGATGCAACCGACCCCGACGATCCAAGTGTCCTATGGCAGGTTGAAGTCCCAGGGCTTGGGCATTCAAGTCCGACGATTTTTGGCGACAAAGTGTTCCTGGCAACGGCGGTGTCATCAGAGAGCGACGTGCCATTGCAAGTTGGACGAGCGGGAAATATCGACGCAGCCGACGACAACGCATCGCAATCGTGGTTGGTGTTGTGCTTTGATAAGAACTCCGGAGAAGAATTGTGGCGGCGCGAGGCACACAAGGGAAAACCCAAAGCGACTCGCCATACCAAGGCCACGCATGCCAATACAACCATAGCCGCCAACGACGAACGGATTGTCGCATTCTTTGGTTCAGAAGGATGCTATTGCTTCAGCCATGATGGAGAACCGCTCTGGCAGCGTGATCTGGGGACTATCGACATTAGCAAGTACGGTATCGGTTGGGGCTATGCCAGTTCCCCAGCCATCTATGAAGACAAAGTCGTGCTGGTTTGTGATGATCCGAAGCGACCATTTCTGACAACTCTGGATTTGGACACTGGTGATACGCTATGGGAAGTATCTCGCCAGGGTGACAGCGAGCGGAGTTGGGGAACGGCGCTTATTCACGCTAGCGAAACTTCGGCTCAAATCGTTGTCAATGGATGGCCCTGGATTGTCTCCTACGACTTGTCGACCGGCGACGAGAAATGGCGCATTGCTGGAGGAGGAGATAATCCGACACCAACTCCGTTCGCAATCGAAGATCGGATCTACATTACTAATGCACATGGTGGCAAGTCACCAATTTACGTAATACGTTCCACGGCATCTGGTAATCTCAGCCCAGAAATTGAAGAGTCGAACGACGCGTCCGCTGAAAATACAGATTCCCGCGGGAAAGCAGGGGCTACTGCCAAGGGTGTTGAAGGAGATTCGGCCAGTATTATCTGGACGGTGGATCGGGGTGGAAGCTACATGTCGACACCCGTGGTCTGGGGCGACTACTTGTACTTGGGCAATACAAATGGAGTCATACGCTGTTTTCACGCGCTGACTGGTGAAAAGACGTACGAAAAGCGTTTGCCGGGCGCGGCAGCCATCACAGCTTCTTTGGTTGCGGCGGACAACAAAATCTACTGTCCTTCGGAGCAAGGTTCTGTCTTTGTCTTAAAGGCTGGCCCAAAATTCGAGGTGCTTGCTGAGAATCCCATGGGCGCTCCCTGCTTTGCCTCCCCTGCTCTTTCAGCAGGAGTCCTTTTCATACGTACCACCAAATCTCTCGTCGCCATCAAAGCAGACTAGTTCCTCCAATGCCAAGATTCTCGGAGGCCATCTCGCGTGAATCCTCAACGCCCTAAAGGCGAAGTTTAGACTTGTGTGTACGATGGGCTTCCAAGCCCGCCGGAGCACTATTTAGCAGCCTCAGAGAAAACGCGTGCCATTGTACGGTGAGCTGTGGGGTTCAATGGGATCTGAAACCAGATCCACGACTAGACAAGC
>CAYPLE010000012.1:0-66312 GCA_964411445.1 uncultured Pirellulaceae bacterium
CGTGCTTAAGCAGGTGTAACTGACCGCGATCCGTGTAGGTTCGCTCGACACTCGTCCCATCTGGATAAGTATAGCCGGCGAGCTGTCCCTAATCATCATAGCTGGTCAACGCAATCATTCCGCCCCTGCACCGAATGCGACTTCACCGAATGCAAAATTAGCGTCGATCAGTGCAGATTAGTGTTCCCCCCAAAGCATCCACCGCGACCAACCCCCATGATGGGATTCGTGAGCTGTGACGACCGAAGCCTTTCATTACGCGTGCCAGGAGGTTGAGTCGTACCGGCAGGGATGTGGCGAACTCAACCGATGTTCGATGTTTTGCCATGTCGCCGGTTCGTTCGCTTGTCGTCGTGCGAGATGACCGGCGGGGTCGCTGCGCTCAACCGCCGGCTACCTTCTGCAACCACTTCGTGGTCTCCGGGCCTGGCAGGTACATCGATGGCACCAACCGATCCATGCCGTCGCGTTGCCACTTGGAATAGCGGGACTTCAACAGCCTCATTTCTGCCCTGTACCGAATCCCGCTTCACCTAACTCAAGATTAGCGTCAATCAGTGCAGATTAGTGTTCCGCCCCAGTCCATCCACCGATCGGGTTTCGGACGGAGAAATGGCCAGTTCAACTCCAGAATCCAGTTCACGCCTGTTGAAACTGATGGGTAAAAACGACTGTAAAACCATTTGGTGGGTGGCGCAATGCTCCGTCCATTTCTGCAAAACGAGCTTCGATGAATGACCGCGGTAAGCAGCCAAGCCGGCCAGCAGCATAAGCTGATCGCCCAAGTGCTCGCCAATGGGAGCACCACTGGTGATGTACTTCCGAACTGCATTTGTTGCGGCGCGAGCAACGCGTTCCGCCTTCATGCCAACTCGCCCAGGCTCGCAGATCAATTCGTCGCAGTTGTCGTAATGCACGCCGACCAGCACCACGTTGCCCGGCCCACTGGATTCAACACTTTCGATTTGGACCTGCTCTTCATCAATCCCCAACCGCCGAACCAGCGTCTTCACTTCACGGGTTGCAATCGTTCGTTCAAGTTGCGAAATCAGCACCCGAGCAGTGTACTTGGCTCGCCCCTGCCGCTCGACGAGTGTAACGCCTTGTAATTTGGCGGGTTCAATTCTCGCCTGAACCACGCCTCCGCCAGCAGGAACAAACCCGTGGCGTTGCAAGTCGATACTAAGCCCAAAACCAAATTTAGCTGCCTGCGGCGCGAAGGCTTGGGCCAAGAAATCGGTGCTGGGTGCGAGCGGGTTGTGTGTCCCGCCTTCTAATTGCACGGTGCTGCTCTCGGTGCACAAGGCGAGAGCGGGGAACACCGTTTGCAAGACTAGATTTGTGCTGCCCGCGGATCCGATGCGAAAACGATAGTCACCGGCCTTGACGCGTTTTGGCTCAAAAACGAGTTCGGACGAATTCAGCACATCGCCCTGAACCCGTGCATCGCTGATTTCAGCGGCGGCACGAACACATGTCAAATGCTGACGCATCAACCCTGGTTTCTTGCGGCCTGCCCGAATGTTCACCAGGGTCAACGGGCGACCAGTAATCATGCTGAGCGTCAATGAAGTGCGCAGGACCTGCCCTCCGCCTTCGCCCTCAGCCCCGTCGATGCGGATTGGTGGTGGGCTGTTGATTGAAGCTGTCAGTGCTGGATCCGCGTTCATCTCAAGCGGCTTTCTTAGAATGTCTTTATAGAATTCAGCAAGCAATTCACGAGCTGTGCCTTGCTGACACAACTGGTCCTTGCTTATAAAGCGGGCAGGCCAAGGTGCACGAACATGATCATGCACCTTGGCGATATTTGGAGCTGCTTCGCTGGGCGGCTTGTGAAGCCGCTTAATCGTCCGCCTTGCTACCATCCTTGATAACGAAACGCGCCTTCAAACGAGCAACCTCGCTAGCCAATTCGGCTTGCTTTACGCTCCGAAGCACTTCATTGAAGTCCTTGTACGCTGCCGGGGCTTCATCCATTGGATACTGACGACAGTTGCTAAGAATATCGTGGCTATCCAGTTCGGCATCGATCACAGCCTGGTCGAGCGAACGAAACGCTTGCTTGCGTCCCATAATCCGCCCGGCACCATGATTGACGCTAAAGCACGACTTTTCAGCACCGGGGTCAGCGACCATGACTGCCGATCCATCTCGAGGATTTCCCGGCAGTAGGATAGGGTGCCCTGTGTCGGCAAACGGCGTCTCAGCCAGGGCAGGGTGCTGTGCCGGGAACGCGCGAGTCGCTCCCTTGCGGTGTACCCATGATCGCTTTCCATCAACGACTTCGCGCCGCGCGATATTGTGACTGATGAAGTAAACCAGCTCTCCCTTGGCTCCAGGCAGCACTTCCTGAAACGCTTCCAAGACGAGTGCGTTGATCAAGAGGTGATTCACAGTCGCGAAGTTCGCCCCTAGTGACATATCATTGATATATGCATTCGCCTCAGGAGTCCCCAAAGGCGCGTAAACCAACTCTCGGTCACCACCTGGCAACGGAATATCCCAATCCTTGAACTTACCTTGAAGCGACTTAAACTGCCCAGACGCCAACTTGTGGCCCAATCCTCGGGAACCGCAGTGCGACAAAAATGCTACCTTTCCGTTCTGAAGCCCAAAGACTTCCGCAGTTGCCCTTTCTCGCTCACCGTCCCCAACCTCAACGACTTCGCATTCACCAAAGTGGTTGCCGCCTCCGTAGGACCCAAGCTGTGCAACCTTTTGGGTGAAGTTATTCATCCATCGCTGCTCAAGCAACCAATCGAGCCGGCCTTCCAGTGCCGCTGCGGTCCCATCGTGACCGACGTGGAACGCATCTTCGCATCGTGTTGCCCAGTGAGCAGGGATGCCCAATTGTTCGCAGACGCTTTCGCTCGCGCCCTCTAATAAAGCCTGTCGTCCCAGCGTCCGATTCACGTGCCGCGCCTTGGGAACTGATCGCTGACCGCGTCCTGCACCTGTCGGCGTCCGCTGGCAAATTGCCGAGATCAATTCGCGGCGAACGCGACGATCCTCAATCGCCTCTTCGGGAACATCCAATTGCAGCAAACTCATCGAGCACTTGATATCGACACCAACTGGCCCAGGATAGATGTGAGTCGGTGAAACCATTACGCACCCAACCGGTGCACCGTAACCGCAGTGGGCATCTGGATTCAGCACAAGCTCCGTTACGCCGGGAGCCAGCCGCGAATTGATCGCCTGCTGAATGCACTTGTCATCAAACGTGGCGCGAATTGCCTCAGTACCGACGACGGTGATTGGCTTCGTCGTCGGTGTTGGCAACATGGCAGTCGCTTCACCGGTTGCAACGAACCGTCCAAGCCGCTGAGCGGTTTCTTCCGCGGTCAAACTAGCCTGCGCGTTTGCTGGTGGGTTCTGCGTGGTCGTCATTTGTCTTCCCTCAAATGTCAATTCCTGTGGCAGCCATCACTTTACAGCGGCTTTGTGGTTGGTTCGCCGTAGGCTGCCAGCTTCAATGCCTACCCTACTAGGCATTCGTCGTGCCAAACAAACCAGAAAACCCTAAGTCCATACTGGAAAACAACTTAGCAAGAAATGCAGTTTTATCGGGCCGGCTCAAACTTATTTGCTTCGCTAGTCGTTTATAATTCTCGCTATGCATAAACCAACTGTTGTCATCGGATTACTTGGTACCACACTGGATCGTACGCCCAAGCGGGGCGACCGTTGGCTTGCTTGGCGGCCCAGCGTTGCCATTTGCCAGCACGACGACTTTGTGGTCGACCGCTTCGAACTGCTCTGCGACGCCAAGCACTCGAGGCTGCTTGAGCAGGTTGAAGGCGACATTGCTGCGACATCGCCCGAAACGCGAGTTCGGACGCACGAGATCGACTTCCGCGATCCCTGGGACTTCGAAGAGGTCTTCGGCTGCTTGCACGACTTTGCGAGGGACTACCCGTTTGATGTCGACAAAGAAGACTATCTAATCCACATCACGACCGGCACCCACGTAGCCCAAATTTGCTTGTTCTTGCTGACTGAATCGAGGCACTTGCCTGGCAAGCTGCTGCAGTCGTCTCCATCACGACGTTCCTCTGGGCCACCCCAAGGCACGCTCAAGACGATCGACTTGGACTTGTCCAAGTACGACGCCTTGGCGACTCGCTTCCAAGCTCAGACGCAACAGAGCGTTGCATTCCTCAAAGGCGGAATTGCGACCAAAAATGCTAATTTCAATACGCTCATCGAGCAAATCGAAAAGGTCTGCTTGCTGACCACGGCTCCGATGCTACTGACTGGTCCAACCGGCGCGGGAAAGAGCCACCTGGCTCGGCGGATCTACCAACTAAAACAACACCGTAATTTGGTCGCGGGAGATTTCGTTGAAGTCAACTGCGCGACGCTGCGCGGCGAACAAGCAATGTCGACGCTTTTTGGACACAAACAAGGAGCCTTCACCGGTGCAACGCAAGATCGTGCCGGACTATTGCAATCAGCCAGTGGTGGCATCCTCTTCCTAGATGAAATTGGCGAACTCGGACTTGATGAACAAGCCATGCTGCTCAAGGCCGTTGAGGAAAAGACATTTTGGCCAGTCGGCTCGGACAAACCGACGCATAGTGATTTTCAGTTGATCGGCGGAACCAATCGCGACCTACACCACGAAGTGCAAAACGGCCGCTTCCGCGACGACTTGCTGGCGAGGATTAACCTGTGGGAGTTTGAACTGCCCGGACTAGCTCAGCGTCGTGAAGACATCGACCCGAACATCGATTTCGAGCTCGACAAATTTGAGCGGTTGCAAAATCGCAAGGTGACCATCAACAAGGAAGCTCGCGAAGCATATCTACGCTTTGCAACCAGTGATTCCGCGACGTGGCCCGGGAACTTTCGTGACCTCAGCAGCTCGATCACCCGCATGGCCACCCTAGCGAGCTCCGGGCGAATCACCGCGGCGGATGTGCGTATCGAACTGAGCCGACTTCGGGTCACCAATGCGACCAGGCAGCAACTTTCGCGAGATGCAATCGACCAATGCCTTGCCACCGTTTCGGAGGTCTTACCCAGCCAAGCCGCTCGCCAGTTGGACCGTTTCGACCTGGTTCAGCTTGCGGATGTTGTTTCTGTTTGCCGGGCCAGCCGTTCGCTCTCGGAAGCTGGGCGACAGCTCTTTGCATGCTCGCGGCTGGCCCGCCAAAAGGCAAACGATGCAGATCGCCTGCGTAAATATCTAGCGAAATTCAATCTTAACTGGCAAGCACTATCGCGCGGATCCGAAAGTTCCGAGGCTGTGGGCAGCGATCATGTGACCGGCGATTGAGTCACCCGAATCCTATTTGCTGGAGTTTTTTCGCCGATTCCCGAAACTCCTCTCGCCACAAAGGTTTACTTTACAGTAAAGTAAAGTTATCACGAGCCGCTAAAGGGACCGAACCTGAACAGTAGTCGTGGCAGATCGACGTTAGCAAACACGGGCGAAGCAGTCTGGAACATTCGCTGACTTGAAATCATCAAGGGCAAATTCATGAACGATGCCAGGCGTGAAAAAGGCAAGGCCACGCGACAGCTAATTCTGCAGCGGGCCACTGAACTTTTTCTCCACGAAGGCTACTCAACGACCAGCATCGACCGCGTTGCAGAGGTCGCCGGGGTTTCCAAGCCAACGGTCTACAGCCACTTCCAATCCAAGACCGGACTCTTCAAAGCGGCCGTCGAGGCGAGCGCTGAGGAGCGGGCGGGAAAATTGGGTGCATTGCTCAAAGCCACCGATGATCCCGAATCGGACCTTCGCCGCTTTGGCGAAAAATTCCTCAGCGTCGTACTCAGCGCAGAAGCAGACTCCTGGGACCGGATTGCCGCCGCCGAAGCTCGCTCGCACCCTGAGGTCGGCAGGATCTTCTTTGAGGCTGGCCCCAAACGGGTCAACAACGCCGTTGCCAATTACATTAAACAACAGACTGCTGCTGGACTGATGTTTGCACCATCGCCTTCAGAAGCGGCGGAATTGCTGATGGGAATGTTGCTGGGTGTCGACTTACTGCGAACCCGCATCGGCGCACCTGCTCCGAGTAGGACCAAGATTCAACGGAAGTGCAAGACGGCAGTACGCGTATTCCTGGCTGCGTACGGAAACAAAAACGACTCAAACGAGGAGTAAACGAGATGAGTGTTTCATTGAATTTCTTGAAATCTCGACGACTCCTCTGGCTGCCACCAGTCCTGGTTGGCGCGGCAGTGTTCGGGTTCTTCGTTAGCGGCAAGCGTGAGTTGCCGCGTAAAGAACGGCAAGAGGTCGCCCTTCCGATACGTGTTTTCGAGATCGTGCCAACCAAGATCGTCCCGACCATCACTGGCTTCGGAACAGCCGGACCGTCACGTAAGTGGGCCGCGGTGGCAGAAGTATCGGGTCGCATCGTGGAGGCAAACCCTCAACTAGAAACCGGAAACCAAATTCGCGCTGGCGAACTGCTCTTTCGAATTGATCCAAGTGACTACGAATTGCAACTGAGCCAACGCGAAAGTGACCTTGCCGTCGCCAAAGCGGCCCTAGATGAGACACTAGCCAGTGAACTGGCAGACAAAAGGTCGCTGGAAATCGAAAAGAGCCTTCTCGCAGTTTCGCAGACTGAACTTGACCGCCAAATCGACCTACAGACAAAGCAGATTGTATCCGACAGCGAACTCGAATCTGCGCGAATGAACCTGTTGATGCAACAGCAGGCCGTACAACGCTTGAACAACACACTCAGCCTCTACACAAGTCGGATTGCGTCCAAACAGGCGCAGGTGAAGTTGGCGGAAAGCCGCGTCGCTGAGGCACGGCGAAATCTGGACCGCACGCAAGTACGCAGCCCATTCTCGGGCACTTTAGCCGGCGTGACCGTCGAGGTTGGACAAGCGGTTGCGCCGAACCAAACGCTGTTCGAATTGCACGACACGAGCACCGTCGAGGTTGAGGCACATTTCTCGATTGCTCAACTCCAACGTGTGCTGCCTCGCGGGTCAGGCCGTTATCCGCCAGGCGATCAACTCGAAAACCTGCTTCCTAAACTTCAGGCTAGGATCATTGCCACGAGCGGCAGTTCCGCACAGCGTTTTGTTGGTCGTCCGCTGCGTGTTTCTGAGTCCATTGACACACAGACCAGAACGCTTGGAATCGTGATTGCCGTGGACAATTCGATCCGTAAGGAGCCACAAAAAGCCAACGATGATTCCGCTAACAATCCTCCTAAAACGCAATCGGGAGTTTCGAGCGTCTTGCGCGCTGGAACGTTTTGCGAGATTGAGCTTCGCTCGCAAGGGCAGGGCAGCAGTATTGCTGTACCGCGACTGGCGCTGGATGGCGATGCAGTGTACACCATCGACTCAGACAATCGCTTACACCGAACGGAAGTCGTCATCGAGAGCTTTATGGGCGACTCTGCCGTAATTGCATCCGGATTGCAGATTGGTCAGAGGATTGCAAGCCAACCACCGGTACCGGCCATTGATGGCATGTTGGTCGATCCGATTTCCGGCGACTAGTCGACAGACGCGTTGCGCAACAAGAAACGACGATGCGAAAGTGAGCTAGGTTGTGATTGAATTCTTTGCAAAACACCCGACCGCCGCAAACCTGCTGATGATCATCATGCTGGCTGCAGGTCTAATGAGCATTCGTTCGCTGCAGCGCGAGACGTTCCCCGACGCCTTGCCGACGGTTGTCCAAGTTCAAGTTGCCTTCCCGGGTGCGACCAGCAGTGAAGTAGAAGAGACGATTGTACAACGCCTTGAGGACGCTCTCGACGGCGTTCAGTATCTAAAAGAACTGAAGAGCTCGGCAGTCCAGTCGCTTGGCACAGTGACGCTCGAGATGCTGGACTCAGGAGACTACAACGCGTTTCGAAACGAGATCGACAATTCAGTTGCATCGATCGACGACTTTCCTGACGATGCGGAACCGCCGATTACAACCCGCCTGAATACGCGGCAAGCTGTTTTGGACGTTTTGGTTGTGGGCCCCATGACGCCAGTCAACTTGAAGGCCTACTGCGAACAACTTCGCGAGCGTATTGTGTCGTCGCCGGACGTCAGCGAAGTCAATATTGACGGCTTCTCAGATCACTTACTTCGCGTGGAATTGTCTCGTGAAGCAATGCTACGTTATGGCTTGAGTGCTACCGACATCTCGATGGCCATTTCCTCCCAGAGCCTTGACCTGCCGGCAGGCAAAATCGATTCAGAACAAACCGTCTTGGTAAGGGTTCAGGAAAGCCGAAAGACGCGAACGGCTCTCGAGGATTTGGTGGTAGCGGGTAACCGAGGCGGGGCAGAAGTGCGACTTGGAGACATTGCAACCGTCAAGGACGAATTTGAGCTCGACGAAGATCTGGTTGCTGTCGGCGGACAGCGGGCGGCACTGCTAAAGATTAGAAAGACCAAAAAGGAAGACACGATCCGAGTAGCGGATGCAGTCAAAGCAGTTGTGCAGGCCGAGTCCGCCCGCCATCCACAGGTGCACTTGAGCGTCATCAACGACCAATCGGCCTTGGTCAAGGACCGCATTTTCCTGTTGGTCAAGAATGGAGGGCAGGGCTGCATTCTTGTTTTTGCCACAATGTGGCTATTCTTCAACGCTCGGCTTTCGTTTTGGGTTGTCATGAGCCTACCTGTTTCCTTCCTTGCTGCATTTGCCTTCGTCCCCGCGGCAGGCCTGACAATCAACATGCTCACCATGATTGGGCTGCTGATGGCCCTTGGTCTGCTGATGGACGATGGGATTGTGATTGCGGAGAACATTGCGTCGCGTCGGTCCCGTGGTGAGCCCGCAATGAAGGCAGCCGTAGAGGGTGTTCGAGAGGTTGGCAGTGGAGTTTTCAGTTCATTTTTGACGACCTGCAGTGTCCTGGGTCCACTCATTTTCCTCAGCGGAGACATTGGAAAAGTCTTGCGAGTGCTTCCCATGATGCTTCTACTTGTGCTGGCGACGAGCTTGGTCGAAGCATTCTTGATTTTGCCGTCCCACCTTGGGCACTCCCTATCCCACGATCCGGACAAACGCTCGCGATTCCGCATGGCCTGTGAAAGCGTGATTGACCGGGGAAGGGATATCGTGGCGTGGGTCGTCGGCCTCGCCATTCGCTGGAGGTACCTCACGCTAGGGAGCGTACTGATGATGTTCCTGTGCACACTCGGCTTATTGGCCGGCGGCTTTGTCCGATTCCAAGTTTTTCCTTCGCTTGAGGGCGATACGATCGTCTCCCGCGTTTTGCTTCCACCAGGTACCTCACTTGAGAACACTCAACAGGTGGTTGCCAGGATTGAACAAGCGCTGGCGGATACGAACGAACATTTTCGCCCGAGACAACCAGACCAGCAGGACTTAGTGAAAATCAGTTTTGTTCGGTACAACCAAAATACTGACGCCAATGAAATCGGTAGTCACGTGGCGACTGTTCAAGCTGACCTGCTTGGAAACGAGCATCGCGATGCGCCTGTTGCGGAGGTCATTGCTTATTGGCGCGCGGCGGTTGGGACCATCCCAAATGTGCTCAGCCTTACTTTTGACGAGCCTTCGATCGGGCCTGCCGGTCGCGACATCGAATTGCAACTACAAGGCTTACCGCTGGAAGACCTGGATGCTGTTGCCGAACGGATCAAGGGCTATATGACCACCTACGACGGAATCTACAACCTGTCGGATGATCTTCGCAAGGGACAACTGGAGATGCTCGTTTCACTGCGGCCTGGCGCCGTGGGCCTCGGCATGACAGCCCAAGATCTAGCCCGACAACTGCGCGGTTCGTTCCAAGGTTTGTTGAGCGCCCAGATTCAAGTCGGCGAGGAGGCCTACGATGTTGAGGTTCGGTTTGAAGAATCCGATCGCGACAGCCTGAGCGACTTGGAAAACTATCGCGTGACTCTTCCCGGCGGACAAGCAGTACCGCTGGGCGAAGTAGCGGAACTAAAACAGCGACGTGGGTGGTCCCGGATCGCAAGAACCGACGGTCGACAAGCTGTCTTGGTAATGGGCAATGTGGATTCGAGTAAGTCGAACGCGATGGCGGCAATCAACAACATGCGTCGGGAACTGTTACCCGAGTTGCTCGACGAATTCCCCGGTCTGGAGCTGACCGTCAAGGGGGCGAGTGAAAGCGGAGCGGAAACTGGTCGCTCGATGAGCACTGCTGCGATTATCGGATGCTTGGGAGTGTTCGTGATTCTCTCCTTCCAATTCCGCAGTTACATCGAGCCGATCGTTGTGATGGCAGCCATCCCCTTTGCATTTATCGGGGTCGTTTGGGGCCACTTGGCGTATGGAATCAGCCTTAGCTTACCAAGTATGATGGGCTACGCCTCGCTGGCTGGAATCGTGGTCAATGACTCCATTTTGTTGATACTATTCCTCAAGTCGCAAGCCAAAGGTTCCATGCCGATCGAACAAGCTGCGACGGAGGCAAGTCGACTTCGATTCCGCGCGGTCATGATTACGTCGCTGACGACTATTGCGGGCTTGATGCCGCTACTCTCTGAACAGAGCTTACAAGCACAGGTGCTGATTCCTATTGCAATCAGTATCTGCTTTGGCTTGATGGCATCCACAACGCTTGTCCTACTGGTGATCCCCCCTATGTACGTGCTGCTCAACGATTTTGGTTTGACAAGCTACGGCAAAGATGCCTGAACCGAACGCCATACTTTCGAATGATTGGATCAATCGGTAGAACGATGAGTCCTATGGAACACGCTGGATAGTGCTGATTTAACTTTTTGCGTGGAAAGAGACCTCAGCGGGAACTGGACAGCGCAGACTGTCGTCTACGCTGTCATGTTACAAATAGCAAAGACGATCAACCAACGGCAATAACGAGGAATGTAAGCATGTGTTGTTTCGCCCAAGAAGTTCTCGACGTTAGCAGCACCAAGATTTTTGCGAGGCTAACGGGTGAGCAGAAACAGGTGCTCGCCTACTCAATGAATTATAAGTCCGATGTTCCCAACGCAATGATATTGCCGCTCCCTACTACGGGACGAGAGGACTCACTGAAGTTCATTGACTTGAGTGGCTACAAATCGTTCTTCAAAGATCTGCAACGAGGCTTCCCGAAAAAGAAGTCTGTCCTTTCCAGAGCATTGCCCGCGGCGGGCAGGGTCGATACTGCAATGCTGGCGGTTCAGAAGGTTGGCAACTTCATTGCTTCCTTTGTTCCGACTGTCGATGACTTTGATCGCCTTGACCCACAATTCGTCATCCCCAAGGAAACCTGGTCGAAAGTTGATGGATACGAAGGATTCGGCTTTGCCGTTTTCCAACTGGACAAAGACGCTACAGAAACCCATCCGATGGCCATGGAGTTTGAGACAACTCTCAAGGACGAGGTTTTCTTCCCAACTCTACACATCCACGACGGCGAAATTCACCCCAAAGAAAAATTTGATCACTATCTCTTCATGCAGCATGCTGGTTTTGACAGCCTCGTTGGCGCGTACGATGGTCCACAACATGAAGACCCCAAGAGCGGCATGGTTCGCAGCAAGAATCCCGCCGGTGAATTCATCAACGTCGCGAAGTCACAGGGCTTGATTCAAGAAGACTTGTTACTGCATCGGAAACGCATCCACGGCGTTTTGCCAAACCGCGACGAAATCATGCAAGCAACTGGTCACCCGACAAAGATCTCGTTCAACTGGCGACCACTGAAGGGCCTTTGGCCAATCGCACTTGGCGGCACGGGACTTGCTTGGATTATCGGTCGCAGATCAAAACTCGGCGGAAAGCTCCAAGGCAGCGAAGGGAGCAAACGTTAGCCGGCACGAAAACCTAGGGCCTTGAACGATCGGCTCAAACAATTGTGGATTGTAGTCGCGAATCCGTTTCGACCCATCGCGTCACTTCCGCGGTGATGTCGCGCGATGTCAACACAGTGTAATAGGACTGCTTGATCGTTTTCGCCAGCTCAATGGCTTGCATCCAAGTTGCCCGCGAGAATGGTTCAGCTTGCACCGCATCCCAGAATCCCGTCACCTGGAACAGCCGGTCAATTCGACCATGGTTCTCTCCTTGGATCAAACTGACCAAATACGTTGCCACACCAACCTGGATACCGTGCAGCCGCGGCGGATCCAGGAGTTGGTCCAATGCGTGTGAAATCAAATGCTCACTTCCACTTGCTGGCCGAGACGACCCGCACATGGCCATGGCCAGGCCGTTCATCATGAGCGCTGTAGCCAACAACTGCATGCCTTGAAGGTCGATCTTTGGGCGATTCATGAACGCGTGCACGGAGCCATCGGATAGCAGTGCAGCAAAATCATCAACCGGTTCGCCAGTGTGGTGAAAGGCAAGCTTCCAGTCGCGAACGGCGGTGAATTTCGCAACCAGATCACCGATGCCTGAAAGCGTCAGCATCCGTGGTGCTTGCAAGCAAACTTCTGTATCGACAATCAAACCATAAGGAATCGCCGCAGGAAACGCTGTGCGGCGGCCCTGGTAAGTGAGACTCGACTGCGGGCTGCAAAAGCCGTCATTGCTGAGAGATGTGGGAATACTGAAATACGGCAATCGCGATTGTGTCGCGACAAACTTAGCCACATCAAGCGCTTTCCCGCCGCCAATGCCGATGATGGCCGTAGTGGCGGATGGAATCTGACTGTAGAGCTCAAGGGCTGCTTCAACACTGATGCTCCGGACATCCTGCCAACCCAGCGACTGGATGCTGCTAGATTGCAAACTCTGGCGGAGTCGCTCGACAATGGGCGCAACGAGCTGTTCACTTTGCAGCACCATGACGTTTTGGTGCTTACAACGGCCCAAATAGAGCCCGACGCGATCCAATGCCCCCGGCTTAACACGCACGACCATCGGAACTGGAACTTGGTGAATTGTTTGCATGAAGCGTCTGAGTCGAGTGGATGGTTGGCAGTTGTTGACTTGCAAATCTGTCGCCGGGGCGGTTAGTCGTTGAGCAACGCGGTAGCGATGTCTGACCAGACGGAGAAGGGCCGAAACGAGAGTCCTTCACTGGTAAGCTGCTCAGCAAGATCGGCGCGAGCAAACCTCAACCGCTCAGGGACAACCTTGGCTGCGTCTGCATCCGGGTAGCCGTCACCCGCAAACGCAACCGTCTTGGATCGGCCACACCAGTGCTCGACCACAGCCGCTTTGTTGACACCAATTTCATACGAAGCAAACTCAGAATTCTTCGGTCGGGTCATCGACAATCCTGTCGCAGAGTCGAATTCTCCGGGATTGGCGTGAATCTCCAGCCGAATGCCAGCGCGGCTGAGCAAGTAGTCGATGTACCACTGGCAACCGGCGGAAGTCACGACGATGTGCCAGCCCTGCTGCTCTAAAGCCTTCACCGAAGGACTCAATTGCGGGTCGAGTTGCATGTCGTGCACAACCGCCAGCACGTCCGCTTTGTCTTGCCGAACCATTCGGAAGTACGCTGCCAAGGCATCGAAATGCGTCAGTTTCCCGCAGCGATAATCCTCCCAGTAGTTTGGGCAGTCAGGTGGAATAAGACGTTCGATCGCAAGCCGATAGAAATCGTGCCGTGTCATGGTGCCATCAAAATCAGTCACCAGAACTTTATCGTGCATCATCAGACTCTTGGTAACGAGGGTCGAGCCATGGACTCTAGAGTGTTAGCTGAACAGTCCGTCTGTCTCCGGAACGAAAAACTTCCAAGGTAACGGTGTCGCCGACAGATTTTTCGGAAAGAACGTTTTGCAGGTCGCTGCGGGTCCGCAGTTCGACCCCATCCAAACTGAGAATGATGTCTCCGATCACGATTTCACGTCGCATTTGCTTAATCCCCTCCAAGCCTGCCCGCATGGCAGGGCTCCCCTCGGCGACGCCAACAACGACGATTCCGCGGATACCGTATCGGCGTCCAATACTTTCGCTGGTTTCATCATCGGTGTACACGCCTAGCTTGGGCGGTTCGTAGTCACCTCGTGCGATAATCCGGGGCACAACCTCGTTCACTGTGTCGACAGGGATCGCAAAGCCTAGGCCGGCAGAAGTACCAGTTGGGCTGTAAATTGCGGTGTTCACTCCAATCAACCGACCCGCCGAATCCAACAGCGGTCCACCAGAATTTCCAGGGTTGATGGCAGCGTCGATTTGGATCACGTTGTCAATCTGGCGATTTGACGGAGACTGAATGCGACGATCTTTGGCCGAAATGATCCCGGTCGTTAGAGTCTGTTTGAGCCCGAAAGGATTGCCGATTGCGAAAACACTCTGTCCCACCAATAGTTCTTCACTTTCACCAATCAACACCGGCCGCAGGTAGTCTGCAGGAGCCGAAATGCGCAGTACGGCTAAGTCGTTGTCGGGAGAGATGCCAACCAAGCTTGCCGAATAGCTTGATTGATCATCAAATACGACCGTTGCCGTTGATGCACCTTCGATAACATGGAAGTTGGTGACAATGTGCCCATTCTTATCCCAGACAAACCCGCTGCCCGTCCCTGATTCTCGCTCTTGTATTCCGAAGAAGCGATCCCGAGTGAGCGCCTTGGTTGTAATAAACACAACCGACGGACTTGTTTCCTTGAACAATTCAACCGTTGTTTGCTCAAAATCTGCGAGAGCGCCGCGGGGAGTTACGGGCCGCGGATCGCCGGTGACGCGATTGCCAAACCACATTCGAATCATCGGTAGCAGCAACATGACCGCTAGCAGCAGCATCAGGATCCATGAAAACAACAATTGTCGCCGCATGGTCGCGATGTCGCTTTGGTTTTCCGGATTGTAAACAGGTGGAGGTGTGGCGCTCATGCTTGCAACGTACGTCTAAGGGTGAATTGGTTGGTTTGTGGAGCGAGCTTGGTTTAAGGCTCGCTCACGATGTTTCTAGGCTGTTTGCCTTCAAGAACGCGGCGCACATTTTCGCTTCCCTTGCGCCGCATATCCGACAGTCCCTCTTCACTATAGAAGGCCGAGTGCGGGGTGAGGATTAATCGGTCACTCGCCGGATGGGATGGATCACGCCAGGCTCGAATCAGCGGCGATTCATCGTCGGGCGGCTCTTGCTCGAGCACATCGATGCCAGCCCCAGCAAGCTGCCCAGACTCGATTGCTTCTAGTACCGCGGTGACATCAACGACCCCTCCGCGCGCGGTATTGACGATGTAGCTGCCGGGCTTCATCAAGCCAATCGTGCGCCGGTTGACAATGTGATGCGTCTCGTCGGACAGCAAGCAATGGCAACTAACCACGCTCGACTGCAGAAACAGCTCCTCCACCGTCTCGACTCGGGTCACTCCAATCGCCTTGTCTGTCCCGTCCACGGCATATGGATCGTAGTAGACAACTTGCATCCCGAGCGCTTTCGCTCGCAGGGCGGCGGCCGTCCCGATGCGTCCCATTCCGATGACGCCGAATTTTTGACCACGCACGCGACTCAGCGGGACCACCAGCTCGTACTTCCAGTTTTCTGTCCCTCGCTGACACAATTGGTTGAGTCGGTGCGTTCCACGCAGCAAGCCGAGTGTCATTGCAATTGCAGCGTCCGCTACATCTTCTGTTCCGTAATCTGGGACGTTTGCAACGGGAATGCCGTGCTTGCGAGCTGCGTCCAGATCAATATTGTCGTACCCGGCGCCACAGCGAACGATGATTTTGCAGTTGGTCAACTTCTCGATTGCTTCGGCTGGCACGGTTACAAAATGATACACCATCAGCGCATCTGACTGTGCGAGTTCCGAGTCCTCTAGCCTTCCCAAGAACTCTTCGGTACTTAAAGCTCCCAGGGCGACGACATCGGCATCGCCGCCCAGCACCTCGCGCTCAACGGCGAGAGGTTCGTGGATAAAGTCTGTGACAAGGACGCGTGGGAGCTTAGTCATGTGAGATTCTTGCAGCGTTGAATAGGTGACATCCAAATTTGCCGAACTTGAAATCCGCTAGCCGGGGGGCGAGACATCTGTCTCCGAATCCATCACCCAACTGGCATCAAATCTTCGTTCGTTTGCCAGGCAGATTGGGCAATTTCTTGAATTTCATGTGTAACGCGGACCGGGAAGGAGCGTACTTGCAGCGACTTACTGATCGACTTATCCAAAGATACAGGAATCAAGCGATGAAATTCAGGCTACTTACGGCGATATTTACCGCGTTTACGTTGCTCTCCAGCAGCAACATTCAAGCTCAACTCAATCTGGGCGACATTATCAAGGGTGCACAGTCTGGAGCCCGCTCAAGCGGTGCCGGGCGACAAAACCAAACTCAAGGGCCAAAGCGAAATTGGGTCCAACCACCACAATTCGGATCCCCAACGCAAAGCGGCACCAAGTTTCCGGCTGTCATGCCGAGCCCTAAGAAAAGTTCCAACGGACCAAATCTGGGACTCGGATGGGGGAACAATGGCCCCCAACTGAACGTCGGCAAGGGCAACGCAAACGTATCAATCGATGGCAAAGGCGGCGTGGGAGTTGGCGTTGACTCCGCCTCGGGCGGAATCGGAATTGGCGTCAACGGAGGCGTTGGTGCGAGCAAAAACGGTGCAGGCGTCGGAGCCAGCCAAAATGGTGGCGTCGGCATTGGCATCGGCAAGAACGGCGGACAAGGCGTCGGTGTCGGATCCAACGGTGGGGTTGGTATCGGAATTGGGGAAAACGGTGGTACGGGCGTTGGCATTGGCGACTCGGGAGGCGTGGGAATCGGCAAGGGAGTCAACGGAGGAACTGGAGTCGGGGTCGGCAGCCAAGGTGGAGTCGGCTTCGGAGAAGGCTACAACGGCGGTCTCGGCCTGGGTGTTGGCCAAAACGGCGGATTTGGACACGGAACTGGCTACAACGGCGGCGTTGGAATCGGCGAAGGAACAAGCGGTGGTTACGGACGAGGCATCGGTGCCAACGGCGGCCTGGGACATGGTGTCGGCATTAACGGTGGTATGGGCCGTGGTGTTGGTGTAAATGGTGGTTACGGCAAAGGAACGGGGATCAACGGAGGAATCGGAGAAGGCATCGGAGTCAACGGCGGCATGGGGATTGGAACTGGCATCAACGGCGGTCGCGGTCGAGGCATCGGAATGAACGGCGGCATCGGCCAAGGAACCGGAATTAACGGGGGCACCGGCGAAGGCATTGGTGTCAACGGCGGCATCGGTATCGGTACTGGGATCAACGGCGGTCGCGGCAAAGGCATCGGGATCGATGGTGGAATCGGTCAAGGCATCGGCATCAATGGTGGTCAAGGGCTTGGTATGGGCCTGCGGGGCGGCAAAGGAACCGGCATCGGAATTGACGGAGGAACGGGCGTCGGCATCGGTGAAGACGGTGGGGACGGACTCGGGATCGGAACCCAAGGTGGTCAAGCAATGGCGCTCGGCGCCGGCGGAACGGCTACGGCAGCCGGAACAGACAGTGGCACCGGCATTGCTGTCGCTGCACAAGGCCAAACATCTGGAGCGTTGGCCACCGGCGGCACAACCGCAGTGAGCGCACCGTCGGCTGCAGTCAAGTCGCAGACTGTGATTAGCGCTCCAAAGAACCCGTTTCGCAAGTAAACCAGCCACTCCAGCATCAACCTGAAAGGGCAGCAAAATGAATTCAATGATTCGACCAATAAGCAACCGCCAGATAGCTCTGGGGCTAACCCTAGGCCTAATGATATCACTGGCACCCACCGAGTGTTTCGCGCAGTTTGGGATCGGTGGGGGATCGTTTGGCCCGCCAATGCGTCCACCAATGATGCCGCCTATGATGACTCCAGGTGGCATGATGTCCCCACCAATGCCACCGTTCATGCGTGATCGCAACATTGGATCCTCTGGTTCACGACGACGCTCAAGTCCGAGGACGAGCCAACCCGCTGAAGTCAAAGTGGTGCAGCCTGCACAGCCCATCTATTACTCGGAACCAGGGTACCGTGTAGTCAACTCACAGCCCGCTCAACCAACACCCGTTTCCAGTTCACTGAATTCAGTACTGGAGTCCAGCAAGCCATCTGGTCCGCTAGAAGAAGCGCGACGAATCGTGGAAGAGTGCAAAACGTTGTTTCGCAAGGGTGAGTATCGAGGAACAGCCGATAAACTGGACCGCGTTGTGGAGCTGGTCAAAGACGATACCAACGCGTTTCAATTCCGCTCCTACGCATACTTTGCGGCCGGTAATTTTGATGCGGCGGCTGCCGACGCATACGATGCCCTTCTCGTCGGGAACACTTGGAATTGGCAAGCGGTCTACGATTTGTACCAATCGGATAAAACCTACACCAAACACCTTCGTGAACTTGAGCAATTGGCCAAGAAGTCACCGAGCATGAGCGTGCACTTTCTACTGGCGTACCAGTATTTAGTGCTAAACCACCTAGACCACGGCCAGAAACAACTTGAGAAAGCCCTCGCCCTACAGCCGGACGAGCCACTGATTACTCAGTTGCTCGCCGTCGTAAAGCAAGTTCAAGCTCAAACGGCCAAACCGTAGGCCCTCTCGGGCTACTCGGTTTCAGGTGCTTCAAAGAGCGTCCTATACACCACGCCCGCCAAGATCGCACCAACGATTGGGGCAACCCAGAAAAGCCACAATTGGCCAATATATTCGCCACCGGCGAGCAGTGCGGGGCCCGTGCTGCGAGCCGGATTGACGGAGAGGTTGGTTACTGGAATACCGATCAAGTGGATCAGCGTCAGCCCGAGTCCGATTGCGATGGGTGCAAATCCGGCAGGCGCTCGTTTATCCGTCGAACCCAAAATAATCAGTAGGAACATGAACGTCAGCACGACCTCAGCGACCAAGCAGGCCACCATGGAATAGCCTTCCGGCGAGAGTGTCGCAAATCCGTTGGACGCAAAACCGCCCGTCTCGAAACCCTCTTTCCCAGATGCGATGACATGCAATACACTCGCGCCGGCGATAGCCCCCAACACTTGGGCAACCACGTAACCGCCAATGTCCTTGGCTGAAAAACGCCCACCTGCCAAGAGGCCGGCGCTCACGGCTGGGTTCAAGTGGCAGCCGGAAATGTGCCCTATCGCGTACGCCATCGTCATGACGGTTAGACCAAACGCGAACGACACACCCAGCCAACCGATACCAACTTTGTCGACTCCGGCAGCCAAGACGGCTGCACCGCAACCGCCAAACACAAGCCAGAATGTTCCGAAAAACTCAGCCGCACACTTCTTCCCCAAATCCATCTTCGTCTCCATTTTTGTGATGACCGCTCGGCAAGCCTCCGCTAGCTGCGCATTCTGCGGTTGATAAGGTTGTAAAGGAGCAAGCCCAAGCTGAAAAGCGGGCTTGGACATCTGCTAAGCGACAACGGCCAGTAATCTCCGCAACCAACTTTACTTCAAGCGCCAACGGAAATGCGATTCATCGTATTGATTAGCAGACGCCGCTGAGGAAATGACCGCCCAGATGGAACCTTGACCTCCCCCGACAGATCTAGCTCGGCAAAGGTCTTTGCGGGGAGCGCAGCTTGAGAGTCATGAGCTGCACGAAGATCGTCTGAGCAAGCAGGTTACTTGGACCAAGCTTGCAGGTATTTCGCCAGATTGGCCGAAACCTGCCCCTTGGAAAGCACCGGATCAAAGCCCGCAGACTGCGCGGCCAAAATCTTGGCTTCATGAACGTGAGAGGCGTAGCCCACCAACCGAGCCGCCGGAAAACGCTCACGCAAGTGAATCACCGTCGCCGACAAGTCCGCCGTGCCTACACCGCCAAGGTCCAGAATAACGACCGCCACCCCCTCTGGCTCGGGATCTTTCTTCGAATCCGCATTCAGCAAAACCGATGATTCCATTCCACAAGATTCAGCCGCGCCACGAATGATCGGCGCGAAGAATAGATCTTTGGATACCAAAACGACCATCACGTTACCTTCTTGAACGAGTTTTCGCGCCAAACGAATTCAACTGCCACGTACCGTTTTAGCCCGACGATCAACGCCCGCCTAGCTGCGTTCCGCATACCTGCTGCAGCAATGCAGTCCTGCGATACAATGCAAGGCCTGCACATCTGTCAAGATTCTCACCGCCCTGCCGCGGCCCTCCGCTGTCCAAATCATCCTTTGCTGTGCTTACCATGACATCTCCCTGGATCCATGATGCGATTGAACGAATCGAATCTGATTTCAATCGTTCGGCCGACACGCACTTGATCAAGTTTCCAGGCTGCATCTGCCCGAACATTGATTTGTATCTAAAAGATGAATCCATCCATCCGTCGGGGAGCCTCAAACACCGTTTGGCACGCAGCCTTTTTCTATACGCTCTCTGCAACGGTTGGCTGGATAAAGGAACGCCTGTTGTCGAAGCCTCTTCAGGCAGTACCGCGATCAGCGAAGCCTACTTTGCAAAGCTTCTGGATCTGCCATTTCATACCGTCATCCCGCGAGGAACGGCAAAGGAGAAGATCAAGAAGATCGAGTTCTTGGGCGGCACCTGCCACCTGTGCGACAGCAAAGACATCTACTCCCAGGCTCAGGACCTTGCTCTCCAACTGGGAGGCCACTATATGGATCAATTTACGTACGCCGAACGGGCAACCGACTGGCGCGGTAACAACAATATTGCAGAATCACTCTTCCGGCAGATGGAAAACGAACGCTACCCCCAACCGACCTGGGTCGTCATGAGTGCGGGCACCGGTGGCACATCAGCCACGATAGGGCGCTTCATTCGGTACCAGAAACTCGCAACTCGGTTGTGCGTCGCGGATCCTGAGCATTCCGTGTTTTACGATTACTACAAAACGGGTGATAAGTCGCTGGTCATTGATCGGCCATCACGAATCGAAGGGATCGGGCGCCCTCGAGTTGAGCCGTCCTTTATCCCAAGTGTCGTGGACCGGATGATCCAAGTTCCAGATGCGGCCGCAATTGCAACCATTCGCCGCCTGACCTGCTTCATCGATCGCAAATGCGGCGGTTCAACTGGCACCAACCTCTGGGCAGCCTTTGAATTGATGAAGGAAATGCGTCAGGCAGGACAATCGGGCAGTATTGTAACGATGATATGCGACGGAGGTGAACGGTACCTGGACACATATTACAATGACGAGTGGCTCGAGAGCAGCCAAATCGATTTGGCCCCCTTTGAAACGCACCTCGCGGAAATTCTTGGCTGAGAGTATTAAATCTCTCGCACGACGGCCTTGAACCGTGAACGCTCAAGGGACTTACTCAAGGCTGCCACCTCACTCGGTGGATACGTCCGACAGCTCAGGGGGGCTTTCAACGGCCGGCCACACCAAATCCGACAGGTGGTCGAAGCCCCAGCGAAAGGGCAGCACGATGTCGCTCAACCACTGGGAAATCCCCGCGTCGCTGTCGTAGGAATACGCCACCAACAACCCGACGACGGCCAAATTTGCGGCTGGCAAGAACATCCAACAGAAGGTCGTTCCCAGACGGTGCAGATCTGATTGGTCACGATGCGTTTCCTTGATGGTACTGACGATGTGGTAGCCCAACGCGACGCCCAGCAGGAACGACTGCCACGGCAGCCCGGGGAAGGGCAGTAGGTACGCCAGTAAGAAGAGGATCAGGGCTGCTGTGGGAAAAAAATACGGCGCTACGTATATCAACCAGTTGCCACGCCCAGTAAAACGCACTTCACCTCCTCGGCCAACCGAAGCGCGAAAGCCGACAATCCGCTGCCAAGACAGAAGCGCGAAAAGCGCATGGGTTGACTCATGTTCAAGCGTCAAAAAGAACTTCCCCATCCGGCTATTGCCCAACTGCCGACGCCACCAAACGATGAAGCCAACGGCTCCAATTGCAAATGGCAGCATGGACGACGACGGCGAGAAAATTAGGCGTTTCGCAAGCAAAAGTAGGGAGAATGCCAACGGCAAGGCGAGTGCGCAGGACAAGAAAGCCGCTGGCCATTTTAGCGCGTTGATGACTGTCTCAATCCGGTTTGGCAAACTCATGGACTGGTGCGGCGTAGCGGAAAATGGGTTGAATCAGGAGAGTCGTGTTGCGGCATTCCGCGGCTGGAGTGTGTTATCGGAAGCCTAATGCTCACAGGATGCAAGGCTTAGCAATATTTTGAGGACAATCTTTCATCTTGCTCTCTGCCATCGCCCGCTTGGGAGGCTATAGTTGAAAAGTGCTGCTGTGTTTTCGGGCATCCTACTAAACCCAAAGGCCCCGTCACACACTGCGACTGACGTTTCCGAGTATTCGGTTGGGCATTTGCTTTAGACTCTCAATCGAGTTGACCGAAGAAATCTGCTGTTCGTTACCTTGCTTCCCCAGTGCCTAGTTTAACGGTCGGTCTACCGCCGTTGCTCATAGACACCCCATCGGCGGCAAACTCGACGACAGCCGCGGTAGCGACAGAAGGGGCGAGTGTTTTTGACGCGACCCACGAGCGTTCGGATTGCATTCGCAGTAATTGGCATAGCATTCGCACTATTGGTCTTAGTACTAACATCGAGTGTAACGCAGTTCAGCTCGCAAGGAATGCATGAGCCTGCGTAACACACACCGACTTTCCCTCAAGGAGTCATTAGGATGGCAACCGAATCGAAATCGAGCCGACAAGCACTCACCATTCGAACTGTTCACGGCGACGTCATGACCGTCACGCCGGAAATGATCGAACGCTGGGCTCGATTCCGCCAGCAGGCTGGTCTGTAAGCGACAGCCGTCACCTCAACAGTTGTCACTTTAACAGCCCTTGCTGAGCTGCCACATCTTGGCACGCAAGTCTCTGTCCATGAGACCACGAACAAGGCTGGGCAAAGTTTGAACCTGGGGCATCAGTCACCAAACGTTTGCTTGCGCTTCTCCCGGAGAATCGTGAGCGAGCGGCTTACGGCTGATCACCTACCTTCAAATTCTGATTCGCCCTGAGCCCTCGCGCTTTTCTCCCAACCATTGGTCTGGGGCAGAGTTCCCTGCCCTTTGCAGCCCAGGCGTTGATGCTTCCGCAGTGACGCCTCTCCGCGAGTACTTCGCTGCGCATCTGGCTATATTGCTCTCGCGGAGCGCGATTGAGCGAAAACCAAACACTCTGGTCGCTGATCGCCCAGCAGTTTGGCTGCGAGCGCCAGATCTTTCGAACAGATCCTGCCCGCTGAACGACAACTGCGGGAAGTCACCACTGCTTGGAACATGGCTCGAGCTGCTTATCGAGCTAGCAACGATCCATTGGATGTCGCGACATCCTGATCGCGGAGTTCTCGGGCAAAACGAAAAAAGAGCCCGGCAGTGTGAAAACTGCCGGGCTCTTGATGTGCTCTTTGGGGGGGTTGGCGATTGGGCTTATGCCGTGGTCGCTGCGAATCCAGCATCGGCACCAGCGATTTGCGAGACGACAACATGAAACGGCTCGCCAGCGCTCAGCATGGGCACTTGGCATACGACCGTTGTTCCGTGAAGCCGGAAATCAAACTCTTTCCCAATCGCTACCGATGGCAGGCTCAAGTAACTTGGACCCGGCAGGATGCTCTTCACGTTGCCGCCGATCATATTGGCAAGCTCAGCCATGGCATCTTGTCGATCCTCAGGCTGCACTTCTTCCCTGGGGAGGGCAAGCAAGTTTGCGGCTGCCTGAGTTGCGAAATCCATAGTCGTGCGTAGCAGAACCGCGCCCGTCCACTCACCGCTGATCTGCACACATCCGGTAACTTGATCATGTTCAGGTAAGTCGACAAGGTTGGTACCTGACACATCGAACTGCATCATAGTCCCAAGTACATTCTCGCTGATCGAGACGATATCATCTGTAAGTGGCATGGAAGTGACCTTTGTTTTCTTCACTGTAGTGTTTTGAAATTTGGCGATGGATGGCGCGAAGTCTACTGAGGCCTGTAGCAGACCGCTTTGCCAATTTGTTCGCGATCAAATTTTACGCTCATGTTCATGATCGACTCGCCGCCGCCCAGGAACAGACACCCATCCTTGCGGATGTGGTTGTGACATCGATCGAGAATCTGCTCTTTCGTGTCAACCGAAAAATAGATCAGTACATTGCGAAGAAAGATAATGTCCATCTTCGGCAGGGAGACTGGAAACGGGTCAACCAGGTTCAATTGCCTGAATTCGACCATATCCAGAATTTCTTGCTTCAGCTTCCAATGAATACCTTCGCGCTCAAAATACTTAAGCAGCAATTGCATCGGAAGGCCTCGGTTCACCTCCGTTTGGTTAAAAAGTCCTTTGCGTGCACGGTCGAGGATCTGTGTATCCAAGTCGCTACCGGTGAGTCGGACCTTCCAGCCATTGAGCTCCGGAAAATTCTCTCGCAGAAGCATCGCGATCGTGTAGACCTCTTGTCCGCTCGAGCACGCGTTGGACCAAATATTGATTTCCCGTTCGGCAGATCGATTCTTGATCAACTCAGGGATAATTGTTGATTTCATCGCCTCAAACGGGTGAATATCCCGAAAGAAGCTTGTCTCATTAGTCGTCATTGCCTCCACAACCTCTTGCTTCAGTGCAAGTGATCCTGGTTGCTTGAGAGCCGCGACAAGATCGTCCAGTGAGCTGTATCCATGCGTACGCAGGATCGGTGCTATTCGACTTTCGACTAAGTATGCTTTTTGGGCATCGAGCACGATGGCTGAGCTCTCGAGAACCATCTTACTGATGTACTCGAACGCCATTCCTGGCGATGCCGTGACTGTTGCAGATGTCATCGTTATTTCCCTACCCCCTGCAGTACACTAGATTTCTTGCCCGAGCTTGTTTGGCGAATCAGCTCAGGTGCAATATCCTCCAATGGGAGGACTGACCCAGCTAATCCGGCCTGAACCACTGCACCCGGCATTCCCCATACCACGGAAGTAGCTTTATCTTGTGCGATGATTGTTCCACCTCGCTTGGAGATGGCTTCACACCCTAGTGCACCATCACGACCCATCCCGGTGAGCACTGTTGCCAGTACGTTGTCAGCGTACATGTCGGCGACGTTGCGGAAGAGTGGATCGACTGCTGGTCGACATGAGTTTTCCGGCAAATCCTGATTGAGGACTACCTTGACATCCACGCCCTCGCGACGAAGTTCCATGTGATAGTCACCGGGCGCGATCAGCGCCAAACCTGGAGCAATGCAGTCACCATCAACCGCCTCTCGCACTTCGATCGCTGACTCAACGTTGAGTCGATCGGCGAGGTGCTTGGTGAAGATCGGCGGCATGTGCTGCACAATCACGATGGGTACTGGAAAATCACTGGGAAGTGCTGGCAGCACCGTCGACAATGCATTTGGCCCACCAGTGGAAACACCAATCGCAACTAGGTCGATGCGGTTTTGCTTGCCAGACGCGGTTGGCCTAGCGATGGGCCGCGGCGATGGCGGGGGAGCTGACGGTGGAGCCAAGTGTGGGCACAGAGCTTTGATCTTTGGAACAAGTTCATTGCGCACACTCTCCATCGCAGCCGTAACGCTACCAACGTTTGCAGGCTTGGTGACATAGTCACTTGCACCTCTATGTAGCGCATCCAAGGTCGCTACGGCGCCCTGTTGCGTTAGCGTACTGAACATGATGACTGGAAGCTTCGGGTACCGCTTGCGCAGTTCCGTCAGTGTTTCCAGACCGTCCATCTCTGGCATTTCCATGTCCAGCGTGACAATATCTGGGTCAATCGATTCGATCTTGTGGAGCGCGATTTTCCCATTCGCCGCTTTTCCTGCTACTTCGATTGCTGAGTCTTCTGCAATCGTATCCGCAAGAATTCGGCGAATGACCATCGAATCATCGACGATCATTACCTTGATCTTGCGGTTCATACGTTGACTCCTACTCCAATTAGCTCAAGCTTCTCGCGAATCGTTTCAGCACAGAACGGCTTCATCACGTACTCATTCACACCAGCCATGAAGGCGAGTGCCATTCGTTCCATTTCTGTTTCAGTGGTTACCATCATCAGTGGCAACTCTTGGTACTCAGGCACAGCTCGAACAGCTTTGATGAAGTCGAGTCCGTTCATCTCGGGCATGTTCCAATCCACAAGCACAACATCAGGTGCTCCGAACTGCTTTAGGCGATCAAGACCTTCGAGGCCATTCCCCGCTTCGACACATTCGAACCCAAGAGCCTTCATAAACTCTCCGATGATTCGCCGCGTCGCGCGAGAGTCGTCAATGATTAGAGCTTTCATCCTATTACCTTCGTACTGAATCAATTACTTTTGATGAGGCAGATTTTCGCGGGCCGTTTTCAGTAGCCAAAGGAAAACCTGATGAGAAATCGCGTCGGATGGCCTACGAAGCCTTCAAATACCGCAAGTTGTCGTTTGTGCTGCCATCCTTCGGCTCCATTCCCAAGTTCCATGCAAAACAAACACACCATGTACCTACAACTGCACCAGAAAGCGTCAAGCCGGTTGGCCAGGATGGATTCGAAAACGTGAAGTACATCACCAGCGAGCTAGCAATAACACTGAGCCACATTGATACCAACGCGGCCGCCTTGGTTCGAACTGGGTTTTCAGCACATTGATTTGCAAACGCAAAGCAATGACAAAACCACTTATGTTCTCGCAGCCAAGCTTCCAGGGGTGGATAGCTCTTTGTGAAACAAAAGGCCGCACCAAGCACTGGGCCGGTCGTCGGAATGCCTGGCAGGAATACCCCCAGAAGCCCGACGCCCAGAAGAACAAAACCAAGGACCAACAAAGCCGCCTTTACTATTTGCTTTCGCCCTACGCACAACCCCGTCTTGGAGAAGTTCGCGCGAACCCAAATGATTCGAGACTCTGCTTTGACTGATGAATTCATCGCTTAACCTGTGTTTTCTAATCCGCTTCCGTGTTTGAAGTTTGTAAGTGAATCGCAGAGCTCATGAGCGTCCCAGAACAGGAGCTGATGCGAGGGAATTCTGGCAGGCCGGGTGTGATTGTTATCAGCCGACTGCCGCAAGCCCATCGTGGCGATGGGCTTGCATGTCGTTCGAAGTTAGTACTGAAATCTTCCGACCAACTGCTGAAGCTCAGTCGCCATTCGCGATAGCTCACTGGCAGCTTGCTGCGAATTGGCCGCACCTTGAGAAGTGCTCTCTGCGGCACTCGCCACGCTGGTGATGTTGGACGCAATCTCGTTGGCACCCTTGGATGCTTCTGCGACATTTCGACCCATCTCGTTGGCTGTAGCCGTTTGTTCTTCAACCGCACTTGCAATAGTGGACGAGATGTCGTTGATCTGATTGATCACTTCAGTGATCTTTTGGATCGCGTCGACAGCCCCGCCGGTGTCTGTTTGGATGGTCTCGATCTTGTGACTGATGTCCTCAGTTGCTTTTGCTGTTTCCTTAGCAAGTTCTTTGACCTCGTTTGCAACGACCGCAAACCCCTTGCCAGCTTCACCAGCTCGAGCAGCCTCAATGGTTGCGTTGAGTGCGAGCAGGTTGGTCTGCTCTGCGATCGACGTAATCACCTTGACGACCTTGCCAATCTCAGTGCTGCTTTCGCCCAGCTTGCCAATCGTGGTATTGGTGGTGTCGACGATCGACACAGCTTGTTGAGCGACTCGTGCTGCGTCGGAAGCGTTCTTGGCGATTTCGCGAATCGCTGCGTTGAGCTCTTCAACACCGGTCGCGGTCGTTTGTACGTTCTGGCTTACTTCATCAGAAGCGGCCGATACGACGTTGGCTTGCGAAGAAGTCTCTTCCGCGTTGGCGCTCATTTGTGTGCTGACGCTGGACAGCTCTTCCGATGCACCTGCTAGTGCAGAAGCATTGTCGGCGATCGAAGCAACGTTTTGACGCAGGTCGCTGAAGAACTTGTTCAGGCCACCAGCGATTTGGTCGATCGCTTCGTCGCTGTCTGTTTCCAACGAACGAGTGAGGTCACCCTCTGCAGCAGCATTTACAAGTTCAAGGATCTTGTTCGCCTTGTCAGCCAAACGCTGTGCTTGTGCACGTTCGCGTTCGATGTTCTCTTGAATCTTCTTCTCAGCATTGACCTTCTCAGTGATCAGAGTCCAGGAGACCAAAGTGCCAGCAAAGTTGCCTTCACCGTCAAGGATCTCGTTGGCGGTCAACGAGAAGATCTCATCGCCGATACTAATCTGGCCTTCGAATGGCAGGTTCGCTCGATCCGCCAACAGGCGACGCTGATGCGATGGATCAGCGTGGAAGATGTCGATGTTCTGGCCGACAATGTCTGCCGCCTTGACTGGCAAGTGATTCTCAACCTTCTTGAGCATCTCGACCGCCGATGGGTTGGCGTAGGTGATGTTCAAGTCAGGATCAGCGAAGGTCACAGCCGCCGCCATCGATTGCATCATGTTGCGAATCCGAGCCGACTCGTTCGCCTCATGCTTTTGCTCGGTGATGTCCGACGCGTACTTCACAACCTTGAACGGCTTGCCGTCTTGGTCAAAGATCGGATTGTACGAAGCTTGAATCCAAATCTCGTCGCCAGACTTCGTGTATCGAGGGTACTCACCAGCCTTGAATTCACCACGAGCGAGCGTTTCCCAGTGCTGACGATACTCAACGCTGTTGGCTTCTTCTGGTGCGACGAACATGCGGTGGTGCTTGCCAACGATTTCGTCAAGCGTGTAACCGAGGGTTGCCAGGAAGTTTTCGTTGGCGCGACGGATGGTTCCGTCCAGCTCAAATTCGATAACTGCTTGCGAACGATCGATCGCAGTTAGCTGGCCTTCGTAGTCAGCGTTGCGGAGCTTGGTCTCGGTGATGTCAGTAGCAAACTTAACAACCTTGAACGGGTTGCCGTTCTGATCGAAGATCGGATTGTACGATGCTTGGATCCAGATCTCTTTGCCGCCCTTGCCGAATCGCTTGAACTCGGCCGCTTGGAACTTGCCTTCACGCAGCTCGGCCCAGAACTGAGCGTACTCGCTGCTGGCAGCGTACTCTGAATCGACGAACAAGCGGTGATGGTTGCCTTGAACTTCTTGTAGCGAGTAGCCGACGCAGCTAAGGAAGTTTTCGTTGGCCGTGATGATCGTGCCATCCATGTTGAATTCGATAACGGCTTGCGCTTTGCCGATCGCTTTCAACTGGCCTTCGTAGTCGGCCGTAATCAGCTTGGCTTCGGTGATGTCTGTTGCGTACTTAACAACCTTGAACGGGTTGCCTTCGTTGTCGTAGATTGGGTTGTACGAAGCTTGGATCCAAACTTCCTTGCCGCCCTTGCCGAATCGCTTGAACTCGGCCGCTTGGTACTTACCGGCCTTCAAGTTCGCCCAAAATTCTTTGTACTCAGCCGATGCCTTGAACGCCTCATCGACGAACAAGCTGTGGTGCTGACCAACAACTTCGTCTAGCGTGTAACCAACGCAGCCGAGGAAGTTTTCGTTTGCGTAAAGAATCGTTCCATCCAAATCGAATTCAATGACCGCGCTGGAGCGGTTGATTGCTTCTACCTGGCCGCGATAGTCGGTCAGTTGGATTTGCAGTTCGTTTACGTCAACTCCATCTTTGGTTTTTGTTGCTTCTTTTTGTTCAGCGGTTGCAGTAGTCATGATTTGCCCTTGAAAGTGATTTAAGTTTGGTCTGTAATCTTGCCGGTATTCCCGGCCATCCATCTTCAGGGCAAAACACTGAGTTACTGCCCCGTGTGTGTGATTGCTACCCGGCCGAGCCGGTGGCCTGATCCGTATCCAGGATCAACAGCAAGTGGTCCTCCATCTTGTATGCGCCCTGAATCAGTTTGCGTGCGTTGCCGTGCAAGGTCTCTGGCGGAGGCTCAAAGTTGCTTTCGTCGATTTCTTGGACGTCGCCAATTTGATCGACCAGCAAGCTGATTGCACCGTCTTCACCACGAACGACAACATTCATCGGCAGGATATCTTTCGGTCGGTCGGGTACACCCAACCGCTTACGCAGATCGATAGCGGTGACGATTTGCCCCCGCAGATTGATAAGCCCGCAAACCGCATCCGGTGCCTGGGGCACTTCCGTCATCTCCTGATAGCGGATCACTTCCTGTACTCGACGCACGTCGACGCCAAACATCTGGCCGTCTACTTCGAACGTGCATAATTGGTCGCAGTTGATCATTCGTTTTCCCTCGCCAAAACTGGCATCGGATAGGATGGTGTCTCGTTCAAAATGCATCTGCGGATGCAATGCTGTGTTTCTCTAGCCGTCGCATTGGGCGATGATTGCTGGCAGGTCAACCAAGTCGGTCACGCAACCTTGAATCACCGCCGAACCGAGCAAGCCTCGTGCAGTGCTCTTGCGTAGCGTGTCGATTTCGGTTTCAACGATGTCGACGATTTCATCAACCACGATGCCATAGCTTCGGCCATTCTCGGTGTACACCACAACGTTCAGCAGATCCGTATCCGATCCACCGCGGCTGTAGCCCAGCACCTCTGCCAAGCGAATGAGTGGCATGATTTCACCGCGATACTGAACAACCTCCCTGCGTTCTGCCATTTCGACTGCGTCGACGGAGATTTGCTCCAGTCGAGCAACTTGGGAAATCGGCAATGTGAGTCGTCGCTTGCTGTCAGTCCCTAGAACGAGGAACGTTTGCGTTTGAGCGCTGCGATCCTTGTTTGGGTCCGCACTTTCCAGATGAGCTCGATCGCGTGCCTTGCTGATCACCTGACCGGCATGTGCGATGCCCAGAACATCCAGGATCAACGCAACCTTACCGTCGCCCATGATGGTTGCCCCGGCGTAGACCGAAAGGCTCTTGAGCTGCGAACTGAGCGGCTTGACAACGATCTCTTCGGTATCATTGATTCTGTCGACGACTAGACCAAACTGACGGTCGTCGGCTCGAAGCACGACGATGTTAATGGAATCGTCGTCGGCTTCTTCGCTGTTCGTGCTGAGTACTTTGCGAAGGTAGACCAGCGGTAGCAAGCGCCCTCGCAGTCGATAGACGGGCGAGCCCTGAATCCACTCAATCGAGTCTTTCGCTTGCGCCCCATCCAATCGAACTAGTTCGAGGAGATTCACCTGAGGAATGGCGAAGCGGTTTCCGTCGTTGGAAACGATCAGTGCTGGGATGATCGCTAGGGTCAATGGAATCTTGATCTTGATTGTCGTTCCTTGGCCGTGCTGGCTTTGGATATCAACCATTCCACCAATCTTTTCGATGTTGGTCTTCACCACGTCCATGCCGACGCCGCGGCCGGATACGTTTGAGACCTTTTCAGCCGTCGAAAACCCAGGCATGAAGATCAACTGACCAGCGTCGCGATCCTGCATCCGCTCAGCTTGCTCGGCAGTAATCAACCCCTTGTCGACGGCCTTTTGTCGAATCCGGTCCAGCTTCAAACCGGCACCGTCATCGCAGATTTCGATGTTGACCTGGCCACCCTCATGGAATGCTCGCAGCAGCAAGCAGCCCTCAGCAGGCTTGCCGTTTTCCACTCGCACTTCGGGTGGCTCGATGCCGTGGTCGACCGAGTTTCTTACGAGGTGGGTGAGCGGGTCTTTAATCGCTTCGATGATCGTCTTGTCCAGCTCAGTCTCGCGACCTTCCATCTCGATGCGAACTTGCTTACCACAGGTGGTGGCTAAGTCGCGAACGATCCGAGGAAATTTGCTCCAAACGTTGCCAATGGGCTGCATGCGTGTCTTCATAACACTCTCTTGCAGCTCTGTTGTAATCAAGTTCAGCCGCTGGCCAGTGCTCGCGAAATCGTTGTCACCGGCAGAGTTCGTGAACTGCATGATTTGATTTCGAGCCAACACCAATTCACCGACCCGCGTCATCAGTTTGTCGAGCAAGGCGACGTCGACACGAATCGTGCTGTCGGCAGCACTCTTCACTTCGCCCTGAGGTCCGCTGGCCTTTTTGACTTCGCCACCAACGGGCTTGCTAACAGCAGACGCGGATTCGCTACTGACAGAAGCACTCTTGGGCGGCGCCGTCTCTTGCGATTCCACTGCCGCGATCTTGACCACAGGTTCCGCGACTGCGGAATCACTCACTGGTTCCGAAGGAGTCGCGGCTACCGCGTTAGGCTCGGCGGTAACCGGCGACTCTTCGTCTTGTGTTTCGAATGCTGGCGAACGACTGCTAGAGACAGGCGTCTTGCCATCGTTGACTGCGTTGATCTCATCCAGGACGTCTTGGCAATTGCATCCAGCGTCGGTACCGTTTTCCTCGATACACTCAAGCAGCTCACGAACTTGATCAATCATGGAGAACAGCGCGCTGCCGATGGTCTCACTGAGCTCTCGCTGACCGCTGCGAACACTGCCGAGCAAGTTCTCACCGGCGTGGGTGACCTTCTCTAGGACGTTGTACGCCAGGAAGCCACTGCTCCCCTTGATGGTGTGAACAGCTCGAAAGATACCGTTGATGAGCTCTTCGTTCTGCGGATCCCGTTCCAATGCGACCAAGTCACGTTCGACTTGTTCCAAGTTATCGTGGCTTTCCACCAAGAATTCTCGGATCGCTTCTTGGCTGATCCCAGGAGGAGCAACTAATTTTGTTTCGGATTCACTCTGAGCGCTGGCGGACTCAGGCTGTGGCGCGTCTGATGGTGAGGACTCTGGTGGAGTGGCCTCTTCTGCTGGGGCCGCGGGTTGCTCAGTTGCGGTGGCCGTTGCCGCGCCCGCTTCACCGTTGAGCACCGCTTCGAGAGCTGTAATATGCGCGGAAACGTCCTGTTCGTTTGACGTTTCGACAGCGCCAAGCAGTTCCTTCAGTTGATCCGTCGCACTCAGGAGCGTGTTCACCACGTGATTGGTGGGAACGATTTCATTATTGCGCAAGCGATCGAGCACTGCTTCTTCTCGGTGCGCGAGTGCTTCTAAGGTCTGCAAACCGAGAAAACCGGCAGCTCCCTTGATCGAGTGAACCGCCCGAAAGACCTTGTTGACAAGTCCAACGTCGACACCGTCTTGTTGCGACTCCAGTGTAAGCAGTTGACTTTCGACATCCTCAAGATGTTCTTGCGACTCGACCACAAATTCGGTCAACAGCTCATCGTCTTCGAAGCTCATTCTGACTTGCCCAGCAGCTAAAGGATTGAATGCATACCAATGGATTGAGCCCTAGGGCCAATCGATTCAGGTAGTTGTGTGTGGGGAGTGCCTGTCTATTCGTCAGTCGCACTGGGCCAGTGGAACTGACGCCGTTGCGATGCTGTTACCGCGCATTGGCAGAACGTGGAGTCCCGCAAATCGGTGCGGTCAAGTTGAACGTCACGTTCACTGCGTGCGTGGGATGAGGCAAGAATTCCACGCGCCAGAGCGAGGCCCTGGAGAGTTGCAGCAAATCGGTACAACCTGATGTCGGATATTGATCGTGCGAGAATATATGCCCTGCGGAAGATAGGTAAGCAAGGCAAAAGGCCGTGCGGGTTGCCGCACGTTAGCTGCAGAGGGGTGTTCACCCCTAGCTAGCGGGTTGTCGCATCTGAAGAAACCGACCGCGTGATCAGTCCAATATGAATTACCAGCAGGGGCACCGACCGAGCCGCTACGGAGGGCCGCAATTGATCCATAGAAAAGGGAACGATGCGGTTTAGCGTTTTTGACTTGGCAAACGAATAAGCTGTAGTTCGCGGACATCCATCAATGCCGCTTTGGCGATTTGCTTGGGCCGAATGGTGATCGTATGAACGCCCACGGAGTCGATTTTCACGGTGCCCAAATGCCGCCATCGGAAATCCTGAAAGTGCCCTGTCTCCTCCACCGTAAAGTCCAAAGCCAGCGGCGTCTTTTCGCCAGCGGCGGCAAATTCGACAGTGGCCTGACTGCCCCCTTGTCCTTTGCCACACCCCTGGAGAATGCCAACATTGAACTCGCCGGGAGTATCCACTTGAATGGTCCAGCTTGCGGTATCATTCTTGCCAACCCAATATCCAACCGTGTTCTTATGTGGCTGAGGCTCGTAGCGAACCTTCTCACCTCGAGTAGTCGCTTTGCTGGCGGTCAAGCGGAATCGCCCATCCCCGAAGGGCTCGACCGGCTGCAATTCGGAGGCCAGCAACGGCGGCTCATCAAATTCCATTAGCAATCGGCTCGATGACGCACCGCGTTGCTTCCACGCGATTTTCCAGTAGTCCGGCTCGGGGGTCACCTGGATCGATCCGCTCGTCGAAGCCCCCTCGGACTTCCAATCAGCGTCACACCACCGGACGGACACGAGACTCGCAAAGAACCGTGGCACTCGCACTTCCGCTGCGTCTGCGGCAACCTGCAGTTGCAGCGAATTTGCGTGACGGATTATCGTCGCCCCCTGAATGCGAGGATCGTTGATCGCATCGTCTGCCACGGCAACGCTGCCGCGAGCTACAAGAACCACACTAGCAAGAATCACCAAGAGCAGGGCGATGGGGAAACGGGCCCGGATGACGAGTGACATATCGTTAAGTCCAAAACATTAGTAGAAACGCGATCGTGATCGATCGAAAACCGTACGCCTTCTCTGTTCGCGAGGCGAGCGGACGACTATCTGTACCTGTAGCGGTTCGCTGCAGCGTTCAGCTTGGGCTTTGAAGAAGGCCGCTGTTGCGCCCATCGAGTGAGAGCTGGACGCTACGCTAATCGCCCCGGTTGGTGGATTTCAATTCGCGGCGCTGGCGTTTCTCTTCCAACTTGGCTTCCTTGTCCTTTTCCTTGTCGCCACCCTTGCTACGCAGACGCGATTCTTGCTCACGGGCAAACTCCTTGTACTCAGCGACCTTTTCCTCATTTAAGTTCTTCCAGTCAATCGAGCCGTAGTCCCGTCGCTTCAACGCGTCATAATCCGCTCGCTCTTGTTCTGGCGTTCGCTCCATCTTGGAGGTGTATCCGCGCTGCGGCTCCGAATCGGGCTCTTGTGGCGGCGGTGCGGCAGATTGCTGCCGAGCAGCATCAGCGGCCAAGCCAACATATTCGTTACTCAACAGATCCGTTTGGCGATCGTCGGGTCTGATCAGTAACGCCCAATTATGGAGCATCCCAAAACGGTCGCTTCGGGTACAACGAATGACAAGCTGCCAAACACCCTTGGCGCTCTTCCCGTTGAAATGACTCAAGCTAGGTTGCCGTCGGATTGCCGCTGCTGGCAAGTAAGAACCTTCGAAGGGCGATCGGCCCTTCGTGATTGGAGTCGATGCTTGATCGTCGAAGGTCGTCTTTTCAAAGTTGTCCCCGCTACCGCCGATGCCATTGAACAACTCGATACGCTGCCCATCAGGGCCGGTCAGGTAGCCTTCCAATTGGGCGGTGCTGGTGTGCGTTATTGTGAGTTGAAGATTCAGATCGCCGACGATGATGTCTTCGGGAACTTCGATTTCAGAAATGACAGTCTTCTTTGGAGGCAAAATTTCGGCGCTATCGTTTCGATAGGAGCCGCCCATGATGGCAGCCGACGAGGCTACTTCCATAGAGGTCAAGAGCCCGTCACTGTTAGCATCAAACGAGGCGAATTCCAATAGCTTTGCGTCTGTCAGCTCTTCAGCGAATTCTCGGACCGAGACTTGGCCGTCTCGATCTTCGTCGAGCTCGTAGAACCAACCCGGCAGCGGCCCATCTGAATCGCTCGATTCATCTTGCAGTTCTTTCAAGTACCCGTACATTTCCTCTCGGGAAATCTCCCCGTTGAGGTCGGCGTCGATTTGGCCGACGGGCATCCCGAGCGTAGCAGACTCCTCAGGCGACAGGCGTCCATTGCGATCCGCATCAAACCGACTCATCAAACTCGCTGTGAGCCAGTAGCTATTGCCTTCACGCCACCACCGCGAACGGTCTTCACGCCCTGACTCCTCACGTCGCGTTGTTGGTTGGATACCGTTGCCAACACGGCGAGCCTTCTGAATCAACTCCCCGGCGTCGCCTTCCAATAGTCGCCGCCGAGCGTAACGCTGCGCAAGTTCAACCCTGCTCATTCGGTCGTCCTTATTGAGGTCCATCTCGAATGGATCGCGATGGGTCCAAGTTGCCCGATTGGCTTCGCGGCGATCAATAAATCCATCGTCGTCTCTGTCGTAGCGACGAATGGTTCGGTCCGCTTCCTCGATATCTTCTTGGTTGTATGGATATTTGATCACCGCCGCTCCGAAATCCGGGATCAAGTTCTGTTCATCATCCGGCTCGAAACTCTTGACGCTACTCTCGCTCTTCACGCGAACGCGTTCTCCGCGGACCCCGTTTTGCAGCGCGTGGTAAATTCTGGCTGCCTCCTGAAACTCCTCGATTCGATTGGACCGCTCCAGGCGAAGCCGCTTTGCCGAAGCGATACGCTCCAGATAAGGTCTGGCCAAGGATGTAATCTCATCGGGATCAATTTCGCCATTTTCGTTGATATCGAGCCGCTCAAGCGACTCCCTCAATCCCGATTGTGCGTGCGCAGTCAGGCATAGGCAGGCAACAAACAAGAGGCTCAGCAAATGAATGCGTCGGTACATAGTGGAACTCCTTAGAATTACTTTCCGTACCGACTTCGCAGGATGTCTTGGAGCGATGGTCGCGAAGACGATGATGACGAACGCGAACGTGAAGACGAATTTGAAGATCGGCTTCGGGCTGATTCGGGAGCGAGGATGGCTTGCAGGGCCGTGCCGCCAGCACTGACGACTTCCATCGTTTGTTCGCTACGCTGGTCAATCTGGGCGACCAAGGCCTTGACTTGCTCAAGCAATTGCTCCGGTGCGGTCACGATTAGCGAGTTGCTTGGCTCGTGCACGGCGATCGTCATTTTGGGTTCCATGACGATGGCTGCCGCTGACCCGGTGGGTTTCTTTGGAGCTGCCTTTGTCTCCTTGGATGACTTGCGATCGTCTTCACCCTCAGCACGTGGCTGTGGTTGCTGCTGAGAACCGCCGCGGGCCGCGCCAGCAGAGGAACCGCCAGCCAAATGGTGGGCATAGGCTTCACGCAACACCTGGGCGATCTCCGACGCAATACTGTGCTTTATTTCTATCACATGGGATTTGCCATAGACTTCAACTTCGGTGATGCTGTTCGATTTGTCGATAATTTTGAGATAGTCCTCAATCTGCTCAATCTCTGAATCCGAACCTTGAGCAATCAGGCGATTCAGTCGCGGGTCAGCAACAACCGTAATCGATCCGGACGTCATCGTGATCGTCCCGTCGCGGGCAGTCACAATACTGCCAAGGAACGAACCTGTGGAAACGTAACCGTTGACGAGCGTTCCGGCTGCACCTTCTCGAGCAGACTCGCCACCATCCAGCAGCTCAGCCAACATGGTGACCGCTTCGGCGGCTTTGGTGAATTTCAAATAGAACACGATCGGAGGCGAAGGCTGAGAGTCGATGGGGCCGACAATTGCCTTGAAATGTGCCTCGAAGTCATCCAGTGCCTTCGGGTCTTCGCATTCCATGATCAAACCGCGCGGCGCGAAGAGGCAGCGAATGACGGGCAAGCTGGCATCGAATTCGCGATTCAAGTATCGCTCCATCGTTCGTGTGCTGTTCACGGCAATCAGCTTCGTGCTGCTGGGGGCATCTGGCGAAACGACTCGCTCAGTTTCTTCCGTTTCTTCCGCATCACCGACCAGCAAAATGGCGTTGTCGCCAGCCCACAGTCGAGCGGCAGTTTTCAATAACCCTCTGCCTTTCTCACCCAACGATGGAATCACGCGTAGTCGCGAACCATCCCGGGTCGACTCGCCTTCGTCCAAGCCAGCAACGATCGTCTTGATTTGTTCAATCTCATGACGCTTGCCGCGAACAAACAGTCGCATATTGCCGGGATCAGCATCGATCTTCGGGCCATCAGAATCGTCGTCGTCATCGAAATCACTGGGCAAGTCCAGCATTTCTTCCAATAGTGAAATTGCAAAGTAGGGATCGATGCTCTTCAGCGGGATGACTTCAAATTCCGACTGAGCTGCTTCCATCTTGGCAATCGTTTGCTCGATCTCGCTTTGAATTTCTGGCGACGCCAACGCCACGATGGTATCTGTGTCTTCGTCGACGCTCAGACGCAACGATTTGCCCGCCAGCAGGGTTTGCAAGACGTTGTAAATCTGCTCAGCATTACCGCCCTGAACCGTGTAAGAAAGCAGGACTGCATCGCTCCCAGCAGCGGTCAATTCTTCGGCTGGCTGGTCAAGGGCTTGGACTAGGTTTTCGATGAGCTGCACACGATCTTCAACACCAGTCACAAAAATATGCTTGCCCTGCAGATCCGCCGACAGACTAACATCAATTCCGATCATCTCATCGGTTGCCAAACCAAGGTGAGGTCTAGCAACGACAAGGATATCTTCTGCGGTGACATGCTCGAGAGCGAAACTCTTCATGATGGTTCCATTGGCCAGCGTTTTGGGCTCGAAGGAATCCAGAATCGATCGAACACTGCGTAACTTGCCAACCGTGTCGATGATCAACAACTGCTTCGTCTTGCTGAGCACGGCAGGTGGCTTCATCAGGTTCAAGACCGACAACTCACGAACCGCATCCTCCGGCTCAAGTTCATCGAGAGGGAAGAGGCACTTTACAACCGTGTGGACCGGCAGTGTCTCGAGCTGGTCGAGCGACGCTAACTGCGCTAAGGCATCCAATTGGCGGTCGCTTCGCGGGTCACCCAAATTGATGACCGACAGCAGCGATCCCGAGCGGACGAGAGTGTAACCTTGAGGAAGCAAAAAGAGATTGACGCGGTTAATCGCATCAGCTTCGCTGTAGTACTGCTTGTCCGAGTAGGTGAAGCTGCCCGTCGGCAAATCTTCGTAGTGCAATGCAAGGTTGCAGTTGTCACTCAACCAACGGATCACGTCACGCCAAGGTGTTCGGTCGAACGCGAAGCTGATCTTCGCCGATTTGTCGACCGACGTGTCAACCGGCTGTGAATCAACCGGCTGATCTGGCAAGGCCGCGTCCAGCCGCTCGGGCATCTGTGCCTGAGGAGCCGCCGTGCTGGTTGCACTGCAAGTGAGTACCAGGATGAAGGTCGCGACGCACTGGAGGCTTCGATTACGAAGAATTTGTTCTGCTTGCATGATTCTCAAGACCGGCCATGAGATCACCAAGAGCCGTGAAGCGTCGGCAGTCAAAAGGGCCGTGTTTGCAGGTGGGATGTTGCGGGCAGGGTTGAGGAAGGACTATCCATTCTAGTAAGTTCGGCGAGGAAAACCAATTCGAATCCTGCAACCACTCCTATGAGGGACAAAGTAATAGTGTTTGTTGTGCCGGATTACGAACGCTGTCTGAGTCGATCTTGGTACGATGTTGAGCTCGAATACCTGTCGTTTGCCGCATGCGGGAAGTTGCCGATTGCCCGCGCCGTGAAAATGTTCTGGACGGAAACGTGAAAGCGAGTACCATTTTGACTCGCCCCTCAGAGAGTTCGATGTCTTTTGCCCTACTTCTGGTTGCTCGCATCACGTCAACGATGCATCCCGCGTTTGAGAAAACTTCATGACTACTCGCCGACGTTCACGTGAAATTGTCCTGCAGTTACTTTACGAAGACGACATCAATCCAGAACGCGACGCGAAGATTGCCGATGAATTCCTGGTTCGGCGACTGCGTGGCAACAAGCCGCTGATTCGCTTCGGGCGTGATCTACTCAGCGGTGTTTTATCCAATCGTTGGGAAATTGACAAAAAGCTCGGCGGCTTGGCAACCAACTGGTCCTTGCGGCGTATGGCTGCCATCGACCGCAATATCCTTCGAATGGCTACGTACGAAATCTGGCTTGGCCCAACTCCAGGGCCCGTCGCCATCAACGAAGCAATTGAGCTGGCTAAGCGTTACGGCGGACGCCAATCTGGGCAGTTCGTCAACGGCATCCTCGACCGAGTCCTAAACAGCATCGAAGCGGACAACGCCGAAGCTAGCAAAGCAAAACGCGCTCAGGACTCAGCAGAAGACACGCCTGCTGGCGTTGGCTCCGAAGCCACTGAATAGCTGGGCCTGCCGCGATCGAGGTCGAAATGGCGCGAGACTGCTCATTCCGGCTCCGCTACACCGCCAAGATTGTTGAGCTGGCAAGACTGTTGAGCTAAAGACCAAATTGCGTCAAAACCGCTCGCCCGCTATGGTCTTTGCATAATGTTCTTGGGCTGCACGCGCTTGCAGGATCGGCAGAGGGATTTGGCCATGAGCGAAAAAGCTTCTGACAGCATCGAGGAAGAGGAAAACGAGACCGGTGAGCCGGAATCCGTCGAAGATGTCGCCGCAGAAGATGACGTTCAAGAAGTTGAGGCAGCAAGTGAAGACGATTCGCAGGCCCTCGACATGGCCTCTGCGCTTGCGGCAGCCGACCACGACGAACCAGACGTGGACGAAGGTTTCTCGCTTGAGGAGTTGAGCCAAAGCTACCAGACTTTGGTCGAGAACTCGGAATCACATCAAGATGCACCTAGCGAGGCATCTTCGGCGGCAAACGAGGAAGCAGAAGACGCAGAGAACAGCCAGGAAGAAGAGTCTCCGAACGAAATCCCCGTCACGCCAGTTGCCATCATCGAAGCACTCTTGTTTGTTGGAAAACCCGACAGCTCTGAAATCTCCGGCAAGGACATCGCGAAGCTGATGCGCGGCGTTGATGAATCGGAAGTCCACCGGTGCGTCCAAGCGCTGAACGACGATTACGCTCGACAACGACGCGCGATTCGGATTGTGGAACATGGCGCTGGCTACCGCGTCGACTTGGCTCCTGAAGTGGAGGCAGTACGCGAGAATTTCTACGGCCGCGCGCGGGACATTCAGCTCAACCAAGCCGCCATAGACTGCTTGGCACTCGTCGCATATCAGCCTGGTAGCAGTCGCGAGGACATCGAACAGCAGCGCGGCCAGCCCTCCGGCGGTGTGCTCAACCAACTCGTGCGGCGGCAATTGCTGGAAATGAAACGCGAAGGCAAGGGAAAAAGTGCCGTGTCGCGCTACTTCCCGACAGAACGACTCCTCCAGCTCTCGGGCCTCGACTCGCTCGACGACCTGCCTCAAGTTGAGGAATGGGAGAGCTGAAAATCGGTTCAATGAATGCTGCGGTTTGCCCCGAAAAAACTGCAGCCCCCCCTCCACGCAGGGGTTGTGATTCTATCGATTTGAATCATTCTCGAAGTCCGGTCTACCGTTGCAGGATCGCGCTCGCCGCGACAGTAGTGTGCGAAACTTTTCGTCGTCCAGCGAAAACTCCTCGTCTATTTTTTCTTCGGAGCTCAACGTGCGTGGAACGCTCTTTTGTCTTGCTTTGTTATTGACTCCCACTGCTAGCTCCTACGCGGACCTAGCCGACCGATGGACTCGAACTGCTACCGATGGGGCTGGGAATCTTCGGGGCGACGCTCTGACATTGACTTGGGGCTTTGTTGCAGACGGAACATCCATTGTAGGTGGAGTCGGAGAACCGACTTCGGACTCAAATCTCATCGGATTCCTTGACGGCCTTCACGGCTCAGGAGCAGGCGGCGTTGATCTGACCCAACGCCCCTGGTTCAATTCCTTTCAAAGCGTTTACGATCGATGGGGATCTGTCTCCGGATTGACATTTCAATACGAACCTAACGACACGGGGGCTCAAATCCGCAATGATTCACTCGCCCCTCGTGGCCAACTGGGCGTCGTCGCCGACATGCGCATCGGCGGGCACTCAATCGACGGGCAATCAGGCGCTAACACACTTGCCTACAACTACTTCCCCGAGCATGGGGATATGGTGATCGACACCGACAATACCAATTACTTCGGCAACACGGCGAACAACCTGCGTGCGTTAAGAAACACGGTTGCTCACGAAGTTGGACACGGGCTCGGACTAGACCACCGCGAGTCTTCGAACAGCAACTTCCTTATGGAACCTTTCGCTAACAACAGTTTTGATGGTCCTCAGTTTGACGACATTTGGTCATTGCAGCGAGGCTACGGTGACGTCTTTGAAAAAGGGCTGGGCAATGACATCTTCGCCAACGCGACCGATATAGGCTCAATGGGAATTGGCGGCCAGGTGTTGATTGGAGCAGACGCAGCAGACCAACAGGTTGCATTTACCGATACAGATTTCATCTCAATTGATGGCGACACTGACACGGACTTCTTGACCTTCACACTCACCGATGCTGGTCTGCTAGATCTGGTACTGGATCCTATGGGGCCAACCTATCAGAAGGGGCCTCAAGGCGGTTCCCAGACAGCTTTTGATGCATCCAGCCAGAGCGACTTGATGTTTGAGCTATTCGCCAGCGATGGGGTGACTTCTCTCGGCATCGCGGCCGCCAATGGGCTAGGATTCTCGGAGAGTCTATTGGGGCTCAACCTGCTCGCTGGGCAGTATTTTGTGCAAGTATCTGGAACTCAGGACGTGACTCAGCTCTACCAACTGACGGGCTCGCTTTCAGCCGTCCCTGAGCCGTCATCGCTGGCAGTCCTTCTATCCGCGGCAGTCGTTTGCACCAGGCGACGTCGGCGGTCAGCCGCCTAAGTCAGGTCGTGACCGTCCATTTGGATGTCGACGGCCAACTGGCTGGCCAGTTCCGCAAGGTGTGACTTGATTTCTCCCGTCAATTGCTCACTCGGAATTGCCAGGTTGCATTCCATTGTAAAGACAGGTGTGCCCGTCGTTGGAGCTGGCGACACGCGAGTCGTCATCTCTTCAACGTTGACCCCTCGAACAGATAAGAACCTAGCCACCGAATTCGCGATCCCCTCATTGTCCGCGCCAGAGCAAACCAGACTTGCTTGAACACGCTGGGCCGCATTCGCCTGGGAAGCTCGACGCACGTTGATGCTCATGCCCCCGGTCGTCAACTCGCTCAAGTGTTGCATGAGGCCGTCGGCGACAGCATCTTCGACGCTCACTCGAGCGATTCCGGCAAAGTCGCCGCACATCCTGGCAAAGCGGCTTTCCTCCCAATTTCCACCTTTAGAAACGACCGCAGCGGTGATTTCTTCGACAATTCCAGGCCGATCAGGACTGGTCACGACAAGGATCAAATCCGTCTTCATGGCAGGCTCCAACGCGAAAATATGGGTGTGCGATCAGGAAAAGGGCACAGCTTTTGCACCCGCAACCTATCAGAAAACCTGAAAGGAATCGCCAGGCGGCGGATCATGCATGGCTGCAGAGCGGATTATTCCCGCAGCCACGCGGCTGGCAACCGCCCGCAAGTGAGTTGCAGGTGCGAAGCACACAATTGCGAGTGACATAGGTGTGCATAATGGCGCGCTTGGCGAGTAAAATAAGTGCGGCTGATGGAAAAGACGCGCGAGAAAATCGGACCTACAAGTCCTCTTTCGGGTCGAACACTCGACAAATGAGTCGCTGGGCGGCGTCGATCAGGGGAAGCGGCAGGCTCGCTCCCTGGCTGTACGACTGGAAAGACACGAGGACAAAGATGAAGCAAAGTTCCTTCTCAAGCACGAACGCGATCGCCCTGATTTCTATCATTGTCTGGACTGGCAGCAGCAGTTGTGCTTGCGGGCAATTGTCCTACGAGAAAGCCCCGATCAACTATGCCACGGCCGAATCCAACGACAAAGCGGCCGTGCTGGCTGAGCAAGTCGCCAACGGCACTGCTGAGTTGCAGTACGACGACGAGTTTGGGTGGCTGCCCAGCGTCCTAGAACACCTTGGTGTCAGCCCTGAATCCCAGACGCTCGTCTTCTCCAAAACCTCTCTGCAGCTCCACAAGATTAGCCCCAGGACTCCGCGCGCCGTCTACTTCTCGGACGACGTTTACGTTGGCTGGTGCCAGCGAGGCGATGTGCTTGAGATTGCCGCGACGGACAAGGACAATGGTGCCTTCTTTTACACCATCGACCAAGAACCTAACGAAGCACCTGAGCTGATCCGCGACCGGGGACAGTGTTTGACCTGTCACGCAACGCACCGCACGCAGGGGATTCCAGGCTATTTGGTTCGCAGTGTTTACTCAGACAACAACGGTCGCCCTCGAGGTGGCACGCGGACGTACGTCACTGATCACACGACCGAATTTGCTAAGCGGTTTGGTGGCTGGTACGTCACGGGAAGTCATGGCGACATCCGCCACATGGGCAACGTAATCGCACGGGACCGTAGTGATCCAGAGCAGCTTGACCGCGACGACGGCGCCAATGTCCTTTCGCTTGAGGATCGCATTCGCACCTCAAAATACCTGAGCGCGGGAAGCGATCTCGTCGCGCTGATGGTGCTGGAACATCAGTCCCAGATGCACAACTTGATCGCTCGCGCTAGCATCGAAGCCAGGATTGCTCGCTACTATGACCGAGGAATTAACGAAGCGCTAGGACGCCCGTTGGACACGATGAGCCCCTCGACCGTGCGTCGCATTGAAGCTGCCGGTGAAGCCGTCGTCGAATACATGCTCTTCAAAGACGAACAAGAGCTGACCAGCCCGGTCTCAGGAAACGGCAAATTTGAGAAGTACTTCCAAAGCCAAAGAAACAATAGCTTACGCTTGGATTCCAAGGGGCGATCGCTCAGGCAATTTGATCTCAAGACGCGGATGTTCCGCTATCCCTGCAGCTTCCTCATCCATTCAGCGGCTTTCGACGCCCTGCCTCCGACCGCAGCAGCCTACATTCAAGGCCGCTTGCGCGAGATCCTAGTAGATCGTCAAAACGACGAAGGCTTCGAGCACCTTTCCGCTCTAGACCGCGATGCAATTGTAGAAATCCTGAGCGAAACCAAGCCCGGCTACTTCGAAACCAACTTCCTCGCCAAAGCCAAAGTCACAGCAGCTACGCGATAGCTGACCCAATATCGAAATCAAGCATGGCCGAGGGGCGGACTTTTTTCCAAGGCAACAAACCATGAAAATTCACCTCGAAAAATCTCATTGTCTGCCTGCGTAACAATTACGTGCACGGAGATAACAGAGCGGCCCCGGGATGCAAGTTGCTTTCGAAATTTCATTGCCGCCTCTTTCTCAACGGACCCGCAGGCAACGATGGACATGTCAATAGAAGCAGGTCGACGATATTTCACCGTAGAACTGCGCAAGACGACGATCATAGATGTCGTCAATTCGGGAAACTCCCGCAGCAAGCGCTCACCAGAGGCAGCTTCGGCTGCACCGTAAATGGCCGTTGCATGTATGGATTCGACGTGATTACCATGTTGTCGCGAAGGCTCGAGTATCACCCGGCCGTCGCGTGCCACTATTCCGATCAGCTTATTGAATGGGAGCTCGGTAACGTCCATGGCATTCTCGGCTGTGTTGGTTTGAACTTCTATCCACTATCACCAGACCAAAAGGCTGACACTATTTTTCCGTGGCGTCCGGCGGGACTGGTTTCCTGAGACCAGCAATCTGTTCTCTGTCCGTCTCGCAATTGTAGTCCCATGCATCATTTTTTCGCACCAAGTCATCGGGTGCATCAACCAGTATAGAAACTATAAACTCAGCAACGTGTTGTGGTTCAGCGAGTTCGCCCCGCTCGCGTATGGCACGGAAGACCGTTGAGGCTTCTGTATTGGCCTGCAGTACTTCATCAACCAGCCTCGTCTTCACGGCACCTGGAAATACGCGAATGATAGCGGTGTCGGGCAGTTCTTGGGCGGCGCATTTGGCCGACATCTGTGCGGCAGCTTTCACAATCGAATATCCGGCCCATCCATGACGCGGCGTACTCGCGGAATAACTGTCGATGAACACGACGCGATCGATCTTATGCTCGCGCGACACGACCTGGTGGATAGCAAGCGGTGATCCAACATGGATTCGAAAATGCTCTACCAACTCTTCTGGATAAATGGCATTGTACGGCTCCGACGGAACCACCGAACCAGCCGAATGCACGATACCGCGGATTTGGGTTCGACCGGGAATTGCGGAAAGCACCGCATCAACACCATCCTTAGTCGCCAGGTCAGCACAGAGCGTACGAACCCTCGAATGATACTGCTTTTGCAAGGACGCTAATTGTTCACTACGTCGAGCGATCGCCAGCACTTCAAGATTGCGCGAGGCAATTTCTCCCGCGACAGCCCGCCCGATGCCGCTCGATGCTCCGCTTACAATATACAATTCCCTACCCTTTGCCTTTTCGTTTCATTACATTGCACATCCTACCAAATCACGACCGAAGACTTGGACAGATCAATGCCGCGATGCAAGGCGGATCAGATCTTGAATCTTGGTGATCTGCCGGTGAGCACTAAAATCGCGGTTCTCCGGGAGAATCGTACGTTAGTGTGGTGAAGGACAGCGAGGCCACAAACTTTGATTGTCTACGACTGACGGCTAAACAGGTGTAAAAGCGCAGAATACGTTCGGGCTAAGCTGTGATACAATTCCAGGAGTGCTCGAACTCGTGTCGGGCTTCTTGTCGTTTAACAGCAGAACCGATGCAGAATATAAGCTCAGACGCATTAAAAGCATGCCACTGCTGTGGGCTCGTCCAGCAGATCCCGGTGCTCGACGAACGCAACTGGGCATTTTGCGTGCGTTGCGAAAGTCGATTGGATGTTCACCCAAGGCAGCAGCGACAGAGTGCTTCACGATGTTTTGCCGCAGCAATTGGCGGACTATTGCTTTACTTTCCGGCTATTCTGTTGCCAATTATCGAGATCAAACAACTGGGTTTCAAGAAAACGTCCAGCCTCCTGGGCGGCACCATCGACCTGCTATTACACGGAAGTTGGTTCGTGGGTTCAGTAGTGCTGCTATTCTCAATCGTCCTGCCGTTTGTCAAGCTGCTGGCACTGTTGGAATTGAGTCAAGTTGGATTGTCGAGTCGTCGGCACCGCGCTTTGACGTATCGTGTTGTCGAGTGGACCGGGCGCTGGAGCATGATGGACGTACTGTTGCTTGCACTGTTGGTTGCGACTGTGAAGCTCGGCGATTTGGTAACCTTTGAACTTGGTCCTGCCGTAATCGCGTTTGTCTTGTGTGTCGTAATGAGTCTCATTGCATCGATGGTTTTCGATCCGCACGTTATTTGGGAAGAAGTCGCCGATGATGCGACGGCAGCGGCGAACGAGCTCTCCGGAGAATCACTTTGATGCGCGATGAAGCGAGTGTAGGCGGCAACAGTAGCGCGGAGAGAGATTCTACGCTGGCTGGCATTCCTGTGGCAAAGGTGTCGGCGAAGCGCCGCATGGGTCCGACCTTTACTCGCCTTTGGTGGCTAACGTTGTTATGTGCCGTGCTGGCCGTCGTTTTGGTCGTCCTGAGCTTGGATGAGCCCGGAACGGAGATCACAATCCGCTTTCCCGAGGGACACGGCTTGCAAGTTGGTGATGATTTGCGATACCGCGGCATCACCGTAGGCACCGTTGCTCAAGTAGAGCTTGCCGATCGACTGGATGCTGTGCGCGTTGGAATTCTATTGACTGCCGGGCACGAGAAACTGGCCGTGGAGGGATCACAGTTTTGGATACAGCGTCCAAGGCTCCAGCTTGGGCAGATTGGCGGATTGGACACGGTTATTGGTGCGAAATACGTGGCGGTCGTGCCCGGGCCCGTTGATGGCCGGCACGTGACGGAGTTTGACGGGCTCGCGAACCCCCTCGGGCTTACCGAGGGCGATTGGCGTGAAATTCAGATTTCGTTTCCCAGTGGTGAAGGACTGGATGTCGGCAGTCCGGTTCGTTATCGAGGCATTCGCGTCGGTGAGGTCACTTCCATCGAGCTAACGGCGACAGGCACTGGCGTAGAAGTTGGCGTAAGGCTGACCGGCGCGGCAAGTCGACTTGCGTCGGCAGGTAGCCAGTTTTGGATTGAGCGACCTCGGCTCGACCTGACTGAAGTCCGCGGACTGGATACACTGCTGACAGGCCATTACATTGCAATGCAACCAGCAGGACTGCGAGGCGATGGAGGGGCTGTGCCGTTGGAAGATGAATTCGTCGGCTTGGCTGAGGCACCACCGCTTCCGCGCAGTGATGGATCCTTGGAAGTTGAGCTTGATTGTTCTGAGCGATTTGGGCTCGTTCGAGGAGCGCCGGTCACTTATCGTGGACTGGAGATTGGTCGAGTCGCCAATGTTGAATTGGCTACTGATTCTGCTTCGGTGAAAGTTGGCGTTATCATTGAATCTGCCTACACCGAATTGATACGCGATGATTCCAAATGGTGGGTGACCAGCGGCCTGGAACTGGATGCCAGTTTGCAGGGTATCAACGTTTCGATAGATTCTTTATCAGCTTGGTTGCGTGGAGGCGTCGCGGTGGCGACGCCCTCGAATCCGGGCAAGAGCGTTGTCACGGGGCACCGCTTCATGTTAGCGCCTGAGCCAAAGAACGAGTGGCTGAGTTGGTCGCCCCGAATTGCAACCGGTGGTGTGATCGCCGCTGGCAATGGTGACGTTCGCCTTCCCGAGGCAGTACGCGTGGTCGCCAGTTGGAGGGCTTCTCTGCTGGGGCTTTATCGACGCAAGACGGTTGAAACGTGGGCGATCGCGATGAGCGATGGGACGATTCGCGTCCCATCGACCTTTGTGAACGAAGCTGCGGCTGCTGAGCAGGAAGTTGACATCGAGATGCAGGGCAAGAAGTTCTCGTTTACAACAGCACCCAAGGACGGGCCCAGTACCGTCAAGATTACCTTTTCAAAGTCGATCGACGTGCCCAAGTTCTCAACCAAACGCGTGTCCTACGATTTCAATGACAAGACAGTGTTCTTGATCGTGAACCCAGAACTGAGCCAACCACTGGCGCTCAATGGGTCGCGTCTTGCCATCGAAGGCAGCCTGGGCCTGCGGATTGCCCCAGGTGTACCCATTGCCGACGAACTCACCGGTTCGCCGGTGGTTAATGCTGAGACAGGTGACCTCTACGGACTGCTGGTCCGGGGCGAAACATCCTGGGTCATCGCAAAAATCAAGTAGCCAATCATAAGTTCGGTTTGCGACAACCCAGGAGTGCGACTATCGTCAGTAGTCCGAATTGCGAACAGCTAGATGTGCTTCGCTTCGGGCGTCTAGAGCGGATCTACTGTTAGCCTAACGACGCTTGCGCAGGTTTTTTAGAACTAGTTTTATCTCGCCGCCCTCTTGCGGAACATCTGCCGACAACAAGCCACCGTCTGTGTAGTCGCTTGGGATCGACTTGTAGAACGACTCTTCCATACCCTCTGGGCTTCGCAGAGCAACGGTGTACGCGCCGACTTCAGCTCCGGGTGATCCGTTGACGTGTTCCAGGGTGAAGTTCCCAGCTTCGTCAGTCTCTGCCATGGCCGAACCTGCTCCACCCAGCACAGGTGAAAACACGACCTTTGTGCCCGCAGGCAGCGTCTTACCATCTTCGTAGGCGATGGTCCCAGACACCGCAACAACCGGCGAACGGGTAGGTGAACCGCAACCGCTAATGCAAACCAACAAACTCAGCGTTGCCCAATAAATCGATTTCTTTGTCATGGCCAATCGTAATAACAAATGGGGATTCCAGTGGAAATATTCTATTGTCCGACGGTGCATCAATCATCGTGTGAGAATGCTGACGCAACTTTGCTGCTGCACGCGGGGTGCAGCAGCATCGTCTAAAGTGTTGTGTCTTGGGCTAGAACTGGATCGACGCAACTTCGCCCTGATCTCGGGTGCTGAGCGAATAGAAGACCCGCAGATCGATGTTTTCACTCAAAAAGTGCACGCTGCCATCGCCCATGACGGCTTGAGCCCCACCAGTGTGGAAGCTAAACATTTCGTTGTTGGGTCCGCAATCGTGAGCCGTCCACGGGCAAGAGGATGGTCCACCGAAGGGAAAGCCGTTGTTGTTGATGATTCGTGAAGCTCCCGAGGAGTTATCTGGCTCAGCCCAACGCCAGTGCCGACGGCCATGGCCATCTACTGGGTCCAGGTAATTGTTCGGCGAACCGCCAGTTCCGTCCATGGATGGATTCCGCCCGACATCTTCATACGACAAAATCGAGTTGCTCAGACCGTCGGTGCATGCACCAATTTTGGCACCACCCTCGACCATATTGAAGTTGAGAGCTAGAAGTTCGTTGGACGGTTTTAATTGGACTCTCTTGGAACTCCCAATCGTTGGATCTGCTGCTGAATACTCCTGGTAGAAGTAGGTCTGATACTGGCGGCCCGTCAACACACTATTGAACTTACCTTCTGGAAGGCCTGTTGCGGCAGAAGCAGACGCTTTGATTTGAACGTACGGTAGCGCCGCATAGTCACTGCACCCGTAGCCTTCGTTGTCTCGGCTGTCTTCTCGAAGCGGGTTGGTTGGACAAAGAAAAGTCGCGATGACAGCTCCAGGGCCTTCCCCGCGTTGCGCTGCGGCGATGTTTGGCCCTTCGTTGTGCCGGAAATCGAAATTGATCGAGTTGTACACATTCGTCTGCTCCAGATAAGGAAGGAGCATGGCGAATGAATTGTAATAGTCTTGAGTCTTGTGGGTATTTCCGTTGAAATTCACAAAGTGCTCGCCGGCGCGTGGGAAAGCCTTGTGAGCGCTTTCAAAGTTCATCGAAGCAAGCCCAAGCTGTTTGAGGTTGTTTGAGCATTGCATCCGCCGTGCAGCTTCGCGGGCTGCCTGAACGGCAGGGAGCAACAGACCAACTAGAATGCCAATAATTGCAATCACCACGAGTAGCTCGACCAAGGTGAACGCTGACCGCGTTCTCTTTTTACAAAACCGATTCATCAACATCTGCTCCTGCAACAGTAAGATCTCCGCTCTTAGCCTTGCGTCCTTCAAACGCCAGCCATGCGCGGGAAGTTTGGTTAGCGCCTGCCAATGATTTGCAGACGCTTTTTCTAAGTGACAAAGAATTTATCTTCAGTCCTAGATCCACCTCGCGCAGAAACGTTAAAAAGGGATTAAGAACTTAAACGCCTGCCTCCCTCAATTTGGTGCACCGAAGTGCATAGCCTGTGCTACCACCGCTCGGTCGGGGGGGGCTGGCGTCGCGAACCAATTCGATGCATGAACATGTATTAAGCCAGAGACCGGATCGGCGGTACAAAATCTCTTCCGAAGACGGTCCATAGGTCGGCCGAAGTACCCGGCGTCACCGCCAAGCCGCAGAGCGGTGTCGGGCCGCTCCAGCTTCTATAGAGAAGCACGATTTCGATATGGAATCACTGGCTGGCAATCGTCGGACTAGGGCTATGCCAGCCCCTGCGTGCCGGAAAAACGGACTTTCAAAGGCGGTAAAGAGCTGTTTTTCAGTGCTTTTGCCGAAAAACTGGGCAGAAACAGGGGAAATCTGAACCGCGGCTGTAAGAAAACGGGCAGCACGGAGAGTGTTCTAATGTAGAGGCCTCTTGGACGTGCACCAAGAGACTCTATTCTCATCTATTGCTCGCGGACGGTGCCGATGAACAAGATACCCGATACACGAGTCAGTCTCATCTTACGACTCGCTGAAGCCTCTGACGTGACGGCTTGGCAGGAGTTTGCTGAAATCTACACACCCGCTTTGTTGACCTTGGTTCAGCGGCGCGGTTTGCAAAAGGCGGATGCCGAAGACGTTGTGCAAGAAATTCTGTTTGGTGTTGCGCGGAGTATTGGACGCTTTGAACCGGATGCGAGCAGAGCAAAATTTCGCACTTGGCTCTGTCGCATCACTCGGAACTTGATCGCCGACTTCATGGAGGGCAAAGGCAGGCAGCCACCTCAGTCTGAACCCCATGCTGAGTCAGCATTGGTGGATCGCCAAACATCGTCCGCACAAGCTGAGATTGACAGCGAAGTCAGAGCTTCCATCTTTCGTATCGCCACGCGCCGCGTAAAACAGAGAGTTGAATCCAAGACGTGGCAAGCATTCGAGCTGACGGCTCTCGAGAACCAGCCAACAGAACAAGTTGCGAGAAAGCTCGGATTGTCGCCCGGGGCCTTGTATGTCGCAAAGTGTAGAGTGATGAAGGCCATTCGCTTGGAAGTGCAACGCATGCTAGATCAAGAAGCTGATGTGGCAGGGGATCGCTCGCAGATGAGCGGTTCCGTTTCAAAGGCGATCCGGGATGGAGGCGGCAACGATGATTAGGAAAGCCGAATGTCCGGATGAAAAGGTGTTGTCGAGTGTGCTTGACCCAATGATGCAGTTGTCTGTCGAAGTCGACGATCACTTAGGAGCCTGCCAAAGTTGTCAATCAAAATTGGAGCTCTTAGCTGCCGAAAGCTCGTGGTGGTCCGACACTGAAAGTGTGCTCAGTGAGTCGAGCGTGGTTGATGAGCAGACGGCTGGTCGGATCGCTCAGGCCGTATGCCCGCTGGCAGCGGACGACCAGGGCTCTGGCGATGAAGTACTGCGTCGCAACCACGCAGATTTGGAGTTGCAGCGACTGAAGGGAGCTCTGGAGGCTGCCAGTCACCCCGAACTGCTGGGGCGAATTGGCCGCTATGAACTCGAACAATTGGTTGGCTACGGAGGCATGGGGCTCGTCTTTCGCGCTCGCGACTTGGAATTGCATCGTGTCGTTGCTGTGAAGACAATCTCGTCGCAGTTTTTGGCTCACCCGGCAGCTCGTCAACGATTCCTGCGAGAAGCCCGCGCGAGCGCTTCATTGGTGCATCCGCACATTGTCGCCGTCCACGACATTATTCAAGACAGTCCGATACCTGCGATTGTTATGCAGTTTGTGGCCGGCCCAACTCTACAGCAGCATTTGGATAGCGAAGGGCCGTTGCCGTGGCGAGAGGCTTTGCGGCTGGGCGTGCAATTGTGCGACGCCTTGCAGCAGGCGCATGATGGCGGCTTGATCCATCGCGACATTAAACCCGGGAACGTGCTTCTCGAGGGTGGCGGCCAGCGAGCGATGCTTACCGACTTTGGATTGGTTCGCGCCTTGGATGCAGAAACAATGACGCACACTGGCGCCATCACCGGCACGCCTGAATACATGTCGCCGGAGCAGGCTTGGGGAAGTGAGCTCGACTGCCGAAGCGACCTATTCTCGCTCGGAACGCTGCTCTACAGCATGCTGACGGGTGCACCGCCATTTCGCGCCGAAGCACCGATGGCAACTTTGAATCTAGTTTGCAATGCGTCTCACCGACCCATCAATGAGGTTGCGGCAGACGTGCCTAAAGAAGTGGTTCGGTTGGTCGATCGATTGCTTCAAAAGCAGCCTAGAAAACGATGGTCATCGGCCGTCGAGGTCCGGCGGCATATGGCTCACCTACTTCAATCCGATATTGTCCTGCGGCCGAGAAATCCTGTGAACAAGATACTGCTACTGATTCTCGCTTTTGTTCTGGCAAGTGCTGGTGCTTTGGCCGGGTTATCTTATTTGGACTATGGCAAGCGATCACCGACGATGCAAAAACCAGCCTTCGATCCATACGCCGGCGTGGGAAGCCTGCCGCGTCACGAAGGCCTCCAAGGTGGCTTTGGTGTCTTTGACGAAACGGATGTGGCGATTGAAGAGGTAGAGCGACAGCTCCGTCAAATGGAGGCTTCGATGGCCGTTTCTGCTCAGCCCCCAAGCGACTCGCCAGCTTGGGAGGATAGGGGGCATATCGACGAAGGAATCGAGAATCTAAGTAACGACCTGCGCCGGTTAGAGCGCGAGAACGACCACTATTAAGCCTGGGCCGATTGTTCGGCGGGCACAAAGCCAACAAAGTTGTTTGCGATCTATTCCACAAGATTCAGGGTGATGTTATGAAGCGAGTGTTCGTTTTGCGATTCGGGTTGACGGCTCTATGCTTGAGCTTGGCAAGTGTGCTTCTGCCTTCCGCCAGCGCTCAGCAAGGTGCTGGAGGTGGAGCTGGCGGTCTAGGGGGCCCTGGGATGGGGGCCAGCTACGGCGGCGAAGGAAATGGAACAGGTGGAAGCTCCGGAGCCGGTGACGAGTACGGTAGCGAAGGTGGATACGGTGGCGGTGGCTACGGCGAAGGCGGTGGTTACGGCGGCGAAAGCGGTGGATACGGTGGGGCAGGCGGTTACGGCGGCGAAGGCGGTGGATACGGTGGCGGTGGATACGGTGGCGGTGGCGAAGGTTACGGTGGGGAAGACTACGATGGCGGAGGATACGGCGGCGGAGGATACGGCGGCGATTATCCCGCGCCGCCAAAACGGATTGTTCTTTCTGGAGATGCTCTAAGTGGCAAGGGTTTCGAAGAACGCGTCAAGTCGGGGAATACTGAGGTTCACGCCGACAGGATTCTCGCATTTCGCTATCGGCTGGGGACGCTTCGGCCTACTCGACTGGCTTTGTACAACCAGGGCGGGATGATGGGCGGCGCTGGAATGGGAGGCTACGGCGGACCTGGTATGGGCCCGGATGATATGGGGGGACTAGGCATGGGCCCTGGTATGGGGGACGGCGGAAATGACGGTGGCATGGACGGCCCGGGCGGCATGTACGGGGGCGGCTACGGCGGCATGGGCGGCGGGATGGGAGCACCTGGTGATCTGCAACGAAACAAGAAAAATTTGATCATTTTTGCATACATCAATGCCGCCGAAGCACCGAAGCAGGCCAGTGACATGGAGAAGGGCAGTAACATTGAGAAAGCCAATAACATTGAGAAGGGCAGTGACATGGAGAAGGGCAGGGATGATGAGCAAGCAGTCATTGGCCGAGAGCGAGTCTTTCTAGTCGTTCAAGCGTCCAAGGCAGATCAGCTTAAGCACCGTCGATCAAACTCGTCCAAGCTGCCGCTCTTTGATCAGTTTGAAGCATCGATCCGTGAAGCGTCCTCAAAGGGCGATAAAGTTAGGGCTGATGAACTGACACTGATCTCCCAGATGATCCGTCAGTCCATTTGGAAGGAGTCAGCGATTCAACGTATCACGAGCGCCAAAGGAACTCCGCCGAAAGGCAGTGAAGAACTACTCGGTGCGATACTTGGCGAAGAATATGACACGCAGATTGCTCGGCAGGAATTTGAAATCGCTGGCATCGAGAGTCGGGTCAAGCAACTGCGCGCAGAGGTCGGCAAACGAAAAGCGGCCAAGCAGCGTGTCGTCGATGTAAAACTGGGACGAATCGTCTTGGAGGCGCAGGGCTTGTTGAAACCCTAGTCCACTCTATGCGCCTACGCGAGTCGCTGTAGTTGCCAGCTAGTCAGTGCGGCTGGTTGCTGCAAGACTGCTCTGGCTTACGGATTGAGCAGCAACACGCCAATCGCCGTCATCATGACTAGTGCTCCGATCGTGCGGACGCGCAGAGTCCGACGGTCGAGGGACGCGTCGCCAATACCAAGGGCTGAACCGGCGATTGCGATAGCAAGTAGGCTCCACAGCCCGCGGGTACTGTAGACGACGTTCGCCGCTGCCGCCTTTTGCCAGAATGCGACACTGGCGACGATGGCAAGGGCTTGAAGGGCGAAGAAAATTCCAGCTCCCCAAACTGCAAGGCGAGCGGACCCCCTTAGCTCGAAGAGTGATTTTTCGAACAAAGGAATAAAGCAGAGCGACAAGAGCGTGCTCATGATAAACATGACTGGCAAAAAGCCGCCGTTTCCCCACGCATCACTCCACATCTGCACGCAAACGTCAAACATGGCAAATGCTCCTGCTCCCGCTGCGGCAGCCCCAACGGAATACACCAATGATGCGCGAGAGGTTCGTCCGCTAGAGTAGTTCAGTAAAGCAACCGCGACGGCCGCCAAAACGCAGGCCAACCAAATCGACTGCGGAAGTTTTTCAATGCCTAGAAAGGCGATGAAAAGCGGCACAAACAAGAGTTTGACGCCGAGCACGGGGGCCGCAATCGACACTTCGCCCTTGGTCAGCGAGAGCAATGTGAGTACTTGACCAACGATGTAAAGCGTTGCTACGACCGCCGGTTGCCACCAAATTTCGATGGGTGGAAGCGGCCCTGCGAAGAACCAAAACGGCTGGAAAGAGACCGCGGTTACGAGGTTGGAAACAAAATTGGTTCGCCAAATATCCACCTTCGCCTTGGCAGCAACCCGCAGGGCTAGCGTCGCGACTGAGAACAGGATGGCCGCCATGAGTGGCAGCCCAAAAACTCCGAAGTAATCCAATGTTCAATTTCGTTTGCGTGTGCGGATTGGTTGTTGCAGAGCAGCGCGAGCTGTAAAGCAGGCAGTATTCAGTCGTCAAGCTGGTGGCGAGGCTCACCGCCGCTGCGAAGCCGACAACTGAGGAGCATTAATAGAGGGCCATCGAGAGTTTGCGGCGGTATTGGCTCGTCAGTTCATCGCCATCGGGCAGCACTCGAAAAACCTGGACCATGAATTCCCGCGCCTTTTCGCCAACTCCTTTGCGGTCCAGTTCAACAATCTCCAGTGCAGCGATGAGTGCCGGCTCGTACTCGCCAGTTGCGGCAAGTGCTTGGGCAAGTTTGAGTCTAGTTTCGAGATCTGTCGGGGCGGCGGCAACCTGCGCCTTCAACGCATCGAGGTCTGCTCCCGCTGACAGAGAGACAGCGATCTGCGCTTTCAACGATTCGGCTTCAGGCTCCAAAAAGCCCCGCGCCTCGAGTCGCTCGATTATGGCTCCAGCTTCCGTGCCCGCGTGTGACAAGATCAATAGCCGCGCGAGCAGAATGGATGCAGTTGGATTGGCTGCCACGTCTGAAATCCTGGCCTGCAGCTTTTCTATTGCGGTACTCGGATCATCCGAGGCTAACGTTTCAATCGCTTTTAGTTCCGCATTGTCTAAAACACCGTGGAGCCACTTTCGCAGCGAGTCTTCCGGCAGGACGCCTTGGAAGGAATCCACGATGTCACCTTTGACGACTGCGAAAACGGCTGGAATACCGCTAACGGAGAACGCGGTGGCTGCTTGTTGCACCTGATCGGTGTTAGCTTTGACAAGGATGAATTTTCCGTCGAATTCCTCTGCCAGCTTTTCCAGGACAGGTGCTAGCATGCGGCACGGAGCGCACCACTCAGCCCAGAAGTCCACCACTATTGGCGTCGTGGAAGACTGGTCAAAGACGACTTGCTGGAAATTCTCGTCGGTTGCTTCTTGCACAAACGAATTTGAGCTAGGCATTTTAGATCGATAAAAAGGGAAGGAAGCGTGCCTGCATAGAACTTTGTGTGTTGGCAAGTTGGCACAGGAGCAGCATTATGTATCTAAAGTTGCATCAAGGCAGTGCCCCAAGCAAGCCCGGAACCGAAGCCGCACAGAATGGCTTTGTCGCCAGCGGACAGTTTCCCTGCCTGCATGGCTTCATCCAATGCCAGAGGGATGCTTGCCGCGCTCGTGTTTCCGTACCGATCCAGGTTGACGTAGACTCGGTCACGATCGATGGCAAAGTCAGACACTGCGGAGTCGATGATCCGAATATTCGCCTGATGCAGGATCATGGCTTGGATATCTTCGATCGGAACACCTGCGTGCTCCAGGCAGTCGCGAGTGCTGTCCGCTACGACACGAACGGCCCACTTAAAGACGCTTCGTCCTTCCATTCGCAGGAAGTGCTGGCCTTGCTCAAGTGCCTCAGTGGTCAGTGGCAGGCGGCTGCCACCGCTAGGGATGCACAACATTTCGCCTCCACATCCTTCAGCACCCAGGGTGTAGCTGAGGAGACCTTTCTGCGGAGCGTCGTGAGGTGGATTTTGTTCGGGACGAAGGAGCACGGCACCAGCGCCGTCGCCGAACAGCGGATAGGTTTTGACGTCGGCAGGGTTGATCGTGCGGCTCATGACTTCGGCACCGACGACGAGTGCATTCTTCGCGGAACCAGTGGCGACGAATTGTCCGGCGGTCACCATCGCATACATAAAGCCTGCGCAAGCCGCATTGACGTCCATGGCCGGAGCGATGCAACCAAGCTCCTTTTGCAAGTGGCAGGCGGTCGAGGGGGAAGCATGGTCGGGAGTTATCGTCGCAACGACAATCAAGTCGACTTCTTCGGCAGAGACACCTGCTCGCTCCAAGCACTGTTGGGCGGCATGCAGAGCTAGATCGCTGGTTGCTTGTCCCTCGGCAGCCTTGCGTCTTTCGAGGATGCCGGTCCGTTGCAGAATCCAATCGCTGTCGCAGCCAAGAGCCGCAAGGTCTTCGTTGGCAACCACCTGCTCAGGGACGTAGCTGCCGGTGGCGGCAATCTCGAACCCCATCAACCGGTTCATACGGCTTCGGCCGGTGAGCTTTTCTGAGATCCCGAGACCCTGCGCGGGGGAAGTCGCCATGATTGATGCCATCAAAATTCCACAATGAACCAGCCAAGCTTCACGGCCGAATTGAGCTCGTCGCGAAGGCCCCGCATCTTATCACAGCAAGCCACGTTTCGTAAGCGAAAGCGCTGCCGCACTGGCGACCTCAGCCCCCACCGACTCATCAAAAAGCAGGCTTTGAAGTGTGCGAAATGGTAACGAATTCGCCACAGCGGCTGGTTTGGCGTTTATTCCATGCCTGGAAAAGCTAGATTGGGCGGTCTCGTTCAAGGGACGTCGTGCTCGGGAGCCGAGTCGAGCTTCGAGGCTTACTGACTTGATACTTCCAAGCAAAATCCTCGCCTACAAGTTACGTTTGAAAGCCGTTTGGGGTCTATGTCGCATTCTGTTTCGCTTCCGTCACTCGACGATACTCAGCGGCTCGCCCGAGTTGTCGCCCAAGCCGCCGCTAGGTTATCTGGACCGATGACGATAGCGCTCAACGGCACGCTTGGAGCCGGCAAGACTCAGTTCGTCCGCTTCTTTGCAGAGGCGCTCGGAGCGATGCCTGAGAATGTCACCAGCCCGACCTACGTCTTGCACCAGCAGTATGTGGGGCGTACACGCATCCATCACTTTGACTTTTACCGGCTCGAACATGAAGCGCAAGTGTGGGACTTGGGGTTTGATGAAGTCGTGGAATCCGAGGCGATCATCTTGGTGGAATGGGCTCGTAAATTCGCTCGGTGTATGCCCGATGACTTTCTTGAGGTCAATTTGGCGGCTGACTCAGCGGGCGTACGAAGCGGCGAAATTGTGGTGCACGGTGAACTTGAGGGGCGGTTTGTCGAGTCTCTGACGGGGGCGCTGGACGATTGGACGAAGGTCGAGTGAATCGAGCTCTAGACAACTTAGCCAATCTGACGATGCTTTTATTCCAGAGATTGGACGCGTAGACCGCGTCGAACCCCACATTTGTCATGCACGAGACAGAAACATGCTCGAATCGCTAGCTGCCGCTCCACCAGACCCTATCCTTGGGCTTTCCGAAGCCTTCCGGGCCGACTCGCGGCCGGACAAAATCAACCTGACCATCGGCGTCTATATGGACGAGCAGGGACAAACGCCCGTACTCGACTGTGTGAAGGAAGCCGAAGCTAGGTTGCTCAACGACGAAACCACCAAGGGCTATCTAGGCATTACAGGATTGCCAGCGTTTGGCAGCAGCGTTGCGAATCTGGTGATCGGGGACTTGTTCGATCACGATCGAGTGACCGTATCACAAACACCAGGTGGAACCGGAGCACTGCGAGTTGCCGCGGATTTCTTAGCAGGCGTCGCCCCGGCAGCCCGAATCTGGCTGTCCACACCGACTTGGCCGAACCACGGCAGCGTCTTTGGAAGCGCGGGCCTGGAAGTCGTCAACTACCCCTATTTGGCGGACGACCGGCGAAGCTTGGATTTTTCCGCCATGATGGAGCACTTGGAAGTTAACGCGCGGGCCGGAGACATCATCTGCTTGCACGCTTGTTGTCACAATCCAACCGGAGTTGATCCGACTGCTGAGCAATGGGAAGACATTGCCGAATTGACCGCGCAGCGGGGCATTTTGCCACTGGTTGATTTTGCATACCACGGCTTTGGGGATTCCCTGGTGGATGACCGCAAGGGCATCATCGCGCTGGCCAAGCAGCACGAAGAAATGTTGATCTGCAGCTCCTACTCAAAGAACTTTGGACTGTACAGCGAGCGGATTGGTGCACTCACAGCGGTGTCGAACACGGCTGACTCGAATGCGAACACTGCCAGCCGGATAAAGCAAGTGATTCGTTCCAATTACAGCAACCCTCCTCGCCACGGCGGGGCTATCGTGGCCACGATTTTGGGCGACGATGGCCTGCGAAAACAGTGGGAGGGTGAACTGGAGGTGATGCGTTCGCGTATTCACAGCATGAGATCCGATTTCGTCGAAGCAATGAAAGAAACCGGCTGTGACACGGACTTTTCATTCCTTCTCGACCAACGCGGCATGTTCTCCTTCAGCGGTTTGACTCCGATGCAGGTAGATTGGCTGAAGAGCGAAAAAGGGATCTACATTGTTGGTAGCGGAAGAATCAATGTGGCTGGCATCACGCCCCACAATCTGCCGCGACTAGCCACCTGCATTGCTGAGTCGCTCAAGGCTTGAAATTGACATCCGGGTCAGTTCCGTCGGATGGCCAGTTTGTGCTTTCGAACCGGCGGCTCGCACTTTAGTTGCTTCTGCTTGCAATACTCATCACACGATTCCCACAACCGGAGCTCCTCGGTGCACTACCTCATTACTGGCGGCTGCGGATTTATCGGCTCGCATCTTGCCGAGCTTTTGCTGGACGCTGGGCATAGTGTGACACTGCTGGATGACTTGTCGACCGGATCGGTAGACAACGTGCTTCACCTCGAGAAGAACGATCGCCTGACGTTGCGGATCGGAAGCGTAACCGACGAAGAACTGGTCCAGGAAACGGTGCGAAGCTGCGACGCCGTCTTTCACCTGGCTTCGGCGGTCGGCGTCAAGCTGATTATGGATCGGCCCGTCGAGACGATTGACACGATTGTGACCGGCACAAAAGTAGTCTTGGAGCAGGCCAACCGATACCGCAAGCGAATCCTGCTCACTTCAACCAGTGAAGTCTACGGCAAGAGCACAGCGGTTCCGTTTGAAGAAGATGGTGATCGCCTAGCGGGCCCAACGACCAAGCATCGCTGGGCCTACGCCTGCGCCAAGGCCTTGGATGAATTCCTAGCCATGGCCTACTGGAAGTCCAGCAAGCTGCCTGTCGTCGTCACGCGTTTGTTCAACACGGTCGGCCCGCGACAGACCGGCCGCTATGGGATGGTGATCCCCAATTTCGTCCAAGCCGCGCTGAGAAATGAGACGATTCGAGTCTTTGGTGACGGCAAGCAGTCTCGCTGCTTTTGCCATGTCAGCGACGTCGCTGCTGGCCTTGCAGCGCTGATCGAGTGTGAAGAAGCGTACGGACAAGTCATCAATTTAGGAGCTACCGAAGAAGTTAGCATTACGGAACTAGCAAGCCGGATCGTGAAGGCCACCTCTAGCCAGTCCAGCGTTGAATATGTTGATTACGAACATGTCTTTGGTGCAGGCTTTGAAGACATGCAGCGGCGCGTGCCTTCAATTGCCAAAGTAAAGTCGCTCATCGGATGGACTCCCAAGAAATCCCTGGACAATATCATTGACGATGTTGCGGCTGAACTGAAAGGTGCATCGTAATCCGGCAATGAACCAATCCGATGATCGAGTACTGATTTTACTGTGCACCTACAACGAAGCCGGAAATCTGCCGCGAATGTTCGAGCAGTTGAGCGCGCATGTTCCTGCTGCGGATATTCTTGTCGTCGACGACAGTTCCCCTGACGGCACCGCAAAGATCGTTGAGCAATACGCCTCGGAAGACCCCCGTTACAATCTCTTGCTTCGACCTGGAAAGGAGGGTCTCGGGACCGCCACGCGAGCTGGTCTGGCTTGGGGGATTGCCGAAGGGTATGACTTGATCATCAACCTCGACGCGGACTTGAGTCACCAACCTGCGGCGATTCCAAGTTTCATTGCGGCTTGCAATGCGGGGGCCGATGTCGCCGTGGGGTCTCGGTACATCAAGGGCGGCGGTTTGGATGGACTGTCACCGCATCGAAGATTGATCAGCAGAGCACTCAACGGGTACGCAACGCGTCTCTTGCGTTTGCCCATCACCGATTGCAGCGGATCCTTTCGATGCTACAAGGTCGCGATGCTGCGGAGGATCGACCTGCAATCGTTGCGATGTTCGGGTTATGGTTTCCTGGAAGAGATCTTGGTGGCACTGATGCGCCGCGGTGCCGTGTTTGCAGAGGTGCCGATCCGGTTCGACATGCGCTTTCATGGCAAGAGCAAGCTATCAATGAAAGACGCCCTTGGCGCTATCAAAGTGATTCATCGATTGGCGATCACCAAGGGCAATTGACCATCTTGGCATGCCTGAGAAGGTTCCGGAACTACTCTGGTAATTCAACCAAAATGAGTACGGTTGAGATCTCCTGCGATCCAGGTGGCGCCATCGCGGCCAAGACCGGAGGCTGTCGCTCTTTCTTTGCGACGAGTCGCTCTTGAGCCTGGAAACGCGGCAATTCTTCGCTGATGCGGCCTTCTTCCGAGAGTGCGACCGGCGCCGCAAAACTTTCTGAGGCAGCAAAACGTTTGCCCGTCGAACGTGCCACCTTCTCCATCAAGCGTGTTTGTGGATTGTCGATCGCGAAGTTGTAACGAGCATCGGGGAAGTTCTCCGCATCTGCAAAGATCTGCTGGAAAGCACCGTCGATGGCGTTTGCTGGTGCTCGCACGAAATACAAACCACTGCGACGGCTAACGTCATCAGTGACAATGTACTCACTGTCTTGCAAAGCCTCTTTGACTTCACCCGTGGCAACGATGGGTTCAACAGCACCAATGCCGTGGTCGATCAGAATTTGCTCAAGAACACTATTCTGCAACGCAGCCTCGGTGGGACGCACGTGCAGCACCATGACCATCGAGATGGTCCATTGCAGTTCGCTAACGTACAGAGTGTCGCCAGTGTCTTGTTCAGGCACTTCAGGACTGTCATTGCCAGCTAGCAAATTGCCAGTGGAAGGTGCTATGTTTTCTTTGCCGTTATCTTCGTTATCTTCGTCTTCTTCGCTGCCAGTCTTGGGTTCAGCCCCGTCGACCTTGGCAACGGTATCTCCGTCGGAGACCTGGCCGTCAGGCAGTAGGGACACAACTAATGCAAGACAAGCTGCTGCAACCAGAACCGCTGCGGCAACTGCCTGCCAGGAACGCTGCTTTTCCGGCAGGGTGTTGGCGGGACTAAGCTTAACTGTTTCATTACTTTGGCCCGTGCTGCCGAGGGACTCAAGCAGTTGGGACGTAAAATCGGTCGACAAGCCGGAGGCATCAGGGGACGAGCAACGATGTTCCCTGAGCTCAACCAAGAGCTCTCGGCCCTGGCGAATGGAATCCAGGTAATCTCGGGCATCCTGCCCTGCGGAGTCTTGCTGGCCGAGCAACGCTTCTACCGCGACCAACTCATGCTCATCGAGCATGTCGTCGAGGTAGCCGCTGAGCAGCTCTTCCAGATTTTCGCCATTAATTGGCATTATCAACTCCCAAACCTTCGCCAAAACCTTCACTGAGCAGAAAGCGCAGCCGTAGGTGTGCGTCCACCGCAACTCAGCCGGTGATATGTCTGTGTGGCAAGTGAGCCCTGCTTTCGAGCCTCGAGAATCATACGGAACTCTCGATGGTGATGCGAAACGCGATTCAGGGCACGCTGTTCAGATGATACGCAACTTGGCGAAGTTCCCGAAACATCTACTTTAGCGGATTATTTTGAGAATTTTGCCCCAAAACGAGAGTACTTTGCGTGACTGGCGGGCATTTTCGCTGCCTAACAAGAATTCGCGACCTAGTCGACCGCGCGGTCGTTCGCGCTCAACCGCAGAAATCCGAGATTCAAACCGCTCAACAGAGGGGCGGCGCAAGAACGCCACCGGCCCGAAATAGCTCCGGGCTTGGCGGGGATGAGTGATGACTTTGTCGCTACCTCGGTCGCTATCGGCTCTTGCTGACTAGAGACTCGAGGGTGGCGGGGTGACCGAAAGCATAGCCTTGGGCGGTTAAGAATCCGAGTTCTTTGCAAACCTCGGCTTCTTCAGTGCGCTCAATTCCCTCAGCGAGTGGATTGATGCCGAGGTCCAAGACCATCTGGAGAAGCGATTCGAGCATTTTGCGACGTCCGGGGCTCGCTCGGTCGATATCGCGAATCAGCGAAATATCGAATTTGAGGAAATCTGGCGGAGCTTCGACCAACTCAGACAATCGAGCTTGGCCGGCGCCAAAATCGTCATAGGCTAGCTGAATCTGCAAGTCCTCGAGACTCGCTTTCAAGCGACGCATATCTTGAGGTTCCGTGATGGCAGCCTCATGCACCTCCAGGACAATCGACATGTTCGGAGCAAGGCTGCGAAGCATTTGCAGCGATTCGACCAATCCACCGATGCGGATTTCGAGAGGATGCGTGTTCACGAACAACATGTATTGCGACGGAATCTGCAGACCCAGGCGAATTCCCTCCCAGCGGAGCATTCGGCTCAGCTCGACTTCCATATTCAGTCTTGCCGCAGCGCTAAACATTGCTCCGGGGGATTCCAGGCCGAACAAGCTACTGCGGGCCAGGATTTCATACCCAAGCACTTCCGACGTTTGAAGATCGACCACGGGTTGGTAGTTGGGCGACACAAGGCGATCGACCATCAGACGGTCGAATTGCATGAGCGCAAAAGCGGAATCGCACACATCTTCGGCCATCGTCCCACAGGTGCTAACCCTGGGTTCCGCGTGAACGCGATAAACATCGTCCGCAAACTGAACCAAGTCGTTTGCGTTCAATTGCACCGGTTGCGTGATACGAACGCCGTTCACAAAAGTGCCGTTGGTGCTCTCCAGATCGCGTATCCAAAGCGCATCGCGATGGACCCGCAGTTCAGCGTGAACGCCAGACACAGTTTTCTTGTTGATCTGAAGCGAGCAACCTGCCTTGCGACCAACCGTAAACGGCATGGTTGCAGTCAATTCAACTTCAGCCTGCGTTCCACAGGCAACCATCATCCAGTTGACCGGACTCGCCTGGGGCGGACTGTGTGAAGCTACTTCTTGTGGAGAATGAGATTGCATTCTGTTTGACGGATTGGGCAAAATCCCAGCCGCTTTCCTCATTGATTCGAGTTCTTTGAGCCACTGCCAGACTCGTGTGCACTTCGTCGTTGACGGCTCCCCAATGCCGCTTCTGCCTTGCAGCACCGATCGAGACCGGACGCTAAATAAACTCTTCGCTGTCTTTCCGTTGCTTTTTACGCCGGGGCACAGCGATCATCACGTGAAGTCTAGGTTACGTTCCGGGAAGGAGCGATTGGTAATTCCTGCAACCTTTCCACCTTTCTGGCTACCACCAACTCGCCAAACGGGCAGTTAGCGGAGCGTGTAATCCACGCTGCCAGCACAATCGGCACCACCGGTATCGTCTCACCAACTCCATTGAGCGGCTGACGTTTTGTTCCCTCGGGATCTACCCGTCGTTTGATTGAAACCTACGTTTTACTGCGCGCCCCGCAGCGGCTCCGCCCACCACGTCTGATTTACCGCTCAACCATGGAGGCAGCAATCAAGAGATGTGGTGTTGGTGAAGGCGATTCAATATTCAATGTTGCTCTTAGCTTCGAGTTTTCCATGACAGGCCTACTGCCCAATTCAGCTCAAAATGTTGGCGGCTCCGACGTGCCAGCATTCCTGGGTGATGATCAATACTGGCCCGATGAGCCTCGCAACATCGAAGACACCGGGCTCAGCCCGACGCTCGTTGATTCCATCATTTGCCAGATCCTCAGTGCTCGGGGAAGCCTGCCTGGGAGAACGCTGGCCGAAGCAGTCGGTTTGCCGTTCGGGATGATCGAAGCTCGATTGAGTGATCTACGCAGTCGTCAGATCCTAACTCACGCGCGCAGTGCACCGCTCAACGACTTCTACTACGGCCTGACCGAGTCTGGTCACAACCGAACGCTACAACTGCAGAAGTCAATGATTTACACCGGACCAGCGCCGGTGCCGCTGGCTGATTACTTGCTGAGCGTGGAGGCGCAGGCCAATCAATATGATCCGATTGAGCGTCAAGATTTGATGGAAGCTCTTAGCGGCATCTCGTATGAGTCTCGCTGGCTTGATTTCCTTGGGCCAGCAGTCAACTCAACCGGTGGCATTTTTCTTTACGGTTCGCCTGGCAATGGAAAGACGACGCTCGCCAAATGCCTCACCGCGCTCAAGGGCAAGCATATATGGATTCCACACGCGATCATCGACGATGGCAATATCATCAAGGTCTTCGATGCTGCCTACCATACGCCCGCTTCAAAGGATAGCAACGACAGCCTAGTGGACTCCAGTAGTGTTGATCGACGTTGGATACGCGTCGAACGCCCTACAGTGATTGTGGGAGGCGAATTGACTCTGGATAACCTTGAGATTCGCCACGATGCACGCAGCAATACGTGCGAAGCCCCGCTGCAAGTCAAAAGCAATTGCGGCAGTCTACTGATCGACGACTTTGGCAGGCAGAGAGTTGCTCCGGAGGACCTGCTCAACCGTTGGATCATTCCACTAGAAAACCGACTCGACTACTTGACGCTGCCGACTGGAAAGAAGATCAGTGTTCCGTTTGAACAAACGGTCATCTTCTCCACAAACCTCCTACCGCAAGACTTGGTCGACGAGGCCTTCCTGAGAAGGGTCCCTTTCAAGATCGAGATTGCTGACCCGAGTCCGCAGGAATTCATGGTCATTTTTCAGCGAGCTTGCGCTGCGATGGGGTTCCCCTGGCGTCCTGACGTAGTCAAGCAACTGATCACTGGCTATTTCTTAGCCAATAATCGTCCGCTTCGTCGATGCTACGCGCGGGATCTGCTCAAGCAGGTCAAGGCGTACTGTGTTTACCGAGGTGAGCCGTGTGACATTCGCATTGAATATCTACAACACGCTTGTCGAAATTACTTTGGCACACTGGCAATTGAAACGGC
>CAYPLE010000012.1:66412-94236 GCA_964411445.1 uncultured Pirellulaceae bacterium
AATATCTACAACACGCTTGTCGAAATTACTTTGGCACACTGGCAATTGAAACGGCAACGGCACCGATGCACTCGCCAGCAGTCACTCCAGCAGTCACTCCAGCGGTCGCTCAAGCAGGCGTTCCTCAGCCAGCGCCCGCTGCTGCGCCAATGGCGGATCAAGCGCCGGTTGGGCAAGCAAATCCGCTTGGAGGCAACCCACAAGCGACCCCTTCAAGCAGTGGTGATGACGACCCATCGCTTTCGACTGGAACTTGCGTGATTGGGTAACAAACGCGCGACGACCAACGAAACTCAGAACGCTTTGATGCACGTAACCAAACGTAGCAACGAGAATTGACATGTTAGAACCAGGCTACGAACCAATCCACGGATATCGCCTCAAGAGTCGGCTCGGCGCCGGAGGCTATGGCGAAGTATGGCTGTGCGATGCCCCCGGTGGGCTGCAGAAGGCGATCAAGTTTATCTTTGGTGCCGTTACTGGGCCTCAAGCGACCAAGGAACTTCGTAGTCTGGAGCGAATCTCCAAGGTTAATCATCCATTCTTGCTTTCCATCGAACGGATCGAAGTCGTTGGGGATCAACTGTTGATTGTCACCGAGCTAGCCGAACACAGCTTGGAGGATCAGCTCAAGAGCTGTCGCAAGGATGGGCGTAGCGGGCTGCCGCGCCGTGACCTGCTTCAGTATATGCGCGACGCGGCCGAGGCGCTGGACTTCCTGGCGACCGAGCATTCCCTGCAGCATTTAGATATTAAGCCTGCTAACTTGCTCGTGCTCTCGAAACGTATCAAGGTAGCTGACTTTGGGCTCTTGAAGGACTTGCAGGCTGTCCAGCAATCATGCATCGGTGGCATGACACCGGCTTACACTGCACCGGAGGTCTTCGACGGGTGCCCTGATTTTCGGTCCGACCAGTACTCGCTGGCGATCACGTACATTGAGCTGCTGACCGGGGGGCTTCCTTTTTCAGGAGCCACCTTGGCAGCGCTTGCAAAACAGCATCTCAACGAAGCTCCGAATCTGGACATGCTGCCGCCGGGCGATCGCAATATCGTTGCCCGAGCGATGCTCAAGCATCCAATGGATCGCTATGCAAACTGCCGCCAGTTCATCGATCAATTGATGAACGTCAAAGCGACTATGATGCCGATTCGATCCGAAAGCGCTGCCACCACCAGTGGCCTCAAAGTCACGACGACAACGGCGGTTACGTCAGAGCAATGCAACCAGTTTGAACCAACCATCTCAACGGGTGACGAACGAAGAATCGAAGCGGAGTCGCCTCCTCCCACATTGACCATCGGTCTCGGCGGACTGGGGGGAAGTGCCCTGTCTGACCTTCGCCAGCGACAGTTGGGCAGCCCAAATGCCCACTTCCTGTACATCGACACGGATGCTTCAGAAATCAAACGCCATACAACGGCACTCGACGAAGACGATTCGCGTCGCCTTCCTTTGGAGGACGTTATCCACCTAAGGCTGGAAAAACCCGAAGCATACCGCAGTTCTGCACCGGAGCGATTTCAAAGTATCTCCCGGCGATGGCTCTACAATGTGCCTCGCAGTGGACTGACCGAGGGTATCCGTCCTCTTGCGCTGTTGTCTCTATTGCACCATCAAGAATCGGTGGCATGGCGACTGCGACAGAGTCTTCAGCAGCTTGGGAGTGCCGCGGAGGGCAAGCCCGTTCGTGTTCAGATTCTCTGCTCGCTCCACGGCGCGACAGGAAGTGGAACGCTCGCTGCCTTGGGATTCATGATCCGTGAAATTGGCGAATCGGCAGGCATCGCTGTTGAAACCGAAGGCCTAGTGACCATCGCGGAATCGGCATACAGCGGGCCCGCCAAGATGGCTCCCGCAGCAGCCCTTGTGACATTGGCGGAGCTGGACGCCTACTTTGATACTGACACATTACCGCCACCACTGTTCGACGCGACAACAGGTAGCGGTCAAGTTGCACGCACTGCTTCGCCGTTGCAGCGCGTGATTGCTTCACATGGCGGCTGCCTCGGTGATGTTACCGATGTCCACCGCGCGGCCCAATCACTGGCTGACTTGGCCGAATTTCGGTTCTACTATCCCGGGTGGCAAGTCGCTGCAAATGGCACCGCCGGTTGGTTCACTTCCGCACAACGGCTGAAACTTGAATTGCCGTTCCAGCACTCTTCAACCAGCCTGGGGGTTTTTTGCGTCCTTCGCGGACTGGCCCTCTTTCGCGACTCGCTGACCGGCAAAAGACAGGGCGGTCCAGCCTCTGCCGCCAATGTTGCCGAAGAATTGCAAAGACGTTTGGAGCACGCGATCGGACTTCATGCCGACTCCGCCAACCATTTGGAAGCGATGCTTCAATATGTGGAACTGAAAAGCAAGGTCGAGCAGGATGGCGAAGCCTCTGCGCAACTGGCCGACGATGCCATGGGTAGAATCCATTCGGTCGTCTACAACACGCTCATGAGTAACCACGCCTCCTGGTCGCAGGCTCAGAAGGCTCTGGACAACACCGCCGCAACGCTCGCTGGTCTAGCCGCAACACCAGCCCGGGCCCTAGAGTGTTTGAGGGAACTGCCAGAGTACGCTGACGAGGCGAGATTTGAGGCTGCTTGTGACGAAGCCGCTCGGAGATTCGGTGTAGTCGCCCGAGCTATCAGGGAGCATTGCGATGTTTTCCGAAACATGGGCAGCGACTATGCGGGCCGAGTGAGCGAGTGTGGCAACCAAATTGCCAGCAAGATTCCCGCCGACCATGGCCGCGACTTGGCCGCATCGGTACAAGAGAGTAAGCCGCTGCGGGATCTCGTTGCCATCGTGGCTGAGCATTTGCAAAGCGTGCTGACTCGAACGCTACCCATCTCGGCAGCCGTCGGGGCAAGTGAATCGATGCAACGATCCGTGCAGCCGCTGCGTGAGTTCAATGTCGCTCAGTTGATCACAGAGGCAGTCGCTCAAATCAAGAAGTTGAGTGCGCGGTATGAAATAACCTTCAACGACTCCGACGAACAAGCTTACAGCCAGGCGTCCAAGATTGTCGAAAAGCTTGACCTTGCGATTCCGCCACTCGCGCGGTGTGGCGGGCAAGTGACCCGACAGGTCGCTGGAAGGGCCAAGGAGATTGGTAAGCTGAAGGCGTTGCTCAAAAGGGGCGGTGGGGAACACGTGATTAATCACACTTCGTTTGCCCACTGGGAACACCCAATGTGTGCAAAAGCAAATTGGATCCTATCCACCGCAGGTGACTTGCCGCTGGAACTGCTCATTCGAAACTTGTGGCGTCCCGCCGCAGACACGCTCAAACTGGCTGAGAAACTGCGATCACGTGTCGACGTGCGTTGGCCAAGCATCGACGAATTGCTAACGCGGAGTCCTCAAGGTCAAAGTTCAACAAACGCTGATTCAACCGATGCAAAAGAACCAGTCGTGTCAACGGGCGGGGCCGATGGTCCAAACCAAGCTGGGGTTCCTGTCGCGCCACAGGCGAGCATGGAAGCTGCTTCTGTTAGTGCCGTTTAACAGCGGTTGAAAGGCAGTTGGAACCGCACGGGCCAACCGTCGTCGCGCGATTTGAGATACATTGGTGGAGCTCAAACTGTGCTTCTTGGCGGAATAGGACTTGAAACAAGGCGGAACAGAACGTGATGAAACCCACTTGGATCGCATTCGCTTTGCTGTTGGTCGCATCAAGTGCATCGGCTGCAGATCGGCCCAACGTGCTGCTGATTTCCATCGATGACCTCAACGACTGGACGGGCTGCCTGGGCGGGCATCCACAAGCAAAGACGCCAAACATCGACCGACTCGCTGATTCGGGCACTTTGTTTGTCAACGCTCACTGTCAGTCGCCTGTCTGCAATCCGTCACGTGCAAGTCTGATGACCGGACGATATCCGCACACCTCGGGAGTCTACTTTCTACGCCCGGACTTGAAACAATCCCCCGTCTTAGCCAACCTGAAGACGCTTCCCGAGGCATTTGCCGATAGCGGTTACAAAACACTGGCGGTGGGGAAGCTCTTTCACGGTGGTGACAATCGATTCTTCCAGGAGTATGGCGGCAATAACGGTGGCATGGGGCCGCGACCAAAGCAGAAAATATCCCAACCACATGGTCATCCGCTTTGGGATTGGGGGGCGTACCCCGAAACCGACGAACAGATGCCTGACTTCAAGTCTGCGAGCTGGGCTGTTGAGAAGCTGAGCCAGGAGCATGACCGGCCCTTTTTCATGGGCGTTGGCTTTTATCGTCCGCATGTTCCTATGTTTGCGCCCAAGCGGTGGTTCGACTTGCATCCACGTGAGGCGATTCTTCTGCCGAAGGTACGCGAGGATGATCGTGATGACTTGAGCGAGTATGCGATCAACATTACCAACCTAGAGCACGTGGCACCGGAGCACCAGTGGGTAAAGTCAGCCGGGCAATGGGAGCACGCCGTGCAGTCATACCTCGCTTCGACCTCCTTTGCTGACCATTGTGTTGGTATGGTTCTCGACGCTCTCAAGCGCAGTCCACATGCTGGCAATACGATTGTTGTGCTGTTCTCGGACCACGGATTCCATTTGGGCGAAAAGCAACGTTGGGCGAAACGCACGCTGTGGGAGGATGGAACGCGAGTGCCGCTGATCATCTCCGCTCCCGGTGGCCGGAAAGGCCAACGCGTCCTCCAGCCAGCCGAGCTGATTGATCTCTACCCGACGCTGCTTGACCTAGCAGGCCTACCGTCAGACGTCGAGCAGGAAGGGCAAAGTCTTGCACCGCTCCTTGCCGATCCGTCAGCAGATTGGGGGCACCCAGCAATTACCAGCTTCGGACCAGGCAACTATGCGGTCCGTTCCACGCATTACCGTTTCATCCAGTACGTTGACGGCTCACGCGAACTGTACGACCACCGATCGGATCCACATGAGTGGGACAACTTGGCGGAGCATCCCGATTTGCAGTCCGTTGTATCCGAGCATGCTAAATTCTTACCAACGCATGAGGCAGCCATTTTGCCGGGGCAGTCGACGGGGCACAACACCTACCGGGCCTCTGCTGCCGCTCTAGAATCAGCCGCTCAAGAATCAGCCACTCCGTCGGACGATTAACTAACTCCGGTCGCTTTCCTCTGGGATCGGGCGGCCGTGCGGGTCTAGCCCGGGACGATTCGTTTCCTCGTCCAGCTTGCCCCGCAAGCCAACATCCGTAAAGTGCTCCAGTCGCTCGGCGGTATTGTGGACTCGAGTTGGCGGAACGCCAGCGTGCTCCTGGAGGTACTGCTCCCAAAGGCGGTGAGATCGGACTAGGTTCTGGGCCTTTGCCCGTCCCTTGTCAGTCAAACGCAATTGTTCGCCGCCCTCCACTTCACCTGCTTTCCGCAACCGTCCAACTGCAAAGCGGAGCATGCTGGTTCGGCACAGTAAGATCTGCGAGAGTTCACCGATGCCGATCGCCTGACCATTGGTCCGCTTTTCTTCTTGGCGATAAAGGACGGCAATCACGTCATCAGAAACAATCCGGAACGACAGTATGATTCGCCGAAGTGCCCGGACGACGACTCCCTGCGTGGGAGAAAAGAGGACGGCCAGCAGGAGTAGCCCCCCCGCAACAACACTCATCATGCTAGCCGTCGTGGTACTCTCAAAACCGTAGTATCGCGGCACCACCATCGCACTCCAGTGCCCCAAGCATGCTGATGCAATCGCGATCATCAGGCTGATCAAGATCATCCAGTGCAGTCGGTTCGTCAGCAGAAAAGCTGCTGCAGGAGGAACGACAAACATCGCGACAACCAGCACGTTACCCACGCTCTCAAAGCTTGCCACAGCAGTGATCGCCACCAGCACCATGAGCAAGTAGTGCATGAATGTAGCGTTGAAGCCGAGCGTCGTTGCCAGAGCTGGATCAAAAGAAGCGAGCTTGAGTTCTTTGTAAAACAAGCCTACGCAAATGAGGTTCAACAGGGCCACTGAAGATAGAACGACGGCGGCCCGCGGGATCTTCACTCCTCCAATCGAAACTCGGTCCAGCGGCGTTAGCTCAATTGCACCATAGAGTACGCAACTGGCATCCAAATCAACGTTCTTTGCCGCCTGCTGGATCATCAGCAATCCAATGGCAAACAGCGTGGTGAAGACGACCCCCATTGATGCACCCTCATCAACGCGGCCGGCGCGGTGAATCCACTGTGTGAAGAAGGCAGTTAGGACACCGACGACCACTGCCCCGATAAACATTGGCAAACTGCTTCGGCTGCCACTCATAAAGAACGCAGCCGCCAAGCCGGGGAGAACCGCGTGACTGATCGCGTCCCCGAGCATGCTCATGCGCCTGAGGACGAGAAAGTTGCCAAGCAAGCTGGCAGAGGCCGCGCACAAGCACGCCACGGCGATGATCCACCCATCGAGTGCCCAGCTCCACTGCAGCGCTTCGAGCTTTGTTTGTTCTGCAGCCAGAAGCATCATCTTGGATTCTCCTGGCTCGCTTGACCTGCTGTGGCGGCATGCGGGCTGGTTGGGACAACCGCCGACTCTTGATCAAGGAGCGACTCCAGTTCTGCAATTACCTCAGGCTCAAGAACGTGCTCGATTCGATCCGCCGCGCGGTCAACTCTTGCTGGTGCGATGTCGGCATGCGATATTAAGTAAAGTTCCCAGAGTCTGTGCTCTCGCGTTAGCCGCCGTGCTTCAACGCGTCCCTTTCGAGTCAGCTTGACTCCACTGCTTGTCAATGTAACGAGTCCCCGCGTTGCGGCTTGGCGTATCGTCTGATTCAATCGAAAAACCGACCAACTGCGATGTTCTAACAGTTTCTCCGTCGAAGGCTTGATGAGCCCAGTTGCCTCACCAATTTCAAACAAGTCGCGAAGCAGGTGCTGGCGGTCAACCGTTCGTTCGACGTCTTGTGATAGCCGCAGGCGTCGGACGAGCCCACGCTTGCTTCCAAAAATGAGACTGGCAGCAAACATAGTCGCACAAGCAATGACAATCATCGCCCCACTTGGCAAGTCCGGCCACAGCGCACTCAAAATGGAACCCGCGGCAGCGCCTGTGCCGCCGATGAAGGCAGCAATGCCGAGCATCAGAGCAAGCGACTGCGTCCAGAACCGTGCGGCAGCGGCTGGGATGATCAGAAGCGCGATCATGAGAACAAGCCCAACGGCCTGCAAGCCGACGATGCTGACCGTGACGACGCATGCCATTAACGCCAGGTCAAGAAATAAAACTGGATAACCACGACTGCCAGCGTAGGCATCATCAAAACACAGCAGGCACAGCTCCTTGAAGAAGAGCAAGCAAACTAGGCAAGCCAGTCCGGCTGCCCAAGCAATCAGAATTGCATCGGCAGCCCGCATACTTGCCGTTTTCCCCAAGATGAACGACTCGAGGCCGGCCGCGTAACCGCCATCCATCTGCTGCCCGAGCCGCATGAGTGCAATGCCAGCACCGAAAAACACGCTCAATACAATGCCCAGTGCCGTATCCTCTTTCAGTTTCGTGTTTCGACGCAAGAACAAAATGGTTAGAACGCCGATTACACCACTAATTGTTGCACCGATCAGCAGTCCCGGCGACCACTTTCCGTCACCTCCAAGACTCACGCCAATCATGAAGGCAATGGCGATGCCCGGCAGGGTTGCATGGCTAAGTGCATCACCCATCAGCGCTCGTTTTCGCAGCAGCGTGAAACTGCCAACAAGTCCCGATGCGGCGCCTAGCAAAGTGGTACCGATGAGCACCACACGGGTGTTGTAATCGCGCAGTGAGACAACCCGCCAGAGATCATGACTCAAGCGCTTGGGCGTGACGTCCACCGCGTTTCCCATTGTTGGCGCCTGCGGTGGCTGGGCTGAGGGCTGAATTGGTTTGATCGACCGATCTGATCTGCTGAGCTGCGCATTCTCAACTGAGGCAAGTGCGGCCACACTTGCCGACCCGAAAGTCAGCATCCCGACCAAAGCAAACGCCACGAAACGAAACATCTGGGACATCAAAGCGACCGTCCTTTGCGCCGCATTGCTTCGGTGGCTTCATCAAGCAGTGTGAGCCGGCCGCCGTAGGTGGCTTGCAAGTTCTCAGGAATGAAGACTTCCGCCACATCGCCGTGTGCTACCACCCGCATGTTCAGCAGGATGACGTAGTCGAAGTATTCGGGAACGGTTTGCAAATCGTGATGGATGACGACGGCCGTCTTGCCAGCCGCCTTCATCGTCCGTAAGATTCCAACAATGGCCTTCTCAGTCGATGCATCGACTGCGGCAAATGGCTCATCCATCAAATAGAGGTCAGCGTCTTGAACGAGCGCTCGAGCAAGAAAAGTCCGCTGTTGCTGTCCGCCGGAGAGCTGGCTGATTTGACGGTGGGCTAAATCGGCCATTCCAACCTGAGCAAGCGCGTCGAGAGCGAGTTCGGTGTAACGCTTTGTGACCGGGCGAAACCAGCCAATCTTGGCGTATAGGCCCATGCTGACCACATCGACGGCGGTGACGGGAAAGTCCCAATCCACGCTCTCGCGTTGCGGGACATAGCCAACGCGACTGCGAGCCCTGCGATAGCTGGTTCCGAATACCTGCACCCTTCCGCTGGCCACCTTGGTCAATCCCATGATCGCCTTCAGGAGTGTGCTCTTGCCAGCACCGTTGGGACCGACTATTCCGACGAGGCTACCGGGAGGAATCGAGAACTCGACGTCCCAGATGACAGGCTTTCGGTCGTAAGCGACGGTCAAATCGTCGACTTCTAACGGTGATCGGCCGTCAGCTCTCGGGGTTTGCTGGTGGGGATGGGTGGCGTCCGTTGGCATCAATCTAACAGTTGCTGAGTGGAATGTAGCCATGGCTACAAATGATTATCGCTCCAATTTGTCGGGTTAGGCAGTCCAAAAACAGTTCAAATTGCAATTTCTAGCTCAAAGCGAGACGTCGCCGTAGTGTCGTGCCGGAACTCGATCACACTCATAGGTCGGTTTGTGGCGTTTGCGCTGCCCAGAAAGTTAAATTGCGGTAATTGCGCAATCTTTAGCGTAGCTATCGCTTGATTTGAGCTTTGAAAGTGGTAAACTTGTGAGCGATATCTACCACATGGTGGTGGATATCTGTCACGAAAGCTTTCACAGCGAGGCGGCGGTGAGCGCAGCTCCGACTACCGATCAACGAAGAATTCAGCTCAAAGAGCTGATCCGACGCAAGGGATTCGTTTCCATGCCGGAGCTTCGTGAGACGATCGGAGTGAGCGAGTCGACGATCCGGCGGGACTTGGATTTCCTGGAGGGTGAAGGCGAGGCGAAGAGGACCCATGGCGGTGTTTTTTCGACCGGCCCGACCTCCTCGCTTGGCGTCTTTGAGAATCGTCGAAGCGAACAGTGGGAGAAAAAGCGGCAGATCGCGGTGGCAGCAGCAGGGCTGATCGAGCCCCATGAAACACTGCTGATGGATGGCGGGAGCACAACCTACGAACTAGCGCAACAGCTTACTGGTGTTCCGCTGCAGGTTGTTACAAATTCCCTGCCCTTGGCCAACCTGTTCTCCACGAGCGAGCAGGTCGATCTCGTGTTGCTCGGCGGCTACGTCCACAATCGAACTGGAGTTTCTCTTGGGCCCTACGCCAATGAGATGCTTGCCACGCTGAATGTACAGACGGCAGTCCTCAGTATCGCCGGTGCCGATCAGCGAGGGTACTACAACAGCAACCTTTTGCTAGTCGAAACTGAACGGGCGATGATGCAATGTGCGGATCGAACCATTGTCGTCGCCGACAGTAGCAAGTTCGGGAAAAGCTCTCTGTCAAAACTTGGTGAATTGAGTTCGGTGCAAACCGTCGTCACGGACAATGAATTGCCCGAGCAATGGCAAGAAGAATTAGACAAAGCGGGCGTCAACTTGGTCCTGGCAGATCGTTTGCCTGAGGATCAAATTGCGAGCTCACATTTAGTACTGCATGAATCAAGAGTAGAAGCATGACAACAGCTCAAGTAGACCGGTCTCAGATCGAGCAGCTTGTTCGCCAAGTGGTACGTCGAGTCGCTTCGCAGGGTGATGGTGCGACTTCACCTGCGGCCCCCGACTTGCGAGTTAGCATTTCGGCTCGGCACGTTCACTTGACCGATGAACATGTGGAACGACTGTTCGGAAAGGGCAAGACTTTGGTACCAGCAAAGCCGCTCTATCAGGACGGTTTTTATGCTGCCGAACAAACGGTCATGATTGTTGGCCCGCGTCGACGGATGCTTCCGGAGGTTCGAGTCCTTGGCCCGACACGTTCCCATTCGCAGGTTGAACTGGCTCTGACCGATGCAATTTCACTGGGGATCGACGCGCCCGTACGTCATTCGGGTGACATCGAAGGTACGCCTGGTTGCGTACTGGTCGGCCCGGCCGGAACGGTTGAACTGGACAAAGGCGTCATTCGAGCTGCCCGCCACGTGCACATGAGCCATGACGAGGCGGCTTACTACGGAGTCGCCAACGGTGATTTCATGACGCTCAAAGTGACCAGCCATCAGTGCAGTGTTTCTTTCGACGACTTGCTCGTCCGGGCGGATCCAGCAGCAAAGCTGGAAGTTCACATTGATACCGATGAAGGCAATGCGTGCAATTTGGACGCAGCCACTCACGTTGAATTGAAGTCACAGGGGGCGTGCAAGTGTTCAGGCTAATCAGCCAGCAAACGCTTCATGCAACATTCTTAACAATTAACCTTTGAACCTTTATGACAGCCTTCGCGGGCTGAATTTACGATGCCAAAAGCGAGGAGAAAACCGGACATGGCACAGATCTCAGAAGCCTTGGGAATGATTGAAACCAAGGGGCTCATCGCCCTTGTTGAAGCAACCGACGCCATGATGAAGGCAGCCAACGTAAAGTTCCTTGGTTGGGACAAAGTTGGAAGCGGAATGGTCTCCGCGTTTGTAACCGGAGACGTTGCCGCGGTAAAAGCCGCAACCGACGCCGGAGCAACCGCTGCGGGACGAATTGGTGAAGTTATCAGCGTTCAAGTCATTGCTCGACCACACGAGGACCTGCCTAAGGTTCTTAAGGTCGGCGGCTAGTTCCTCACACATCGACAAATTGCAGTTCTGTATGGACACCAATCCATTGCAGGTAGCGGTGCACTAAAGTGAATAACCTGGAAGACGACACCGAGCAACTGCAGTTTCCATTCCTACAACCTGAAAAAACATACCTGGATAACAAAATGCAAAATGCAATTGGACTTATCGAAACGAAGGGCTTGCTGGCACTAGTCGAAGCGACCGATGCCATGGTGAAAGCCGCGAGTGTAAGCATCGTCAAGCGAGTTGATATCGGTGGCGGCCTGGTCACGACGGTTGTCAGCGGAGACGTTGGCAGCGTGCGGGCTGCTGTTGAAGCTGGGGCTTCAGCGGCTTCGCAAGTGGGTGATCTGGTTGGCAGCCACATTATCCCGCGTCCAGCCGAAGGACTTGATACCGCGTTCTTTGCGTAAGCACAGTTCGCGAGCTACACCCGTTGCTCGATCAGCCAGCTTGCCAAAGCTAGTTGAAGGGCACAGTTAACTGTACCGCTATCTGCAGCACGCAGACCAGCACTTGCCCCCGATGATTGTTGTCGCAGGAAAACACGGATGAAAGTACTTGTTGCAAACCTTGGGTCGACCAGTTTTAAATACCGGCTGTTTGATATGCCAGAAGACGGCAACGACTCCCCAATGCAATTGGCCAAAGGGGGCGTTGATCGAATTGGCAGTGAAGAGAGCCAGTGTACGGTCGAAATCGGTGGTACAGAAACCCTACTTACCTTGAAAGTGCCTCACCACGGAGTCGCTGTCGAAGCCTGCATACAGCAGTTGACCGATCCTAATTCTGGTTGCATCGAGAATGCATCCGAAATTGCCGCGATCGGTTTTAAGGCAGTCCATGGTGGTCGCAAGCAAGGCGTTTTCCGAATTGACGACTCGATCTTGGATGCCATGCAAGAAGTTGCCAAAGTGGCTCCAGCACACAACCCGCCCTACATCGCCGCAATGCGACAACTGGCGGAGACCGTGCCGGATATCCCATTGGTAGCCGCGTTTGAGACAGATTTTCACCAAACGATTCCTGCTGCTCGAAAACACTATGCTGTTCCAAAGGCATGGAGTGACGAACTGCCACTACGGAAGTGGGGCTTTCACGGTGCGAGTCATCGGTACATCGCAACGCGAACCCGCGAACTACTTGGCGAAGACTGCCGGCGCGTGATTTCCTGCCACCTTGGTGGTTCGAGCAGCCTGTGTGCAATTCATGATGGCAAGAGCGTTGCGACGACAATGGGCATGAGTCCGCAGTCGGGAGTGCCGCAGAACAATCGAGTCGGTGACTTCGATCCGTTCAGTTTGCCAATGATCATGCAGCATACTGGCCAGGATTTGGAAAGCACGCTCGCAACACTGGCAAACGAAGGTGGTCTGCTCGGGGTTTCCGGCGGACTCAGCGGGGACATGCGTGACCTTGAGGCGGCTGCCGCTGATGGTAACCAAGACGCTCGATTGGCCTTGGATGTTTACGTGGCTGAACTGCGCCGGCAGCTTGGATCGATGCTAGTCGCCCTAGGTGGCTGCGACGCGTTGATCTTCACCGGTGGGATCGGCGAAAACGGTGCTTCGGTGCGTTCTGCAGTCTGCGAAGGACTGTCGGAACTCGGCTTTGAGCTCGACGACAATCAGAATTCGAAGACTCGAGCGACCGAAACTCGAATCGACAACGGAGCCGGAACCGCACAAATCTGGGTGGTTCCGACTAACGAAGAAGTCATCGTGGCTCGTCAGACGGTCAAAGCACTCGCTGGTTAGTCAGGCGAAAGATCGGTGGAGCAGTAGCTTGCACCGAACAAGAGGAAAGTTCAAACGATGTTTGTTGCCAAAGTTACTGGCTCGGTCGTTTCGACTGAGAAAGTCGACACAATGCGAGGGCAAAAGCTGCTGGTCGTGGAGCCCTATCGGTTGGAAGCGAAAAACCGAAGCGCACTCACGACCACCGGAAGAACCTTCGTGGCCGTGGATACGCTCGGTGCTGGTGAAGGCGACTTTGTCTTGATCGTGCAGGGCAGTAGCGCACGATTCACGCCAGAGACCCAAAAACTGCCCATTGACTGCGTCGTGATTGGAATCGTGGACTCCGTCAACATTGAAAAGAATGCTGTGTACAGCCGCCAGGATGGATGACTGATGGCCAGGATGGATAGATGGCCAGCCGCCGTCTGTTAGGCCTACGCGAAACAAACCATTCAAATCGTGGATACGACAAAATGCAGATAAGTGAAGACCTGATTCGAAGCGTTGTCACTCAGGTGATCGAAGAAGTTCGCGGGAAAAGCGGCTCGAACAGCAACGTCAGCTCAGCTCCAACTGGTTCGTCCCCTGGTAAGTACGGCCAGTTTGATTGTGCCGACGCGGCGGTCGCGGCGGCTCGCCAAGCATTCGAACAGCTCCGCTCTCGGCCGATGGAAGACCGAAAGAAAGCCATCGATCACATTCGCAGAATTTCCATTAACGATGCCGTTGAACTTGGCACGATGGAAATGAACGAAACCAAAATTGGTCGACTAGACCACAAGATCGGCAAGCTTGAAACGCTCGGAAAACTGTCCCCCGGCACGGAATTCCTTTCCACCCAGGCGTACAGTGGTGATCGCGGACTGGCCGTTATCGAACATGCACCCTTTGGTGTCATCGGCGCCATCACGCCTGTAACCCATTCACTTCCAACGATCACCGGCAATGCGGTCAGCATGATCGCAGGCGGAAATACGCTGGTCGTGAATCCACACCCCAGCGGCAAGAAAGTTGCTGCCGAAGGGGTTCGCCGATTCAACAAAGCGATCTACGAAGATATCGGCATCGATAATTTAATTTGCATCATTCGCGAGCCGACGCTTGAATCTGCCGCGGCCATTTTTGGCAATCGTAACGTCAGTTTGATTTGCGTCACCGGCGGTCCTGCCGTTGCTCGGGCGGCACTCAACAGTGGCAAGCGAGCCATCGTGGCTGGTCCTGGCAACCCACCAGTAGTGGTTGACGAGACGGCGGACTTGGATCGCGCAGCGCGGTGCATTATTCAAGGGGCTTCGTACGATAACAATCTGCTGTGTATTGCCGAGAAAGAAGTTTTCGTTGTCGATTCCGTCTTTGATCAAATGATGGCAGCCATGGAGCGTGCCGGCGCCGTGCCGCTCAACGCTTCGCAGATCGATCGCTTGACCGACGCTGCTTTCCACGAAGTGGGCGAAGATCGACACCTTGCACCGACAAAAGCACTGCTTGGACAGGACGCAGCCAAGCTAGCCGCGGCGGCAGGCGTCACTGTTGACCCGGCAACTGAGCTTGTCTTCGGAGAGACAACGGCGGAGCATCCGTTTGTCGACGTAGAACAAATGATGCCTTTTGTTCCATTTGTTCGGTGCCGCGACATTGATCACGGTATCGAGCTTGCCCAGCACTATGAGCACGGCTATCGGCATACCAGCATCATCCACTCGCGCGACGTCCACAACATGACCAAAATGGCTCGCGCCATGGACACGACACTGTTCGTTAAGAATGGTCCCTGCATGTCAGCCCTTGGGCTTGGTGGCGAAGGCTACCTTTCGTTCTCGATCGCCGGACCGACAGGAGAAGGTGTCACGACTCCTTTGACGTTCACTCGCGAACGCCGCTGTAGCCTGATTGATGATTTGTGGATCCTTGGCGATCCCAAAACGCGATAGGCGAGACAATAGTCAGAAAGAGAAACAGGCCAGGAGAGAGTCGCGGAGAAACGATGCAAGTCGCCAGAATTATTGGTCGGACACACTCGACCGTGAAGCACTCGACCCTCGATGGGCAAAAACTTCTCGTCGCGCAGCCGTTGGGCGCCGGCGGGAAAACGGCCGACGGTCCGCCGCTTTTGGTGGTAGATCGCATCGGAGCCGGAACTGGTGACCAAGTCATGATCACCAGCGACGGAAAAGCCATTCGGGAAATGTTTGGTGTCGAAAACTCACCCATTCGATGGGCAGTACTTGGCATCGTGGATTGAGTACTCCAAAGCAATGCGTTGATCCAGACATCAGGTCGCGCCAGACAGAATCATCAGACAATCGTAGTAGAAGACTTTAGGATCGGACAAACCGTTGGTAGTTAGCACGGAACAAATTGACAGCATCGTTGCGGCGGTCGTGCAGAAATTGCGCGACTCCGGCGTGACGAATGGTCAAATCCCGGCAGCGACCGCCGCGGCAGCCATCGAACCGAGGGTGCCAGCCGACCCGACAGCTACTGAACCGGTTCTCTGTGAAAGATTGGTTACACTCGAAACACTGCGAGACTTTGGCTACCGCAATTGCACGGTCCGAGTTGAAAGCAAGGCTGTCATCACCCCTGCAGCTCAAGATGAATTGCGGCAGCGCGGCCTGACAATCGTTCGCGCTTGCGGACCACACGGTTCTGCTCAGTCGCCGGTCGTGTTCTTTGTCGGCAATGCAGTTCAGAGGCAGGCCGTCGAATCGCTCAACATGCCGTCGGTTTCCGTTGAAATCATGCCAAGCCAAACCGCAATCGCTTCTAAGGTTGCAGCGGCGCTTCGAACGGTTGGTGCTCGAGCTGTTTGTATCACTGACCAGCCATTCGCGACCGCCCAGGAGTTGATGCAGAATTCCTCTGTGCGGCCAGCCACAGTGCGTGACGCAGTTGAAGCGGCAGAGGCGATTCAGCAAGCCGATACGAATGCTTTCATCATTCGGCAAGAGCTTTGGTCATCGACTTCACCGACACAAATTGTAAGGGCTCTCCGGGCAAATCCTAGCAAACCTGGGAGCCGATCATCATGAAGCTCTACAAAGTCGTCGGCAACGTCACCCTAGCCCGCAGCCATCCAACTTATGCCGGTGCCAAACTACTGGCCGTCGAGAGCGTGGGCGAAGAATTAGCAGGCCGCAAGTCGCCTGCCGAGCCCGATCTGTTGATCGTATGGGATGATCGCGGAGCCGGGATGGGGAGCATTCTTGCCGTCAGCGACGGCGGTGAGGCTTCACAGGCATTCCGTCCAGAGCTCAAAGCGGTTGACGCGTATGCGTCAGCGATCTTGGACACTGTGATCATCGATAAAAAAATCGCAAAACAAATCAAATAACCGAATAACTTCGTACACAATCGTAAGCGTCGGGAGAAGAAATGGTAAACGCACATAAGATCAAGCAGGATATTTGCGAGATTGGTCGCAGAATCTACAACAAGGGCTTTGCTGCCGCCAACGACGGGAACATCACCGTCCGCATTAGCGACAATGAAGTGCTCTGCACACCGACAATGCATTCCAAGGGCTTCCTGAAGCCTGACGACATCAGCACGATCGACATGACGGGCAAGCAGATTTCCGGCCGAAAGAAGCGCAGCAGCGAAGCGTTGTTGCACTTGGAAATCTACAAACAGCGTCCCGAAATCAAGTCAGTTGTCCACTGCCATCCACCGCATGCGACCGCATTTGCAGTCGCTCGCGAACCGATTCCCCAGTGTGTTCTGCCAGAGGTTGAAGTGTTCTTGGGTGACGTGCCCATCACAAAGTATGAGACTCCGGGTGGGCAAGCATTTGCCGATACGATCATTCCATTCGTTGAAAAATGCAACGTGATGATCCTTGCAAACCACGGCACGGTGAGCTTCGGCGAAGACGTTGAAAAGGCTTACTGGTGGACCGAGATCCTGGACGCCTACTGCCGAATCTTGCTGCTGTCTAAGCAACTTGGCCGTGTCAATTACTTGGATCAACAAAAGAGCCAAGAATTGCTCGATCTGAAGAACAAGTGGGGGTTCACCGACCCCCGACTCACCGAAGAGTTCGAAAACTGTGACATCTGCGCCAACGACGTATTCCGCGAAAGCTGGGATGCAACCGGCGTACAGCGCACAGCCTTCGAAGCACCTCCAGCAATGCCGCCCGCTACTGGACAGGCTGGTTCAGCCAAGGCAGACGGCGGAATAGACGAAGAAAAGCTAGTCAAGATGATCACTGATCAGGTCATGCAGCAGCTTCGCGGCTAAGGCTAGGCGTGAAGCGCTCAGCCTCCGGCTGGATGGAATTCGTATCAATTGAGAACACCGAATTAGCAGAAGTGGCATGAAAGTAAGTATTATTGGTGGCGGCGGGCTGGTTGGCTCGTGCACAGGATTTGCATTGCAGTGCAGCGGGATTGCCCGCGAAATCGCAATTGTTGACGTGGGTGCAGAGCTTGCCGCTGGTCAGGCATTGGATCTGTTGCACGGCGGCCCGAGTACCGCAGATCAAACGATCGTTTCTGGTTCGTACGAGCATATCCCAAGCTCGGATATCGTTTGCATCACAGCGGGCTTGCGCAGAAAACCCGACGAGTCTCGTTTGGACTTGATCAATCGGAACACGGACCTTTTTGTTCAGATTTTGGATAGCGTCAAATCTGCTGGACTGAAACCATCGGCCAAGGTAGTGGTCGTCAGCAATCCTGTGGATATTCTGACCTACGTTGCTGCCAAACGTTTGGGCTTGCCCGAGAAGCAAGTCATTGGCCTGGGAACGCAGTTGGACACGATTCGTTTCTGCAGTTTGATTGCAGAGCATCTAAAAGCACCGCCAACCCAAACACGTGCTCTGATTTTGGGTGAACATGGCGACAGTATGGTGCCAATCTGGTCCAGTGCCACCATCGGCGGCTTACCGCTGGAGAAGTACCCTGGTTGGAATCAGAGCCATGCGAGCGCGCTGTTCAAACGCACAAAAGGTTCTGGGGCTGAGGTCATCGGAAAGAAGGGCGGCGCTGGCTTTGCAGTTGGCATCGCAATTCGGGACGTAATTGACGCGATCATTCTGGGCAGTGATTGCATACTACCGGTCAGTACTGTGCAGGCTGGTTGCTACGGAATTCGGGACGTCGCTCTGAGCGTGCCCACCGTCGTGGGAAGTGATGGAGCCGGCGCACGCATGGAGATCGAACTCTGGCCTAAGGAAATGCAAGGCCTCCGCAACAGCGCTTCGGCCCTGCGGCCAACCCTGGATGCCGTCCTCCAACGAATTGGCATGTAACAGCATCCGCAGCAGGTGAGAGAATTGAATCGCCATTGGTCTAGAGCGCTCCACTGACGGGTGTAGCGTTTCTGCGCCCATCTTGGGTTGGCGATTCTCCGGATGCAACGCGCAATGCGTTCAAGACTTGCACTAGAGTTCGCTGGCGAACTTTTTTTGGATCTCCACCAAGCGTTTCACCTCATTGGGTGCAACACGTTTCAAGTTTCTGGATTCCGTTTTGTCTTGGGCAAGATTTGCCAGGAAGAGCTTTTCATCTTTCGCAATAGACGCTGGCTCGCGGGTGTCTTTGGGGTTGCCCAAAAGCTTCCAATCCCCAGATCGCAATGCCCACTGCGCTGTTGGGCCTTTGCCAAGTTGCCAATACAGAACCTGGTGAGGCGACTCTGCGGTAGCATCTTGAAGCACTGTAGCCAGGCTCTTTCCGTCCAGGCGTTTTTGTGGAAGTGTCGTTTGCGTCAGTTCGGCGATTGTCGGCATCCAGTCCATTCCGCACGCCATTTGGTTCCGTGTTTCTCCTTGCGGAATGTGTCCTGGCCAAGAACATATTGAAGGCACGCGAATCCCGGCTTCGAACAAACATCCTTTTGCACCACGATACGGCCCAGGGTTCCCGCCGCCACCAAAGGTCCTCTCTTCTACTGAGTGGCCATGATCGCTCTGCAGGATGATCAGCGTGTTTTCGCGGAGGCCTTTTGCTTCCAAATGGTCGATCACGAATCCAATGCGCTCGTCCATGCTGCTAACGAAGGCTGCGTACTTGTTGCGAGGGCTCGGTAGGTGGGCGTATTTTGCTCTCCATTTTTCGGTCCCCTGCAAGGGATAATGCGGCCAATTGATCGCCCAGTAGATGAAGAATCTTTCGTTGCTCCACTGATCGATCAGCCTCTGCACTTCTTCGACCATCGAATCCCCAAAGTACTTGCCATCCTCCCAAACTTCTTTGCCGTCGCGCCAAAGATCGTGTCGGTTCGGACCGTACCAATAGAAGAAGTGAGAGTAGTTGTCGATACAGCCTCCCATGTGGCCGAAAGAGGACTGAAAGCCCTGGCCGAGGGGCATTGTTTCTGGAGTGTACCCCAAATGCCATTTGCCAACGTGGCCTGTTCGATACCCCGCTTTTTGAAGCATTTCCGCGATGGTCACCTCGCTGCTTGGCATGCCTGCCGTACCGCGTGTGGACGAAACATTCGCAGGCACACCTGCTCGGCCGGGCATGCGACCGGTCATTAGGCCAGCTCGTGAAGCCGAGCAAATGGCGCTCGGCGAATACATTTGAGTGAACCGAATGCCGGAGGCGGCCAAGCGGTCGAACGTAGGGGTGATGAGGTCTTTGGACCCGTAGCAGTTAGCATCTAGCGTGCCTTGGTCGTCCGTATAGATGACCAAGACATTTGGTGGATGCGGCGTTTTGCTTGCGTCGGCTCCATTGGTTGGATGGACAAGCAGCATTGCTGTTGCAAAGGTGAAGGCTAGGAGCTTGATAATAGACGGCATTCGATTCTTCTATCCCTTGGGTTTGACACTGTGCTGCACGACGTTGCAGTCGGGGAGCGAGGCCAGAAACTGGCGGCCGTAGTATTTTGTTGAAACTCGGGAATCTAGCAGGACAACAATACCTCTGTCCGTCGCCGTGCGGACAAGTCGGCCAAAGCCCTGGCGTAGTTTGATGATTGCTTCGGGCAATTGATAGTCGCGAAACGGATTGCCGCCAGAGGCGCGAATTGCTTCCAGCCGAGCCTCGAGCAGTGGATGATCCGGAACGCTGAAGGGCAATTTTGTGATGATGACATTTTGCAGCGCATCACCAGGGACATCGACACCTTGCCAGAAACTGTCGGTGCCAAACAACGCGCCTTTGGGATTGCGTTTGAATTGCTCGAGCAGTTGGCTTCTTGGAGTCGCGTCGGCTTGGCTGTAGATCGTCATGCCTTGTTCTGCGAACCAGCGCTGCAGGCGGTTGGCCGTGTTTCGCAGCAGCCCGTAACTTGTGAACAGCACAAATGCTCGACCGCTTGATTGTTTGACGTACCGCTTAATCATCTCGGGAAGCAGTGATTCGTACTCGCGCTTTTGTGAAGATGGATCTGGCATGTCGCTAACAACGACCAATCTCGCTTGGCGACGATAATTGAAAGGGCTGCCCAGTTGAACCGTCTTGCTGCCTGCCGCACCGATGCGCGATTGGAAAAACTCGAAGCCTCCGCTGTTGGCAGTCGATACAGTTGCACTTGCCATGATGACCGACGGTACTTCTTGAAACAGCAGTTCTCGCATACGAGCAGAGATGTCGATGGGAGCGGCATGCATTTCCATTCGCAGATCACCACGTCGCGTCAGGATGCGTTCCAGCCAGTGCACGCTTTCATCATCGGACTGATTCAGCCATGACTTTGCACCAGCGGCCAGGTTCTCAAGTCGGCTAGCGGCTGAGATCATGTCTTGTCGCCGTGAAGCGTCGGGTGCATTATCGCTCAACTGACTGAGACGCCCTGCGATTTCTTCCAAAGGAGCACTGATTGCATTGGGGACGATCTTCTTCGTCCGTACTCTGCGGGAACTAGCCCCGTCGCTGCCCATCCATGAGTCCAGATCGAAGACAAGCTGGTCGATACACCGGTGTGCAGCCTGCACTTTCTCAATCATGCGATGCAAGTCCAGGGCAACAAACAGCCCCTTGCCGTTATGCGGGTTGTACAGTTTATTGAGGGCATACTGTACTTGGCCATTGGTGATTTTCAGGCCCAGGTGCGAACTGGCTACCGACTCGATCGTATGGCACTCATCTAGGATCGCGGCTTGGTAGTCGGGTATGATTCCAAAGCCTGCCTCCTTGCGCAATGCAAGATCGGTGAAGAATAGTGCGTGATTGACAACCAGGATCTGGGCACCTTGAACTCGTCTTCGGGCTTGATAGTAGTGGCACTTATCGAAGAACTTACACTTGCGTCCGAGGCAGTTGCTTGTGTCGCTGGCGATCTCATCCCACAGCGTTCCGGACGGTCGCATCGGCAGGCTGCTCAGCGAGCCGTCGTTGGTGTCTGCTAGCCAATTCTTTATCGTTCGCAGTTGATCGAACTCGGTTTCGTTGAGCAGATTTGCGGCTCGACTGGTCGCCAGTTCGAAACGCCGTAAGCTAACGTAGTTGCCACGTCCTTTCACGAGTACCGAAGAAAACTCACGCGGGATGACGCTATTGAGCAGCGGCAGATCCTTTTCAATCAACTGCTCCTGAAGACTGATCGTGTGAGTGCTGATGACGACACGTCGACTGGAGTCTTCTTCGTCGTCCTTCGAATTCGATTCGTCGGTCGCGTCCTCCGTTTGGTCTGCAGTTGCGAAGAGAATGGCCGGAACGAGGTAAGCGAAGCTTTTTCCGACGCCGGTCCCGGCTTCAGCCACCAAGTGCTGTTTGTTCGCGAGAGCATCGGTGACAGCGGCGGCCATGTCGAGCTGCTGCTGTCGATGCTCGTAATTCTTGATTCGCCTCGATATGGCACCTTCGGGCCCGAGCACTGCTTCAAAATCGAGGTTCACCATTATTCCTTCCGTGAGAAGCGGGCACGGCTGAGGCGATGGTCATTCCAGGTGGCCACCGCGCTTTGTCGGCTGGGCCGCGTCGCTACTTCGTTCGCAGAGAATTCGTCTTGAATCGCGGCCTCAAACACGCTGGACCGTTTGCCCAGTCACGCGGCGGACCAGGTGACGCATTTCCAATACGCTTAGAGTACTGAGAACGCGGGGAACGGGAAGCCCGCTGGACAAAACGACTTGGTTAATATCCGTCGGTTCCGTCCCAACCGCTTGAAGCACCGCATTTTCCTGCTCATTCAACTGCAGTTCAGCCGCGTTGCGTATCGTTTTATCCGGAGACACTTCCACCCCCTCCACCAAGGGTCCGAGCGCGTCGATAACCTGTTCGGGGCTTTCTACAAGTGTAGCACCATCGCGAATCAGTTTATGACATCCTCGTGAACCCAAGTTGGTTACCGCCCCAGGGACCGCGAAAACCTCTCTGCCTTGTTCACCAGCCAAACGGGCCGTAATCAAGGCTCCCGAACGCTCGGCCGCTTCCACAACGATCGTGCCGAGAGTCAGACCACTGATGAGTCGATTCCGCTGAGGAAACATGCCGCGACGTGGTCGGGCGTCGGGCGGCATTTCAGAAATGACTGCGCCGCGACCGATGATTCGTTCTGCAAGCGGAGTGTGATTGGGTGGATAGATTTCCGATACCCCGCTACTCATCACCGCTATGGTCCGCCCCCCGGCTTCCAGCGCGCCCTCGTGAGCAGCCACGTCAATGCCTCGCGCAAGACCACTCACGATGGTCAGCCCCGCCGAGGCTAGTACACGGGCGAAGCGAGCGGCTTGGCTCTTTCCGTAGTACGTGGCTCCACGAGTACCGACAATGGCGATGGCCAAAGCGTCCGCCGTGGTCAGTTCGCCTTTCGAAAAAAGAACATTTGGAGCATCGGGGATCTCTTGAAGAAGACGAGGGAACCTCGCATCGCCCGGAATCGCAATCCGTATTCCCTCATCCTCACACCGTTGGATGACCTGTTCTGCGCGCTGCTGGTTCTCGGCAGAACGAATCCGCCGTGCTACCGCAACTCCCACCCCAGATACTTCACCTAGTTGCATTGGCGATGCTTGAAACACCTGGCTCGCATCCCCAAAGGTCTCAATCAAACGCTTGCCGAGTTCCGGTCCGACTCCCTGCGTCAAAATAAGCCGGAGATAGTCGCGAAGAGCTGGGTCAAATGGGCCGGGAGCAGTTGACATTGGACAATCCGATTCACCGCAAGGAAGCGTTCAGCGCGAGCAAAGGGGCTGCTGAACCAGGCGGCCAATCTCTCGCCGTCACTTCAGGAGCCAAAGCAGTATACAAACTCCTGCATCTTGCCGCGATCCCCTTCACCAACACGAAGCAAAATCTTGCCGCCTGATATTGCAGGGCTGGCGAAAGATGAATTGCCAACTCGATTCTCGGCAACCAATTCGAATTTTGCTGAGTTCGGACGGAAAACGTACATCGTACCGCTTTCGTTTGCCCAGTAGATGTGGCCCGCGGCGTAAACAGGGGAAGCACTCACGGGGCCCCGCAGTCGCTCTCGCCATTGCTCTTGGCCGGTTGCCACGTTCCAGCAGTACAGCACGCCTTTGTCCGTCAGCCCGTAGACAAAGCCATCGACAACGATCATCGATTGCTCGTAGCACTTCTGGTTGTTACGCCATAGTACGCGAGGGGATGCCCCGACTTCGATGGCGATCGTCTCAGCCTTGGGGTAACCTCCGCTTGCGACGACAATATTGTCGCTCCATACCATGGTTCCGCAGGTTGCCGCTGTCGTGCCCGGCGTGGACCAAATTGGCTTGCCAGTTTCCGGAGAGTACCCCGACACTTGGCCTGCACCGCTAATCAGTAGCTGCTGCTGTTGACCAATTTGGGCTAGTACGGGAGTCGAGAAAGTAATGTTGGTGGGACGTTTCGAGCGCCACTGTACCTGTCCCGTCGAGCGATCGAACGCTGTGATGGAACTGGGGCCATCGTATTCCGCGGCTACAACAACCTTGTCACCATAGATCACCGGACTAGGCGCGTAGCCGTACTCGTACTTTCTCGGATTGAAAGCTGTCACATCACGTCGCCAAAGCACGCCCCCATCCAAATCCAACTTGATCAGCTCTACCTTCTTGTGATGAAAAAAAGTTGCAAAGAGGGCGCTGCCGTCGGAGGCGATCGTCGAACTTGCTTCCGTATTTTTGGGATGATTCCGGTCGGGGAAACCTCCCTCGCTAACTTGCTTCGTCCAGAGCTGCTTGCCCGTTGCTAAATCCAGGCATACGACATGGTGGCTTGGGGATTGTTCGTCAGCCGTAGCCAAGAAGACTCTGTTCCCCACGATGATCGGCGAACTGTGACCGCGTCCCTGAATGGGGGCCTTCCAAAGCGGAGCCGCATCGCTTGGGCCTCCGAAACGGACCGGCGGCCGGGCGCTTGCAGGCGCGTGCCCGTCTCGATAGGGGCCACGCCACCAAGGCCAATCCGACGCGGCGTTGATGTCTTGTGCAACGGCTGCCGCGGAGAGGATGATTGTCAAAATCGTCAATTGGACAAGTAGAAGGGGTTTTCCAGCGATTGTCATTGTTCAGCCTGAAGGCGGTTTTGAAAGACGTCGATCTCAAAGAGAGAACTGCAGCATCGGGGCTGCATGAATACAGATCATCCTATCACGTTTCGACGATTTCGTTGGCCTACAGCGCTTCAAGCCCGGGCAACTCATTTATTCAAAGTACGATATTTTACGATGGCCTTCCAAGCCGTCGATTGACGCAAGTCGTTCGGCGACGGCCTTGGAAGGAAGGCCATCGTACGACTGCTCTAAGGCGCCGCAAATTGAACTTTTGAGCTAGCCTGGCTTCAAGCCCGGGCAGCGCTCATTTGAGCCTGCGATGCATCGGTCGTAAAAAACGCACCGCTGCTTAGTGCCCTGAAGAGTCCGAGAGTCTGCGTGTCAGAGTACCAGCGCAAAAAACACGACTCCTACGAAAGGAGTCGTGTTGCTTGCTTTTACGTGACTGGACCGCAAATTCGCGGTCTCATTCGCGGTGCCTAGCTTAGGTCGCTCCAGCCATTGATGTCGGCTGCCAAATCATCCAGCATCGCTTCTTCTTCATCGTCATCGATATCAGAGAAGTCAAAGCCTGAGGTGGATTCTGGAAGTACCGGGCCGTAGTTATGGTCCGTCATGCGAGCAAGAATGCGGTTGCTGACGATATTGATAACCTGAGGCTCAGCGATAGTCTCGACTTCGGATTCAACTCCTTCAGCACTTTCAGCCAACACGCCGCTGCTCAGCATTGCGGATAGAGCTTCACCTTCACCGCTGCCTGATGAGTTCAGGAAGTTGATGACCAGCAGAGCGTCAACTGGGCTCAAGTAGCCGTCGTTATTCGTGTCGACATAGAATACGCCACCCGATTCGCCTTCACCGCTGCCGCCAAGTGCCCCTGATCCACTACGGTTCAGTCGGTTGATCACCGTTAGAGCGTCGATCGGCGAAACAAAACCATCGTTGTTCACGTCCAGAGCATTGCCCGAGTTGTGCCAGCCTTCGCCATTGCCACCGTTGCCGCCAGCAATAATGGTGATGCTGTCGAATCCGTAGCGGATTTGATCAAACGGCACCGGCTGAACAGGCTCATAGGTCAACGTATCGTGCAGAGGCGAAATGTCCGCTGGGTCAGCAATGAAGTTGGCAACACCCGTGGCCGTGGCTGTTAGGTTAATCGTGAAGAATAGTTCGCGATTGTTGCCGAGAGGTGCATCGCCCGTTGAAACCGCACCCAGTTCGTTGATCAGGCCAGGCGTTGCAGCACTGCCCTCACGAACTCGCTGGTAGTTTGGTCCAAAGGTGATTTCGAAGCCAAGGCCATTTGCTGTACTTGGGATCACATTCACCAAGTCGCTGCTGTACAGGATGTCTTCGTAAGCAGCGAAGATGCCCAAATCGGTCCCGACAGTACGCAGGTCTTGGACGTAACCACGAAGCTGGAAGTTTGAGCCGACGGTAATTTCGTCGATCGGATTACCGGCCGTATCAGTGGCTTGCAGTTCGAGCGAAACAATGTCGTTCGCATTCACATCACCAACTCGGACGGTCACAGTCGCAGAACTTTGGATTCCACGTGAGTCCTGAATGGTGTACGTGAACTGATCCGTACCGGTGAAGTCGGTTCGCGGAGTGTAAAGCAACGCTGTGCCCGCTCCGTTGAGCTTGACCGATCCACCAGTCTGAGTCGCGGAGTCGAAGTCCGCGATTGAAATTGCACCGGTTGATCCAGGCAAGTCATTTGCGAGTACGTCAATCGGTATCTCAAATGAACCTTGGTTGATTGAACCTGGCAGCGAATCATCCACCGCTACTGGGAACTGTGCACCGTCGCCAACGATCTCTAGGCTGGTACCGATGAACCGGATTCGCTCACGCGGAACTTCGTTGCTGGAAGTGTCGAACAACAGAGTGTCTGTGGCTGGAGATTCATCCGATGGATCAGGCATGAAGCGAGCGATACCTGGGCTTCGAGCCTTGAAGCTGATGCTCGCCATCTTGACTGGGTCAGGCTGATTCAATGTCGACACGGTCAAGAATGCACCAAAGTCATCGATGATTCCAGGAACAGCCGCTTCACCCCGCTGGCCATTTCCAAAGTCCGAGAAGAACTCAACATCGAAGTCAAGGCTGCCACCTTGCGACGGGTTGGCCGAAACAAGCTGCAGGTTGTACAGAATGTCAGCGTAGGCTGCGAAAACACCGGCTGCCGCAGAAGGATTGTTGGCGTCATAGCGAAGGTCGTCCACCATGACATCGATGACGAAATTCTGCCCTTGAGGGATCGCTGTGATCGCCTCGCCAGCTTCGTTCCGAGCAACCAACTGAATCAGCACATCGTCGTCATCGCGGTCGCCTGGCAGCGTATGCAGAGTGACTTGCGCGGTGGACTGGTTACCTGCTCCATCAGCCACAGTGTAAGTGAAGAATTCCGTGCCGCCGAATCCACGCAGTGGCGTGTAGCGAAGTGACTTTCCGCCGGTCGCGATGCTAACCGAACCACCCTTGTCAGGCTGCGTGATCGAGATGATCGACAACGCACCATTTTGGCCTTCAATGTCATTTGCCAAAACGTTCAGAGGGAAGTCAATCGCGTTTTGAGCAAGGTCGAAGCTGTCGTCGACGGCAATTGGATTGTCGAAGAAAATGCGAACATCTACCGCGACGCTTGCGGTGCCAATATCGCCGAATGAATTCCGTGCGGTGTAAGTAAATGTATCCTGGCCGATGAATCCATTAGGCGGCGTATACAGAATGGTATTGTTCGATGAAATCGTGACGATACCACCAGCAGAGCTGCCGCTGTTTCCGATGATCTGCAGTTGCTCACCAGGAAGCTTGAAGTCGTTCGCAAGAACGTCGATTTCGTTGAGCACTGAGTTGCGAGTGACTGATGCGGAATCATCGATTGTGAACTCGCGATCAGCGACTACTTCGAATACGTAATCTTCAACTTCACCGGAGCCAGAATCGCCCGTTGGGCCAAGGCCCGCGTCACTGCTGAGTCGGAATCGAGCAAAAGTGTTTCCCAGCACGACATCTTGCGGAGCGGTGAAGCTGACGTCAACGATCTGAGATGCACCGCTTGAGACACTAATGTCGGATGCAATCTTTTCCGAAGCGTCGAAGACGCCATTCTTGTTGAAGTCGATCCAACCGCTCAGGAAGGCTGATGAGCCAGTGGAGTTGTTGACGACAACAGCGACTTGATTGTTGCCCGGCACCAGAGGTCGGACCAGTGTTACGCCGTCTTCATCGTCGATGACGTTCGAACCGCCGTCCTTGTCGCCGTTTGACGAAGATGCACCGTTGTTATCGTCACCGAGTGCGTCAGCAGAGTGCTGGGAAACTTGTTCGGCATCCCAGTTCACGCCTAGTCGCAGTTCGGGAACGAAGCCGTGTGAAGCGACACCGTAACTAGCCAGTGCGTCGCCAAAGTCGACGGTGAGCGTGTTACCAAAGTTCAATCCAGCGACTCGATCGATGTCGACCAGCGGATTGCCTGTAAGTGTGACCGTGTGTTCGTTGTCGACATCTGGACCGGGGAACGTTTGCACGTATCCAGGCGGTACGACTTCGCGAATTGTAAAGGTCCCTGCACCAGGGAAGTTCAGGCTGTAATTACCGCGTGCATCGGTGATGTCGGATGGTTCACCAAGGTCGATGCGATTGTCGCCATCAAGGTCCAAGTA
>CAYPLE010000013.1:0-5913 GCA_964411445.1 uncultured Pirellulaceae bacterium
GGCTAGGCGTCGAGGCCTACCAACGAGATTCCATCTGCTGGACGATCTGCTCGGCCAATCGCTCGAGGAGTCGTTGCTGGGCGACGGCCATGCTTTGTCCCCCTTCGGGAACAAAGTCTGCGCTTTGCATAAAGTAGTAGGCGAACTCGCCTTCTGGAATGAAGCGATTCTCCATCAGAATATTCCCTCGACGATCGAGCCACGTCAGTTGGACGGTAACGAGCTCTTCGACCGCGCGAGGTTCATCAGTCACAGCTTCGGTGACGGTGCGTTTCGCTTCGCTGGTGACACGGCATGTTAAAGTGCTGTCAGCGCCAGGGGTTGCAACGACTTTGTAGGGAGTTTTTAGCTCAATCGCCTTCTGAACGGCTTCGGTGAGCTGCACTCCGAGATTGTGCCGCCAAGCATCGTTGATGGCGATCGGCACATAGATCGTGCGGATGTTCGGATTGTAAAGACTGCGAGTACCGAAACGATAGCCAGCGCAGCCACTGAGGATCATTAGCCCCACAGCAATCACACTAAAGACCAACAATGTACCGGACATGCCAGAAAGATGCAGTTGCGATGATTGCCTGGCAAGCGAGTTGTCGGTGTGCATTGAAATTCTGTCGAGTTGTCCGGCGTGGCTGTTTGTTCGATGCCCCACAAGGCTCCAGCGATTGTGCAGACTCTAGTCTTTATTCTTGCGGAGCCAAGGACGCGTGTCCGTTGTCTCACCAAACAGATCTGCCAAGAACTCAAGCCTTACCGGTGGTTCGTCTGGTTTGCCCTCAAGCTTTGCCATGCGTTCGCTCGCTTTTTCGGCGAAAGGTGTCTCGGCGTAGTCAGAAAGGATGCGTCGCAGGTGGAACTTGGCTGAGCCGTTCTCGCCGCGGTCGGTGTAATAGCTCGCATTTTCCCAGATCCGCTCCGCCTTCAAGTAGCGAATTCGACTGTAAGCCTCGTTCAATTCCTTTTGTTTCGCTTGCGCTTCGACGGGGAAGATGCGAGCGATTTGCTTCACGCGTTTTTCAGCTTCCTGCAACGGAATGCTTGAGTACTCGGGGCCCTGGTACGATGCAAGGTGCGATTGCAATTCTAGGAATTGTGCATTGAACTGGTGTTCGCTGTCTGGGTAGATCGTTCGAAGTTCCGCAAAGGTGTGAGCGGCTTCTTCGAATTCGCCAGCTTCGAACCGTTCCATGGCTAAACGCATGGTTGCATCGTCCCCGATATCGCCGGTCGGGTTGTTGATCCGAAGATTCTCCAGCACGCGTCGGCCGTGGCCTCCGGTGTCGTTCCATGGTTGTTTGCTATCGGTGAAATTGACACTCATGATTGAGCGTTGCTCTTTGGCATCAAGCTTCAACCAATAGTCGGCAATCTCAAACTTTCTGCTTTCAATTCTGCCCAAGTAGCGGTTCTTGGGATATTCCTTGGCAAGCTGAGTGTAGGTCTGCTCAGCCTTGTAATATTGTTCGGCGAAAAAGTAGCATTCCCCTGCGCCGAAGAGTGCGTCTTGCTCAAGTGCAGAACTTTTCCAGTTTTCCGCAGCTTTCTCGTAGAGTACCGCAGCATCGCGAAAAGCATCGGGCTGCTGCTCCGGCGGTAGCTTTTTGGCAGCTTCGAAACGAGACTCCGCGTCAGCAAATTGACTTTCTGCGAGCGCCTTGTCTTTTCGCCGAGCTCGGTGGAGCCCCAGTTGTCGCATCAAGTTTGTTTTGCCGCGTGTCCGATCTGCGGAAACCCCTTCTGGGCGGAAGACTCCGCTGGCGTAAGGATCATCCAGAATGTCGTCGTCTTTGGAGAAGACGCTACAACCAGGCAGCGCGGCAAAAGCGCAGGCGCACACGCTCGTGAAACATAGGCCACGCGCAAAACGAGTCACTCGCAATCCAGCGGAGTGCGTCCTCGCGATGAGCCGTGTCGTTTGGTGATTTCTTCGGTGCGGGGACATCCTTGTCAACGCCCAAGCTCCTCTAAGTAGCGATGTAGTCGCAACGTTCTATCGTATTGTACGACGATGAAACGCTCGATCATTTTCCGAAGCGCCGCATTGTTTTCCGTTAAGTCGGCATGGACATCGATTTGCTGCCAATTCTCGTCAGCAAAGCGAGTTGCCGTTTCCACTACGCTCCTGGGGACACGCAGTAGATTTGTCATTCCTCGCCTGCAGCCAGGACAGGTAATCCCACCAGCTACAGCCGCGAACAACACCCAATCTTGCTCGGCCGTTTGTTCGCCACAAACTGCGCACATTCGCAGAGTCGGCGAGTGGCCAGTCATGCGAAGGAGCTGCAATTCGAAACGTAGTACGACGCTCTTCAGGCAAGTTGCATCGTCTTCCAAGTCCTTCAGCGACTGGTCGACGAATTCGAACAATTCTGGCTGCCGCGTGCCTTCATCTAACCCTTGGTCAAGCAGTTCAGCAAAATAGTAGGCCGCGTAGAGACGTAATAGTCCATTCGTCCCAGCCCGCAATCGCCGCGTAAGCTTGGCTTCGGTCAGAATGCTCAACGCATCAGAAGCCTTGGGAATGAACACTATGCGACAGAGCGAAAGCAGGTCAAGGGCAGCTTCGAAGGGGCTCTTTGGACGTCGAGCCCCCTTTGCTAGCACCGAAATCTTGCCGAATTCTCGTGTGTACAGATGCGCAATTAGACTTGTCTCGCTCCACGGATAGATCCGCAGCACGATCGCCTCAGTCTGTTCACTCGGCACTGTCGTCCTCGCCAGCGTCCTTGCTTGTCTCACCGTCTGCTGCGTCTGCGTCTGCACTGTCGCCAGGATCGCTCGACGAATCCAGAGGGTGCAATCGCAAGAAGTAACGCAGGCGAATTCGGTTGCCAGCTTCCTGAGGATTTGGCTGAGCCGTTAGCTGCTGTCTTGCTTGCTCCACTTCCAACAACTCTTGGTGGATACGGGCTTTGCAGTAGCGTGCGGCGGGAAACCACTTGACTGCCCTGTCGTCGCGCAACACCCTGTCCATGAAGCTCGCGGACTGCGAATAGTTGCCACGATCGTAGTGCAGTTGTGCAAGAAGGAACGCAGCGTCCACTTTTGCTCGCGTGTACACAGCTTGGGCCTGTCGAATACGTTGTTCGAAGCGCTCGGCAGGTTCTCCTGGAGGGCGTTCGATGCCCAATTCTTTTTGCCTGTCTGGGTCGTACAAGAGTTGTTCAATGCTTTGATCGTCAATTCGGCTGTCCATATACAGGTCCAAAGCACCTTTTTCACCATCGCTGGTATTCTCAAACCGTCCGAACAGGTGTTTAAGGCGAGCCTCTGAAGCAGGATTGCGCATCAACCATACTCCGTGCACGGCCATGTATCGCATGGCTTCGTCGCTGATCGCTTTTGCCATCTCTCGCGTTTCAAGCGCTCTGATTTGCGCGAACAACGGCATGCTCCACAATTCGACTGCCGCGTCAGGAACCAGCATTTTTGCGGCGTTCATCTCTTCGCTGATGTTCTGGTACACCACCATACGTTCATCTTGGAGCAAGTTGGCTTCCAGCATTTTCATGCGTGCACTGTCGGCACAAGGTGCGACGTCGATCAAGAGCTTTGCCCGAGCCAAATCGGCTGACACGACTGAGTAGTCAAATTGTCCTGGCAGATCCAATCGCCGCAGAACCCGCGTATTCTCGCGAGCTTCTTTCAAGGTTGCCAATCGTTGTTCGTCGGGATGCAAAATTGGCATGCCGAGCTTCGGCTCAAATAAGAAAACCTGCTTTCCAATTGCGGCACCAATGGCCCAGATCTTCCCATTGCCAATGTCTGCGTCGGAGCAGATCCAGAAAGTCTTGATGCCCCTCTGTCTCGCCAACGCCGTGAACACTCGCCCACGTTCAATAAAGTCACCGTTGGAAAACATCAATGTTTCCCATGGCAGGTAGCCGGCCCCAAGCAAATCGCCCGGGGGTAAGGTTGTGGGATTGTCAGTCGTTAGCTCGACCGACGAACCGTCGGACTCGAGTGTGATGTTTCGTGTTGTCCAGTCGAATAGTTTGCAGGCTTGCTGGAGCTGCAAATACTCAACCTCGCTCAGCTCACTTTCATGAAATTTTAGGTATTCCGAAACGAGATTGTCGCGTAAGGGAAAGTCAACAATCCAGCTCGAAAGCTTGCTAGCCATGCGACACTGGAAAAGGTAGTCGACATCCATATACGAGAACTGCAGCGATACGGGATTTTCGGCTCCCACCATCGCCAGTGCTTCTTGTGAAACCGCCTGGAGCGCCGATGGCGTCGAAAAAGCAACCTTGTTTCGATCCGCTGTTTGCATCCAGGTGTTCAGTTGCTTCTGGATTTCAGTAATGTAGTTGTCACGCGAGAACGGTTGCATCTGAGCCAGGAAGCGCATGCCGCTTCGCAAGCTGTCCGTCTTGGTTTGTTCGTTTTCAAACTCCTGCGCCAATCGACTTGCGCTTCCCTGGGAAGACTTGCGACAGCCGGCAAGCACTGCGACGCTGGCGACGGGAAGCAGCATCAGCAACAAAGCACGAACCACAGCCCGATGGCTTGGGGCGAGAATCCGGATCGACTCTCGGCGTGGTCTAGCGACAGCCGATTTTTTGCAGGCGAAAAAATGCACATCCGCTGTCGACGCGGATTCCTGCGTTTGGCAAATTCGAGGCATTGGGATTCTCAGTTCTATTCGTAGCCGCGTTGCTTGTTCATTAGACAATTGCATCAAGTACAGCTCCTGCACCCAGCACGGCCACTGCACTAGTCACGGCTGTTCAACGTTCGCACAGTTCATCAACTGCTTTCAGTTTGCTCAGCAACTCTTCTACGTCCGAGAGCGGTACCATGTTCGCCCCGTCGCTCGGACTCTCGTCTGGCACGGGGTGAGTTTCGAGAAACACCGCGTCGACGCCCATTGCCACGGCTGCTCGCGCCAGGCCAGGGACCATTTTACGATTTCCACCTGTCGCACCACCCAGACCGCCAGGTCTTTGGACGGAATGTGTCGCATCGTAGACTACCGGTGCCCCCAAGGATCGCATGATCGGCAAACCTTGAAAGTCATTGACGAGGCGTCCGTAGCCGAAAAACGTCCCTCGCTCACACAGTAGAGCCCCACCGCTGCCATCGAGTTTCTCGAGCACGTATTTCATGTCTTCTGGCGACATGAATTGCCCCTTCTTGACGTTGATAGGACGGCCCGTCGCGGCGGCTGCTTCCAACAAATCCGTTTGCCTCGCGAGAAACGCTGGTATCTGCAGCAAGTCACAGACCTCGGCGACCGGCGCGGCTTGCTCGGGCAGGTGGATATCGGTCACGACAGGAAGACAAAGCTGCTCCTTGACGACCGAAAGGACTCGAAGCCCCTCCGCCATGCCAACTCCGCGAAAGCCCGATCGGCTGGTTCGATTCGCTTTGTCAAACGAGGCCTTAAAAATGAGCGGCAAGCCAACTCGTGCACAGATGCTCTTCAGTTCCTGAGCGATTCGCAGAGTCAGTTCTTCAGACTCAATGACGCAAGGCCCAGCGAGAATGGCCAAGGGCTGCTTGGGGCCGATCTGGAAATTGGCAACTCGGACGGGCTGGATTTCTTGCATATTCTTCATCCGTGATTCTAGGAAACATCTACTTGCGTCCGGGTATGCGAAGTCGCAATCGCCCGGGGCCTACGCTAACGGTGAGCGGCAGGGTGCCGCCAAAGTCACCATCGATCTGGTAGGGAATGCCACTTACATCACCGCCGCGGCGATCGCGGGCAGTCAAGATTTGGGCGCCTGTGCATCGAAGGTGTTGAAAGCCCTTCATACTCTGGTGCGACCCCATCGCCAGGCGGCTCAAGTAACCCAAACCATTGATGACGCCAGGAGCTGAAAATGCGCACAGGTCGAGTTTGCCATCAAGCGGGTCTGCCTGTGGACAGAAATCCAGCCCAGCGGCATAGCGGGGAATATTGAAGATGAA
>CAYPLE010000013.1:6013-64720 GCA_964411445.1 uncultured Pirellulaceae bacterium
GCACTCGCCTCGGTCCCCGCACTCGCCTGCTCACCGTCCCTAACGTTCAAAAGCTCATCGCTGCTTACTTGGGCTTGAATTCGCGGGAAACGGTATCGCCACAGTGCCCGCAATATCGGCCTAGCGTAGGAGAAACGATTGATGTGCCCACGGCGAGTCGCAGACATTTCCCGCACAACTTCGGCATCAAATCCAACACTCAGCATGACCAGGAAAATCTGTTCGTTGGCTAGACCAACATCGATCGCTTCGGTGCTACCGTGCTGGATGGTCTCGAGAGCTGAACGAACCGTAGCTTCTAAACCGTAGTGCTTGGCAAGCAGGTTTTCAGTGCCAAGCGGGAAAACGAGTATCTCGATTTCGTCTGGCAGCAAATTGGCAAGCGTTGCCACCGTCCCGTCACCTCCCGCAGAGACGACAAATTCAAGCCGACCTGCAGTGTGCAGGTCTGTTGCGAGCGACTTGAGTTCCGCCAAGTCGGTGACTACACGAGAAGTAAAACCGATGCCAGCGAGTGCTTGATGCAAGTCGTTGACAAGTCCAGCCCGTAGGCTGGAACCCGATTTTGGGTTGGAAGCGATCAGAACGTGCTTCTCAACCGCCATGATCATGCTTCCAATTGAATTTAGGCAATCGCAACTCGCGGACCAGTCCAGTCAGCAATTCTATCGCGATCGGGCCTCGCGAGCACTAGAGAGTCTGGCCGGCGCAGACTTGCGGACTTGACGCGAGTTCACGACGAATCTGAGCACAGCAACGGAAAGAACGATGCTCAGTGCAACGGCGCTGAGAGCGACTAAGTGGTACGCGTCGGACAGGAAATGGCCAAGCCCGTCTGATGGCAATGTCTGAACTGAATGACCAGGGTGGGCGTTGGCTGCGGAGCCGGTGAAAAGCGCACTGGCAATCACCGTCAACATCACCAACGATCGTCGAAGCAAATTTGCGAGAGCCGCCGAACCGCTGGAAAAAACACGCATCAAAACGCCTCTGCTAAAAATTGCTATTGGTTCTACACTTCAACCGACTGCTCTATTGCTGCTTGGCTTCGTTTTCGGCCGCTTGCTTGAGTTGACTATTGAGCACGTCCACCGGGATCGGAATTCCCTTCAGAATACCCTCAACTGCCAGCGACTCTTCAACGAAACCTTGGAATTTGGTGACAACGATCGCGTTGCGTCGAAGTTTCGTCATTTGGCACATGAGGACAAGCCGGTCGCCAGGGATGACAGGGTCGCGGAAACGCACATCCTGCAATCCACCAAACCCAACCATAGCCGCCCCGAGCAAATCGTATTTCTGTGAGAAGTAGCTGCACATTTGCGCGGCAGCCTCCAGCATCATGACGCCGGGCATAAGAGGCATGTTCGGCATGTGGCCTCGCACCCAGAACTCTTCCCGGGTGATATCTTTGTAGCCGACACAGACATGATTCTCTAAGTCTTCGTAAATGATCGCCGTCAACTGCTCCATTTCGAAGCGTTGCGGGTTGTATTTACGGATTTCTTCCGCGTCAGCGATGATCTTTGAAAAGTCCAGTGAAGCTGGATCGCGGATGAGTTCTCGAGCTGCCAAGAGTTTTGGACTCCGGAAAGAGAAGACGCGGCTACAGCACCGATCACCGCATGCCCAGCACAAAAGGGTTCAATCGAATCTACATTCGATCAAACTTCGGCCTTGTGGATCGCGGTAAGATCATGTCGAAAAACAGCTAGCACTGAGATCGGGGCAAATCGTCCCAGCGCAGTTCGCCTGACTCCTGAGCTCGGGTACGCGTAGCGTCCAGGGCCGCTGCCGAAGCATCGGCCAGCAAGCAATGCAGGGCTGGCTGACTCCGAAGAGTCGACATAACTAGATGCGTGTCTTCACCTTACGGCGACGTGACTTGCGAGCTCGCGAATTTGCAGGGCGAGCACCGTGATTGGCTTTCTTTAGTCGGCGGCGTGGCTTGGTCATGATTCAGTCCCAACTATTGAAGTGGAAGATTGTTCCTTTAATGTCGTCTCAGTCTGCGACCTTCGTCAGGAGAAAATGCAATTTCGCCTCACCAAACTGACGTCGCAGAATCCGGAAAGGGTACCAGCAAGGCCGCGTTAGGTGAAGCCCCAATTGAGTTGCGATCGTAAAGTCTCTCGCGAAACCGCAACCGTATTCGGCCCAGAGCCTATTTCCAACCGCAAGCGGGCTTGGCGAGTCGCGCCCGAAAACTCGCTCTCTGCCTAGTTCCTAACGATTGCCAAGCCGCTCGCGAATTATATCGGCGAGTTGATCGCGCAAATCGGGAAAGTCGTCTGCGATATTGACTGTCTCGCCAGCGAGGGTTCGATGGTCGTACAACTCAACGAAACCATCGCCATGCACGACGGCTCGATGAGTTGCGGTGCGGACCGTGCGGGCTTTCCCCTGGTAGCTGAACGCCCTACCGTGGGATGAGCTAGGATCGCTGGCGAGCAGGGGTACCAGCGAGTCGCCCGGCAAGGCAGATTTTTCTGCAGGCGGGCCAACCTGGGTCAGTTCGCACAGGGTTGGGAAGATATCGATGGTCTCCACAACGTCCCGTCTAGCAGCTCCAGCTTCAATGCCCGGACCTGCAACGATCAAAGGCGACCGGAGAGATTCCTCGAACAGAGCATGTTTCCCCCAAATTCCATGTTCACCAAGATGCCAGCCATGGTCACCCCACAGAACAACAATCGTGTTTTCGCTCTTGCCCGCCGCCTTTAGTCTCGAAAGCAACTTGCCAACTTGTGCGTCGGCATAACTCACGCAAGCTGCATAGTGTCGCCTTACTTCTGTGGCAAAGTCAGGATCATTCCGTGGGTCGCGTCCCCAGGAATCGTACTTCATGAACTCGCCAGAGCGATGCCAGGTGGTGCGTCCGTCGGGTTTGCTAGGATGAGCAATCGGAGGCAACTCCACATCTTGATAAAGGTCTAAGTACTTTTTGGGTGCACCGAAGGGCAAATGTGGTCGCAGTATCCCGACCGCCAGAAAAAACGGTTTCTCACTCTTGCTCAACGCATCGATTTGCTCCATCGCCACCTCGACGGAAGGGCCATCAGGATAAATTTCGTCGCCACCGTCAACGGCCTGAAACAAGTCCATTTCTACTTTGCCGTCAGGCCGGCGTTTGTCGTCGCGAACTTCTCCGTGCGCAAGCCCGTGCATCCAACCACGCGGGTCCTTCCACTGCGAGGCTGGCAATAGGCTGGCATCCCAGGAAAGCGGCATTTCAAGTTCGGTTTCTGAGTTCCACCGATTTCCGCCTCGACCACCGGGATGGTGAGACACCTTACCGACGGAAACTGTTGTGTAACCGTTTGCTCGAAACCAGTGTGGCATACTGGCTGGCACGTCAGCCGGCTTATGTGTCAACTGCTTAGCACGTCGGAACAGCGCATCATTGCCAGCACTGCCGTAGCGCCCCGTTAAAAGCGTGAAGCGCGACGCTCCGCAGGTAGGTGCTTGGACGTAATGACGCGTAAAGGCGACGCCCCGCGCGGCCAGAGCATCTATGTTCGGGGAGTGAATGTAAGGCTTGCCAAAGCAACCCAGCTCGGGACGCAGGTCATCAACACAGATCAACAACACGTTCGGCTTGGCTTGTGCATCCACGGCTGGCCCGCCCGCAAACGCCCTGCCGCCAGAAAGCAGTGTGAGCAGCACAGCAACGAATATATTTATGCACCGAAATGGCAGGTGCCTAATGTGCAAGAGAGGGTTCGCCGTCCGCATATCGTTCCCCGCTGTAAGTTCTGATGTTGTTTATGGGCCTGAATTTGTGACGGCTCTTGTCTGCCCAAAGCATGCTGAAGACGCGGCCACGCATATCGGCGAAGAGAAAAGCAGGCAGCAACTCGCAGATCATGTTGAACGTGCAAGATGCTGCCTGGAAAGTGCTCTAGTCGGAGCCACTATTTGTTTGAGATGGCCTTCTGGACGGCGTCTACACCGCCTACGACGGGCAATTCAAGCGATGTACCACCGAGATCAACGGTCAACTTCGTTCCCGGCTGAGGGTGCAATGTTGATTCTTGGTCGCTTGACATGATCATCAGTCCGATCTGCTGCCCCTTGGGAATCACTTGATCGTCCGGCTGCAAATCGAAGCTCAAACTGTAGAACTTGCCAGGCACAAGCGGTTCGCTCGTTTCGATACTGGCGTGATTCTGTGGATCAGCCCACCCCTTGGTGATAATATTGTCGGTGATCTTGCTGCCCAGTCCGCTTCGCCATGGCAACGACACAAGCCAAACGGATAAATTCGCCGCGGGGCGATCGCAGGCAACGCGAATGTTGATACGAGGGTATCCAGAAATGTGCAACGACTCACTCAACGGCTCGGAGACATAGATGAGCCGATGCTCCGTCGATTCTGCTCGCGCCAAGGAGGCACCGTCGAAGGAGACATTGTCGACGAGCGTTTCTGTAGGTTGGTTTTCAGTTGCAGCGAGCTGCAGCGTTCCCCGCTCAGGTGCGGCGCCTTTTAAATGCAATGTCACGTGGTCCGCTTCCGGGTGAGGATAGTCGGCGTAGGCAGTTGGCTTGTCGCGTGGATCGTTTTCTCGAACGACGTGCGACCGCGGTCCGTCTTCCACTCCATTTTCAACGCCTCGCAAGTACCGCGTGAACCACAAGTTCAGCATGTCCAGCGGCGGAGCCCCGCCGTGGCCGCCTTGGTGGAAGTACATCTTGAGAGGCACCTTGCCTTCACGTTTGATTGCTTCGGTGATCCGAACACTATGCTCGGGCACTACGTTCCAGTCATTAAAAGCATGTGCCATGAAGACCGCGGCCCGAATCTTGGGCACTTGATAGATATAGTCACGCCCCTTCCAGAATTCGTTGTAGTCGCCCGTTTCGCGATCCATGTTTGGCAGCATGATTGCATCGCGAACATCGCAGTCGCACTTTTTGTCGGTCTCTTTACTGCCCGAGTGAATGAAATCGTAGAGCACATCAATGTCCTCGCCTTCGTAACCACCTGGTGAGCGGACGAGGCCATTGGATCGGTAGTAGTGGTAGTACGACGTGTTGGGCGCGATTGGGACAATGGCTTCCAAACCTTCGACGCCAGTCATTGCGGCGGCCATCGCCAGGGTACCATTGTAGGATGTGCCAATCATGCCCACCTTACCGGTACACCATTTTGCAAAAACCTGCTCATCTGAATCGACTTCACGGAAGCCCTTCGCTCGGCCGCAAAGCCAATCTACAACAGCCTTGGGAGCCAAGGATTCATTTTGGCCGCCAACGGTCGGGCAGCCCTGCGACAACCCCGTCCCGGGTGAACACGAATGTACAACCGCGAATCCGCGTGGCACCCAGTCGTTCACATGAGATTTGCTGATGATCGGACGACGCGAGCGCCGACGCACCTCAGGAGAGAACCTGCGATCGGGCGGTGTTTCTCCCAGTTCATGATCGACGTCCCAAAATGTGTCTCTGGCATTGCCCGAAGTCCCAGCGTAGTACGGGCTGGATTCGTAAATCACCGGCACCTTCAAACCATCCGTTTCGGTTTGTTGCGGCCGAGTAACATCGACATGGACACGATCAAGTTTTCCATCGCCGTCGCTGTCAAACTCGGTTTCAACCCATAAGTCCTCTCGAATCCAGTAATCTGAATCCTCAAAAGAGCGGACAACCTGCGACCGCCCGTCCTTGATCACCGCATCCGCCTTGGCAGACGCGGTGGTGGACTGAGCGCTGGCGGCAGAGAAATGCGACGTCAGGGTGAAAGCTGCAAAGGCAGCAGCCAACTTCAAATGCCTCATTCGAATAAAATCCTCGGTGAGATGATCGCTGGATTGTTTAGGGTGGGAAGCCGTGAGGCGCCTGAGCCCGCCGTCGCTCATCCTTGGCTGCTTAGGCTTCTCGGGTGCTCAGATATGTGTAATTACTGAGCGCTTTCTCGTAGAAGCTGACCGTATCACCTGCTTGAACGTTGTCAATCGCACCGCTTTCAACGGCCGTCTCGACGGCTTCTTGCAGGCGGTCAATCAGCTCTCGGTCCTCATATTGTACATAAGCAAGAACCTCGCGGACGGTATCGCCTTTGACAATCGACCGGACCTTTGCCCCGCTTTCGTCGACGTCTACATGCACGGCGTGCGTATCGCCAAACAAATTGTGCAAGTCGCCAAGGATTTCTTGATAGGCACCGACCATGAAGACGGCCAACTGGTAGGACTCGCCTTTACGGAATTCGTGCAGCGGCACCGTCTTCTGACGCTGGCCTTCACATTGAAAGCGGTCGATTTTCCCATCACTGTCACACGTAATGTCACCCAGCACAGCATTTCGAGTCGGTCTTTCGTTCAGCCTGTGGATAGGCATCACTGGGAACAGTTGTTCAATCGCCCACGAATCCGGCATGGACTGAAACAAAGAGAAATTCGCAAAATAAATGTCCGAGAGCATGCGATCGAGCTTCACGACGTCGGCTGGGATCTCCTCGCGATCGGCACACAGCTCCTGGATGCGGCGGCAAATCGCGAAGTAGAGGTTTTCAGCAACGACCCGCTGTTCCAACGAGCAGTATCCACCGCTGAACAAGTTCATGCACAGGTCGAGCGATACCTGGGAATCGTGAAAGGCCTCAATGATATTGCCGCTACCATCCAGTGCCTGATAGGTATTCCACAGATCCCGAACCGGCTGCTCGTAGTCATCGGGAAGTGCGTCCGGTGGCGCCAGCACGTCGCCTTGTCGAGCCACACCGAGCGTTTCCATGACCAACACGCTGTGCTGCGCGGCCACTGCTCGCCCAGATTCACTGAGAAGCTCAGGGTGAGGCACGCCTGCCTCGTCGCAAACCGTCATCACGTGATGCACAACATCATTCGCATACTCCTGCAAGCTGTAATTCATGCTGCTGGGAGTATCGCTCTGCGAACCGTCGTAATCTACGCCTAGACCACCGCCGACGTCCATGTACTTCAGCCCCGCGCCTCTGCGATGCAAGTCAACGTACACCCGCGATGCTTCCAGGATGGCCGACTTTAGTTGGCGGATGTTTCCAATTTGGCTACCAACGTGAAAGTGCAGCAACTGAAAGCAGTCGCCCATCCCGGCTGCAACCAAGCGATCGTGCTGCTGTAACATTTCGGAAACAGTTAACCCGAACTTCGATCGGTAACCACCGCTGGCCTGCCATCGCCCGGTGCCGCGAGTAGCCAGTTTGACACGCATGCCAATCGTTGGCCGCACGCCGAGTTCTTTGGAGTGCTTCAAAATAAGATCCAGCTCCGAAGTTTTTTCGACGACGGGAATGACCGTCCGCCCCATCCGTTGAGCATACATTGCCATGCGGATGAACTCATCGTCCTTGAAGCCATTGCAAATAATCGGAGTCGTGGGGTCCGTCATCGCAACGACCGCCAACAGCTCAGGCTTACTGCCTGCTTCGACGCCTGCCCCCAATGGCCCACCGTGCTGGATGATCTGCTGTACTACCTCGCGTTGCTGATTAACCTTGATCGGAAAAACGCATCGGTATTGGCCGCTGTAATTGTATTCAGCGATCGCGTTGCTGAACGCACCGCTTATTCGCTCGAGTCGATCCGCTAAGATGCCGTTGAATCGAATCAGGATGGGCAGTTCAAGACCGCGTTGCCTGAGGCGTTCAATGAGCGACTTGAGATCAACAGACTGCTCCGGACACTTGTTCGGCGTGACGCAGACATGTCCATCGGGAGAAATCGAGAAGTAGCCATCCCCCCAACGGTCGACGCCGTACAGGCTGGTGGAATCTTGCACGGTCCATGGTTGATCCACGCCGGAAGGCCGTTGGGCAATGGTGCTCATCTACGTTGGCTCGACTAACTTGAGATTGATGCGACGCTCGCCCGTGGCGGGCCGCTGGTGGGTGGAGAGTCGGCAGGGCTGCCGATTCAGTAAACTCCGATCAGGAGAAGGCGATTTGGCAGATTAGAAATCACAATTGGGCCCACGCAAGGCCCACTTTGAAAATCGCATGGAAGAGTTTTGTGGAAGAGTTTTGCTGTGAAGCTCCCGCGAAAAAGCAACTAGGGCTTTTGAGCTTGCTTTGGCTTCACCAGCGAAGGGTGCACGCCTTGAATAATTCTCTCACCAGTCGTTCGGTCAAAACCGTCTGGCGTCAAGTGCTGCTCGCCGGGGAAAACGTCCTGCGTTTCCGCCATCCACTCGGCGAGCGCAGCTCGATGGCTTTCGAGAGCAGCAATCGCTTCGCTAGACAAATCGCCCGACGATTCTACTAAGTTTATTGTGCAGTTTGGGTCCTCGCGGATGTGGAACAAAAACTCAGCCGCGCGAGGCGCGACAAAGGGCTCTCGCTGCGTGTCGGTGAGCTGCCCCAGCTTTTCAAGGCGTTGCATCTCAATGAAAGTTGGGCTTCTCACTGCGTCCGCAGGAGGAGTCCCAGCAATGGCTGGTAGCCAGTTGCGAACATAGCAATAGTCGGCCGAAATGGCGGCTCGCTCAAAGGCTCGATAATCATGCCAGTTGTGTTCGGCGAAGGCGAATTGCCGATGGTCCAGCTTTTGATCCGATGCCCGCGCCTGCTGCAGTGCAGGAAGGAAGCTGCTTCCCTGCATGTGCGATGGCAGGGCTACGCCGGCGACCTCAAGGATTGTCGGCGCTAAGTCCACAGAACTAATCAACGCATCGCTCTTTGTTGGCTGCAGAATGCCCTGAGGCCAGTGCACAATGAAAGGCGTGCGGACTCCGGGGACGGTGACACGAGTCTTGCAGTGCGGAAAAGGTCTGCCGTTGTCGCTCATCACCACAACCAGCGTGTTCGCTAGCCGCCCGGCAGCATCAAGTGCTTCTACCGCCTCCCCAACGTGCTGGTCAAACCGGGAAACTTCGTCGTAGTAGAGCGCAAAATCCTCCCGAACCAGGGGCGTGTCCGGAAAGAGCTCGGAAACAACGACTTTTGCGGGATCGTGCGGCGGATCTACGGCTCCAGGCTGGTAGCCGCGATGCGGATCGCTGTGAGCAGCCCACAGAAACAGCGGCTTGTTATCTGGGCAGGCCTCGATGGCAGCACACCATGCTTGAGCCATTGCTTGTGGCGCCGAGCCCTTGCGGTAGTCAACTTGATCTGCGACCGCCTCCCCCAAATGCCACTTGCCGACCGCTGCGGTCCAGTAGCCCGCGTCACGCAAATACGAAGTGACCAGCTTTCGGGAAGCATCCAGTGGTAAATGAAGTTCGCCAGCCCCGGTGCTGTGCGGATAAAGTCCTGTCAAGATTGAACAGCGACTCGGACTGCAGGACGAACACGTCAAGTACGCGTTGGTGAACTGCATGCCTTCAATGGCAAGACGGTCAAGCGTTGGAGTGCGAACAACTTTGTTCCCCGCACCGCCCCAGTCATCCCAGGCCATATCGTCTGCTATAAAAACGACGACATTAGGACTTCCGGCGGTTTTCGGACTGCCAGTGCCAGTCGCGGGCTGCGCCAGAAGCCTCGTCGGCAGCGTGCTACTGAACAATCCGATGGCAACCAATACGCAGCACGCGACTCTGGCAGCTCTTTTTATCGAGCCTGGCAGTGCTCGAGCTGACATGTTCTCGCAGGCGGGAACCACCATCGAAAGTGCTGAATTCAGTTGTTCTGACAAGCATTGCGACATCTTTATAGCCCGAGAGAGTTTAAACAGTACCGATTCTCGTGGTGGATCTGGTTACAGTCCCCCACCAAACCACCACCACAGCTCCGCGATTCTCTGGCTGCACCTGTCTCTGGCTGCACCTGTCCACAGACCCACTGCGGTCCGCTGCTGAATGCGCCCAATAATCCGAACTCGTGGACCTTTCCGCTTCGGCAGAGGTTCCAGGTAGCTGCGATAGTGCTTGAAGATAGCAAGAACCGGCTTGTGGGGCATGCTAGGGCAAGATGAATCTCGCTCCACCACCACACTGCGGGATGCCGAAACATAAATCGAAGGCCAATTGCCTGCGGACTTTACCGTGTTTTGACGCGATTTCTGTCAGAATAGGGGGAGTCTGATGAGGACAATTGCCTTGTTTGGATCGCTAACCCGCAGCCAGAGGGGAACGAAGCAACCGGTTTCAAGCCCGCCGGAGATTACTCGAGAATATTTTGCTAGCAATCCGTGTAAGGTCCCTGAGGGCGTTTCGCCAACGAATACGTTGCTGAACTGCGTTTCGAGGCCGATTTTCAGCAATTTGGAAATAGGGATTTCGAACAAATTTTCAAAAAAGATCGAAACTTAACAGTTGAAAATATTAGGAATTGGCTAAACAATGTTTCACTCGGGCCTGCGCTATGACTCTCTCACCGTAGCTAGATCCGATTAACACCGGTTTCAGATTCGTATTTATCCTTGGTTCCTTCGGATCTGTTGCCGCACAAGGTGTCCTGTTTCTTATTTCTTTCTTCTACGAGGTCATGTAATGAAGAAGAATCTTACTCGGCAATCAGCGCCGAAGATGGGCTTCACGCTCGTCGAACTATTGGTCGTTATTGCGATCATCGGAATTTTGGTTGGACTTCTATTGCCAGCCGTTCAAGCAGCACGTGAAGCGGCTCGCCGCATGCAGTGCACGAACAATCTGAAGCAGCTTGCTTTGGCTTGTCACAACTTCGAATCAGCCAACAAGAAGTTCCCTCCTGGGTACATGGGTGCTGGTACTCGAACAACGTTCGCATGGTCGGGTGGTGACTTTGGTGACCAAAACATTGGTCTCATGACTCACCTGTTCCCCTACATCGAACAAGCTAACGTTTACAATTACGTTTCCGGCGTTCGAAACCTGAATCCCAAGGCTCGTCGCACCGGCGGCACTGGAAACACCCAATTCCAAGCTTGGTGGAACGATGATGACAACGACCCGTCTGACATCGACACTCTTTGGGACATGGCGAACTACAAGTTCTCATTCCTGGAGTGCCCATCCGATTCCGCTCGTACCCAAGTGCCAATCAACGGTAAGTTTGTTGCTCTGCACAACTACAACACCACCTTGACTGGCGGTTACTTCCGTACGAACAGCTCTGAGTTTTGGGGCACAACCAATTACATCGGTTGCGCTGGAGCTTTGGGTGACGTGCCAAGTGCTTACTGGGGTAACCTGCGAGGCATCTTCTACCACCGTTCGACTTCGACCTTCGGTGAAATCTCCGACGGTTCTTCGAACACCCTCATGATCGGTGAAGCTGTAGGTCACTACCGCTACAATTCAGACACTCGTCAGCGCGAAGGCTTGGTTTACACGTTCCACTGGAGCGTCGGCCCAATGCCAACCGCTTGGGGCGTCGGTGGTCCAACGCCAATTAACTGGTACAAGTACTCCAGCGAACACGCTGGCGGAATCATCAACTTCGCAATGGGCGATGGTTCGGTTCAAGGGCTTACCAACACGATCGACAACACTTTGTATCGAAGTCTATCGGGTGCGAAAGACGGCAACGTTGCTTCGCTTCCTCAGTAGTGAACAGGATTACTTAATGAAAAAGTTCGTTTTTGCACTTTTGGCGTTGGCTCCTCTAGCTGTAATCGCTGGTTGTGGTGGTAGCAATACTGCTTCAGTTGACGAAGGCTATGCAGAATCTGCTCCAGTAGATCCATCCGAAAAGGGACCAGCCGGTGCCGGTGGTGGGGATGACTCGGGAAGCGATGCACTTGAGAGCCCTCCACCGCCAGTTAAGTAAAAAAGATTGAGGCACACTCAAATGAGGGTGCTTGAAATCAGAAACTCAGAAGGGACGTTAGCTTTGGCTCACGTCCCTTTTCTTGTTTTCTAATGAAGCAATCGCACCGGAATTCAAGCTGAAGGCAGAATTCACAGTCGCATCTCCGATCTCATTTGTCGCGGCTAGATTGATCGGGGATTTGCCTAGTCGCACCAAAGCTTTAAGCGTCCATCCCAGAGATCAGGAATGCGCTTCTCAACCAGCTTGCGGATTTGCGTGTCGGAATACCGCACGCTAAAGTGCGACGCGATGACATGCTCGTTCTCGAACCAATCTTGGTTGAAGACAAAATCGTCGAGATGCATATGTCCATGCTTGTGGATTTTCTCTTTCCGATGCTGCGGAGCGACAAAGGTCATTTCCGTGACCAGCGTTTGGGCTTTCAGGAATTCGGGGTTGAGCTCGAGTCCCTTTGGGCTGGTGTCACCGGTGAAAGCAAAAATCGGAACACGCGTTTCTGCGCTGACCTCAGTCCCACTCAAGCGCAAATCGCGAATCTCTGGGCCACTTAGCCCTACGAACTCGGGCTTCAGCTTTGTCCGGCGTTCCCATAGCACGTAACCAACACTGGGGACCGTATGGACTGTCTTGTGAACCGTCATCGCCAACTCCCTTGAGAGCTCAATCTCATCGCCTGGAGCGACTGGAATGATCTCTGCGGGCAGTCTTCCGCGATCGAGGCGTGCAACGGTGCGCAGCATGGCTTCGGCAGCATCCACGGCGCCTTCTGGCAAGTAGATGGTCGGAGGCGGCATTTTCATCATTCGCCGTCGCGCGATATAGACCGGTAAAGCGGCAATGTGATCGAGATGCGAATGGGTGATGGCCCATCGGGCAGTCCCCATAAAGTCCCAAGGCTGGGCGCCGAGGTCGAAACCGATCTTCAACTCAGGGATACGCCAGTACGTTTGCACGGCCGCCCTTGAGTACCCTTCGATGGTAATCTCGCCAAATTTCTCAGTATAAAAGGGGGCATTGTCGATCATCTGGATACTTCGATCGCGGGTGTTCTTGCTATCGCAGGACGCAGTAGCACGGTCAAATGTCCCGCTTGGCCAAAACTTAAAAGGGCCGAGCGGCCGCTTGGGCTGACACCATCGACGCACCGCAAACTCTGGTGCGTGACGATTCTATGCGGACGGTTGCGGGGCTTAGGTCAGCTCTGGCTGCAGAAGTTAGCCCGAGACGGGTGAATTGTCGATTCGAGTTAACAGGGACAGGCGGACATGGTGGCAAGTTCGTCACGAAGGCGGGCGCTGACAGCAAAAACCTTGTTTTGGTTGGCCAATCGGGGCTTGTGGAAGTCACCTTGCTTCGGGTACATTTCTGAATTCGAATCGGCGAGCGGTCTGTTTTGGATTGCCGTCACATGCGAATGAGCCAGAGTGGCGGAATTGGCAGACGCGCTGGATTCAAAATCCAGTGCCCGCAAGGGCGTGTGGGTTCGAGTCCCACCTCTGGTACTCAAGAACGACTGCGGGGAGGGCCACGGCCGCTTCTCAGAACAATATTCAATTAAACCTTACGACAGGTCGAAAAGCGAACAGATGCCAACGATCAACCAGCTGGTCAAGCGAAACAGGAAGGTCCAGCGCAAGGCAACCAAGTCGGTAGTGCTTGAGAAATGCCCACAGAAGCAGGGTGTTTGCTTGCAAGTTAGGACGATGACGCCTAAGAAACCGAACTCTGCACTGCGAAAAATCACCCGTGTTCGTTTGTCCAATGGCAAAGAAGTCACGGTTTACATTCCTGGTGAAGGCCACAACCTACAGGAACACTCGATTGTGCTCGTCCGCGGCGGTCGTGTCCGCGACTTGCCCGGTGTGCGTTATCAGGTCGTTCGTGGTGCTCGTGATACGCTCGGCGTTGATGGCCGTAAGCAATCGCGCAGCCGCTACGGTGCGAAGCAACCGTAATCGAACGAATTCGAAATCATTATTGAACCAACTTATTAGGTAACCTCTTCGCAGGTAACACAACACAGCAATGGGTAAGATTACCGCCAGTCGCACATCCCTGCGACCCGATCCAAAGTTCCAGTCCCTGCTGGCTGGTAAGTTCGTCAATTGCCTCATGTACGACGGCAAGAAGAGCACTGCTCTGTGCGTTTTCTACGATGCTTTGGAAGTGATCGCAGAGAAGGTTACCGACAAGCCTGCAATCGAAGTTTTCGAGCAAGCGGTCGAGAATGTGAAGCCATTCATCGAAGTTCGCTCGAAGCGAGTCGGTGGTGCGTCATACCAAGTACCCATGCAAGTCAATCGCGCTCGTCAACAGTCGCTGGCTATCCGTTGGATCCTGCTTGCCGTTCGCGACAAGAAGGGCCGACCGACGCACAAGAAGCTTGCTGATGAACTATTGGCAGCCTACCGCAAGGAAGGTGCCGCGATGAACCGTCGCGAGCAGACCCACCGAATGGCCGACGCCAACAAGGCGTTTGCTCACTTCGCTTGGTAGTCATACCGCGTCGCTACGAACAGTGACGCCGATAGCTGCAAAATACAAAGCCGCTGCGTAGTCACGTTGCGGCTTTTTTTTCGTGCGCATCCAAGCCCCGTCAAACTGCCCAATGACATTCCCAACCACCTGGGCAAACGGGACCGGCGCGAGAGTCGGAAAACAAACTCGCCCTTCAGCATTCGCTTCGCTGTGTTCCGTAGCGACTCCCGATAAGTCGACAGTACACGATCAAACGACAAACAAGTACAAACGTTTAATGAATGGGTGCCTAGCCCCAGACCAAGGTTGAAACAATCATGGCTCGCAAGCTTGAGACAATTCGAAATATTGGCATTATCGCCCACATTGACGCTGGCAAGACGACGGTCACCGAGCGGATGCTGTACGTCAGCGGAGCAAAGCATCGTGCCGGCGGTGTTGATTCAGGGACCACCGAGACAGATGACGACCCAGAGGAGCAAGAGCGCGGAATCACGATCTACTCTGCTTGCGTAACGTTCAGTTGGAAGCAGAGCACGATCAACCTGCTCGATACGCCCGGCCACGTCGACTTTACTGCCGAAGTAGAGCGATGCCTGCGTGTCCTCGATGGAGCGGTTGTCGTCTTTAGCGGCCGCGAAGGCGTTGAAGCGCAGAGTGAAACGGTTTGGCGTCAAGCGGACAAGTACGGCGTTCCCCGAATCGTCTTCATCAACAAACTTGACCGCGAAGGAGCTGACTTCTACCGCGTGCTCGATGAAATCGGCCCACGCCTCGGCGCTTCGCCGGTACCCATTCAGATACCGGTCGGCATGGGGCCGCAGCATGTGGCCAATCCATTCTCTGGTGTCATCGACTTGATCGAAATGAAGATGCTCACCTTCGATCGCGAAAGCGATGGAAAGAACACGGAAGTCGGCGAGATCCCTGAAGAACTGCTAGAGGAAGCAAACTCCTGGCGCGAAATGATGCTGGATGCGCTTTACTCGGTTAGCAATGACCTGATGGAAAAAGCACTGGAAGAGCAGGAGATTACACCGGAAGATATTCGCAAGGCCCTACGTGAAGGCTGCATTACTCGGCAGCTCCAACCTGTCCTCTGCGGTTCAGCCCTGCATGGCATGGGAGTCCAACCAGTCCTGGATGCGGTTGGATACTATCTACCAAGCCCCATCGATCGGCCTGCGGTTGTTGGCGTCGACCCAAAGAACCGCGAAAAAGAACTGACGCGCAAGCCTTCACCCGACGATCCGTTCTGTGCGCTGGTTTTCAAAATTCTGCCTGCGAAGACCGGTGACCTTTACTGGATTCGAGTCTACTCAGGGACATTGGATTCCAATTCGCGAGTCAACAATCCCAATCGCGACAAGAAGGAGAATATCGCGCAATTGTGGCAAATCCACGCGACCAAAAAGGAACGACAGGGCCAAGTGCAGAAGCTGGAGTGCGGGGATATCGCCTGTGCGATCGGCCCACGCATTTCCATCACCGGTGATACGCTGTGTGATACACGCGATGGAATTGAACTGCCCAGTATTCAGTTTGCTCAAACGGTGCTGTCGATGGCTATCGAGCCGGAGAATACAGCCGAACGCAAGAAGCTGAGCGAAGTGCTCGATATGCTCAAGCGACAGGACCCGACCTTTGACGCGATCGAGAACGAGGAATCAGGGCAAACGCTCATTTCGGGCATGGGCGAACTACACTTGGATGTCGTCAAACACCGACTGACACGTGACTTCAATCTAAATGTGAAATTCTATAAGCCACGCGTCAACTATCGCGAGACGATTGGATCACATGCGACCGTGACAGGTCAGTGCAATCGTCAAATTGGCGCAACGCAGATGTTCGCGCGAGTGGATTTGAAAGTGGAGTCGATGGAAGACAAATCCGCCGACCCAATTGTGCTGGATCGCTTCTTTGGCGAAGAGGCGTTGCCGGACAATTTGAAGCAAGCTGTGCTCGAAGAACTGCGTTCGCGGGCTCAAGGTGGTGGTGTCATCGGTAGCTTTCCGTTGGCCGGTATGCGAATCAGCCTAGTCGGCGGTGAAATGCGAGAAGTTGGCTCGGACGAAGTCGCGTTTCGTATCGCAGCAAACGATGGCTTCGATCAAGGATTGCAAGCCGCTTCACCGGTCTTGCTCGAGCCTATCATGCGGCTGGATATCGTTACGCCCGACGACTACGTTGGGGAAATCGTCGGAGATTTGCAGCAACGCCGAGCGATTATCGATTCAACAGAATCACGTGGCGCAATGACCGGAGTCATCGCTTTCGCACCACTCAAAGAACTCTTCGGCTACTCGTCGGCCATCCGTTCGCTCAGCCAGGGGCGGGCGGGATGTTCTATGGAGCCGCATGGTTACCAAGCAGCCCCGCAGGCTGATGTCGATGCATTTGCGTTCTAGTCGAGCGAATGATTGTCCTTGGCGGCTTTCGCTAATTGTTCAGGACTTCATCCAAGTTCAGCAAAACAAGCGCGACTGGAACAAGCAACTTGTCTTGCCTTTTCTCGCCTTCATCGCCATCGGCAGACTTGGTTACCCTCTGGTTTTTGAAGAGTTCCAGTAGCATCTGGAGTGTCTCTGGATCCGGCTCGTGTGCCGTGGCAGCGCGATAGCCAAAGCGAATCTGATCTTCGACGTTGTTTGCAGACGCGGACATCCGAGCGGCAAGTGCCTCGGCACACTCGACGAATGCTTCATCGTTGAGCGTCATCAGCGCTTGAAGCGGAGTGTTGGAGGGAAGTCGCCGCATCGAGCACGACTCTCGAGTCGGGGCATCGAACGAAGCCATCATTGGGAATTGAATCGACCGCTTTGTGTACGTGTAAATTGTTCGGCGATAGCGGTCAGGATTGCCCTTTTCAGCCACCTTCCATTTGTCGCCCGCTTGGAAGGGGTTCCAAACGCCGGGCGGAATGGGTGGGTAAACCGGAGCGCCAAATTGTTCGTTATTCATCAGACCTGAAATGGCCAACGCTTGATCCCGAACCTCCTCCGCTGACAATCTCCGCCTTGGGCCGCGGCTCAGCAGACGATTCCGTGGATCAACCTCAAGCTGCCCAGCCGTTGATACTGCCGACTGGCGATAGGTAGCACTGAGCAAGATTTCACGAAGGAGTGATTTTTGGCTCCAGCCCATTTCCGTTTGGAAGCGAACTGCCAAATCATCCAGCAGCATCGGATGCGACGGAGCGTCGCCAGTAGAGCCAAAATCCTCCTGCGTCGCGACAAGGCCAACACCAAAAATAGTTCCCCAAACTCGGTTCACTTGAACGCGAGCCGTAAGTGGATTCTGCTCGCTGGCCAGCCATCGGGCCATCGCCAAGCGACTTGCTCCAGCATTCTCAGCCAGAAAAGCTGGCGTCGACGGAGCCACCGAGCCTTCTTTGGTTAGATAATTGCCGCGATTGAACACACCAGTTGGTCGGAGTAAGTCTTCGGCGCGACGCTGCATGACGGGCGTCTTCACGGCTGGGATCTTCTTGTAAGCTGATCGTGCCTCAGCCAGTTCGTTCCAGGCAGTCTCGCTAGCCCAAGCAGTCCATGCACTGCTGCTGGAAAGTTCAAACCGCATTCGTGGAGCTACCAATGGAAATGCTCCAAGCGCGAAAATATTTTGAGACAGCGATAACCGCAACCGTTCACCATCCTGCAGGGCGACTGGTGCGTCGAGCACAAAGACTGCCCAGCGATCATGGTGCATTCGCGTGTACGGCCCCACACCGTTGCTGTTCTTCGGGTTCAAGCTATCGGCAGGATCAAGGATCGGGTGCGGTTCATCGCCAATGACCTTCGAAAATTTTACTTCGGCCGGCTGATCCTCGGCTCCGATTCTCTCCAGCTTGGCCGAAGAGATCACCCACCCCCACTCGGAGTCACGCAAGGCAACCTGCTCGTCGCGTGGCAAACCGGTGATCCGAATTGCGGTGATCTGACCGGCAGGAGTATCCGAAGAGTCGATCACAAACGTAGTCGACTTTGCAACCGTTCCCCGCGTTTGCACCTCCGCAAAACCACCCACCGCTTCTACGATAACTTTGGTCGTGTTGTTTGTGGTGGCGGTTAGCTGGGCCAGCGGCTGCCAGTTGTCTGCTGATGCGATTTTGGTCGAGCGATCAAATAGATGCTTCTCGCTGTTCTTGATGCTGGCTAGGAGTTCGCTAGCACGGGCGTAGTCTTGTCGCTTGAGCGGAACAGCCACGGTGGGAGCATCGTCCGAAAGGTCACTGTCCATCGTATTGTTGAAATAGGCTAGGAACTCGTAGTATTCCTCGTGTTCGATGGGATCGTACGGATGCGAATGGCACTGCACGCAGCCAAACGATACACCTTGCCAGGTCTGCCAGGTTGTGTTGACTCGATCGATGACGGCTTCGACGCGAAACTGCTCATCGTCGGTGCCGCCTTCTTCATTGGTTTGCGTTAATCGATGGCAAGCCGTGGCGACCAGGTCGTCCAGTGTCGGGTCCGGCAGCAAGTCTCCGGCAATTTGTTTGATGGTGAAGTCGTCATAAGGCATGTCTTGATTCAGTGAATGGATCACCCAATCTCGGTACTTCCAAATCGAACGTCGTCCGTCGAGCCCCAGGCCTCGGGAGTCTGCATATCGCATTGCGTCCAACCATGGAGTGGCCCATTTTTCACCATACGCTGGCGATTCGAGAAGTCGGTCGACAGCATCGCCATAAGCCTGTTCACCCTCGGCGGCGACGGCCTTCTCAAATGCTGCAACCTCTTCAACCGTCGGCGGTAAACCTGTGGCATCGAATGTTGCTCGGCGCAGCCAGCGAGCTGGCGTGGTTTGGGGATTCGGGCTCAACCCAGCAGCTTCGATGCGAGCCAAAATGAAGGCATCGATGCCAGTGCGAATCCACTGCGCTTGCTGCGTTTGCGGTGCTTTTTGACGTTCTGGAGCAATGAATGACCAGTGCTTTCCCCACTCGGCGCCCTGCTCGATCCACCGGCTCAGCAGCTCAACCTCGTCGTCACTCAAGCCGCGTCCATGCTCCGGCGGCGGCATGCGTTCATCCGGATCATCACTCTCAACGCGCTCGAGAACGTATGAGTTGTCTGGTTCTCCTGGTTCGACCACGTTGAGGACCGAATCGCGATAGATGAAGCTCAAATCGCCAGCTTGCTTCACACCACCGTGACACGCTGTGCAATGCTCGTTGAAGAGAGGCCGAATGTCTTGGTTGAAATCCACAGCCCTCTCATCTGCAGGTCGGTCAGCGGCCATCGCAGCATTTGAAACGAGCAAGACATACAGTAGCGGGACGGCCAAATGTGCCCGGAAGTTGCCGAAAAGGGTGCGTCGCGTTGAATTCATGGCGGGGATCGAAACATGGAGGGCTGAATGGCGGGATGGGGCGCGGTGGGTCGTGGTGACACGAGTAATATTGTTGCCGCGGCCACCCTCCATTGTACACCAACAGGACTTGGGGCAGAGTTGGAAGAAAGGTCGGGAAAGCGAACGCGAGCGCCCTGCGACTCACGATCCGTTTAAGACATTCAACTTGCCGGACGGCCCCAGCCGGCTCGCCCACCCGTCGACTCGGTACCGATTAGCGAAGGTACGGGCAGTTTCGGATGTGGGGAAAATTGGCGGCTTCTTTTCGTTCTGCTCATCACTCTGATGGCACGGAAGGACTTTACAAGAGTCCAAAATTTTGACTGCAATAGTTTGGTGTGGCAGTCCACAAGCGTATGATAACAAGTGGTGAGGGAACTCCCTCCACAGGCATGTTGCTCGGGTCCGCTCCAACTTTCCCGAGTTACGCCCAAACCACTCTCCATAAGTGGTCCACTCCCCCCTGTGCCCAATCCCACTCCGTAACATCTGGAGGTCCGACTCTATGCGACCCTTCGTCAAGAGCTGCGCCGTCGCAGCAGCTTCCATTGCCCTGGCTGCACTTCCACAGGTCTCTATTGCCCAAGATTGGCTACGTGAAGCCATACCAGCAGATCAACGAACGCATGATTTTGGCAGTGTAGCCAAAGCCGCCAAGACGGAACATCGTTTCGTCATCAAGAACACGATGGACAAGCCCATGCATCTGCGCGGCGTTCGCGCTAGCTGCGGATGTACAACGCCCATCATCGAAACCGAGACGATCCCACCGGGTGGTACGGGCACCATCCTGGCGAGGTTCAACACAGGAACGTTCACGGGAGCGAAGTCTGCCACACTAACTGTCTCAATCGATCAGCCTTTTTGGACAGAAATTCAGTTACGAGTGAAAGGCTACATTCGCAGCGACATTGTCATCGATCCAGGCGAAGCTAATTTTGGCGAAGTTACGCAAGGCGAGGGCAAAGAGCTCAAGCTTGATCTCGTCTACGCTGGCCGCAGCGACTGGCAACTGACCGAGATCACCAGCCCGAACAAGTTCGTGAAGGTTGACTTTGAAGAGACATCCCGTGGAGGGGGGTTGGTCAAGTACGCTATCAAGGCGGAAGTTGACGCAGACGCGCCGATCGGCAAACTGCACGAACAACTTGTTTTGCACACCAACGACCGGCGCATCACCAGCGTGCCGCTGCGTCTGATGGCAAACGTCAAAAGAGGCGGTGTGCAGACCAGCGTTGAAGAGTTCAAACTGGGATCGATCGAACAGGGCGATGAGATCGTCAAGCGATTGGTTGTGAAAGCGAAAGAAGCATTTCGAATCCTGGAGATTAGCTCCGAGGGAGCTGAGATCGAGTTCACTCCATCGCCGGACGCAAAGACCGTTCACCTCGTGAATATTCGCGTTCGCCCAAATCAAAAGGAAGGAAAGTTTGAGGGTAGCGTTCTCGTGAAGACAGACCTCGAGGACCAAATCGCCAAGCTCGGATTGAGCTACGAAATGCTGGCCGCTGATAGTAACATCAAACCCGCCAACAACATCCAAATTCCAGTTTCGAAGTAGCTTTGCAACTCGCCTACTGAAAACTCAAGTGCACCGCTGCAGAGTACTGTTGCGGTGCATTTTTACGCGCGGAGTCAATTCAAGTAGGTGCCGATGGTACCTGGCTGAACGAGCAGACAATAGCGGTGGACCGCTCAAGAGAGAATGCCACGAACAACCTGGGCTTGCTCTGGAACCCGAGTCATCGACTGTCCATCTGGCGTTGCCACCCGCTCATGGGGTTCGATGCCCAGCAAATGGAAAACAGTTGCCACCAAATCCGCAGGTGTTACAGGCGAATCGGCCGCGTTTTCGCCGACGCGGTCGCTGGAACCGTGAATGCATCCGCGTTTTACGCCCGCGCCAGCGAGCAGAACGCTGTAGGCTCTCGGCCAATGATCCCGGCCGCCAAGCGTGTTGATCTTTGGCGTCCTGCCAAACTCACCCATCACGATGACGAGCGTTTCATCGATCATTCCATTGGTGGTCAGATCTGATAACAGGGCTGACACAGCTTTGTCCATCGCTGGCACCAAGCCAACGGGGCGCTTTGCTCCGGTGTAGCCATCGTAAAGACGCGTCTTCAAGCTATTGTGAGTGTCCCAGCCTTTGTTGTTCACGGTCACGATCGGCACGCCCGAGTCGAGGAGTCGCCGAGCCAGGAGACAATTCTGCCCGATTGGTTTCTCACCGTAGCGTTGTCTGGTCTTGGCCGGCTCACGGCTCAGATCAAAGGCCGCTTGAGAGGCCGGATCGGTCAAAATCGAAATGGCATCCTGCAAACTTGCATTCTGCTCACCCGCTGCATCCAGAAGAGCGCGGCGTCGGACTAGCCGTTCACGGTCAGGTGCTCCTGGGCTCGCAAAGAGCTGTTCGCGGTAAGTGGCTTGAGCGGGTTCGGTGCCGAGAGACCACGGCAAGAACTGCTTGTCCATAAAGCCGCCCAGTTTGGCTCCACCACCAAGCTGGAAGTCCGGCACAGCTATGTGCACCGGAAACTTCTCGGCATGATCGACATACTGTGACGCGGGCAATAAGAACGCAGGAGCTTGCGCCCGACCGCCCGGAATATGCCCTGACAAGGCATAGTTGGTGGCCAAATTGTGCTCGCCGACAGGACTGGTCATCGATCGAACAACGCTGAATTGATCCGCCATGTTCGCCAGCGACGGAAGACCTTCGCTGAAACGCACTCCCGACAATTTGGTCGCAATCGTGCCGAGAGGCCCCCGGACCTCCTCGGGAGCATCCGGTTTGGGGTCAAACGTCTCCAAATGACTGGGCCCACCATCCAGCCAAACCAACACGCACCGACGTGCGGCCCCGAATCCATCCACTGGAAAACTAGCAACCGCATTGCGTCGCAGCAACTGACTGCCGAGCAAGCCGCCGAACAAACTTCCGGCGACAACACAGTCTCGTCGGCTGATCGTTGGTCTAAACATGGCCAGGTTCCTAATGAACGAAATCTTCGGCGGTCGCTTTCGTAACGCTCGCCGCAAATATGCTACACGAACAATTCTCGAATCGGAGTACCACGATCGGTGATAGGTACAGGGCGATTTCCATCGTAGAGTTCTGTTGCGGGGTCGATTCCAACAGCGTTGTGAATTGTGGCATGGAAGTCCGGAATCGACACCGGCCGATGAACGACGTTCTTGGAAAGCTCGTCCGTCTCGCCAATTGCTCCGCAGTGGTTCAAGCCGCCGCCCGCAAGGACCATCGTGAAGGCTTTGGACTGGTGGCCGCGTCCACCTGCGCCGTCAAACTCTGGTGGCCGTCCGAATTCGGTTGCAACGACAATCAGAGTTTTATCTAAGCGTTTTTTGGCCTCAAGGTCGTCTATCAAGGCAGCCATGGCTTGGTCGAGTTCACGGATCAGCGTCCATTGATTCTGTTGTCCTTCACGGTGCGTATCCCAGCCCGTTCCATTGACAAAGTTCAGATTGTGGGCAACTTCCACAAACCGGCTCCCCGCCTCAGTCAGCCTTCTAGCCAGAAGTACCCGCTGCCCAAAATCGCTTCCGTAGGCGTTACGAATGCTATCTGGCTCTCGCGACAGATCGAACGTTTTCATGAACTCTGGACTCGAAAGCCGCAGGTTTTCCGAAAGCGATGCATCATACTGCTCAAGGAATCTTGATTGGTGGCGCGTAGTGCCCGCTTTACGAACAGCGCTTAAGAGTTCCAGACGTCGGCGAAGTCTCGCGTCGTCAACATAGTTTGGACGCCGTAATCCCTTGGGGCCTGATTCGACGTCGGTCAGGTAAAGATAGCCATGCTCTGCCCCCAAAAAACCCGGGCTACGAGCCATGTTCGGATAGCCGATCAACGAATAAGCCGGAGCGTCGGCGCCTGAAGCAGCAAGTTGACTTGCGATAGCCGAGCCGATCGCTGGATAGGCAATGGTCCCGTTGACCGGGCGCCCAACGTGAACCCAATAGACGGCTGCTGCATGCTCGTCGATCACGTCGTGGTGACAGCTCCGGATTGCAGTCACCCGATCCATTCGCTTTGCAGTTTCGGCCAGGTGCTCGCAGACTTTCACGCCAGACACGCTGGTGTTGATTGCGGCGTAGTCACTACCCGGCTTGCGCTCCGTTGAACTCCCTTGGCGCTTTGGATCAAAGGTATCGATCTGCGCCATGCCGCCGCCGAGCCAAATGAAAATCACATTCTCAGCTTTTCCAGTCGGTGTCTCTTCGATAAGTGGATCCATCGCGACTGCGGACTGGCTTTGAAAACCACCTGTCATGGCCCCTGCAGCAATCGCACCGGCACAAGTGCTTGCAAAATTACGTCGGTTCAAAGAACTCATGTCTTGTCATTCTGTTCAGTTGGTATTCAGAAGTTGAACGTGTTTGATTCTAAGTCGGGTTGGGCCTAGCGCTGGACCTTTCTTAGATTTGGGTAGGATGAGCGTTTTCTCGTTTAGGTGAGTCAGCAAGTTGTCGTAATCGACACGCCATACGTCCGTGCGACTCGCCCTAAGGGACCAGTTGGAATTCAGGGCTATTGATGAGGGCCCAAACGGCGTCCTCGGCAATTCTTCGCCAGTTGCCTTCAATTCTTCCGCTTGGCTTCGGCCCATCTGCCAAGGCCTTCTCTTGCTGGCGACGCAGCAAGTTCGCTTTGACATCAAAGTGATTTGACCACGTCACAAACCCTTGGTGAAGCGGCGCTGGTCCTGGCGATGCAGCGTATTGCTTCCGGATGCGTGTGTCGAATCCGTCGGAAATCAAGCCGACAAACTTAGTTGCTTCGCCCTGAGTTGGTTTGCGGGTCAGCACCGCCATGTACAGCTTGTCAACCAAAGCTTCGGGCGAATCAGCTTCGAGCGATAATCGTTCGAGCAACGATCCGGCGGTCATCCGCGTTACCGTCGTGGTCAAATGGCCATTGGCAACGACACCTGGCTGCACCAAATTGGCTTCTTGAGGTCGATGCGTCTGCGGCGACTGCCGTGAAGCTCGCCAACCGAAGGCTTCCAAGCATTCTACGATTGATGCCGCCTTTGGAAGCGCGAGGCTTGGGCGATCACGTTCGTTCGACAGCGAAACCAACTGCCATGCTCGTCGAGCGACACCCAAATTGAGAAAGTTGGCTAGCTTCTGTGACGCTTCAGGGTCAAACGAAATGACCTCCGTTGACATCTCAACGCCGGTCACCGAGTGCAGGGAATCGACGACCTGCTCGGCACTCATCCGTCGTTGCCATGGAGCCAAGTAAGGATTTTCCACTTCGGCAGAATCCACGGCCGCTTGAGAATAGATGTCCGACAGAAGGATTCTGCGATGCAACGCCTTAGCATCGAAGCCCGTCTCCACGAAGTAGTCGGCAAGCTCTTCAAGCAGCCTGGGCTCTCGGACGTCTGCGTCGTACCAGTCGTCCACGCTGCTGACCAAGCCCCACCCCAGCATCCGATCCCACATTCGATTGACCAGTACCTGCGGAAAACGCTCACTGGCCAGCAGCGATTGGATCAATGCATCACGGCTGCTGGCAAAGTCCGCGAGTGACGATCCTGGGCGAGTAGGGAAATCGTCCGGTGCAAAATACCGTTCGGTCGCCAGGATTTCTTTCGGGAAAGCGGGCTCGACCACATCGTCAGGTTGAAGGGTAATGCTGATGGGGGCGTCGTCTTCATGCCGAGCAAAAAAAGCACGAGGAACACTGCTCGTCGCAGGGACCTTGATCGCCGTTTCACGCAACATCGCGGCCATCTCAAAGAGTTGTTGCTGTTTCCACGGATGGTAGGGAGCATCGTGGCATCGAGCACATTTGAGGTCGACTGCAAGGAAAGCACTTGCCAAAACATGCGCCTTTTCAGCCATGGGCACATCATTTTGAGCAGCCATGCCAAAACCGGCTGGCCCACCTGCCTGAATATCGCCCTGCATGTGAATCAGCTCGCCCACCATGCGGTGCATTGGTTTGTTGAGCGTGAGTGCGTCATGAATCCAGTAGCGAAAGGGGCCCGTGTTGTTGAGTGATGGCTTCAGGATACTAGGGTTCTCTGCCAAGACGTCTTGCCAATAACTGGTCCAATGATCTGCCCATCGTGGGCTATCCAGAAACCGATCGACGAAGATCTCCTTTCGAGTCTCGAAAGGCAAACTTTGGTATTCCTCGATCTCATCCACGGTTGGGGGGATTCCTCGGGTGTCCAAGCTGACGCGGCGAAGCCAAGCAAGCGGCTCGGCTGGGCGAACATCCATAACCTGGGAAGTGAGCAAACGCCTCAGAGCGTACTTGTCCGCTGCGTGCCGTTCACGATTCGTCCGAGCGTTATTCGTCCGACCGCTCAGCTTTCGATGCTGTAGTGCCAGACGTTTCGCCTGCTCGTCCCACTCAGATGTTGTTTGTTGTGCGGTTGCCGTAAGATTCGCTGTGTCGATTGCAGAAAGGAGCTCTTCCGTCGTGCCGCGAAGCTCTAGGAAGTCAGCATCGGTCAATTCGACGGTCCGCCCAGCGTCGCTACCAGTCAATACAGCGTCGCTACCAGTCAATACAACAAAGATTGCCTCAGGATCGTGACCGTCATTTTGGGGCGAAGTCGCTTTACGAAATGCCACCAGCGTCTCGCCTGTTTCACAACGTGACGTTTTGCTGCCAACGATGGCCTCCAGCACAAAACGATGCTTGCCAGCAGGAAGCTTGACGGTCGCGCGTGTTTCCTGGTCACCAACTCGAGGCACGCGCAACCACGGAATGTCGGTTTCATAGACAAGCATCGGCTGGTGTGCATTGGGGAATAATCGTCGCGGCCCCGTGGAAAGTTCTACCTGGCCGTCAATCCACAGTTGGCTCAAACCAGGTGATCGCAATAGTAGCTCGTATTCGTCGTCGGCGAATTCACGTTCGAGATACATCCGCATCAACACTGGCCCCTTCCAAAGTTTCCGAATGCCACCTGCGTCGAAGCGAAGTGGCAAACGATGAATGGCCATCGCTGGAAGCGTTGCTCGCATGGTCTCCTCAGGCGGCACCAATGAAAAGCTCGTGTGAGTGCTCGCGCCAGCATGGAAAGTAACGACCACTTCGCCAGCAGCAGGCTGAAACGTCGGAGGTTGCCTGTTGACGCGATACTGTTGCTTGAGTTGTTCAGCGGGCAAAATCCGCCGGTAAATTCGAGCGTTGTCGATCCAGCCTTCGAGGCTGTTGCCTGGGTCTCCACCACGCGAGGAGCCTAACCACACAGATTCGTCGGAGACGATAGGTGGCAATTTCGTCGCGCCTCCCATGTCCCATTTGCCCGTGACCTGCTTCCCGTCGACGATCGCTTGCAATGAGCCGGGGGCCCCGAATCGGTAGCTCACCGCCACATGATGCCACTCTTCGCCCGGCCCGAAGCCCTCAGTGCTTGTCCAGCGATGATATTCCGGTCCGTTGTTCGCGGCAGTGCTGAAAAGAAAGCTAGGCGCTGCTGTGCCGTTGACGCCAGTTAGACGCAACGCAAAGTTATGGTTCTCCAGCCTGCCCGATTCGTAGGTTCGCCCCTTGGACAGGATATAGACGTGCTTACCATTGCCAATCTTGGGCAGTCTGACCCACGCTTCCAATGTGATTTCATCGCCAAGTTCGAAATCGTAGTTCGAACGCTCACCAGGATCCTTCCAAACAACCCTGGCTCCCGCCTTTTCAAAACGCAACGCGGCGTTGACCTCTGGCATCGTTGAATAGAGTGGAGCAGTTAGTCCCGCGGCTCGATCAACTGACAGGCTGCCAAACCCGGTGCCGCCAGAGAATTCTTCGTTTTCGAAATCGACAGACAGAACCGGAGACTGTTGCGCGGAGGCAATATTGCAAGTGCAGACGCAGGCTAGCAGACAACACTGCGAAAGAACGATGAAAGAAGCACGCATAGACACGTAACCTCCTTTTGGTGAATTGGCTGAATGCGGCGAGATGGTGGCGGTAGGAGGTACTAGTTTACCAGAATTTGCAGGCCAAATTCCACAGAGCATTCAACATCAGACCAGGTGGCAAGTTGGAGTTTGGATTTGCTGAAGATAGTAGCTCGGCTGTTTTACCAGCGATCGAACGTTTCCGTGTCGATAAACTCGCCACCATCGATGGTTGCTAGCGGTTGCAGCGGCTGATCGTCGCGCAGGAAACGGACGGCACCGTTAGCAAATCCAACGTAATGTCCGCTTCCATGCTCGCCAGCCGGCAGCGAGTCCCCCACGAAATAGTCCTCGGGAGAGAGCCAGTGCACATTAGTCTCTGGTAACGAAATGATCTGTGCGGTTTGTGCTGCGCTGTCGCGGATTTGGTCGCGGCGAACGGCCCCGTTGTTAGGCCAGCATGTGCCAGGACCGGTGATTGCAAGCACCGTCGTCTCAGCTTGCCCTAAAGTAGCCCCGTTTTTTCGAGCTGTTGCACTTGATTTGCGCTCAGCGACACGGGATTGACACTGGTTGCACCGGAAGAAAGATGGCGCGTTGCGGCCCAGTTCCAAATTTCCAGGCGAATTCCAGGGTTTTGAAAAGTCATAGGCATCGTACAGTTCTTGCTCATCCAAGTACGGCAACACCGCCACTCGCCATGAGTGCATTGGCCGACCAGTGTCGTCAAGAATTCTAGCGGGAGGGAACGAGCCATGATCTGCATGGTAGGAATGCAAAGCAAGGCTGATAGCTTTTAGACAGTTCGGGCATCCAATTCCTCGCCCGCCTGTTTCTCGATAGATCTGAATGGAAGGGAGCGCAATTACAAGACCGACAATCAGTACCGCAGCAACTATGCCCGCTTTCATAACGCGCTCCGTAGAAGAGACAGCTCAATGTTCGCTTTCAATACTCGTGAAACTACCATTTCCAAATGCCAGGGTCAAACTAGCCCCTGCCCAGCAGCTCGTCTTGGACGGCCAAGCTGCTTTCCTGGCTTGCGAAAGTGTTTTGCCTTTTTTGTCGGCCCCGCTCATCGCCAGCTTAAGAACTCTCAGAATTAACTCTGTGTTTGGCAAGCGTTGGTAAAGCTAGGGAGATAACGCTTTAGTATTGCGGCCATGTGCCGAGCATTGTCTGCTTGGACCATGCTGTGGTGATGGCCTGGCACAAATTCAACATCGACATTTGGGACCAAGTAGCCCCAGCCTCGGTCGTTGAGTGTTGGCCGATCACTCTGGTCAACTTTGACAGGTGTTTCACTTGGGCGAAACAGAAGGATATCGCACTCAAGCGGGGAGAGTTTGTAAATCGTCGAAAGTTCTACGTGGCGATGAAACAGGCCTTGAAGATCCTCCAGCGTTTGAGCGATCACTTCCGGCGGAGACTCCTCCTCCAAAACCCCAAGTTTTTTTGCATGCTCAAACAGCAATGGCAACTGCTCTTCGGGCGACAGATCCCCCAACTGCTCTAGGGTCATTTCGATCCCATACTCTAACCCGACATTGACCCGCTCCTGGGCCGGCACCAAGTCCGTTGACTGCTCTGGAATGGTGGTGTCGATCAAGACAATTCGGTCGACCTCCTGCCCAGTCGCAATACATTGACTAGCCATTTCGTAAGCAATCAACCCGCCCAGCGACCACCCACCGATCACGTAGGGGCCCTCTGGCTGAATGGTTCGGATCGCTTCAACATACTCCGCGGCCATCGATTCAATGCTGGTTGGCAATTCCTCATCACCATGCAAACCACGAGATCGAATGCCGTAAACGGGCTGTTCGTCGCCCAAGTGCTTCATCAGGTCTTGGTAGCAAATGACAATCCCGCCGGGCGGATGCACAAAGAAAATTGGCGGGCGCTGCCCAGTTGTGCGCAGTGGGGTGATTAAGGATGCAACGCCATGCTCGATGCCTGCTCCTGATATCTCGGGTCCGAAGCGATCTTCCATCAATTCACGATGAAGACCGTATAGGCTGCCCGTCATGGATCGAATGGTCGCCAAGTCAAAGATCAAGGCTGCTGGAACCCGCACGCCAAGCTGTTTGGTGAGTTGCGTTGTTAGCATGGCCGCTTGTAAAGAAGTACCGCCAGCCGCGAAAAAGTTCTCGTCGACCGAAATGGGCGATTGCCCGATCACTTCACACCACGCTGCGAGCAAGAACTCTTCGGCAGCCCCCATTGGATCGATGATTTGTCGCTTAAGACTTGCTGCATCAATCGTGTCAGGCAGTTGCTTGCGATCCACTTTGCCGCTCGTCAACATCGGCATACTATCCTGAGGAATCATCACATCGGGACGCTTGAAGGCGGGCAAACGTTCAGACAATTCACCCCGCAAACGGCCAAGCGCTGCCTCTTCGTCGGTTGCGTCGACGAACTGCACAAATAGAGCAAGAATACTCGCCCCAGCGGAGCCCTCCACCACCTTCGCAGCACAGCGGCTGACAAGCGAACTCTCGGCAGCCGCAGCATCAATCTCACTCAGCTCGAGGCGATATCCACGCAGTTTGACTTGGTGATCGTTGCGGCCCAGGAATTCAATCGCACCGCCGGTCAGCCTGCGGCCGCGATCTCCGGTTAAGTAAACGCGACGGTCTGGACTCACTGGATGCGGCACGAAACGTTCAGCCGTCAACTCAGGTGCTCCGACGTAACCATTTGCCAGGCCACGCCCACCGATAGCGATTTCTCCTGGCATGGTTGTGGGGACCGGGAACCGGTCCTTGCCAAGAATCAATATCTCACAGCCATCAATAGGAGGACCAATTGGAATCGGCTTGCTGGTATCGTGGTCGAGCAACTCAATAGCCGTCGCCTCAACGGCAGCTTCTGTTGGTCCGTAAAAGTTCCAGAATTGAGTTGCAGTTTGACTGGCTCGTATCTGCCCAGGCAATTCGGCTGGCATGCTTTCGCCACCGGTCCAGATGTAGCGAAGTGATTTGCATTCACTGAAGCGTGGATGCTCTACAAAGACCTTCAACAAGCTTGGGACAGCAGGCAGGACAGTAATTTTTTGCTCACGAACGAAGTCGACTAGTAGTGCCGGGTCCCGCACAACTTGCTCGCTTGGCCAAACCAAGGTGGCCCCTTGGGTAAAGGTTGTCCAAGCAACTCCGAGCGCCGCATCAAATTGGTGAGAAAGCAACATCAGCACGCGATCGCTCTGGAAAAGCGGTACCGCCTTGGCTCGCCAAGCGAGAGTATTGCCGATCGCCGAATGGGGCACTTCCACGCCCTTTGGTCGACCGGTGGAACCCGATGTGTAGACAACGTAGGCCGCAGAAGTCATGTCGCCGACTTCAAAATCCTGGGTTTCTGCGAGCTGGCTATCGTTAGCTTGTTCTGTAGAGTGTCTGTCCGAGAGCGTTCGAATGTCGATTTGCGGAACAGAAGGTGCAGCCCATGTGCCTGGCGCATCGCAAACGCAACGCTTGGCACCGGTGTCTTCCGAGAGTTCTTCCCAGGACACCGACGGTTGATTCGCATCAATCGGAATCGGAATCGCCCCCGACAGTTGCACGCCAAGGATTGCCGCGAAGGCATTGCGTCCACTCTTGCAATAGACCGGAACTCGATCCCCCGACTGTGTTCCAGCATCTCTCAGCGCGCGTGCAAGTCGGGCAGCGCTGCTGGCGAACGCCCCGTAGCTAGTGGCTTCATCGTCGGCAATAAATGCAGCGTGGGAGCCGTTTTCTTGTGCGTGCTGCAGGATTTTTGATGCTACGTGGTACTGAGCTACGTGGTGCTGAGTTGCCGATTCAAGCGCCTCAGCCCGCACTGCCGGTAAAGCCTCCTGCCGATTTTTGTGGCTATCCTGCGGCGCCCCACAAGCGTCGTTCAGGAGTCGCGAGACTGTATTGTTCGGACGATTCAGTCCCGCCATTAGTACTTGTGCGAACACTCGAGTGAAGCAATCCATGCTTTGCCGCGAAAATAGGTCTTTGCAGTAGCAGACCATCCCCTTCAAATCGTCGCCGCTCAGTTCAAAGATAAATTCGACGTCGTAGTGACAGGTAGGATGTTCAAAGTAGAAGCTTTCCTGTCGCATCCCACCGAAATCCCACGACTGCTTCTCGCCGGGGAAGAGAAACGATGCCCTTCCTGACTCTTGCTTCACCTGCGATTTTTCGAACGTGCAAGAGACCTGGAACAATGGACTGCGACTGCTATCCCGAATGACGTCACTTTCAGCCACAATTTTGCTGATAGGGTAGTCTTCGTTTTGCAATGCGTCGATCAGCGTTTTTGCACAGCGTCGCGTTTGTTCCGCGAAGGACGGATTACCACGCACATCCAAGAGAATCGGCAAAACGTTGACGAAGAAGCCAACTGTGCTTTCGTAGTCGCGCTGACTCCGACCGGAGAAAGGGCTGCCTAGAAAGAATGCTTCTTGTCCGCTGTATCCAGACAGAAGCGCCGCAATGGCGGCATGGACGACCGCAACCGGGGTTACACGAAGCTTGGTGGCGAGTTCGATCAGGTGTCTACCTGTGCCGCTAGGAAGTTCCAGACTTGCCACAGCGGCTCGTCCAGTGAATTTTGCCGGACGCACAAAATCAGTGGGCAACTCAAGGGCACTGTCGCCGTTGGTGACCTGACGCATCCAGTACTCTCGCTGCTGTTGCCCTTCAGGTGAATCGAGCAATGCTGCTTGCCGCTGCACGAATTTGGCGTAATTGTTCTGGGGTTCAGGAAGCTGCAGTGGAATCGCATCAACGAGTCGTGGGTAGAGCTCGCGCAGTTCACCCAAAATGAGGACCAGTGACCAAAAGTCGACAACTATATGATGCGCCTGCGCAAAGACAACCCAGTCGTCTTCGGCAATTCGATAGACGGTCATTCGAAGTAGCGGACCGCGTTCTAAGTCGAACGGAACTGCAGCCTGTTTTCCGATGGCTGCACTAATGACTTCATCACTTGCGCCCGGTAGATTCTCGACCGCAAATTCGGGCGGCATCCGGTCGTGGATCGTCTGCAGCGGCTGGCCCGTCGTGTCGGAGAACGACGCCCGAAGACTGCTGTGTCGAGCCGCGATTTCATTCAGGGCGGTCTGCAGAGCATCTGGCTGCAGTCGACTGCGCAGCCGAGTGGGAAGGAAAACATTGAAAGCGGTAGAATTCGGATCGCGACGGAAAGCGTGCCATAACCCTTGTTGGCCATGCGACATCGGAAACTGCTTGCTGCGTTTGACTTTTTCCGCCAACAGCTTGGCCAGCAACTTCCGTTTTTGCTCGGGCGACAGTTTCGAAACATCCATGTCGTTGACTTGGTCGCCCACGAATCACTCACTTTCCCGCAACAATTGTCCCAAGAGACGATTGACTTCGTCGTCAGCCAACTCAGGTAGCTGCTCCAACAAGTCTTCCGCGTCCATCGTTTGGCTGTCTGGCTGACTCACAGAGGTGTCCGCCTCAGGCAAACTCTGGATGTCAGCCGAAACCATCTCCGCCGCCATCGAGGACGCTCCGCCAATTAACTCACTAACGCCCTGCACCAAGTCGCCATACGATTCACTCCGCATGAGCAAGGAAATGGGCATGCTAATCTCCATGTGGCTCTCGATCCAGTTCCGCATTTCGACTGCCATTAGAGAGTCCAGGCCGAGCTCAAGCAAGGCGCGGTCAGCAGGAATATCACCAGGCGATACACCCAGCAGGCTGCCCGCCTTCGCACGCAGCCCCGCGTCGATCATCGACAAGCGTTCTGTCTCGGATGCGTTTCGCAGTGAAGCGGCAGTTGCAAGACCGCCCTCCTGCGCTTCACTTCCGGAGTGAATGAGCAAGTGCTCGAACCGTGGTGAAACTCGGTTCGTAATTCCAAGTCCTCGCCAGGTGGACCAGTCGATCCTAAGCACACTCATCTGGACAACCTGTTGAGCCAGAGCATATTCTAGGCAATCCGTGGCTTGCTTGACCGAAAAGCTCAATACTCCTTGTCGCTCGAGCCGTTGCCCCAGTTCATCGCGTTCGGCCAAGTAGCCAACTTCTCCAAGGTGCCCCCAGTTCATCACCAAGGCAGGCAGCCCTTGAGCGCGACGGTAGAACGCAAGACTGTCCAGCAGCGCATTAGCGGCCGAATAGTTGGCTTGGCCTGCGTGGCCAAAGACACTTGAGAGCGACGAGAACAAGATGAAGCAATCGAGCTCACGCCCTAAAGTCTGTTGGTGCAGGTTCCAGCCCCCGAGCACTTTCGGGTAAAGAACGCGGTCGAGCGTTTGACGATCCAAATCTGGAATGAGCTTGTCTTCCAAGACCATGGCTGTATGAATAACACCGCAGAGTCTCGGTAGATTCGCGTCGATGTGCTCTAGTACCCGCCTCACTTCACTCGCGGCGGTAATGTCTGCTGGCAGTACTTCAACTTGAACGCCCTGAGCGCGAAGAGCTTCAATCGCATCAACAGCCGCTGGACGAGGCGTTTTACTCCGACCGGTCAAGACAAGTGTCTTTGCGCCACGTTGCACCAGCCACTTGGTGATCTCCAGTCCGAATCCACCCAATCCTCCAACGACCCAATAAGTGCCGTCAGCTTGCATTTCGGGTATAGCGTGATCGCCTGGGAAAACCGGATCAGGAACACTGTCGAAGGAGACAGCTATCTTGCCAATGTGTTGCCCGCTTTGCATGTACTTAAACGCGGAGATAGTTTCGCAGGCCGAAAATGCCTTTACTGGGATCGGCTTAAGCTCACCGGATTCGAAACGCTTCATCAAATCGCGAAGCATCGTCCCCATCCACTGAGGCTTACGCTTGAACAACTGATCTAAGTCGATCGCGTGCAACGCTAAGTTGTTTCGGAATGGGTATAACCCAAGCGGTGCATCGGCATAAATGTCGCGTTTGCCAATCTCCAAGAAATGTCCGCCGGTGCGAAGCGTTGCTAATCCAACTTGAATCGCCTCACCTGGCAAAGAGTTAAGAACAGCGTCCACGCCTTCGCCATCGGTAGCTTGCAGCGTCTGATGGCCAAAATCCAGCGAACGCGAATTCATGATGTGATCGACGCCCAGACTGCGAAGATAACGCCGTTTTTCGTCGTTACCCGCCGTCGCGAAGACTTCGATACCTCTGGATTGAGCCAATTGCAGAGCGGCAAGTCCAACACCGCCACTCGCCGAATGAACCAAAATGCGGTCACCACGCTGCAGGTGAGCGCAGTTTTCGATCGCATGCTGGGCAGTCAGGAAAGCAATTGGAATCGCACAGGCTTGTTCAAAAGTTAGATTGCCAGGCATTTTGGCAACAAGCGATTCGTTGACGACAACGTGAGTCGAGAAGGAGCCAGGCGCGATGGCAACAACCCGATCGCCTACTTCAAATCTGCAGCCGCCGCCAACTCGAGTGACAATTCCGGCACATTCAGCGCCGAGATCCACCGGGCCATCAGCCATTCCAGGATAAAGAGCCAGCGATTTCATCACATCGGCAAAGTTGAGTGCTGCCGCGCGAACCTCAATCTCCAGTTCGCCAGATTCCAAATATCCCGGATCAAAACCGTGCACTCCGAATCTGCCGTCTCGAGTCGTGCGATATCGCATCTCTTCAATACCCGCCGACCGACCAGGCGTCAGTCGACTGGGCAGCTCTGTTGAAACGGCACGAGGCAACGGCTTTTCGTCTTGACGTCCAAACCGCCGGACGAGTCGCCGACCGTCACGCCACATGATTTCGTCTTCACCATCTTGACAAAGTAATTCATCGATTAGATTGTCTAAGTCAGTGGTGGCGGGTTGGCTGGGAAGGTCGACCAGCTTTGTTTCAAGCGGTGCATACTCGCTGACGATCACTCGCGCCATGCCAATCAGCGGACCGGCGGCGACAGAAACCAACTCTGGTTCATCTTCCAGTGACTGCGCTCCGGTTGTCACCACGGCCAGACGCGATGTCGGCGGCGTCGGCAACTTGTCCCAAGCCTGCACCAGTGAAACTGGGGCGACAGACGTCAAAATGGTACTATCTTGCAGGCTTCCACAGGACAAGAGATGCGGCTGCGGGACGTCGTTACCCCATAGATAGACAATCGAATCGATGACGTGTGGGGAATCATCGAGTACAGCTTGGAGGACTTCGCAGAAGCTATCGGGCGACTCCGGGTCCGCCTGAAAAAACTGCGATGTGGCCGTCTTGGCTACTTGGGAATCGTGCCGATAAACTTCGACAACTTGATCGCCGCGGCGGACCAGTCGTTCGGTGATTTCGCGGCCAATCCCGCCTTCATCCATGAAGATCAACCAACGCTGAGCAGCATGGTCAGAAACATCCGCACGGACGTCATTGGCCACAATCGGGTTTTCGTTCCACGAGTAAGCGTAGGCCATGTCTTCTAACGTCTCTTTGCCGGTCGCACTGCCAACCTTCTGGCTGACAAACGATTCGATGGAAACGCACAGTCGCTCGTCGGCGTCGTAAATGTTGACATCGCAACGCATTTTACGATCCGTCTTTGAACTCAATTGGCAATGCACGATTGCTCGCGAGCCAGGATTTCCAAAGTAGCGGAACTCTTCGATCTCGCTGGGTAGAAACAGCCCGCTGTTGGTGTGATCAAAGTCCGGATCCGCTGCGATCATTGCATGAAAACAACTATCCAACAGAGCTGGGTGAATTGCGTGTTCAACTGCGGAAGATTCAATCTGAGGCAGTTCAACTTCGGCGATCGACTCGCCCACACAGCGGCGTCCCCGCTGAATCCCCTTGAATTCGGCCCCATAAATTAGGCCAATCGTTTCGCAGTAGTCATACAGACGCTGCTGGTCGAATGCTTCGTTGCATCGATCACGAGCTTCCCGGAGCAGTGACGACGACTCAAGCGGCCGTCTGGCGGTTTCGGAGCTCACGTCGGCAACGGCAAGTGGTTGCCACTGGTCCGAGTCGCACGCGCGAAACGCCAACTCCAGCAGGCGCCGATCCGCCGAGTATCGAGTCTGAATCCACTGCGACTGCGATTCGCTCAGCGTACAAGCGGCTTGAAAGCGGACGCGTCGAATTACAGATGACTTGACCGTTGAATCAGCACTTGTGGGTGCGTTTTCTTGTGCGATGACCCGCTCTGCAGCAACCAGGGTGTCTAGCATGGCAGCGGCTGGGTACATCACGGCTCCTCGAACCGCATGATCGGCCAGATAACGCTGAAGTCCGAGGTCAATTCGAGCTTGCCACTGCGGTGCATCGGTATCAGATTTTTCGCCGAGCAGGGGATGAACGGGCGCAGCCAATCTGGAAAGGCGACTCTGCAGCGATTCCGACCAACAGACCTGTTGTTCAAATGGATAGACCGGCAAGTCGATCCGCCGCGTGGGCTTGTTGTAGAAACCTGACCATTTGATATCCAACCCCATCGCATAGAGATCGCCCAGTGATTTCGTGATCACCTGCAGATCGTCTTGTTGGCGGTTCAAGGATGCTACGCTGCGAACGCTGGTTCCGGCTGCTTGGAAGCACTCGTTGATGGAATACGCCAGTACCGGATGTGGGCCAACTTCGACGGCGATGCCAAAGCCCCGATTGGCAAGACTTGTCATTGCATCGGAGAACCGAACGCTTTGGCGTACGTTCTGCCACCAGTAGTCTGCCCCGACGGATTTTCCATCAATCCATTCTCCAGTCACCGTCGAAATGAGCGGAATCTTCGTTTCTGCTGGCCGAATGCCGTCGAGTGAACGCAGTAGTTCTTCGCGGACGGGCTCCATCTGCGGGCTGTGGAAGGCGTATTCGACGGTCAATCGTCGCCAGAAGATTCCAGCTCCTTCGAGTCGTTTTGCAATTTCATCAATGGCATCTTCTGCTCCGGAAATGGTCACCGAGCTTGGGCCGTTGATTGCCGCAATCGAGACCACTCGTTCGAGCCCTTGGATCCACTGCGGTACTTCATCGGCGCTTAGTCCAGCAGCCAGCATTCCGCCTTGCGAGCTGGCCAAATCCATCGTGCGACCTCGATGAAAGGCGACCGCAGCGGCATCTTCGAAGGAAAGGGCGCCGGACAGGTGCGCCGCTGCAATTTCGCCAACGCTATGCCCTACCAAAGCAGACGGTGTGACTCCCCAGCTCTCCCATACGGCCGCCAAAGCAACTTGGATTGCAAAAATACTAGGCTGTGCGATCGACGTTTGGTGCATCCGCGACTCAGCCTCAGGCCGCGTAAGCTCCTCCATCAAAGACCACGATGCGACCTTCGAGAACTCGCGATCACAACGCTTGATCACAGAACGAAATGCGGGTGAGTACTTCAGGAGACCGCGGCCCATGCCCCACCACTGCGGCCCTTGCCCGGACAGCACGAAAGCGACACCGGCGGACAGTCGTTGAGCGCTAACTTCGTCGCCAAGCTCACTTGGATTGGACGCGGCAATATCGCGCAGTTGCTCAATCATCGCGTTTCGATCTGCAGCGCAAGCGGTTGTCCGCTGCGAGTGGTGGGATCGCCGGTGAGCGATGTAGCCAGCGATTTCCGCCAAGTGCATCGAAGAGTCCAGCGACTCAAGGGCGTCGGCGTAGCTTCCAGCCAGGCTGGCAAGAGCCGGCTTGCTGCGGGCCGAAAGCGGCAAGAGAACGGGAGCTTGGAAAGCCCCGGTCGATTTTGTAGTTTGCTGCCCGCTAGCCGAGCTGTCTGCCAGTGTAGACGATGCTGCCAGTGTAGACGATGCAGCCGATGTTGAGGCAGAACTATCGGTAGTAGCTGAGCCAACGGGACGAGTAGCTTTGCCCGTAGCCTGGGGCGCGGATTCTAGAATCACGTGAGCGTTTGCGCCGCCGTAGCCGAACCCATTGATGCCAGCCAGTCGCGGTCCCGCAGTTTTCCAGTCGGTGAGCGTCTGTGGCAATTGCAGCTTGAGCGCGTCAAAGTCGATCGCGGGATTGGCAGTACGGAAGTGCAAATGTGGAGGGATCGATTCGTGGTGCATCGACAGCGCGACTTTAATCACACTTGCAATGCCAGCGCCAGCCTCCAAGTGACCTATATTGGTTTTGACCGATCCAATCCAGCACTTCGATCCTTCATTTCGTCCTTCTCCAAGAACGCTCCCCAGCGCATTGGCTTCGATCGGGTCGCCCACGGGAGTACCCGTGCCGTGCGCCTCGACGTACTGAATATCTCGCGGCGCTACCTGAGCTTTCTCGCAGGCGGCGTGAATCAGCGTCTCTTGAGCCGATTGGCTTGGCACCGTCATGCCCTGTGTGCGGCCGTCTTGATTCAGGGCAGTTGCACGAACGACTGCGTACACCGGATCACCGTCTCGCATGGCCTGGCTGAGTGGCTTGAGCATTACCATCCCGGCGCCCTCGCTGCGAACATAGCCGTTGGCTCGTTCGTCGAACGTCTTGCAGCGACCGTCGGGGGAAAGCACCCCCAGTTGGCTGAACGCGACATAGAAATCAGGCAGAATCAACGCGTTCACGCCTCCCGCCAAGGCCATTTCCGCGTCGCCGCGCCAAATACTCTCGCAGGCCATGTGCATTGCGACCAACGACGATGAACAAGCAGTGTCGACGGCAACGCTGGGGCCACGCAGATCAAAGCAATACGAAATCCGATTGGCAGCAATACTGCTCGATCCACCCGTGTTGCTATAAGCGTCGATCACACCGCGGTCTTGGTAACTTAGCCCAGCAACAGCGTAGTCAAAGCTAGAGATTCCAGTGAACACCGCGACGCTGCGCCCCGCAAGTTTGCCAACTTGCACTCCGGCATCCTCGACGGCTCGATAGGTACACTCCAGCAGCATGCGTTGCTGCGGATCCATGCTAGCAGCTTCGCGGGGCGAAATCTTAAATAGCTGCGGATCAAACAGATCGATCCCTTCGACATATCCGCCCCACTTGCTTTGCGTCTTGCTGACCGTAGTCTCACCTGGGGCGTAGAACTTGTCGAGATTCCACCGCGATGCAGGCGTTTCGGTAATACAGTCGACGCCATTGCGCAAATTGTTCCAGAACGCCTGCCAGCTCGTTGCCTGCCCCGGAAAACGGCAGCCGATGCCGATGATGGCAATCGGTTCACTGTTTGAACTTGAAGCGACGCCGGACTGCGGCCGGTATTGTTGGTTGTTCATGTTGATTTCCTCCCTGCGGAGAATGTTCGCTGCAGATGCGGCGGTGTGTTCTGTTCTAGCTGCTTGCTCTAAATGCTTCGCTGGGCAACATCCCTGCCGCACGGATGGCGGGCAGGATGGCACCAATTAATCCAATGCACAGTGAAAGGACAACTCCTTGCAGGATCACCGCCGGAGCAATCGTGGGCGATAGGATCCCCTTGGCTGCCGGTGCTTCACTCAATAGTCGCACCAGGATGATTGCAACGATGCACCCTATGGCACTGGCCACAATCGCCAGCCCACAAGACTCACACATCACCATGGCAACGATTCGCTTTTTCGGCCAACCGATTGCACGTAGGATGCCAATCTCGCGAGTTCGCTCCATAACGCTGGTCAACATCGTGTTGAGTGTTCCAATTGAACCGATGATCAAGGCAATTGCTGAGGTCATCCAAGCCATCGCTCCTGCCATTTGCATGCGCAGATCTGTCTCGACAAACTCACTGGTTGCCAACGCCAGCAGCCTTGAATCGAGCGCCTCGATGCCCTCAATTGCTTGGTCCGCCACCGTGCCAGCGGAGCCTGCGACGACAGTCCGGTCCAGGATTACATTGATATAAGTAACTTGGCCTTCGCGATCGGTCAGGCTTTGGAGCTGCTCAAGCGGCAGGATCATCGACCCGTTTTCCCAAGTGCTTGGGCTCTCAAATACGCCCTCGACGCGATATGTTTCATCGAAAAGCAAGATTTCTCCGCCTGCTTTCGCACCAATACGCTCGGCAAGATGAATTCCTAGAAAGACGATCCGTGATGTACCGCCTCCAGCAGCCGAACCAACTTGCCCGGAAGTCGCTATGACAGCATTTGAAGAGTTTGATGTCTCGCTTTGACTTCGGTCGGCGGCGTTGTTAGCACTGCTTGGGCTGGCTCGCAGGATGGAATAGTCCTTGAGCAGCCATGAATCGAGCGCAATGCCCATCGTTGGCAGCCCGTAGACGCCCTCTTCTTCGAGCGAAAGGGTTTCCAGCAAGACACCTGCGGTCCGCTCTACCTGGGGCAGTTGCCCGATCCGCTCCACCATGGCGGCGTCTACAGAACTACTCAAACGGTCTGCTGATCCGTCGCGCGAGACCACCACATCAACCGAATGAGCAGCATAGATATCTGCAAAGGAGCTGCTGAATCCATTGGCGACACCGATCAGTGCCACGACACTCGCAATCGCAGTCGAAAGAGCCAGCAGTGTCAATAATGTCCTGGCTGGGCGGCGAGTCAGATTCTTAATGATTAGCGAGCTAAATCGCATCGCGCCCCCCACCTCTAAATAACCTGTCGCACACTCTCGTTCATCCCGCGCTTACGGGGGGCGTATTGTACACCAGCAGGACCGCGCCTTTGAACCGGCCATTAGATCAAGCTCAATGGCTTGGGATGAACCGATACTCCCTCTTTTTCGGCTTTCCGAATGCTCGACCTGAGCCAATCAACGTCCCTACCGTAACTTCGCCATGCTCGTCCTGCTACTGCACACCGCACTGCGAGAATCAGAGATGCTCAGCCTCCAGTACCCTAAGCAATACAAGGATGGCTATCTGCACAACATCAAACGCAAGGGCAAGAAGACAACCAAGAAGCTGAAGGTCCCTACTCCGGCTCGAGCTGCAATTGAGGAGTATTTTGAGAATGACGTGGACGTGCACCTGGCCCGTTGTTTCAGACCAAGAACGGCCAGGAGTTGGCTGGATCTAATCTAAACGATGCACCGTCCGCGATCGCTGCCCAGGCGAATTCGACTTTACCGAAGTCGCAGCACATCCGCCTAACCGCTCACATGCTCAGACACACGGCTTTGCGAAAAGCTGCTGAGAAAGACATTCGCTACGCCATGAAGCTCTCGGGCCACTCAAGCACCAAGTACATCTGGCGATACACTGAGCCTGGGGAAAAGGAATTGGATGAAGCTGTGGAAGGACTCTATGAATAGGTTCACTCTTCTCCATTTGTTATGCAAACCGATGTTTTCCGGACGCCAAAAGTTTGAGGAGCGTCATCAAATTCCGAAATCTCCATAGCCATTGTCCTGAAAACGACACAGTAGATGCCCTGCTTGCAAGACGTTGTTTAGAGACAGAGCCATTAGGACCTTTTTGCGGCGATTCTCGATGCTTTTTCTTGAGACCTTCTGAACCTCAGCAACTTCCTTCACCGAATTGCCAACTGCCAGCATACGCAGACACTCCTGGTCGCGAGGATCCAATTCTTGAAAGACCCGCCAAGACTTTTCTAGTTCTACGGTTCTGACGACGGTATGAGCCGGTAGGCGTTTGACAATAGATGTGAGTCCAAGTATCGCAAGCTCCGGATGACCAGCTCCGATTAGCGACTGCTTAATTGTCCTTAACTCTGCGGCAAAACCACCCACGTTCTGGCCGAGGTGAAAGAAATCGACATACGAACAACCGCAAACGATGAGCTCGTCAGTTTTCAACGAAATAGGCGCAATAACTGAATCCAGGTAGGTCATCGGTTCTAACCCAGCAGGTGACCTTCCCGAGAGAAAAAGCTCATCGTAGAGCCTATTCGACAACAGCACCTGACCGTCTGCAGATTTGATGAAGACTGGGTAAGTGCAGAGGTGCACGATTGCGTTAAGGTCTGCGCAATCGCCTATCGCAGTTCTTATTTCGCCGGCAAAGTGTCGTGCGTAGCTTTCCATTTCTTAACGATAGCAAAAGAGGGGCTGTTCTGACACTGCTTAACAAATAATTAACACTGAGTACGCATTTGCGAAGTTCGGGCCGCAAGTAGGAATCAATTCAAAATTCGCCTTCTTTTCTTTCTAGTCATTTTGCCTTGTTGAATCCAGTACAACGAGCTTGTCTCACGTTCCCCCAAACGAAACACTCGAACTGATTTCACGGCATTGCTGTTAGATTTTCGGGGGAGTTAAAACTGGCGAGTTGGTCTCGCAATCGAAAATCTTCACGGTTTCTTCGGAAGGAAAAGACTATGAGTGTGCTACGAACAATTCTAGTGGTGGTGGGTGTTGCTGGACTTGCTAGCAACGGATCAGCGCAGACAGTCAATTCAACAATCTCGATGGGAGTCTCGGATACGATTGGTGACTCGTCAACTATCCCGACGTTCTATACAGATGGAGAAATCCTACGGCAACGATTTCAAGTAATCATGGATAACTCTGGCAATGGAGTGTCCAATGCTGGTTGGTACTCATACGAGTGGTTTGTGAAGGAAGATGGTGAAGACGAAGAATCAGACGTATACGCTGGCTTCTTCACAATTGTTGATGCGAATGACGTTACTGTTATCAATGGTTTAACACAGGTTACAGCTGGGCCAGATGACCTCTACTGGTACGTCGATGTCCGAGTTGGGCACGGCGCTCTCCCAGGCACAAACGAACAGGAATGGGACTCCGTGAGTTTCCATCAAGATTAAGGATTACATCCAATGTACGCAAAAGCCGCTCAGTATTCGGCAATCGTTGTGCTCTTAATAGGCGCGGGTGTGCTCGCGCAGGACACGAGCCAATTTCGAAAGTCAATTCCGATTCCTGACACGCTGAAGAAGGACGGGCGAATCTTCGTGGGGCCAGACCCTGAGAATAGCTTGCACTTACTCCACGTTCTTGAAGATCCTCAGATTCGCGAGGAAGTCAACGTAACAGAGGAAGAGATTTCGGTTGTCAGCAAGGCGATTGAGAATGCTGAGCGGCGCGTCCAACGGTATTTGGTAGATAACCGGCAAACAGCAAATCAAGATGAATACCTAGCGCTTGTCGATGAACGCGATGCGTTGGCAGACGATGTTTTCGAAGAGGTTCTCCGTCCAGGTCGCCAGACTCGGCTCAAGCAGCTGATTTACAGGATCGAGGTTGCTAACCTTGGCTGGGGAAAATCACTCACATCTGGACGTTTGGCATCACGAGTCTCTGTTTATGATGACCAAAAGGAGGAGCTCCTACGTGCGTCAAATGCCATAGCAGAACGCACGCGTCAAAAAATTATCGCCATAAAGCAAGCGGCAGAAGAAGAAGTATTAGAGCTGCTCACTCCTGAACAGCGAAGGGCAGCCAGAGAGGCCGTTGGTGATTTTTTCCTATATCAGCCAGAGTCTCCGGCGCAGCAATCAGCTAGAGCCTTTGAAAAAATCATTGAAACTCGCAAATCGGAGTCGGCGAAATGATGCGACCATCAATCAAACTTCTCTTCGTCGTGATGTCGTGTGTCGCTTGCTACGTCGGAGGCTGGAAGTCTCATCAGACTGTTATAGAAACTGCCCGTGAGTCTTTTGAGAGTAGGCACCAAAGGTTTTCTCAGACTTGGCAAAAAGTTTCGGGGCAGTTTGGTGCATCCGTAGTAGAACTTGCTGGCGAAGACCTGCAAGTCTTGCGATTGCGCTGCGAAGAGCATGACTACCAGAGCCGAATTGTAGTCAGATTAGGAATGCAGAAGAGTCTTACTGACGAGCTAGCACAGCAATTGAAGCACGAGATAGTCTTACTGTTACCTGAAGTCGATCAATCTCAGATCGTTGTTCAAGACGCTTTTCGTGCAGAGCTTTGCTTTTGAAACCAGGCTATTTCAGGAGGTCAGTCCCATATGCGATGAGGCTTTATCTGTAGTAGCCAGTATTAGATCTGACAGTTTCTACCCAGTTTAGTCACCTGAGTGTACGAATTGGTCCTCTTCTTGCGCAATGACGCTGTAAAGCTGATATTGTCGATCGTAAATTGTCCGCCCCAAGGCGCCTACGCTTGACTACGTTACGCGTATCTAAGTGGACTACGGCTCACCCTAAACTGGACACTTTGCAAGCCTCGCAAACCCAAGGATTCACTGGGGCAAGAACTGCGATTTTTAGACTCACCCTATCCTGGACACTTCGAGGGTCTGTTTGCAGAAAACCTGCTTTCCGAATGCTCGACCTGAGCAAGATTGGTTGACTGAAGCGATTCTGAGAGTGGAATGAGATCTCAGCACAAGGCAAGAAGTAATGCCTGAGCCGACGAGGCGAAATACGGGGCGCAGGATAAATAGCGGCATGTGAATGCCTGCGTGAACCTGGTCACCTGCGCTGACTGAGAGGTTTAAGGCGTGCGTTTGGACTGGGGGCTATCGTCCAATTGGGGGCCTTAAATCTCAAGCGTCGATTGTCGGACCTTGGCGAAGCATTCCGGCCATAGCGCTTCTGCGGTCGAGATCATTTGTGGCGAATTTGAGTTTGGCGATGCGCCGATCAAACGCAAGGAAGAATGCGGTTATGTCGCCCTTACGCTTTTCAACATCGCATTCGAGCGACTCTGTGGTACTGGACAAACGGGAAAATCGGACATGCGAATACTGCTGATCATTCTGGCTGCATTCTGCTCCGCCTCGGCAGGTTGCCGAAGCCGCCCGATCAAGACCATCATGAGTGGCAGTATGAATATGATGGGCCGAATGGACATGTCCGGCGGTATGGACATGACCGGGCAGCTTGCGACCGCATTTAAGACAGATAACACCGCGTCGCGTCTTCAAGCCGTACCGGTGTATCAAAACCCTGCCAATGCGGGCAGCGTGGCGGTTGTCGACATTGACGGCTTGCTCGTCAACAAGAATATGGCTGGCATGGGATCGATGGGGGAGAATCCGGTTGCCCTGTTCCGAGAGAAGCTCGATCGCCTTGCCGCGGAACCTTCGGTGAAAGCAATTGTGCTTCGGATCAACAGCCCAGGTGGTGGTGTGACCGCTTGTGACATCATGCTCCGCGATTTATTGGCATTGAAACAACGCCGCGGTGTGCCCATCGTGGCTTGCATCATGGATGTCGGCACAGGCGGAGCCTACTACCTGGGGACAGCCGCCGATGCCGTGGTTGCCCATCCGACTTCGATTCTAGGCGGTCTTGGCGTGATCTTGAACGTATACAATCTTGAACTGACGATGAACCAAGTCAACATCGCCAGCATCCCTGTTAAGGCCGGCGAGCACGTCGACATGGCCTCGCCTGAACGCATGATGGAGCAGGTGGAGCGAGAGCAATTGCAGGCCATGGCAGACGAGTTGCATGACCGGTTGATTGAGCGGGTTGTTATGGCACGCCCAGCCGTTCAGCAGAGCGCTGAAGAAATCTTTGACGGAAAGATCATGACCGGCGAAAAAGCCCTGCAAATGTCACTAGTCGATCGCCTTGGCTATCTCGACGACGCAGTTGGTTTGGCGCGAGAGCTGTCCGGATTGGCCAACGATAGCTCCGTAGTCATGTTGCGTCGGGACAATGATCGTGCCTACACGCTACTGGATGTAACGCCCAACTCGCCTACAATGTCGTCGTTGTTGCCGCTGAATGTGCCCGGCCTGGATCGCCAGTCACTGCCAACTTTTCTTTACATGTGGCAACCTGAGTCGAGCATGGTGTCAGGCAATTAGATTCGCAGGAAGACTCAATTGAATTCTACCGAGCAAATTGAGTCGTCTGATCAATTTCCCGAACCGCCTGCGCGGCCGCACTGGGTTCGTCGTGGCCTGCAAAAGTGTGTCGCCTTGGCTGCAACGCTTGTCTTTCTGCAGTTTGCACTCACGCTAGTTGCCCGACTGGGAGCAACCATTGAACTGGCCAGCCACTTCTGTTTTCATGCCTTGGTCGCCTCACTAATCGTCGGCTTCGCGGCCCTTGTGCTGAGAATGCGTAAGAGCCTCTGGATTAGCTTGTTTGTCTTCCTTGGGCAGGCTGCCATCGTTCAACCTTGGCAATTATTGCCTTCGGTCGACGAGTCGTATGCAGAAACCTTCGATCGATCCATCAAGGTTCTTTCGTGGAATGTACTCAGCTCCAACTATCAGTTTGATGAAGTTGATCAAGTCCTACGCAAGGCCGATGCCGATTTGCTTGTCCTTATCGAAGTACGCCCAGGGTTCTTGGATGAACTCGAGGCAATTGAGGAACTCGGGTACAACGTTGAGATCAGCCGCCCCAGTTGGCGAGGTGGCGGGGTGGCCGTGTTCGCTCGAGACGAGGCCATTGAACTGGAAGCTCGCGACTTCGGCTACGATACCTACCCAGTCATCGTTGCCAAAATTCCCAGAGCAAATCCCCCCAGCTCGGATTCCTCCAGATTTGAAGAATCACCCCTGTATTTAATCGCGCAACACACGTTCTCTCCGATGCCGATTTCGCGCACGCCACACCGCGACAATCAACTGTTGGAATCGTCCCGCTTTGCCATCGATCATGCAGATGCTCCGGTTGTCTTGGTTGGGGACTTAAACGTCACGCCTTGGGCACCTGTCTTCGGAGAGTTGCTTCGTGCAGGTTTTCGTGATTCACGCCTTGGCACGGGGAATTGTCCAAGCTGGCCATCGAGCGCCGGACCACTTGGCATACCAATTGACCACGTGCTCTGCCGCGGCGACTGCCACATATCAGATCGCAAGGTTCTTCCCACCGCTCCCGGTTCAGACCACCGCCCAATCAGTTTCACTCTGCGCTACTAACGTCCACCGCGGCGTCTTGGCACTTCCATCGAACGACCATAGTTGTTGAATCACTGGACCGGCGAGCCATTCTTGGCAAATCTGTGCCTTCGCGATCCTTCTACCCATCGCTGAATTGGAAGTGAGCGATATTATGATTGAGCGATTGTCATGTCAGTTGACTTTGAATGCAAAATGTCGCCTAAGTTTTGGCTTGACGAGGCATAGAATCCCCGGATCTGCTGCGTCAAAATCGACCCCTGAATTTTCTACGAATGCCGGTCTATGAGCAAGCCTCACGATCCAAAACACGTTCAATTGAACAAGTCTACAACCAGTGTCATCCCAGATTACGACGTGAGCGATTTCGAGCGAAATCTCGTTGTGCGCTCGATGCGTCTGGCTGACTACGACGCGCTCGTACAAATTCAGAAGCAATGCTTCGGTGACATGGAACCGTGGGCTAGAGAACAGATTGAAAGCCAACTGGAGCGTTTTCCTGAGGGGCAAATTGTTGTCGAATGCGATGGTCGCGTAGTCGCCAGTAGCAGCAGTTTAATCCTGGACTACGACGATGATTTGGAGTGGTGCGACTGGAAGAAGACGGCCGACGGTGGCTACATTCGAAATCACGCGCCAAGCGGTGATACGCTCTACGGCATCGAAATAATGGTCGATCCTGAATTCCGTGGACTGCGTCTGTCACGACGTTTGTACGATGCTCGTAAGGAACTCTGTCGCAGCCGCAACATCGAACGCATGATCGTCGGAGGACGTATTCCCGGCTACCACAAGTACGTGGATCAAATCAAAGCGTCGGAGTATATCGATCGGGTCGTGAGCAAGTCGATTTACGATCCCGTGTTGACGGCGCAGTTGGCAAATGGGTTTTCGCTGCAAGGCTTGCTCAGTAATTACTTGCCGTCGGACACCGAAAGCTGCGGGTACGCCACATTCTTGGAGTGGCGAAACCTGGAGTATTCGTCACCCAAAAAACGGCGGCACCGGCGGACGGTACAGCCTGTACGCATTGGGGCAGTGCAGTACCAGATGCGTGCCATCGCCGACTTTGACGATCTGGCCAAACAAGTCACCTATTTTGTCGATGTCGCTGGCGATTACAAATGTGATTTTTTATTGTTTCCTGAGCTGTTTAGCACCCAATTGCTGTCGATCATGCCGAGTCTCCGACCTGGCAAGGCGGCCCGAAGCTTGGCCGATTTTACGCCTCAGTTGTTGGAGTTGTTTGCTGACCTGGCGATGAAGTTTGACACCAATATCATTGCGGGATCTCACTTTGTGGTTGAAGACGAACGACTCTACAACGTCGCGTTTCTTTTCCACCGGGACGGACGCATCGATAAGCAATACAAGCTTCACATTACGCCAAGTGAGCGCAGATGGTGGGGCGTCGAAGGTGGCCCTTCGTTGGAGATCTTTGATACCGATTGTGGCCGCGTTTCCATCCAGGTCTGTTACGACTGTGAGTTTCCGGAGTTGGGCCGAATCGCTGCTGGTAAAGGCGCCGATATTATCTTTGTGCCATTCAACACCGATACACAGAACGGTTATCTGCGAGTGCGAACCTGTGCCGCAGCGCGTTGCGTGGAAAACGATGTCTATGTCGCCATCGCGGGCTGCACCGGCAACTTGCCATTTGTGGAGAACGCAGACATCCATTACGCTCAATCCGCCATCTTTACGCCTTGCGATGTGACATTTGCTCGCGAAGGCATTGCGGCAGAAGCGAACGCGAATATTGAGACCGTCATCATCCATGATGTTGACTTAGAATTGCTGCGACGGCATCGCGAGCAAGGCAGCGTCACGAACTGGAAAGATCGCAGAACGGACATCTACAACGTGTCAGAAAATAACGCGAACTAGGTTCAGTGTCAGCGCCAGCGTGGGCAACCTGTCGACCCCGCGTGCTAATCAACGAGCTCTGTCCAGTTGTTGTAGGTGCGATGCAGAATGCGTTGCACCTTGCGCATCGAAATCGTAAGCGTTTTCGCGATCTTGGCCGTGCCGCAGCCTTCCAGACGCATCAAAATGATCTCACGATCGACCTCCTCGGGCAATCTTTCGAGAAGTGTCGCCAGGAGTTCGTTGGCTTCCAATCGCGCACTGGCATTGCCAAACGCGATGGGTTCATCTCCATTTTCCTGCTGCCGCTGCAACGAGACAGCTCCCTCTGGCCCGCCGCGTCGGTCGGCCCAAAGGTTCCGTTGAAGAGCGTTCGCCTTGCGGACTGCAATTGTGCGCAACAACTTCCAGTGAGCGTTATCATGGTGCAAATCCGGAAACTCGCCCGCGCGAGCTCGCGTCACAAAACTGTTGAACGCGCTCAATGCAATTTCGCTTTCACTAGCCACGCTGCGGCGAATCTCAGCAACGCGCTTTGAAATCGATAACTTCAAAGGAACATAGTATTCCTCCCACAAGCGATGGACTTCATCATCGCTGAGCACAGCATCACTGACGCCGCTGAGCACAGCATCACTATCACCGCTGAGCACAGCATCACTGACGCCTGTGTCGTCGGGTTGCGGATTTTCTTCAGCCATGGCCAGATTGGGTCCGCATTTTAAGAGAGAGGCGAGGGGTAGAGGTCAAAATAGATCTGCGACAATAGCTGCGATGCGGTGTAAAAGTTAGTTGAACTTGGGACAGCGTTCAAGCCGCTTTACTGGCTGCGTTCTGAGAGCGGCTGTGTTGTAGGGATAAGTAAATCAACTATCGCGTTACATTTGCGATGAAGAGGTCACTGCCCAGAGGAAATCCAACAAGGCCGCTCGCGCGTCGCCGTTATGTTGCTGGAGCAAGGACTGCGCGAGGAATTGAATCCGTCCGTCTCCGGTAATCTGCGGCTCCAGGAGGGCTACATGCCGCACGCGATCCGCCCAGCTCAACCTCTGGGCGCTGAGCAAGCTATCGATGTATTCGACGTCCTGCGTTGCCGGACGTTCGCCATACAACGCAAACGACAAAGGCAAGACTTGGTTGTTCTCGACCGATTGGCGTTTCTTGCCAGGCAATCGACTCAGGTCAGGCTGCGCGAGCGTGCTGACGTCCTTGTTCGCGCGAAACTTCATTGCGACCCGTATGCTCTGCTCAAAATTCAGCAACTGAGTCTCTGGCATGGGCGCTGCGAAAACGGCCCGCTGGAGCGTCAACTCCTGTAACCTTTCACGACTTGCCAATCGAATACTGTCTGCCGACTCGTTCGGCGGCATCCGATCCATCACACTGCTGGCCAAAATCCAAACGGCCAGGCGACGAATGTCGTGCCCTGATGCTCTAAACTCTTCGGCCAGCAATTCTTGAATTTCACGACGTGCTTGCAGGCCAGCCAAATCAGAAATTGCAACTTGAGGCACCAGTGAACGGCCAGCCAAGTACGTCCAAACTTGATTCACTATCGCGCGGTCAAATGCTTCTGATTGAGTAATCCAGGCTGCCAAACTTGATCGTGGGGATCCGCTGCCCATCTGTTTCCAGTCGGTGCCGTCTGGCAACAGTGCTTGTGCAGCTCGCATGCGACCATCAGGCAGCTCGAAAAAGGCCGTTGGCGACTTCGCTTCAGCAAACAAATCGAACTGGCGATCAACGACCGTCCGCACGTCGCCTTCTTTCGAAACCTCGATCCCCTTGAGCAACGCGATCAGCGACCAATAGTTTTCCTGGGTTGCCAAATCGGATGTTAGCGTGGCGGCAGAATTCGAATCATGACACCTTGCACATGCCAAGCGAGCATCCAAGAAATTGGAGCCGAGCCGTTGCGCTAAAGAGTGATTTCCGTTTCCTGCCAAACGCCCGACCAAAACGGATGCCGGGGAGCCTTCCTTGATTTCGCCGCCCAGCAACTCCGCGGCAACATTCGACAAGGAATGCCCGCGGAAGATTGAGGCTTGCAGGAAGCCTCGCAACTCGCGTCCTTCCCGCTCATCGGAGATGCGATTTCCAAGCCAAGTTCGGCTGAAGTAATCCGATACGTCTTTCGCGAAACCAGGAGACTGCACCAGCGATCGAATCGCAGCCAGTTTTCCATCACTGCGAGTCGGTTTGGCCGAGAAACGCTTGCTCAGTTTTCGGACCAGCACTTGGTCTTCCTCAGCCGGCGTCGGTTCCACGCCCAAGCTACTCCAAAGCGAAGCAAGCTTTGCATTTAGTGACTGAACAACCATTGCATCTGGGCGGGTGTCCAGTGACGCTGAACCGGGTGCTGTGGATGCGAGAGCATTCGTCGAAACATCGCTGGCTGGGAATGGAAGATTGCCCAAGTCGAGCGTTTCGGGTTCGATGGTGTCGTTATCGGTTTCACTTAGCGGATTGCCAGTCGCATCAGTCGCCAACGATGGACCGATCGGGAACGAACCTGCAGCATCGTCTCCGTCACGTGATTTGCTGCTCGTGGGGGTGGACGCCGTTATTGCGTCGCCGTCAGAGCCTGAGAAGTTGGTGGCAATGGACCAACCGGCGATGGCCAGCAAACCGACAGCCGACAAGGAAAGCAACGACCGCCAAGCTGGGCTTGAAACTGTCCGGGGGCCAGCCGCTGGACGCGTCTTGTTACGTTCATCAGCAGCGACCGCTTCACCGGTAGCAGTCGTTTGTATAGCACGCTGTGTGGACTCTGACGAGCGAATGGGCCGCGCTTCGAATTCGTCGACGTCCGACTTAGGACTCGGCTTGACCAACTCTGCCACGATCAATGGTCGTGACGCTCCTTGTGACGCGACGCTCTCCTCGCTTGGGATATTCGCCTGCTCGGCTTCCCAAGCGTCCAATATCTTTGCCTTGAGGTTGGGCGGCGATTTACCTCCGACCGCTTCCTCAAGCAAGGATTCGAATATTTGATCTGAAAATGAACTTTTCATCTTCTCTCTTCCAGTGTTCTCGCCACGGCCGCTGCCAGCACGAATGCTTTTGCTGTTGAACAATGCTGGTGAACAAGGACAAACTTGTTCACGCGAGCAGCTAGGTCAGTTTGGTTTGAACACACTCCTTCAGTTGGGCTTTCGCCCGTTGGATTAAGTTCTTTGCCCCGTGCGTGGAGATGTCCAGTGAATCGGCAATCTCAGTTCGCGACGCATCACGAGCGTAGCGTAGTCGTAGTGCCAATTGGGCTCGCTGAGTCAATCGGCTGAGGCAATCTGTCAGTGCATCAAGGGCGACATTTCCGGAGTCGAATCCGGCCCATCGCATCCATGATTGTTCGAATTGTTCGGCATGCTCGGTCACCGTCATTCGCCCTTCGCGGCGGCATCTGGTGATGAATAAATTGTGTGCAACGCGTCTCAGGTAGCTCGCCGTTGCTGCATCAGAATACTGCTCCAATGGCTTACGCATGATTTCCAGGAACGTATCTTGGGTGAGGTCGTCGGCTGTATTGGTGTCGGCTCCGAGGGCGCGCAAGTACCTCCAGACCGTCTGTTGATGGCGGTCAATCAACTGTGCTAGATCGAGTTCAATCTTGCTGTCGTTAACCTTCTCAGCTCCTTGCCAGGGGAGTTTCGTAGCGGGGCGAACTAGACCAGCCCTTCAATCAATTTTCCGCCTCCGGCAATCTTCATCGGACGACCGCTCTTGCTCTGGTAAGTTGTCTTTAGCGATATGCCGAGTGCATGGCAAACGGTCGACATTAAGTCTTCTGCCGAGTAGGGCTCCGTGATGACACGGCGGCCTTCCGGATCGGTTTCCCCGATCGCCAAGCCGCCTTTCAATCCAGCCCCACCGGCAACAACGCTCCACGATCGGGCCCAGTGGTCACGTCCTGCGTTGCCGTTAATCGTTGGGGTTCGTCCAAACTCGCCCATCCAGATGATCGCTGTGTTTTCGAGCAACCCGCGCTGTTCCAAGTCTTCGACAAGTGCGCTCATCGCTCGGTCCATGTTTGGTAGGCGTTGGTCACGCAGCGTTGCGTGAATATTTTGGTGATTGTCCCATCCGCCCAAGTCGACTTCGACGAACGGAACACCTACTTCCACCAAGCGACGCGCCATCAAGCAGCCTCGGCCAAATGCCGTGTCCCCGTACCGCTCACGAACCGGCTCAGGCTCCTTGCTAACCTCAAAGGCTTCCATTTGAGCACTTGTCATTAGATCAAATGTCTGCTTCAGGACTTTCATGTGGTCTTCAGCCGCAGGGCCTCTGCCTTGCGAAACAAATCCACGCTCTAGGAAGTCGAGTGTCTTCATCCGCTGAACGAGTCGCGAGTCGCCGATTCCCATTTCCAAGTTGCGGATTCGTCCGTCGCTACTGACGGAGAACGGCGCCCAAGCCATACCAAGAAAGCCTGGTCCAGCACTTGCACCACCAACAGAAATGAACGGTGGAATCTGAAGATCATCGCGCTCAGCCATCAGCTCGTGCGCAATGACACTGCCGTAGCTTGGGTGTTCGATGCTTGGATTCGGGACAAAGCCAGTATGCATGTAGTAACGACCACGTTGGTGATCCGCCTCGCGCGTGCTCATCGATCGGACAACCGACAAGTTCTTCATCTGCTTTGCAATCATCGGCATGTGTTCACAAATTTGCGCTTCGCCAGTGGTTGCAATAGGACGAAAAGGTCCACCGGTGGCTGCACCTGGTTTCAAATCCCACAGGTCGATTGTTGCCGGTCCACCGCTCATCCACAGCAGAATTGCGGATTTGTTGTTCTTGCGCAATTCATCCGCGCTGGCCCGCAAGGTGTGCCCCATGGCCAACGATGACCCCATCAGGGCGCTGGCTCCGGCGGCGTGGCGAAGGAAGTGGCGGCGATTCATGCCTGCTGGTGCGGGTCCGTTTAGCCAATGCATGGGAAGTTTCCTTGTATATCGTTGCGTCGAATCTTGCGTCTTGAAGTGTCCGAAAACCGACGCTTACTGGACTAGGATAAATTCGTTTGTGTTCAAAATGGCCCACCAAAGATCTGCCATCACTTCATCAACTTTGCCACTCTTGGCTTTCAACAACTGTGCCGCCAGTCGCAATTCTCGCTGGGTCGCCCGCCTAGCCAGCCCCGCTTGAAACAGTGTGTGGATCTGATCCGCAAAACCCAAGCCACTGCCCGATAATTCTGCCAAGAACGAACCTTGGTCGGTCGAAATGGACCGTTTCACCAAGTCGCCGTTGAACAACATCAGTGCTTGAGGAATGGAGCCGTTGAACGTCGTCGACTCGTCCCCTTCATCGGTACCGAAGGCCACTACAAACTGACTCAGCCATCGGTCTCGGTCCTGCTGTTGTTTCTCAAGTGATCCACGCGCCGCGCCACCAAGCAGCACCAGCGATTGGTAAAGTTGTTCAGCCGTCATCTGACGCAAGTAAAAATGCGTGAACTGAGGAGTTTCACCGACGGTAGGATCATCCGCAGCATTCTCATCGATGATCTTGCTCGAAAGTTGGTAAGCATCGCTGAGAGCAATCCACTTCATCAGACTCTTGAGGTCGTAGCTGTTCTTTCGGACCTCGCCAGCCAAGTAGTCGAGCAACAATGGGTGCGAAGGAATCGTGTGCGGGCCTAAATCATCCATCGGCTTTGTGAACGCGTAGCCCATGAAGTGCGACCACATCCGATTGACGATCATCTTGTCAAGAAACTCACTCTCAACGATGAAGCGCCCCAACTCATGTCGACGGTTTACATCCGAAACGTAACCACTACGCTGGATTTCATTGCCGTCGACAAAGACGGGGTAGGCAACGCGAGTCAGCCCGTTGCGTTCTTCGTAGTAAATTTCAGCTTCTGCTGCTCGACCGCCCTCGCCCGCAAAGTCCTGGTCTACAAGCTCTGCGTAGTCGATATCGCGAGAGCCCGGAACGAACCGGCGAAGTGCTCGCGACTGACGAAAGAATGCGTTGAATTCCCAGAACTTCTGCTGTTTCCACTGGTTAAACGGATGGTTATGGCACTGCGTGCACTGAACCTGCAAGCCTAGGAAAATTCGACTGGTCGCAGATGTTGCAAGCGTCGCATCTTCGTTGTTGACTTTGTCAATCAAGAAATTGGTCGCACCGTTAAAGCCTTCGGTTCCAGGCTTGGTCGAACCCGTTGCAGTCACCAATTCGTAGACCATGCGGTCGTACGTTTTGTTGCTGGCAAAACTGTCTCGCAGGTACTTTGCCATGCCAGACCGATCAATCATGCTGCGACGGTCGTTTCCGCCGCTCTGCCCAATCAATATGTTGCTCCAAACCGTGGCCCAGTGACTGGCGTATTCCCCAGTGTACTGAGGGGCGCTCAGAAGCTTGTCGACGAGCTTCTCTTTCTTGCCAGCGTCACGGTCCTTGATGAATGACTGCAGCTCACTCAAACTTGGCGTTCGGCCAATGATGTCCAAGTAGACGCGACGGCACCATTTGCCATCTTCCTCAACCGGACTTGGCTTGAGTCCGTAAGCTTCCCACTGCTCCGAAAGCTGTTTGTTGATCTCCAGCACCTGCGGGATGTTGACCTTGGCCTTGCGCTGTGCCAATGCCGGCGTCACAGACGTGGCGGCAATCGCCAACGCAAGGGCAACAACTGTTCGCGAGTGTCGGACCGAAGACGTCATGTGATTCATCCAAAGAATCCCGATAGAAAAATTCATTGAGCACCAGCGGGCTTGTCACCCAATTCCCAAACCAAAACGCACTGGACCACGCTCACGATGCGAATCGCCGCGGCCACCCGATCGATGGGGTGTGACGCAGCCCATCAGGGCAGGCCGGTCGCCATGTGCCCATTTGTAGCCGCTGACAGTAGATTTTGGCTGGCTTCAGCTCTAGGAAAGTAGCGAAACCGCCAATTTAAGTGTACTCAACAAATGGGGCGCCCAAGGACTACAATTCCGGTTCCCGATGGCGAAATTGCCCCCCAAGCCGTCCAAATCGTCGCAAACAGGATTGAATCATGCCGCTCCATTCCGACGCCACCAACTTTCTAAGTTCGCTTGCCGAGCAGGATCCCCCCGGATGGCACGAGCTCAGTCCAGCTCAGGGACGAGAAATCTTCGCTTCGCTGGCTGTTCTGTTTGGCGAAAAACCCGGAATTGAGACCGTGGAAGACTACTGGCTCTCGAGCGATGACGTTCGGGCGGATGACGGATCGGCAGCGAAGTCATCCGAAGTTCGCATACGGTTGTTTCAGGACGAAAATCCAACGGACAAGACAATCGTCTATTTTCACGGTGGCGGCTGGGTCCTCGGAAGCGTCGAAACACATGATGCTTTGTGCCGCAAGATCGCTCTGGCCAGTCACGCGACTGTAATCTCTGTCGACTACCGGCTCTCCCCGGAAGCCCACTATCCGCAGCCGCTGGACGATTGCACACTGGCCGTAAAAGCTATCGTGGCGCACACTGACAAATTAGCCTGTGGAGGAACTATAGTGCTAGCTGGTGATTCCGCTGGTGGAAATCTCGCCTTGGCAACTGCCTTGCGATTACGCGACGATGCATCGGTTGGAAGCGAGGTGTCCGCTGTGGCTCTAGCTTATCCGGTTGTTCAAGCCGACTTCGAAACTGAGTCCTATCGAAAATTTGCGACCGGGCACGGCCTGACTCGAGAAACGATGCAGTGGTTCTGGCAACAGTATTTGGGCAAAGCTCAGCCAGACGGCTACGCTAATCTACTCGATGCCCCACTCGCCGGCCTGCCCAAGACGTTCGTTTTGACGGCTGAATTTGATGTGCTTCGCGACGAAGGTGTCCAGTTAGCGGAAAAGTTGAGCGACGCGGGGGTCGAAGTGACTCACTCGGAGTACGCCGGACAGTTGCACGGATTTGTGCACTTTGCGGGCGCATTCAAAAAGGCTGAGAGTGCGATTGCGGAAATCGCGAACTTTGTGGGAGAAGTTTAACGTGTTCGACGATTTTGCTCAGAACGACGCGGAGCTTCGGCCGTGGATTGTTGTTGGCCCCAAAAGCGAAGGCAACCAAGAATCTGTGGTGGCTACCTGGCAATTGCGAGACAACGACGAAAGCGCCGTCGCCATTTTTTCTACGCAAGACAAAGCGGCGGCGTACGCTGCGGACTGTGGCTCCGATGCATCGAATCCGCCAAATTCCCGGCAAGCAGTTCGACAACTAGACCATGTTGGACTCATCCGTTTGTTTGCAAGTTGCTACAGAGACGCAATACGCTTTGCTGCGCTAGATCCAACGAGATCTGAGGTGCGGCAAGTCTTCAAGCTTGCCGATGTTCTCAAATCCGCCCGCGATTCACTTGCACAACAAAAGTCACTTGAACAATAGTTGTGGTCACCTGAACAACCGTGGTTACTTGAACAACCGTGGTTACTTGAACAACCGAGGAAAGACGAATGTTTGAACCGTTCACGCCGAGATTACGCCGCCTAGTTCGGGTAACTGCCGCAATTTTGTTATTCAGCTCTGCAACTCAAACCGCTTTCGCCATCGACCCCGTCGAAGTGCGTCTCTGGACCGGCGATGCTCCAGGAGCAACGGGGCAAGAAAGCAAAGATGTTCCAACTTTGATCGTTTATCGCCCCGGCGGTGAGACTGGCGAGTCTGCCAAGCCACGTGGCATTCTCGTGATTTTGCCCGGCGGCGGCTACGGCCACTTAGCCATCGACCACGAAGGCCACGACATTGCTCGGTGGGCCAATTCCCAAGGAATGATCGGTGCAATTGTCAGTTATCGACATCGAAATCGCGGGTACGGTCACCCCTCTCCCATGCTGGACGCCCAACGCGCCATCCGTCTCGTGCGGTCCAAAGCCGAAGATTGGAATGTCGACGCAACGAAAGTGGGGGTCATCGGATTCTCCGCTGGTGGTCACTTAGCGTCCACCGTGCTCACTCACTTTGAGAACCATCCGTCGCCCGCTGATGGCATCGATCGCTTGAGTGCCCGACCGGATTTTGGCATCGTGTGCTATGGAGTCATCGCGCTCGGCGAACCATTTACTCACGCGGGCAGCCAACGGAATTTGCTCGGCAAAGATGCCAGCCCCGAATTGATTCGAAGCTTGTCGAATGAAAAGCAAGTCATGAAAAACACACCACCTTGCTTCGTATGGCATACCGTAGAGGACAAGGTGGTTGATGTAGAAAACAGCCTCACTTTTTACTCCGCACTTGCGAAGCTTAACAACGGCAGCGAACTTCACGTATTTCCAGACGGACGCCACGGGCTGGGGCTGGCTAGGGAGATCCCCGGCGCCTCGCAGTGGCCTGCCCTATGCGAAGACTGGATGAACCGAACTGTTTTAGACAAGACGAATGGCAAGCAGTAACGTGAGTGACAATGATCGAGATTCTCCACTGCTTGCCGCTGCCGCGCGGCTGCGCGACTCGCTGAAGGTAGCAAACTGCAGAATTGTATTTGCGGAAAGCTGCACCTGTGGGCGCGTTGCTGCGACGCTCGGCGAAATTGCCGGAATTTCAAGCTGGCTTTGCGGTAGCTTTGTCGTCTATCGCAACGCGTCAAAGGCCGGATGGCTGGGAATTGACGCTTCACTTTTGGAAGATCCCAGCATCGGTCCAGTCAGCCCAGAAGCGTCTGTTGCCTTGGCGAAGGCGAGCCTTGAACGCACGCCAGAAGCGTCAATCTCCGTTGCCGTTACCGGAGACGTCGGTCCTGGAGCTCCCGCGGACACGGATGGCAAAATCTTTGTTGCCTCAGCAATGAGACTCGCTGCCGCGATGAAAACGCGACAAGCTGGGCACACCCTTTCTTGCGGATACGAATCAGGTGAAGCAGCAGATGTGCGCCGAAAGCGACTGTTGGAAGCCACCGAGTTTGTGCTTCGCTGGGCTGCTGAGTCG
>CAYPLE010000013.1:64820-67811 GCA_964411445.1 uncultured Pirellulaceae bacterium
TCGCTGGGCTGCTGAGTCGGCGGGCTGCTGAGCCGCTGGGCTGCTGAGTCGCTGGGCTGCTCCCCCTCTTCCCAGTAGTGGATCTGGCTGACAAATGATTCAAATTCTGATAGGCCCTCAGCATTATGCACCAAAACCACTTTCCGCTTGATTCGGGGCAGAAATGCGGTTAGGCTGCGTCGGAGAACTTCTTCACTCGACGAAACGCGGAGGCGACGACCTCCGCCAACAATGCAATCAAAGCTCCGTCGGCAAATCTGCTACGAAGCGGCTCGTGCGATGTACTTTCGCCATGAGTCAGAGTATTACCGCGCCAAGCAAAAGGCAGCGAGGCGGATCTGCAAAGGCTGGGTAAAACCGGCTGATCTCCCAAGTAATGCCGAAATCCGCGATGAAATCCAATCGCTCGCTCGGCTTCACGAAGGACAATCGCGAACCGACAATCTGCGTGAAATGCGGCTTGTCGGTCTACGAGTCATGAAGCTGCTTGAGCGTTTCCGCCCGCAATTGATCGGCAGCACACTCACCGGCCACGTACGCCAAGGTTCCGATATCGATATTCATGTCTTCAGTGACAGTATCGAAGCCATCTGCAATGCGCTCGATGAGCAGCAGTTGTTCTATGACGTCGAACGAAAACGCGTCCGCAAAGATGGTGTTGAGCGAGTTTATACGCACATTCACCTGCGCGACACGTTTCCGATTGAATTGACCGTTTACGGTTCAAAGTGGTTTGCGCATGTGTTCAAAAGTTCAATCACGGGCAAGGCGATCGAGCGTGCATCCACGGTTCAGGTCGAAACGATGATGGCCGAGGAGTACCCAGATCTGAACGTTGCGTCGGAGCTTAACTTAATGGATGAACTGCCGGATCGCTTCCAACTTTACACCGCCTTGCTACTGCCGCTAGAGAATGTGATGCAGCACCCCAAGTATCACCCCGAAGGCGATGTGCTGTACCATAGTTTGCAGGTTTTCGATCACGCATGTGATCAACTTCCCTATGATGAAGAATTCCTAACAGCAGCGTTGTTGCACGATGTCGGCAAGGGCATTGATGCGTCGGATCACGTCGGCTCTGGGCTCGATGCACTCGAAGGGTTTGTTACAGAGCGAACCGCGTGGCTGATTGAGCATCACATGACCGCGCATCGCATCATGGACGGCACCATTGGGGCGCGAGCCCACCGTCGACTGCGGGAAAACGAAAGCTATGAAGAACTCATCCTACTTTGTCAGTGTGATCGAGCTGGCCGCGTCGCTGGAGTACAAACCAGCACCTTGGAAGAAGCCATCGAGACGATCCAGCAGTTGAGCTACGAAGGTTTCTGAGGTCAGCCCGAAGCGGCTCAAGTCGCGTAATGGGGTGAGCCGTGGCGTGGCTACTGCTCGGGCGTAGACTACTTCAAATCGTACAACGCCAAGTGCCGGTAGTAGACTTCAAGGCAGTACAGGTTCAGGCAGGTAACATACAGTCGACCACCGGCGGCACCGTAAATGTCGTCGTGAGGATTCCAGCTTCCGCGCTCGGGGCCAGCGTCCAACTGCGTTGCCGGAAGCACGCGTTTCATCGATGCATTCCATTGCTTCCACGGCTCGCCACCCACGTGGTGCATGACTTGCGTTGCATAGTACGTGTAATAAACACTGCTTTCGCGACCGTCATCGGCGGGTGGATTAGGCAATAGGTCTTGTTGCACAGCAGTCATCAGTGCGGGGTGCGACCGCGTCCAACCAAGGTACAGGCGACATAGAATCCCCTCAGCCGTCATACTCAAACTGGGGCCTTGAAAATCAGTGTAAGCGTAACGCGTATAGTCGGCGTGCGACACACTGTCGAGAAAAACATTGATGCTGTTGAATTTCAGTTTGTCAACTTTCAAGCCCGCCATTTGCCCGGTCGCCAGTAACATAACGTACCATCCTGTCACAGACGTGTCGGCGTCCTCGCGGGGGTCGTAGCGCCAGCCTCGCAGTGGGCTCTGCGACCATTGGGCAAAATCGATCGCACTTTGTGCAGGCCCAATTAGTGTCGTGTCTTTCGTCAGCCCGTAGGCTTCGATTACACAGATCGATGCAATGGCTTGTGCGTACATCTGCTGTCGCGACGGTTCGCGTTTGGCAAAGAAGCCATCATCATCCTGCCGGCGCAGCAAGTACTTTAAGCCTAGAGCGACATTCGTTTTGTACTTGCCATCCTTGTGCGTGTAGCCCGCTCCAAGAAAAGCGTTCAAGGCCATCGCGGTCGCGGCTGTTGTATTCTCAGAGACGCCACCATGAGTGTACTCGCCAGTGAGGCTCCAGGACCCGTTACTATTTTGGTTCCGAGCTAGCCAAGCCAATCCGAGTTCAACCGCTTCTTCCGTTTCAGCACTGCCACCGAAGGCAGACAGTAGCTGAGCCTTCATCGCTCCTTGGCGTCCGCTCAAGCCGTTGGTGAGTCCGAAAGGCAAGTTTTCTAATGATTCGACGGCAGTCAATTGTGTTGGTTCAACCTCGCTTGGCAAATCCAGCTCGGGCAACTCCAATGCTTTGAGTGGTTCGGTAACGTTGGGCGTCGTCTCGATTGCTTGGTCGGTCGTCTCCAGCAGCTCGCTGGTGTCGTTATCCGCGACGCTCAGGTCAAAGCTCTCTGAGATGTCGCCCTCGGATGCTCCTAGGAAAAAGGAAACTGGTCCACGGGCCAGTTGTTGGAGAGGCACCAACGCCAGCACGAGCAATGCGGCCAGGTGCAGCACAAAACTTGCCAACCACGATGGTGCGCGTCGTCGACGCTCATTCTTTTCTTTCCGCTCGGCGATCACATTATGATCAGCCCCAACACTTTGTTCCGATCGAGCGGCGGTCGGGTGCTGCTCCACGCCTGTGCCTTGAGCGGATGCGTGGCCCGCTCGGTCTGCTCCTGCAACGGATGGCCGCGTAGCCGCCGGTGGGGGCACTGCTCGGAGAGGACTCGCCGGCTGAGTACCTACAGGTGGTGGACTTGCTCGC
>CAYPLE010000013.1:67911-83529 GCA_964411445.1 uncultured Pirellulaceae bacterium
GGTGGTGGACTTGCTCGCAGAGAACCAACCGGTGGAGGACTCGGTGGTTGTCCAACACTGCGTACTGGAGGAACGGAGTCACCTTCAGCAGATGTAACGTCATTTGGTGACGCAGATCTGTTGGGATTTTCAGAAGGTGAATCCGACGAACTTGTCATGACAACAGTGAGCCCGAGTAGGCAACGAGAACGGAAAGAAAATGAGAGCAAAGCGAGGAGGCAGCGAGGCCATTTAACTAGTTTTGTATTGCAATTCAATTGTACCGCCGGCGACGCACCAAATGCAGGTGAATCGTGACAAGCGGCCTAGGTATCCAGGGGGATTCGAACGATTGCATGTCTCGCGTAGGAATTTACGGCAGTCCAGCCAGATTCCTCCAGGCTTGGCAGCCTAGACAGTTAGCTTGGACGCGTAGAAGGCTTCGGCTTGTCCGGATGCCGAATTCGATTCAACTCCGCGGATTCGCATCAACCCAGCAAAAGTGTCGCGGCTGAACCAATGCTTCTCTTGTTGCGATGGAAAACTTGTCATCAACAAGTCAAGTTTCCGGTCATGTACCGCCGCCGGTAGGTCGACGTACAAATTGGGCCGTCCGAGGTCACCGTCGTACTTGGGAATCTCAAATCCGATCACCGGCTGATTCCGAAACGCTTGAAGTGCGATTTCTGCTACGGCGCGATGGTCTTGATGCATGTCGTTGATTTGGTGCGTCAAGACGAGGCAGGGCTCTAGCTCCTGCGCAAGCTTGCCTAAACATGCTTTCAGTTCTGCGTACTGAGTCGGAAAGTGGGCGTCGCGGAAGGCGTGTACCTCCAATTGCCCACGTTGTCCCGACGAAACAAATCGCTCTGCTGCATCGAAGGCTTCTTGTCGTCGATCTAGGCCGTGGGGCAAAGTAGCATCACCGCCAGAGAGTACTTGCCAATGAATCGTCAGATTTGGGAAGTCTTCTTGTAAGCGAAGAATAGTTCCACCGCAGCCTATCTCGATGTCGTCGGCGTGCGCACCGATGCAGAGCACCGACTTTAGATCGCCAAAAGAAAATGGATGTGGCACGTTTTTCCTCCCGAGCCGCTTTCCGTTCGTTCGCATTACCTTGACGCTACTGCCACAATTGCCACGGGGTTTCGCCTCGCATCATCATGTCATCCAACATCTGTTTTTCTTTGTACGTGTCCATGCATCCCCAGAATCCTTCGTAATTGTAGCACGCCAGTTTTCGCTGTTGGATCAATCGTTGAAATGGCTCGCAAGCCAGGTCTTCTCCTGGCTGCATAAAATCGAATATCTCACGATTGAGAACAAAGAACCCACCATTCATCCACTGATCAACTTTAGAAACCGGAGTTATGCTCTCAGCCATTCCAGCGTCGCTACTGGAAAGCAAATGAAATGACTGTGTTGGCTTGACCGCTAGGCAGGTTGCAACAGCATCGGAGCCTTCGTGGTGCTCGATCATCCGATTCAAATCAACGTCACTCAGACCATCCGCGTAATTTGCTAAGAAACGCTCTTCGTCAGAAACCAGCTCTTTGACTCGTTGTAGACGTTCGCCGACGACGGTGTCTAAACCAGTGTCCACGAACGTGATACTCCAATCTTCAATGTCTGAAGAATGAAGTTCGATTTTGCCTTTGCTAAGCGTAAAGTCGTTTGAAGCGCATTCGCTGTACGACAAGAAATAGTCTTTGATGTAGTCGGCCCGGTAGCCCAGGCAGAGGATGAATTCATTGTGCCCGAAGTGCGCATAGTATTTCATCAGGTGCCAAACGATGGGGCGATATCCCAGCTCCACCATCGGCTTGGGGATAACGTCGGAATGCTCCCGAATACGCATTCCTTGCCCGCCACAAAACAAGACTACTTTCATGGTTTGTTTCCTAGGGGCAAAGCGTTTTCCAGGTCGGGTTCTATTGCCCGAACGCTGCGCATAAGAAAATAGCAGCGCGAGCCGTACAGCTTCTCACTACCACCCGCCGCGTCCGCGCACTGTGTACGAGTCAACTTGGACCCGAGGTCTCGCGTCCTGGCACTACGACTGCTGTGACTTCATCGCACCGCGGACAGGGCCGCGAATTTCTCTAGACTACTCGCAACTCCGGAATCGCAAAGACGAACTTGCCGCCCCAGGATCGAATATGTGCAAGTTGGGTGGTGATTTCACGCTCAAGGTTCCAGGGAAGCACAAAAACGTAGTCGGGCCGAATTTGGTCGATGACTTCCGGAGCCACAATTCGAATCGAGGTGCCGGGTAAAAAGCTGCCTTGTTTGTACGTGTTTCGGTCGGCCGTCACTGAAAGGAGATCTGCGTCAATCCCGCAGTAGTGCAAGAACGTCACGCACTTTCCAGGTGCACCATAACCAACCACTTTTTCGCCATGCTCAGCCGCGTCCAACAAGAAACGGATGGTTGAGCGCTTGACGCCTTGCACCCGCTTGGCAAAGTCCTCGTAGGTGCTCAACGAACCTAGTCCAAAAGCAGCTTCCCTCGCCCGCACTTCCGCAAGCATGGATGACCGCCAGGGCTCTGAAGCGGAAGCGTGGCAGGCAAGGACGCGTAGCGAACCGCCATGCGAAGCGAGTTGCTCAACGTCGAAGACCTTCAGGCCATGCGATTCAAATAGCCTCTCCACAAAGCCGAGCGACAAGTAGCTAAAGTGCTCGTGATAAATCGTATCGAACTGCGTTTGTACAAGCATTTGCAACAAATGGGGGAATTCGACTGACAGCACTCCATCGTCAGCCAGCGCGGCGGCAAACCCGGCGACAAAGTCGTTGATGTCTGGCACGTGAGCCAGAACATTGTTGGCAACGATCAGATCGGCTGGACCTCGACGACCAAGCAAATCGTTCGCGTGGGCAACGCCCCAGAATTCACTCTCAGACGCAACACCGCGATCTATCGCTTTGGCGGCGACGTTCCGAGCCGGTTCAATGCCGAGGCAAGGGATTTGCCGCTCCACGAAGTTTCGGAGCAAATAGCCATCGTTACTGGCTACTTCGACGACAAAACTGCCCTCGTCAAGCTTCAAACGTTCCGTCATTTCACTAGCGAACTTCTTCGCGTGCGCCAGCCACGAAGTTGAAACGGAAGAAAAATACGCATACTCGCGAAAAATTTCCTCCGGCGAGGCCTGGTTGCTCAACTGTACAAGCCAACACTGATCGCAAACAAACAACAAAAGCGGGTAGTAACGCTCCGCGTCGTTGAAATTCTCTTCGCGGCGGAGGCTCTCGCAGAGCGGCGTTTGGCCCAAATCCAGAACCGGCGCCTCAAGCGTATTTCCACAGAAACGGCATTTCGTAGAACATTTTGCAACGTTGTGAATCACTGGACTGCTGCCAAGATTGTGCATGTTAGTTGTACTTGCGAATGGCGGGCTTCGAAGCCGGGCCACGTAGGAATTTGTCAACGCCTTCGACGAGCGCACGCTTGTACGTCTTCAGCGCATCATGGAATGCGTTGAGCGTTTGATGCACCGCGGTGTCATCGTGCGAATAGCCCACCACCAGCGACGGGCCAAGGATGCCGCGATCGACCAACTCACTCAACAGCATCGTTCGCATCTTCTGACAGCGCTGCCCCTGGGCATTTTTGGTGACAAAAATCAAGTTGCTCGGTCGCCCCATTGGATAAAAGAATTCATCAATCCCCAAGTCTCGAGCGATTTCCGCCACACCTGATTTCAACCGTTCTCCTGTTTCGTGCAGACGTTCAATCACGGGCTCGTGTTGATACGTCCGAATAACAGCCCGTGCTGCCGCCAAACAATGCGTTTCAGCACCATGTGTCGTCGATAGCAAGAATACGCGAGGTTCATCATGCTCCAAGCCGCCTAGTCGCATGATTTCTCTGCGTCCAGCCAAGGCGGCAACGGAAAAACCATTCCCAAGCGCTTTGCCAAAGGTTGAGAGGTCCGGCGATAGATCATACTCGGCTTGTGCTCCTCCGATATTCCATCTGAATCCAGTGATCATCTCATCTAAAACGAACAAGACGCCGTACTGGCTGCAAAGTTGCTGGACGCCCCTTAGGTACCCTGCCGGGGGTGGCGTGTACGTTTCCGCCTCCATCATCAAGCAGCAGAATTGGCCACCTCGATTTGCAAACACTTGCTCCAAATAATCCAAGTCACCGTATGGAAAGGTCTCTACATCTTGAGCGACGCTGGATGGAATGCCTGCGTTCATGGGTGTTTGAGAGATGAACCAATCGTCGACGGAAAAAAATGGCTGGTCGGCACAAACAAGCACTTTCGAGCGGCCCGTGTAGGCGCGAGCAAGTCGAATCGCAGCCGTTGTTGCGTCGCTACCGTTCTTGGCGAATTTGACCATATCAGCAGCAGGGATAATGCTCAAAAGGTCTCTTGCAGCCAATGCTTCAATCTCTGCAGGCCGAACAAAGTTGCTGCCTAGCTGCATCTGACTTGCGGCGGCGTTGGTTACCGCGGGAAAGGCGTGCCCTAAACTAACACTGCGAAGCCCCGAACCATATTCAACGAAGGTCCGCCCAGCACTGTCCAGCACTCGACAACCAAAGCCAGAGACGATGGTCTTGGGGGCATTCTGTGGATACTGATCATCACCTTTGGCGTACGTATGTGCGCCACCCGGTATAATGTCAGCAGGACGCGGCAACGGACTGTTCTGTTCGCACTCGCTACTCAAACGCTCAAGAAGCCCTGCTGATTCGAGCGTTTGGGCTTCTGCGCGGAGATCTTCAGGAGCAAGTCCGCTGAGTCCTGAAATTTCGTTTAAGCCTCTTGGGGCATGGTGGCCGCCGCGCCGGTCAGTGTGTGTATCGTGCTCAGCGCTATTAAGGAGCCAAGCTCGCGTGAGGCCGCTGCCTGTGAGCGGTTTGTAGAGCCCGCGTTTGCCAAGCTGAAGCTCCCCGACGGGCGCTCTCACGCAGTAGAACAAATCTTCCTCCAAACCGGTCACGACTGCTTGCAGAACTCCCAAGGACTCTCGGAGGGCGTCGGCGGAAATGCACGAAATGTCATCCCCCGAAGAATGATACTCAGCGTACTCGCCTTCGACGCTGCGAGTTAAACGGCCAATGGGAAGCTGGATCCCCGACGCACCAAAATGCCTTTCGTCGTAGCCGGCTGGGGAAAACGGAATCGTTCGGCAATCATGTTCTCGCATGACGCTGGCCACGATCGCATCGATCCGCGAATTGCCAAAGCGAGTTGCTTTGTAGGTCAGTCGCTCGCGATCTCCCAACAGCGCCAACACCAGTCCACCGGAAATCCTGGCAAAGCGGTGTTGGTTCAAGGCTAGCCAAGCAATGGCACCGATGGTTCCAGGCGCAAAAAGAAAACGGTAGGTGTAGCGTCGATTCGGCTGTTCGGCTAGCCACTTGCACAATTGCCATGCAATCACCGTGCCGGAAAGATTGTCGTTCGCCATCCCAGGGTGACAGCAGTGGGATGAGAAGATAATCTCCTGACGCGACGAGCCCGCCAGGACAACTTCCCCAAAACTTAGGCTGCCCTTCGGAGCTAGATTTGCGTCTATTTCTGCTTGATACTCTCCCTTAGGAAGCTGAACCAATTCACGATGTTTGAGGCAGAACCCCCACGAGGGGTTGTAGTAGCTCGTGCGATAGGGAATCCAGTCGGGGTACGAGGGCAGCGAGTGGAGATGCCCGTGAAGCTGCTCTAGCGATAGGCGGCGATTCACGGGGGTGGAATAGTTGATAACGCGTAGCGGCGAATCGTCGAGCGAACAAATCGTCTGCCCATCGGGCCCCAGCAAACGAGCTTGGGCAACATTCCACTCCGGCGGCACTGTCCAGTCAAACACACGCGTGCCGCTAGGGATCTCTGTCAGTCTCAAGTCGATACTCTCAGCCAGCCAGCGAAGTGTCGTGCGCAGTCCGTCACCCGTAATGCTGCGACAGATCGGCAGCAATTGTTCGATGGCGGAGAGCATTTCTTCGGGAGACTGTTCAGCATTGAACCGCGAGCTACTTTGCACCGTAGGGCTCCCACGATCGATCGCGTTGGGAAAGCTGCCGGGGCTTCCGTGGCCAGGCTATTGAGAAAGCTTTATCGTCGAAGCGGTAGCCTGCGGCAGATTCGCCATGGTAAGCGGCTGACATGAAGTAGATCATCTCAGTATCGTCTTGCAGTGTCTGGTAGCCCTGTGCCATACCAGGTGCAACGAACAGTCCTGTTGTGGATTCGGCGGTCAACTCTATCGTAAAATGAGCGAGATGCGTGCTGGAGTCGGGGCGGATATCAACAACGGCGACGAACGCCTGACCGCGCAGGCAGCGGATGTATTTGGCTTCTTCGTGAGGCGCTCGCTGAAAGTGTAAGCCTCGAACCGTCCCAGCCAAATCCGTGGCAACCGTCGAGACTTGTTTGGTCACCGGCATCAACTGCTTGAACTCTTCGTCGCACCAGATTCGCGCAAATTGGCCGCGATGATCGGTAACGGGTTCCGTGTTGACAATCAGGACGCCATCAATCGGAGTTGTTTCGAATTTCATCGAAGCCTAGACCTGACTGCTTGTCTGTCGAACAAGCCTTAGTCGCTGATCGACCTCTCCAGCGCGCTGTCGGCGGGCAAGACCTGCTAATCGAATAAAGCGTTCTTCAGTCAGGTCCGATGCGGACAACCCATGAAGCTCGAATGCGTCGACCAACTCGCGAGCGCCCTTTCCCACGTCCCACTTTGTGACGAACTCCGGAACGTCACGCGCGAGCTTCTTGCAAGACACACGATAACAACGCTTATCAGGACCACCGCCTGCCGCGTATTCAATTCCGCAGTCGTCGATCTGCGCAGCCACCAGCTCAGCTATCTGGCTGACACGGTAATTCTGATCGTCACTCCCAACGTTGTAACTCTGACCATTGACCGTGGCTCGGTTGGCTGTTAGCAAGGCAATGAACGCCGAGGATATATCATCGATATGTACCAGAGGTCGCCAAGGAGTACCGTCGCTCTTAATCAGCAGGTTTCCACCGTGATGAGCCGTCGCACAGAAGTCGTTGATGACCAAATCGAGCCTCAACCGCGGACTATATCCGTAAGCCGTCGCATTGCGAAGCGAAACGGTGCAAAAGCTGCCGTCGGATAAGGCCGCGATATCGTGTTCGGCGAGCACTTTTGATTTGCCGTACGGTGTTACGGGGCAGAGCTCTGCGTTTTCGTCCAGCATTTCATCGCCCGCGGCGCCGTAGGAACTGCAGGACGACGAGAACAAGAATCGCCCGACACCTGCCTCGCGAGCCAACCGTGCACACTGTACAGCGGCCAGGTGATTGATTTCCAGAGTCAGATCTTCGTTCAAATTGCCGAGCGGATCATTGGATAAAGCGGCCAAATGGCACACTGCGTCAACCGACTCGAAATCGGACGCTTTCAAGTCGCGGATATCCATGCGACGTACTTCGGCCGTGATCGATTCCAGGCTGTGATCTGCGTCGTGAAACAGATCGCTGTCAACAATGATGACGGCATACCCGCTGGCAAAGAGCCGCCTTGCAAGAACGCGACCAATGTAGCCTAGGCCACCGGTGACAAGAACTGTTTTCTTCATAACTCTCGGGCTTGCGGTTCTCGGGCCTATTGTTCGCGGGCCTGATATTCTTAGGCCTGTTGTGCTTAGCCCCATCGTCTCGGGGCAACAATCAGGCAGAAGTCAAGTTGGACGATAGAGCAACGCTGTGCATCCATCAACCGTAGGGGCAGGCTCAGCAAAACGCATGAAACCAGCTTCCGCGGTGATTTGATCATGTTCACTTAAGGAATAGCAGGTTCCTTGGCCGCCGGTGAGTTTGAATAGCGTAAGCGCGTAGCACGCCATCCAAAGTGCTCGATGCCACTGTTCTGTTGTTTGCCAGGATGTCTCGAGCAGGGGCTCGTGAATCACTAGACAACCGCCATCTGCAATTCGAGGGCGAATGCAGTTCAGGATTTCCAAGTACTGTGCCGGTAGCCAGTCATGTGCTGTATTGCTCAAGCAGTATAGTTCGGCAGCCGGAACGTCGTTGAAGATATTGCCTTCGACTAGGCTCAGCCGCTGGTCGCCATTGGCACGGCTTCCTTGGGCTTCGTCAAGCATCCGAGCCGCAAACATGAGGCCCTGCTTTCGGTCAACCAATTGAAACAATTCTGCATTTTGAAAGCGTCGCGCAAGAGCCATAGCTACATAGGGGGATCCCGCTCCGAGATCGGCGACTACCTTTGGGAATTGCACATCCTCAGCGGCAGCAATGCCGGCGTGGATGGCGTCAGCCAGCGGATCGGCAAACGCTCGAGCTCGCGAGGCTAGTCCGTAGGCGACCTGTTCGGCAACCTCTGTGGTTGCCGCATCCTCCATCAACGAAGCTTCGTCCTGGGCGGCATACAACGGAGCTTCCGTGATTTGCCCTCGCAGGATGGCGATTAATGAATCTGCGTTGGCGCCCATCGACAAATACGGGGAACGCGTTTGCTCCGCACTAGACGCTAAGAAACGACGAGCAGTAGCGGTGGCAGCATAACCATCGCCAGGCTCGAGCACTTGCATCACTTTCAACAAGGCGCCGAAGGTTCGAGTCCCCAACGGCTGAAAACCGAATTCCTGACTGAATTCCTCTTCGGTCAAAACCCGGTCCGCTAGAGTGTCAACGATGTGCAATTGCAACGTCGCTCTGAGAGCCTCGGCAGCTTCTTCGAATCGCAACAATGCATAAAACACAGACGCATCGACATGATATCGCGATTCGTACATCATTGTGACCGTCTCATTGTTTAGATACTACTGTTGGGCAGACTGATACAAATCTATTCCGCGGCCGAGCGGCAGTCATTGCGGAGTTTAGGATTCCTAAGATGTGGGTCGGAGAACTTGGGGCCGTATTCCTGGAGTGCCCGCGCAAGGCGACGACGGGTTTCAGTGTGCGAGGCTTCAGAGTAGTAATTTGTTAGCTCGTCGGGGTCGAGCTGCAAGTCGAACAACCAAGGTTGATCATTCGCAGAAAGAACAAGTTTATAGCGGTCGGTAACAGCCGCGACCCAGCCGGGTTCGTTGCCTGCCTTGCGAAGGAAGATAATATTTTCGCGTGACGCTTCAGACTCGCCCTGCAAGAACGCTTGGCTCAGATTGCGTCCCTCGAAGGCAGACTCACTGACTTGATCGCCCAAGCCTAACAGCGGGAGGATCGTTGGGACGAAATCGACACTACCCATTGCCTGGTGCAAAACCATGTTTGGCTTCAGGACGCCCGGTGCTGCAATGACGAAGGGGACGCGAGCCGATGCTTCGTACGGATTTCCCTTGTTGTCCAAATGGTGTTCACCGCACAAATCGCCATGGTCACTTGTCATGATAACAACCGTCCGCTCAAGGAGGCCGTTTTCGCGAAGGCTGTCGAGAATCCTACCGACGTTGTCGTCGATGCATTTCACCATTCCGAAATACTTCGCCATGCCAGCCGGGCTAAACTGGCGAGCAAGTGGTCCAAGGTAAAGAGGCGTTTGCTCCTTTGTTTGGTCAAAGGTTCGAGGGCGTGAAAAATCCGCCGGATCAAACATGCTGTCATAAGGCGCGCGAACCGTATTAGGGCCATGGGGATCAGGAATGTTCACCACATAGCAAAAGGGATTTTCTAGATCGGATTCGATGAATTCAATCGTTCGGTCGGTTAGCCAGTCAGTCGCAAATGAACGTTCGTCGGCGCCGTTGACGCTATAGCTTGGCCGCCCCTTTGCATCTTGGGCTTTTACCCGTGCCCCTGATGTGGTGACTTCAAGCTGCTTCCAATGTCCGCGATTGAACATGTACCGGTTGTCATCGAAGCCAAAATTCCGCTTCGGATCCCAGCCTGGCTTGGCTGGACCGTCCAAATGCCATTTGCCGCTGTATCCCGTGCGGTATCCAACCTTCTTCAAACGACTTGCAATCGTTTCGACCGAATCGTGAAGCGGCTGATTGTTTGTGTGTGCACCGGTGTTCTGCGGATAGAGACCGGTTAACAAAGCCGCTCGACTAGGCGTGCACACTGGACTGGTTGCGTAAAAACTGGTGCAAATCGCACCACGTCGCGCGATGGAGTCGATGTGCGGTGTCTCCACCTTGGCCTTGGCGCCCCACACCATGGCTTGATCTTCGGGCAGCAGGTCTCGATAACAACCGAGCGTCCGAAAATTATGCTCGTCGGTCTGAATAATAAGCAGGTTGAGCGGTTGCGACTGAGCGACTACAGCGGAAAAGCCGCTGAGTGTAGCCAGCAATGCAAACGCCAGAATCGATCGCACGATCGAACCAAGTGAGCCAAGCATGGTGATGGCCTTCCGTCGGTGGGATTGGGGCAAGTGGAGGATAACCAGGCACCAGGATCTATTCGGCAGTCGGGCGAGGATTGTTGCTCCAGTGGCCCGACGAATCTGTGCCACGGACCTGCACGCCCTTTTCGTTCCACCCCAGCTCAGCCCGCACCTCGGCGCTCGCATACCGCAGAGTGAGTCCACATCGGCGCCGATTGGAGTCGTTGGCCTCCGAGCCGTGAAGTAGCAAGTCGCTGTGAATCGACATCTGCCCAGCCTTCAACTCATCCAGAACGATGTTGCCAAACTGCTCAGGATTTTCGATCGTCTGATTCAACACATTGTGCTCATCAGGACTGCTCGGGCGATACGTCATATGTCCGTGGTGATGCGACCCGGCGACAAACTTCATGCACGCGTTTTCTTCATCTGCATCATCAATGGCCAACCAAACCGTCAGCGCCTTGGATGGCGACAATGGCCAATAACTTGCGTCTTGGTGCCACGCGACTGCTTTTCCGTCGCCGGGCATTTTGCAGAAGAAGTGCGATCCCCAGGCGACAACGTTTTCGCCTAACAGATCGGATACGTAGCTGACAATCCGATCGTTGGTCAAAATATCGTAGACCGGACCGTATTTTAGGTGCGCCGAACTGATCGAGTAGCTGTCGCCGCCTTCGGCTGTCACACGAGCAAGCAAATCATCGAAGTACTCACGAATCGAGGCAATCTCAGCTTGCGAGTAAACGTCCAGCGGCGCGACGTAGCCGCCAGTATTGTAGCCGCTAATCTGTTCCGCGGAGAGTGTTTCTGGATCTGCATTATGGACTTCGTGAAAACGCAGGTCTCGCCCCAACGCGGCCAGTTCTTCATTGGTTGGCACGATACTAAATTGTTTATCCATGATTACTCTCGCAGTCGCTTGATCGAACGAATGAAGTATTTTGAACGTTATTGCTTGAAGTGAAAGTCGTCGACTCGGACGAAGCCCTTCTCGCTATGATCGATAATTCGGATTCGAGCTGGACGGCCCACAAAGGCACCTAGGTCCAACTCGATCGTTCCTGAGGTCTTCGCGTTCTGCTCACTTGGCCAACTGGCTGCAACCTTACCGGATTCAGTAAGAACGACTTCCACACGAGCAACTGCATCTGGATTGCCACCTCCGACGAAAATAAGTGTCGCCGAGGGGATTAAGAACGGTCGACTTATCGCCTCGCCAACGGCCTTTGGCTGAGCAGGATGCGTGGCGAAGTAGGTGTTTTCGCCGTCTTGATGGAAGCTTGCAACCGCGATTGGCCCGCGTACTTCCCAGTCTTTATGCTCAGCTAGGTGTTCAAATCCAAAGTCGAGCAAGCGGCCGTCGATAGCAGGCATCAGACGATCTTCGTTGCTTACTGCTTGGTAAGCCACTCGTTGGCCAAACGGGTCTTTGGTTGCCAACCCGGGTACCATCGGCCCCGCTTGAGCAGGTGGTTTTTGCAAAAACAGGTATGCGCCGCGTTTGATACCGCAAACGATATCAATCAAGCCATCTCCATTGACGTCTCCGGCGGTGACCTGTGTGCCAACACCACTTCCCACATCGACAATGTGAGGCACAAAAGCGACTCGACCGCCCATCCGCCGCGTCTCAAACCAAACAAGCGTTGCTGGCAAGTCATTGCCAGGGTCCTTGTTCTTGTGCGCCCACCAACGCTTGCCCGTTACGATGTCGGTGATACCATCGCGATTCACATCCGCCACGTCAACTCCATGCAATTGGCTAATCGCAATTCCAAGTGCACTGTCTTGCTCGGCCTCACCCATGATCTCGACGCGTTCAAATTCGGTTGCATCCTCATTGGTGGCTTTGAAGTAAACCAGTCCAAAACCATGTGCGTGGACACTCGTCAGGACTTCGTTTTTGCCATCGCCATCAAAGTCGACGGCATACATCTGAGCTGCGGCGTTGGAGAATGCAACTGGGTGGAATGCCCAAGTTTCCCCGGCTGAGAGCTTCTTACCTGGGTTTTCCCACCAACCTTCGTTGCCGAGCAGGTCCTGTCGGCCGTCATTGTTTACGTCACCGACGCCAAGTCCGTGAGTAAAACGCTGATAGCCATTATTGGTTGAGATCTTTGTGACCGCCCACGGTTGCGTCGCGTCCCTGCCAGCGTGCGAAGCGTAAATGTAATGTCCGCCGTTGCAACAAACCAAGTCCTTCACACCATCGCCGTCAATATCGGCAATGATTGGTGATTCGTTGTCCACACTGTCGAGAATAACGTGCTGCTTCCAAAGTGAATCGGCGTCCTTGCCAGGGTTTTCGTACCACCAGCTCTCTGCACCGGGGAAGCCGATCACCAAGATGTCGGGCCGATCGTCCGAGTTGACATCGTCAGTGAACATGAGGAAGTTCTTCGAGTAACCCGCCGGGTCGATCGCCTCTCCTTCGTAGAAGCGGTGCTTGGATTCAAAATCTGGACCGTAGTAAATCCATGGACCTACCACCACGTCGCCATTTCCGTCAGCGTTGTAGTCACCATAGGTTCCGCCCTCGCTGTAGAACTGGTCGCTCAATTGCACTTTCTCAAACTCGATCGCCGGACTTGAAGAGGCCAGCCAGAGCGTGGACACTGCGCCTAGAAGAGTTGTCTTGATGAGCTTGCTGGCATTCATGATCGTCGGTTCCTCGGCGGGAGATGAGAGAAGTGTTCGGTGGGAGTTTGATTTCCGGGGTCGTTCAATTCTGAGCTGGATCGATGCTACGCCCCTGCGACTCGCTGGCAATCTGAACAGCCACGATGGCGAGCAGGATAATGCAGCATCCGACATAGCCGATTATTTGCAGACGTTCTTCAAGGTAGATGGCTCCCAGGACGGCTGCAAACAGACTCTCGGAACTCATTAGGATAGCCGCAATTGCCGCCGAAGTGTGCTGTTGGGCGATCGCTTGTAGCGTAAATGCAACTCCCCCAGAAACCACTCCTGCGTAAATGATCTCCGGGAGTGCTTGGGTAAAGCCAGCCAACGTCGGAGCAACAAAGGCTGAGCGAATTGACGCGGGGGCGACCAACCAAAACGCAGCCAAGCCAATCATGCCTAGGGTCCCTACGACGAAAAACTGCCCACAAGCGATTGTGCACGGACGGCTCAGATCACGCGTGTAGATGCCGAGCAGGATAACGTGAATTGCCCACACGACGGATCCAGCGATGATCCAGAGGTCCCCGACAGTAAAGTCCGTCGTGTCGTGAAAGCTGAGAAGGTATGTCCCGAAGACACATGCCGTAGCGCAAATCCAAACGATGCCCGGCTGCGTCTGTCTCAGCACTGCCCAAGAAATCACCGGCACCATCACAACGTACAGTGCAGTTAGAAATCCGGCATTGGTCACTCGGCTAGAGACCAAGCCAATCTGCTGAAGAAGCATGCCAACAAAGAAAACGCTTCCCAAGATGACAATTTTCCGAACTTGAGATCGCTTGAGCGGTTGTGCCTTGGTCGCTTCGCGGATGGCCAGTGGCAAAACCGCTAGGCCTGCCAGTAGAAATCGACTGCCGATGAACATCATCGGGTCGACCTTTTCCATCGCAGTCCGTTGAGCGATGAAGCCAAGTCCCCAGATCGCACCAGCCATCAACAATAGAATATTCGCGGTGCGTTGATTCACGAGCGGGAAATGCGCGGAAGGGCCGAAGTAGATTTCACGCGATACTAAATCGGTTCCGCGCAATCTCGTTGGTTGAGGTGTCCCGAATTGTACTCCCGTTCTGTTCCCCTAGAAGCCCTCGTCTCCCAGAATCCATCCTCTCCTCTAGGCCTAGTGCCGCCTAGTACCCCAGCGCCAAACTTTGATTGGACCTGCGTAGAATCCCCTCGGGCAACAGCTCGTGATGAGTGTAGCTCCTGTACTTTCGTGGCTCTCGTCGCGAGAAACTGGTCAAGCTGCCGGAGTTCGTTGCAAGTGCGTGTCGATTCTTGCCAAGTGTTTAGTGCCGTAGGCATAACATGTTCTAGCCACGGACGTCAGTCCGTGTTTGGCGCATTGGATTTGCCCGAGTGCCGAAGGTACGACAGGACTCAACGCCGCACCTGCGGAGGCGGAGCCTCCAAGACAGTTGCTCCCAGGCAGAGCCTGGGAACGAGAGCCGCAGGTCTAACGAAACTGCCTTCAATCCATGGTAGCTCGCCGCCCAAAATCAACTCCATCGCACCGCAGTGTGCAACGACTGATTCCAGCCGTACTCGCTCCCTTCGTGCCACCAGCTCAGAAAACCGTCACTTTTCAAGCCAACAAGCAGCCATTTCAGCTCGCTGCTCTACTTCAAAACAGCCAATCCCAGCCGCAGCTCAGCGTTCTTGTTCACCCTGCCGCTGAAAACCCCCCTTAACAAACTTTAGCCATCTAAATTACACCCTCTCCGTGTCCGCCAGCGGTGGGCTATCGCACGCGCGCAGTGACCTGCTCAGGCGACATATACAGAGGTGTGCCAACCAACTGGCCCGTGTGTGTCAGTGTGTCGTCCTCCATGAAACGTGCGAGCCCGAAGTCGATAATGCGTGTAGTGCCATCACTGCCGAGCATGATGTTTTCTGGCTTTATATCGCGGTGGATGACACCGTGTTCATGGGCGTAATGCAGTGCCTCGGCAGCATCGCGGATAATCTCACAACACCGACGTATATGACTGTTTGAAAGCATGCACTCCTTGGCCTGAGGCGACATGTAGGGGTTTATCTTTTCTGGTGACTTGAAGTCTGCGGTGTTGTCCTGAGTCGGCTCGTCGAACCTAAATGACGCGTGTTGCTCAATGGCGGCGTGAGCCAAAAGCACATTATCGAGGCTGCTATCCGGCTGTTCGCTGTACGTCAACCGTTGGATCACCTCCCGCAAGGAGAGGCCCTCGATGTACTCCATGGCCATGTAACATATGCCGTTATCCTGCCCGAGGTAGTGTACAGACGCGATACCAGGATGACTGAGCCTGGCAACAGCTTGGGACTCGCGTCGAAACCGTGATATCGCGTTGTGCTGGTTGAGGGCTTGGCCCAACACCTTTAACGCAACGATGCGATTGAGCGACTGCTGCTTGGCGAGGTACACGATGCCCATTCCGCCAGCGCCAATTTGACGTATGACCTTAAAGTCGCCGATGGTGATTGGGGATTCGTCCGACATGTGCAAACGTTGAATACGATGACAGGTAGCGAGAGTGCGATTGGTGGAGAGCCCGATAATACCGCATACGCATTCCACACGCATGCCCCCAACAGATCCTCCCCTTCCCGTTCGTTGGTTGCAGCAGCTCCAAGTTCAGACAAGCTAGTCCCATTGGATCAACCGAAATCATGGAGGAAAACAGCATG
>CAYPLE010000014.1:0-49358 GCA_964411445.1 uncultured Pirellulaceae bacterium
TGCCTGCTCCGGGACTCCAACTACGCTTCGTTTCGATGAGCTGACGAGCGAAGAAGCTACTTCCCTCGAAATGCCTCCAAGGCGCGTTGCGCTTGGCTGCGTTGCTGGTCGGAAAGTGAATTGAGCATTCGCTTGGCGTCGTCTTTTCCGAATGAATGTGGCACGGACACGGAACGAGAACGAGTGGCAGGTTGGCTGCTGGTGATCGTGCCATCGGCCTTCGGCAACGCTGGCATAGACTCTGCGTTTGCAAGTCGCACTGCTTCGTTCAATGCATCAATGGGCTCAAGCAATCGCACGAGTACGCGACCTGGCAGCTTCCCGCCGTTTAAATCCAACTGAGTTGCATCGATCAGGTCAAGCTGGTAGCGAACTTTCGCACGCGCATCATCCTCATAGGCGCCAAGGAACAGATTTCGCAGAGCATCACGAACAATCGTCAACATTTGCACTTTGTCTTGCTTCGACGCATCAGACGCAACAACAAACTGCACCACCTCTTGTAAACGCATCGCCAACCCCTCGGACTCATCGACCAGACGAGCAACGCCCTGGAGCAACGCTTCGCCGCCGATTTCACCATTCGTGTAAGGCTGCATCACCTGCTGCACACGATCGCGAATGGCCTTCTGGTCGTCTGGGTTTTCGAATTCCAAGGTTCCATCGACAACATCCTCGGCGATGTCGCCAACCATTGTGCGAACCTCAGGATCCGAATCTTGAACGATGTCGTTGAGCAAATCTGGAAGGGCTTTGACGAACTCGTCTCGCACCTGATCGTCTTGTAGAATCGCCAGCGCGGATTTGCTGTCTCGATACGGACTGGCCGGACGGTCGTAGTAGCCAACGCCAACCGCACTGGCTGCCGCCAATGTGATAACACTGAGCACGAAGCCAATTTGTGATCGTCGCCGCTGCCACTGAGCCTTGGCTTGGCGTTCCTTGCGGCGATCAACAACGGGACTGCCGTGCGCAAATTGATTCAGTTGATAGCACATCTCCTGTGCTGACTGATAACGATCGTCAGGCTGCAAGGCACAGGCGTTCATGATGATCGCAGCAAGCCCCTCTGGTACAGCAGCGTTGACTTCTCTGATGTCAGGCAATTCCAAACACTGCCGTCGAGCGAGTAGCTTTCTTCCGCTGAGCGTCTCCCAAACAGGACGCCCGCTTGCAAGCTCATAGAGCGTTAGGCCAAGAGAGTAGATGTCGCTGCGTTCGTCACATGCCCCGCGGAGTTGTTCGGGTGCCATGTAACGTGGTGTGCCCACAATATCACCCGTTGCACTAATCTGTAAATTGCTCTGGAGCAATTTGGCGAGCCCAAAATCAGTGACCCAAACCTTGCTATTCTTATCCAGGATTAAATTAGCGGGTTTAATATCACGGTGAACAATACCTTGCTCATGAGCATAGTGGAGCGCGTTTGCAACCGAGCCGCCAATTTGGCTAATGAAGGTCCAATCCAGTTTGACGGCCCCTTCCGTTTCATCCTGGCTTAGACCGACAACTAGCTTGTCCAGACTGACGCCTTCGATGCGTCGCATTGCTAAATAGGCAAAATCCGATTCGATACCATGGTCGAAGACGGGAACGATGTTAGGATGATCCATCTTCGCGCATGATCGCGCTTCGATGTTAAATCGCTTCAATGCGGATTCTGACTTCAGATTGCTAAACGGCAACACCTTCAAAGCAACCCTGCTGCCCAAATCCGAGTGGGTCGCGGCATAGACGAACCCCATGCCGCCTTTTCCAAGCTCTTTACCGACCCTGTACTTGGAGACTTGATCGGGAATTTTGATCGATTGCACGGCCGGAGCACTCACAGCCTCCTTCAGTTGCTCAGCCAGCAACAGAGCAGGGAACTCAGCCCGGATTTCATCCTCTAGGTGCGGAAAATCGACAACGAAGTCTTCAACGCGTGGGTTTTGCCCCGCCCGATGCTGGCGCAAGAATTCTTCGGCGAGCGAATGGAAAGTTGGTTCTACTGTTGATGGCATATCAAGCGCCGCGGTGGTTTTGAAAGTGTGATGGGCCGACTAGGCTAAGTGAGTATTCCGTGGGCAATTTGGGTCAACAGCATGCATCAAACAGCACTGTGTTCAACTTTTTGCTCATGCAGTGTTTTCAGGCGTTTTAATGCCCGCCGGTGCCTTTTCTTTGCAGCCTCAACGTTGATTCCGATCTCAAGCGCGGCTTCCCGCACCGTTTTGTTCTCAAAGTGAACCAGCGTCAAAATCTCTCGCTCGATGGGAGTCATCGATTCGACAGCGGCAACCAAAGCAGCGTTGGCTTCCTGGTTGACCATTCGCGTGCCCATGGAGGTCAGTGAAGCGGAAAGATGGTCAAGATTGACACAGCAGCTTGAAACCACGTAGTTCTCTCGTCGCACGTCGCGACATTTTGCTTCAACGTGAACGCGGTTTTGACGCGAGATCACTTGACGTACCAATCGCCGGAGCCAGACCGTGGGCGGGAGCTGCGGCTCTTCCAAATAGCGCGGTAGGCGATCGCAGTACTCGAGAAATGCCTCTTGCAATATGTCGGATTCATCAACGCGCCGGGCGAGCAATCGGTTGATTCGAAAACGCGCTAGCAACTTGAGTTCTGCGCGCTGGTTGTCAAAAAACTCGCCCCGTGCCTGGCTTCCACCAGCAGTAAGCCCCGCAATCGCCGCCTGATCTTCATCTGAAAAGTTATTCATTGTGTCTGCGTTCAAAAACTGACAAGCTTGCCGAAATGTTCGACTACTTCTCCTCAACTGTGACGGGGCACTGACTCCAGATGAGGCTGCTGCCTAAAGGCTAGGTTAGAAGTCAGCTCATTTCGCTGCCGATGCCGGCGCGTTCAAACTCCGCGTTGCCCCAATTTGACGATTGTGCCGATTGCGCATGCCTGCACCCCCAAATCGCGGAATCGCCTTATGCAAATTGGGCTACTCGCATTCTCCTGCGCCAGTTCATGTCCCCTTGGCGAGGCATCTGGGCGTCCAGCTCTTGTCGGATATTTCGCGCCGAACAGGAGACGTCGTTAATGCTCATCACAGACTTCCGGATTGCCTGGCTGTTTCCTGGCGAAGGCAGTCTATCCATCCCGCCAACCAGCAAAGTCAGGCGTTCAGCACGTTTTGATGAACTGATTGAACTGGCGCAACGCTTCGCTGGCGACGACCTAGCTACGGCATGCTCCGGCGGGCGCGGCCGAATTGACGAACTCGGTCCAGAAGTCTCCCATCCCATTTGGACCGCCGCGCTCTGCGAACGTTGCGACTTGATGCACGCGCGGGGGCAAATGCCAGACGTTGTCCTGGGCCATGGCTTTGGAGAGTTGGTGGCCTTGTACGCTGCTCGAGTTTTGTCAGCAGAGGCGACGATGCAACTCGCTTCGCTGCGAGGCCAGTTGCTTTCCGAGGTTTCCGATGGAAGCCTGCTTGTCGTTCAAGGCGGAAATTCATTGATGCTGGACGAACTGCTCGGGTCAATCACGTCTGGGCATACCTCAAAAGCAATCGGAATTACGCAACACAGGGCAGTTGTAGCCGCCGATCAACACGGCGCCGAGAGTGTCCTTGCGGCCATTTCACAACACACGTCTGTGTCGCAGATAGCGCAAAGTGGCCCTTGGTACAGCCCCTTGGCCGGGGCTGCAGCCCAGCAATTTAGCCGAATCGTCGAGCGTGTGGCTATGGTTGACCCAATTTGTGATGTTCTCATGAGTCCTACGGCTAGGATCGAACGATCAGCAGTCGAGATTCGAGCCACCCTGTCGCGGCAAATGGCCTGTCCAGCGCGATGGATGGAGTGCATTCAGTTGCTTGCTGACGAAGGCTATCAAAACTACCTGGATGCCAACGCGCTGGGCAGACACAAAAGTCCGGTACTGCAAATTGTTCCACCAACCATCAACTCTTCAGTCTGTGGATTTTCGGACGTCCTATCGAGCGACGACGATCCATTCTCTTTCGGATAGGGCCGCAATCGGAACGCCAACGTTTCCGTTCCATTGCCTTGCTGTACAACTGGGCCAGTCCCTACAAACGGACCGAATACTCTGCTACGAGCGACGCTTGGCAGAGCGCTTCACTTTGAGCATTGCTACTGACCTTTTGAAACCTATGTTTGGGTGCCACGCGTTCCGATCACGCCCACCGAACGCATGGTCGAATTCTCCCCGTACGACCAGCCTGCCCGCTTGTCGTACGTCCGTTGCCAACGCTATTCGCCCTGGATTTGCCCCACAATGCGAGTGTTGATTGCTGAAGATTCTGGCGTGATGCGCACCATCATTGCGCGAGCGCTTGCCAATGCCTGCGATTCCAAGCCTGTTGTGGCTGAGGATGGCGCTGCAGCATGGCAGTGTTTTCAAGCAGAGAAGTTTGATCTCGTTATCGTTGATTGGCACATGCCGCGTATCAACGGGATCGATCTAGTCAAACTCATACGCCGAAAATGCTCCGAGGTCCCGGTCTTGATGGTTAGTGTGGTCGACACGCGCAGTGATATCATCAAAGCTTTGGAGGCTGGCGTTACCGACTATCTGTGCAAACCCTTCGACCGAGACGAACTAGAATCAAAACTGCACAAACATGCGCAGCAACAGAGCTGCTTCTAGCCGGAGACAAGACAGCAACGGGTCGTTTTCAAATGACATCATCGCCGAACGAAAAGTGCCGGAACGATGGCGTAACGGGCTGAGTGGCGACAAGCTGCATCGGGATGCTCTCGAGGAAGTAATTGCCGGGACTAGCAAAACTTCGGTACGATGAATAGCCACGTCCAAGCGTTCGAGTAATAAACAATTCGTCTTTGGCGCGGGTAAGTGCGACGTACAAGACGCGACGCTCTTCCTCCTCTGCGGCCGGATCCCCTTGACTTCGCGAGTGCGGATAGTTCCCCTGCTGCGCTCCAATTACATAACAAGCTTCAGCTTCGGTGCCCTTTGCACTGTGGACCGTGATCAGAGTCACAATGTCGGAATCATCTTGCTGTGCCTCGGACGCCGAGACGGGATCCAAGGTGTACGTTTCGACAAAAGCAGAAAGCGAACGGTGCTTGCCCGCCAACTCGGCTAGTAGCGTGTAGTCTTTGCGACGCCGCTCCCAGTCATCGTATTTGCCCGATAGAACTGGCTCCAAGTGCTCGGTCGCCAGTTCGATCGCCTTGGCAGGTTTGCCAGTGGCCTGGGCAATCGAGGGCAGCACCTTCTGAATCTCGGGACGGTTGGCCAACAACCCATCGAGAACTTCGATAGCTTCCTCCGGTGTCGCAGCCGCTACCGTCTTGGCCAGCATTCGACTTGCCGTCACCTCACCGATCCGAGGCCACATGGTCAGGAATCGCATCCATGCCAATTCGTCACGATGATTGATGACCAAGCGGAGCGGGGCAAGCAGATCACGAACGTGGGCCATTTGCAGCAAGCCAACTCCGCCGACAAACCGATAGGGAATTTTCTCCTCGATCATCTGCGCCTCGACGGCTCGCGAAGAGTAGGCGGTTCGGCACAACACCATGTTCGTTACCCACTCGTGGCCTTCGCGGTTTCGCTCCAACAACGACTGCGCAACCCATTCTGCTTCCTCGTATTCGTCGTTGAATTCAATCAGTTTCGGTATCGCCCCATCGCCGCGAATAGAGCGCAGACGCTTGTTGTACTTCAGTTTTGACTCGCCCAAAAGCCAGTTGGCTAGATCCAATATTGGCTTGGTGGACCGATAATTATCTTCCAACTTTAACGTTGTTGCCTCATCAAGCCGCTTGTCGAAGGAGTGCACGTTTTGAAAATCGGCTCCTCGAAAGGCATAAATACTCTGCGCATCATCGCCAACGCAAAATAAATTTGCGTGCTTCGCGAGAGCCTCCAAGATCAACCACTGAAGCGGATTGGTATCCTGCATCTCATCCACAAGAACGTGTTCGAATCGCGACGCAATTCTATCGGCCACGACTTTATCGTGACTCAACACACCGGCAAACCGATGCAATATGTCGTCATAATCGAAGTACGAGTTGCTTTGCTTGCGTTGTTTGTAGCCCTCGAAAATCTTGACAACAACTTCTATCTCAGAATCACCCATTTCGGCGAACTTGCGCAAGTAGGCCGCCGGGGCTTGGTTGGTATTTCTTGCGTAGGAATAGTAATTGATCAACTGCGCTGCTTGCGGCGCTTTGCTTTGCTTGCCAACGACTTCTGCGCGGACCAACTTCATCAATTGTACTTGGTCATCACGGTCCATGACGGTTAGGTCCGTGAACCCAAACCACTCCCGGTGCCTGCTCATGTGCCGCAAGCAGAATCGGTGGAATGTACCCGCAAAGACACTCTGTGCCTTTTCGCCCGCCGCGTTTTGCAGGCGATGCTTAATTTCCGCCGCTGCTCGCCGAGTGAATGTGAGGATGGCAATTCTGCGTGGATCAACACCGTCGGCCACCAACTTGGCGGCGCGTCCAATAACCGTCCTCGTCTTGCCAGTCCCCGCTCCAGCGAGCACCAGCAGATTCCGTGCGTTGCTCTCAATAGCAGCGATTTGTTGCTTGTTGAAATCCATCCGCCAAACTGCCTGCCTGTACCACGACTGCCACCAACCTCACGTTCTGAAACGCAAGAAACGCTCTTTGGAACTTTAGAGGGTATCCAACCGGCTGACCAGTAGACGGAATCAGCTTGCCTTGGCTCTCAGCGCGGAAACTGGGCAGATTTGAGCAGAAGGTGCAAGAAGAATGTTGCTTGTCGAGTCGCTTTGCCCACGCTCTTTGCCGGCTCGCAGAGCCGTCTCAAGAAATGTCGTCCCGTCTTGGGAGATCGGGCGAAGGTCAGCGAGAAAGCCACCCTGGACGTGACCGCAAGTCGGCCCCCGTCAGCCATTCAATGCTCAGCCATCCAATGCTCAGCGAATTGCTGCTCTCTGCCAGTAAACGTACTGCCTTTCGCCACGCGTACGAGCGTCTTCCAGCATGATGGCAATATCGGGTCGCATTTCTTCGGGAAGCACGCGATTGTTTCGACCAGCAACGCGTATATTCAATGGTTTATCAAAATCCACCATGCTTGGATGCAACCAAATCAAGGCAGAATTTCGTGGCTCGGAGGGAATCTTCGTCACCATGATCGTATTATCCGCCCCCTCCAAGATTTTCGCTTCAAACAGCCCGGACTTCTTGAAATCGAAATTCAATGGGTTGCTATAGGTCGTCGAAAGCAATTGTGGGGCTTCGAGCCAGTAGAAGAACCGATCGCTCGAACGCATGGTTCTGGCACGGATTTGCCTTGGGAAACGCGCTTCGGGATCCTGCAATCGACGCTGACCAGCAATTTCTAACCACTCAAAAATCCGTGGCAATTCGGCAGAGAAACGCAGACTACCGTTGCCGCGATATTCTACGACCATCGCTTCGTACTTGGGATTCTTGAGGTACTCTGTCCCCACACTCCCAAGCTGGTTGCTAAATCGCTTTCCGTCATATTCTCCATAGACAATATAGACGCCAAGCGGTGGCTGGCCGTCACGAGGGGCCGCGATATTATCACTGTAATGCACCAAGTGTTTGTCAGCACCGGGCGAGATGGCCACGATACCTGCCCACAAACTGGGATGAGAGACTCCGATATCCCACGCAGCGGTCGCTCCATCATGGTGACCTGCGATGAACACTCGAGCGGTATCGATGGAAAACCTCCGCAGTGCTTCACGATAGCATCGCAGCACTCGATCATGCTCCACCTCGGTGTACTCGTATTCATAGGACTGAGGAAGTCGCCAATCTGGCGAGACAACGATGTAGCCGCGGCGCGTTGCTTGGCCATAGCGGTTACCACCAAATTGCTGGCCACACCACCAATCGATTTCTAGTTGCGGAGAATCACCAATGCCGCCCAGGGCCAAAACACACGGGTACTTTTGGTTGGGATCATACTCAGGTGGCGTTTGAACCAAGAACCCCATTTCCTCGCCAGCCGTGTCGCGAACCGACAATCGATACAAACCGGAGGCCTGGCTTTCAGCTTCTCCGTCCACTACCGGTTCACTTGCAATGGGGGGCTTCATAATGGCCAGCAGCTTTGCGACGTATTGCGGCTGAGCACCTTCTTCACCTCGCAACGTGTTTAGGATTTCCGATCGCCGCTGTGGAGTGGATTCGTTTAAGTAATCGGTAATGAGCTCGCGGACCCGGAACAACGACTGAGCAATGGCAAAGTTGTCAATGCCCGCACCGCCGCCCAACAGCCAACCACCCACTGCGTAGGCGACTAGGTTCTCTTTGGCAATCGACGGATCGGCTCGCAAAACCTTGAAATCACTCAGCCGCGACACAGTCGTCAAATTAACTTCTGTTTTCAGCTCGCTAATCACCGGTTCGATTGCTTGCTGTTGCTCTGGTGTCAGGCTTGCCACACAGGCATCAAGATCTTTCAACAACTCCGCCAGCAACAACAATTCTTGCTTGAGGTTTTCCACTTGAGAGCGCAACTGCAACTGCGTTTCAGCGGGCAAGGTTTCGACCGGGAACTGCTGAAGTAGTGAGGCAGCAAGTTTTGTCTGGCCTACTGAACGCCGCAAATTGATTTCGTCGAATTTCTGACGGGCATACTGCTGCTTGATTTGAGTGATCAGCCCCTTCTGTTGCTGCATCTCGACTGGAAAGCGTTCGACGGCCTCTTCGATGACGTCTCGAGCATCGGAGAATCGTTCCATCTGAATATAGAAGCGGACCGCGCGAAGCCAGTCACCGGAACGATTTTCATCCAGCGTCTGGAACAGAATTTCGCGCAACTTCGGCGCTGGAATGCTGGACGTACTGATGCGTTGATCCCAAATGAATTTATTGTCACCGCGAAGCACTTCGACACTGGCATACACTGGAGTCAACAAAGTAATGCCCTGGAGGACATCCACTCGGCCTCGGGCTGTATCGAATGCAAATTGCCGGCGACCAAAGCGGTTGAACTGAGAAACCTGTAGAACGCCAAAGATCGATGGTGCAGTTCCCCCCTTGGCAACACTGCTAGCCGATAAAAACTCTATCTCCTCCAGAGGCGAACCGTTGAAGGCTGGCATGCCAACGACCGTCTTGGGGCTCGAATTGACGTACGTTACGCGTAGCCCATCATCAATGGCCAAAATGCTCTCGCCAACCGCGTCGCCGCCGCCCTGTTGAAATGAGGAGGTTGTGATCGAATCTCGAGGAATGACAATTCCCGGCCCCAAACGCATCCCGTTCCGGAGAACAACGGTGTACTTTTCTTGTCCGTAGCTGAGACCTGAGCCGAAGGCTGAGAGAAAACACGCAAGTGTCGCAATTCGCATCAATGATTCCTCAACGATATCCAACTCAAATGGGCGCAGAAACGATCCCCCCGGGCTCGATCCGCTCTAGTTTAGTTTACCGCAACACCGCCTCGGTTGAGCGATCTCAAAAACGGCTGGACGAGCGGAAACGAAACAGGACCACAAGGTGTCATGGGATGCAAATCGTATGCCAGACAGACGCCTGATGGCTAAGCAACCGAAAACAATTGCAGCTCAGAGCAGAAAGCGTCCGAATATGCCGGCGTCAGCCGCGAGTCTCGAATTGCGTGACAAGAGTGTTGGCCGTACAGCTCGCTGTCCGCCAACGTTGCGTGAATCAAAATGACACGCCGCGCGGTGAAGGGAGAGTCGGAGGGTATCCCTGAATCGCTGGGCCTACCGACCGCTGAAGAACTTCCGTAGCGTTTCCGAGGCAGCATCTTTGCTGTTTTCGGTTGAAAGCTTCTTTGGAATTGGAGGAAGCTTGCCAGGCTTCTGCTTCGTTCGTTTTTGCTTATCGTCAGCGGCCGTATCTGTGTCTTCCGCCTTGATGTCCATCACGGTCGACTCATCGCTGTCCGCAGGAGCCGCGTCACTTAACTGAAACTGACGCGTCGGTGGATCATCATTACGACGATCGAATGTATCTGCTTCCTCAAGCCAGCTACTGACATCGACTTCACCGAACTTACTGTCATGAACGCTGTCAGCAGCCCGCGATGCTGCGTCCTTAACGTCTTTCACCTCAGGCTTCTTGACGTTTGCTACGCCTGCTTCGATGACGGCAATAAACTCCAGCTTGCCAACCTTGATATGATCGCCGTCTTTGAGAATCTTGGCTCGCTTGGGGTCGAGTTTCTTGTCGTTGACAATCGTCCCATTGCGACTCTTCAGGTCAACTAAGAGAATCTTGCCAGACTTGCGAACGATCGCACAATGACGGCGGCTGATCGATTCACTCTTAGGACGCAAATTGCACTCATCGCTCCGGCCAATCAGAAACTTGTCGTGGTTTACGGAGATTAACTTTCCCGTATGACCGCCGGTCACGACCTTGAGCTGCATTTGCATAGATCACCTTAATCTGGCCTGGCGTGCTCCCATTTCTATCGAGCGACAGAACGTCGGAAGACAAACGCATCTAGAAGAGTCATCGGCTGGGCGAGAGCCGCATTTCAGTGTGTCTGCGTTAACTGCGGTCGTCAATGCATCACATTTCCGAATTGCACTAATTATTCACGATTTACGGGTTGTAACGCAAGAGCCTAATTGACAAAAACCGCCCTAGAAAGGCCCGCAAGTGCAAGAAACCGCCCATAAACCCTTTGGTAGGCATTTTCCACGCCACAATGCGGCCACTAGCGTTTATTCGTCCAAAGTTGGTCGTCAAATCGTTGGTCCGCATGCAGCCGAAGCGCTGCATCCCAGCTCAGCGGCTTCTTTCCTGGCAAGGCGATAATGTCATCCAGCTCGATTGGAGCGAATCTCGCAGAGAAGGCCGCCAACAGCGAGTCAACCAAGTGCTCTGTAAATTCAGTCCGCCGCGAATCCTCCAACTTCACCCCTGCCAGTTCCAACACGCCAGGAAGCTCTGCGGCAAAACGACTGCTGGACAATAGCAGACTACCATGCTGCAGCAGTGCCCCCCGACCGCGGCGCTGGGCACTTCCCATGATCTTCGCCGAAGCGCTCGCGGCAACTGCACTGCCTTCTGAAGCTGCGCGAGCGAGCACATCTCCCTCGGACCGTCTCAAGAAGCACAAGAACGGTTCCAGGCGAGACGGCTTGGCCGGCTGTCTAGCCTCAAACTTCAGGGCGCTGACACCGAGTTTGCCCATCCACGATACAACTGCGTCGTGCATCGCGGTGTAAAGGACTTGGCTGGGCCCCACCGCAGCACTTTCCGAGCTAGCATTCGCAGAACTCGCAATCCAACCGGCAAGCACACCGTCGGGCACCGCGATGGAATAGGTCCAATCGTTGTCATGCACAATTGCTCCACCACCTGTTGCTCGCCGGACTAACCCCGGTGCAGCAGAACAAGCATGTTCTTGATAGTCTGCAATCGTCTGAAAGTAGCCTAACGACACCGTAGGCTCAGACCATTGGTAGACTCTCACAATCGGCTGTTGCAACTGTGCGGACAATTCGAGCATGGCACCATCAAGGGCCATATTCTGGGCGCCACCTCTGGGGATGTCGCTTAAGACGAAACCGTCCATCGCATCACAGGCTTTCTGGCCGCCCGCACTTCGTCGGGCCGGCTAACATGTGTTGACATAGGGGCCTGATGCAAAACGTCTTCGCTTTCATCGACAATGCTGCGTATTGCATCCACGAATGCATCAAGCGTCTCCTTGCTCTCCGTTTCCGTAGGCTCAATCATGACAGCCTCAGGCACGGTTAGCGGGAAGTAGACCGTCGGAGCGTGGAAGCCATAATCTAGCAAACGTTTCGCCAGGTCCATGGCGGTAACTCCCTTGCGTTTCTTCAACGCACTGGCTGAAGCAACGAACTCGTGCATGCACCGATCGCCATGCGGCACATCCATCACGTCGCGCAATTTGGCAAGTAGATAGTTCGCATTCAAGACAGCATTCTCGCTTACCTCCTGCAGACCTTCGCCACCATAGGCCAAGATATAACAGTACGCGCGAACGAGAACGCCGATGTTGCCATTGAAACTACGAACGCGACCAATGGACTTCGGGTGTTCGCTATTGAGCACAAATCCGCCACCGATCTTTTCAACGCGTGGAACGGGCAAGAAAGGCTCAAGGAATTTCTGGACGCATATTGGGCCAGCACCAGGCCCACCACCTCCGTGAGGTCCGCTGAACGTCTTGTGCGGATTGTAGTGCATCATATCAGCACCAAAATCGCCCGGACGCGACTTGCCGAGGATGGCGTTCATGTTTGCGCCGTCCAGATAGATGAGGCCGCCAGCGTCGTGCACAGCGGTAGCAATCTCCTCGATGCCAGCTTCGAACAAGCCCAGTGTGCTGGGATTCGTGATCATGAATACAGCCGTCTTGTCATCAATCTTGCTTCGCAAGTCATCCAAGTCGACACCGCCGTCTTCACGAGAGCGAATCGTGATGGTGTTAAACCCAACCATCTTCGCGCTGGCCGGATTCGTCCCGTGGGCACTGTCCGGCACCAAGACGTTCTTTCGCTCATGCTCACCTCGATCTTCAAAGTACGCCGCGGCGGCCATGAGAGCTGTCAATTCACCATGAGCTCCAGCGGCGGGCTGAAGGCTAACGGCTGGCAACCCTGAAATTTCTGCAAAGAAGCCTTGGACTTCAAAGAGCAATTGCAACAGCCCCTGGACCGTATCATCAGACTGCATCGGGTGACAATCAACAATCCCAGGCATGCTAGCCAGTCGCTCATTCCGTTTCGGGTTGTACTTCATTGTACAAGACCCAAGCGGGTAGAAGTGAGTATCGACGGACATGTTTAGCGTTGACAGGTTCGTGAAGTGCCGTACCACATCTCCTTCGCTTAGCTCGGGCAAGGGCAGGGGATCACTTCGCAAGGCTGTAGAACCAAACTCCGCCAGGTCGCTTTCAGGCACATCCAGCTTCGGCAACATGTTGGCCCGACGCCCAGGCCGCGCGAGTTCGAAGAGTAGTTGAGTCGCTTGTTGGTTACGCATGAGCGGGCTCCTTTGCGGCAGGCATTTCACTAAATAGCTGCACGAGCGAGTCGAGCTGCTGGCGAGTTCGTTTTTCAGTCACAGCGATCATCAAACAGTCATTCATATCATTGTAATGCGCACCGAGCTTGAGCCCCGCATGAACGCGATGCTCGAGGGCCGCCTTGAGCAGGGTATCCACATCGCCCTCGCGGTCTCGAACAACAAACTCTCGCCAAGTTGGGGACTCGAATGCGATCTCAAATCGGTCAAGCTTGGCCAATTCGCTTTTCAAATAGTTCGCCTTGTGAGCACAGTGCAGGGCGGTTTCCCGCAGCCCCTGAGGCCCTTGCAAGGCCAAGTAGATGGCTGCTCGAAGAGCAAACAGCCCTTGGTTGGTGCAAATGTTACTGGTCGCTTTGTCGCGTCGAATGTGCTGCTCACGAGTCTGCAACGTGAGCACCCAGCAGCGCGTTCCGCTCTTATCCTCCGTTTGTCCGGCGATACGACCTGGCATCCGTCGCACGAACGCTTCTTTGCAAGCCATAACACCGAGATAAGGACCGCCGTATTGGAGCGGATTTCCGAGCGGCTGTCCTTCTCCGACGACAATATCGGCCCCCCAAGCAGCAGGTGACTCCAGCAAGCCAAGTGAAATCAAATCAGCCACACCGACGACGACCGCACCAACGGCTGTCGCTGCGGCGGCAAGCGGTGCGAGAGGCTGCACGCATCCGAAGTAATTCGGCTGGCTCAACACAACGCAACCCGTTTCGTCGTTGATCGCCGCTTCCCACTCAGACTGAGGCACAATCCCGTCGGGGCAATCAACTTCGACCAATTCAAAGTCCGTCCATCGCAGATAAGTCCGCAAGACTTCACGGTACTCAGGGTGCAAGCAAGTAGGTACAACGACCCTCTTCGCCTTCGGACGGGACGCCATTGCCAGCAGCACTGCTTCGATGGTCGCACTGGCTCCGTCGTAAAGGCTCGCGTTGCTGACGTCCATTCCCGTCAATTGGCAGATGAGCGTTTCGTACTCAAACATTACCTGCAAATTGCCTTGGCTGACCTCAGGCTGGTACGGCGTATACGAAGTGTAAAATTCACCTCGACTGGCCAAGTGATCTACGACCGCCGGGATAAAGTGATCGTACGCCCCACCGCCTAAGAAACAAACGCTTGAATCTGCTGACAGGTTTTGCGATGCCAACTCGCTCATCCGTTGTGTCAGCTCAAGTTCGCTCATCGCTGGAGGAATATCCAGCTTACCCTTGAAGCGTGCGGTGGGTGGAATCTGCTCAAAAAGCTCATCGACACTGCTGGCGCCAATCGTCCGCAACATGGCTGCGACGTCTTCCGGCGTATTAAACAAATAGGCCACGTATTCCTCCCAGAATGGACACGCGCACTCTCGGGTGAGCACGCTTGGTAGGGTCAATCAATTTGTAAAAGATCAATGTTTGTTAGAGATCATTGTGGCCAGCCATGATGGCTCGCCACGATTTTTCTGTGCTGAGCTTGCTCTTTCGAGCAGCTTGGCCAGTTGTCAGCTTAGTCGTCCCGGACTTCAGCCGGCAGTTCGCGCTCAGGAATCAGCGCACTGCTTCTTGTAAGTTGAATGGTCGAGCAGCGAATCGATCGATGCTCCATCAGCTAGCTTCACCTTCACAATCCACCCGTCGCCGAAAGGATCCTTGCCGAGTTGTTCAAGATCGTCGACTAGCTCTGAGTGAACCGCCACGACCTCGCCAGAGACAGGGCTATAAAGAGGACTAACCGCCTTTACCGATTCGACTTCACCGAATTCTTCGCCAGCAGTCACCGTTGCACCAACGTCGGGCAATGCCATGTACACCAAATCGGTGAGCTGCTCGAGCGCGAAGTCAGTAATACCAACCACAGCCAGTTGCTGGCCGTCTTCTTCGACCAAGCCCACCCACTCATGGGAAGCATTATAGCGCAGTTGCTCAGGATTCATTCCGGTGTTCTCCGTGGTAAGTTGTAAGCTTGGTCTTTTGAATTTTGATTCCAGCAGCGGTTGCGAAAGCACGCGTCTGTGATTTGAAAGTCGAAGGGTTCGATTGTCTAACTACGAGGGACGTTTGTAGAAGGGCAAGTCAACGATTGTAGCTTCTATCCGCGTTCCCCGGACGTCCACATCCAGTGACTGCCCAGGCACCGCCATGCTGGGCGGCAAGTAGGCCATCGCAATCGGATGCCCAAGAGTTGGTGAGTAGGTTCCGCTGGTCACGCTGCCCACCGGACGATTGTCCTGATCGATCAGCTTGGCATCGGTCCGAGCAGCACGCTTTCCAGCTAGCTGCAACCCCACTCGTCGCGGCAGTTCGTCGGCGATTTGTTTCTTGCGGGCCAGCGTCTCGCTACCAATGAAACTGCGGTCCTTGAGATTGACGGCAAAACGCAAGCCGGCACTGATCGGGTCAATGCCTTCACTCAGTTCATGACCATACAGCGGCATACCTGCTTCGAGGCGAAGTGTGTCTCGCGCGCCGAGCCCAACTGGCGCGATTCCATGCTCGCGTCCGGCCAGCATCAAATTCTCCCAGACCCGCGGAGCGTCCTCGCTGCGCACAATCAACTCAAACCCGTCTTCACCCGTGTAACCCGTTCGGCTAACGACACAGGGCTTGCTCATCTGATCGGTCACCATCGCTTTGTAGTAACCCAGCCGACTTGGCTTGTGGTCGAACAGCCGATCAACAATCTCTGGCGACTTGGGCCCCTGAATCGCAATCATGGCAGTCATGTCGGTGACGTCGTTGCAGGCGACATCCGGATAATCAGCCAAGTGGGGGACAAGCCAATTGACGATCTTGTCGCGATTAGAAGCGTTAACGACCAGCAGGAAGTACTGCCGACCGCTGGGAGTCTCCAAGTTGGAGACAAGCACGTCGTCGAGGATGCCGCCGTCTTCATTGCACATGAGGCTATAACGCACCGTTCCAACGGTCATGTCGGCGACACGGCGGGTTAACAAGTGATCAAGAAGCTGATGTGCTCGCGGGCCATCAAATCGAAGGCGAGCCATGTGGGAAATGTCGAACAGCCCCGCAGCAGTCCGAGTCGCCTGATGCTCAGCGACGATCGTAGAATATTGAATCGGCATCTTGTAACCAGCAAACTCGGCGAACCGTGCCCCAGCTTCCTCATGCCACGCCGTTAATGCCGTCTGCCGCATCTCCGTTGCGGCTTGTCCGCCCGTAGATGTGGATTCAACGTCCTTGGAACCTTGGGCCGTGTTGGCGGAAGGATCCCCCGAGGAGGTCGACTGGCTGTCAGCTTGAGACTCGGCCATGAAATGCACCCTTACTGGTTTTTCTGAAAGCTTTTCCTCCGCGGAACGTCGACTGCGAGCATGAACAACGATGCCACCCACGAACTTGGCGCTCACGAACTTAACGCTTACGGACTGACGCTCAGCGCTGTCCACATTCAAGCTGTCCACAACCAACGCCGCGTCGAGCGTCAAAGCGAATTCCGCCGGAGAAATGATGCCAATTTGCCAATGATCAGTCGAGCGACCGATTCGGTGCTCGCAAGCGATTGTAGCAGCCCATCTAGCCTTCGGAAGTCAGAATGCTCGTCAAAAGACGAGAATTCGTCAGCGAAGGACTGTTACAATTCGCATCTGATTACAAACAACTTGTACGCAACCTCATCGAAGAGGCAATCTACTTTGACGAGAAGAATTCGAAAGGGCATCACTCCGGGCCCCTACGTTGAGCGGGTTGTGATGGACCGCAGTCGGATTTTCGATCCAACTCACTATGCCTTCAACGTTGCCTCGCTGAAGACCTTCCAAGCGATCGAGTTGCACCCTAAGGTCACGTTCTTCGTCGGCGAAAACGGCTCCGGTAAGTCGACACTGCTGGAGGCGATCGCGATGACTGCGGGCCTAAACCCAGAGGGCGGTAGTCGCAATACGCAGTTCGCGACCACCAAGAGCCACTCGGACAGTCTTCACAAATGCTTGAAGCTGGTTCGATTCCACAGCCTGCTCCCCGACGCTTGGTTTCTGCGAGCCGAGAGTCTTTTCAATGTAGCCAGTGAAATCGATCGCCTCGACGACGAACCTGCACAGGCCCGCAAAATCATCGATAGCTATGGCGGCGTGTCGCTTCACCACCAATCTCACGGCGAAGCATTCATGTCACTGATCAGCAATCGGTTCAGCCAAGGGTTCTACATGTTGGACGAACCTGAATCGGCGCTCTCACCACAACGCCAACTCGAGTTCCTCATCCACCTACACGCACTCCTTCAGCAAGACAGCCAGCTCATCATCGCGACTCACTCACCGATTATCATGAGCTATCCTGATGCCTGGATCTATGAATTTTCCGATTCCGGAATCGAACGAGTCAACTACAAAGACACCGAACACTACAATGTAACAAAAACATTTCTGGACGCCCCAGAGCGAATGCACAAACACCTACTGGACGAGTAAGATATGCAACGAGCCCACAGACAAAGCAGGTAGAACAGACGGCACAAGCCGAACGAGCGAAACGACATGTCAATCGAACCGACTGACGGCGAAGCTCAGACACGCCAGCCACCAAGCACCTTTGGCATCATCGACTTGTTCGCCTTGATGACACTTACAGCAGTCGCTGTAGCTGCTGCGGCACCATTCTTCCAAACTCTTGGCAAGACCGCGGCACGCGATCTCATTATCATCTTTGTCCTACAGTTACTCTTGTTTGTTGGAGGGCTCGGACGGATGCTCGGCTTGCGAAAGCTGGTACTCGACCAAGCTGGCCCGAAACTAGGCACTGTCTATGTCGGCAACCTGAGCTGGCGTCACTGGCCACTTGTCTATTCTCTGCTGCTTATGACAGGATTCGCAATCGCTCAATTGTTGGTTGCCTTTCTGATAGCCAAAACCACGAGTACCTTCGGCTCGTTGATCACATGTATTCAGCTAGCACTATTCGGTGGGTATGCTACCGCGCGATACCTCTGGAGGACATTCCCGTGCACCGCTGAACTCTGTGAAAACGGCATCATTTCCGGCGGCACATTTTTCTACCCCTGGTCCGACTGCAAGGTCCGCCCCAGCAAGTTCTTCAAAGATCGGATGGTGATTGTCTTCCGAGGCGACGGACTGCAAGACACCAAGGTCGTGCATATCCCCCGAACACTCCGCGAGAAGCTCGACGCCGTATTGCGCGAGCGTTCGAAACCAGCATCGTAGAACGGTCCAAGCTGATGTGTAGCGTTTTGTCGCTTTCTTAAATTGCTCTGAAAGTCGCCGCATCGCCCCGCGATTGGTCTGCGTTCAAAACCATCCGATCGTCGAGCAATCGGGCGACGATCAAGGCGTTTCTCGAAGATTTGCGATTATGGCGATGGATTGTGACTGAGAAAGCATCACGCCGGCTCAAACGATTCGTCTGGGGCAACAATCATCCGATCGCGGAGCAATCGGGCGACGATCAAGGCGGAATTGCCGAAAAATGGGCTAGCTAGGCAAGAATGGAGTCAGTTGGCCGAAAAATCATTGGTGGACTCCCGCCGTCGTGCCACAACGATTCTTTGCCTGCAAGAGGCAAACCGATAGACTAGCAATACTCCCTTGTTCATTTGGCGGTGCTGTTTCGACGCGGATTTGGCCAACTAGCTGATATTCTGGCGAAATCGTGCGTGAGCGTCTCGGCTGCCAAACTGGGCTGGGGGGAACCGGCTGGAGAATAGGAAACTGAATGGAAAGTGATCTGGAGGCAACCATCCCCAGATCGAACCTGCCAAATGACGAAGGAAACCATGGCTATTTCCGTTTCAAACATAGTATTTCAAGGAAGAGTTGCTTTGTCTGATTCAGCTTGGCGAATCGCGCATCTCGCGTTAATGCTGGTCGTAACGTTTTCGGCGTCGGCCGCCTACAGCCAGGAAGAGTCCTCTCGGCGGGCGATCGCCTATTACGGTGATGCGGCTTCCTTTCAAAACAACGGTGCATTCGATTTAGCCATTGATGAATGGAACAAGCTGCTCAGTGAATTCCCCAAGGATCCGCTGGCCAGCAAAGCGGCGCACTACCTAGGTGTCTGCTATGCAAGCTTGGAACCTCCAAAGCTTGATTTGGCCCTCAACGCACTGCGTCGCTCGCTCGAAGATCGAAAGCTCGATATCCGTGACGAAACCTTGATTCGAGCCGCTGAACTGCTTTATTCCAAGGGCCGTGCCACAACCTCGACCAACGTTCAAAAATCGGCTTACCAGGAAGCGAAGAAGTACCTGACTGAGTTCATGAAGGAGCATTCAGAGAGTAGCTCCGTGGACCGCGGTTTGTTTTACCTTGGCGAAATTGAATACGCGTTGGGAGACTTGCGGCGATCGATCGCTTACCACACGAAACTCATCCGCGACGATCGCTTCAAGACATCAAAGCTATTGCCCGACGCTCGCTATGCTGTCGCCGTTGCACACGAGGAACAAGAGCAGTGGAGTGACGCACTCGACATGCACAAGGAGTTTCTCCGGGAACATTCGTCGCATCGCTTGTCAGACGAAGTATCGGTTCGTTTGGGGGACATCTATCTTCGCACTGGTGACACGCGACAGGCACAAGCAGTCCTCGGAAAGCTCACGCGTTCTCAATCATCCGTTGCAGACTACGCTCTCCTGCGACTCGGCTATGCCCTAAGCTTAAGTGGCGATAAGCCGCGGGCTGCCACATATTACAAGGATCTGCTTCAGCGATTCCCGAATTCCAAGCATGCCTCGGCAGCTCGACTCTCCCTGGGGCAACTCCTCCTCGCTCAAGGTGATTCAGCAGAAGCTCGCAAGCAGTTGGAGCCGCTGATCGCCGCGAAAGATGACCTTGGCGCTCAGGCATTGCATCTTCTTGCTACGTTGCTGATCAACAAGGAGCCGGCCACAGTAGAAAACCTGCTCAGGAAACATGCATCTTGGACGAAGTCGGCTAGCAATGCGGTTGACTTGAAAATGGACCTTGCAGATGCCCTGTACGCCCAGCCCTCGAAACTCGAAGAATCGCTCAAGCTTTACGAGGAGATTGCTACCAGCAACCAGGATCATCCTATCGCCCCGCGAGCAGCCTACAACACCGCCTTTGCGGCTCTTCAGTTGAAGCAGTTTGCGCAAGCAAGAAAGTGGGCTTCACTCTTCCTCACACGCTACCCACAGGATCCACTTCGCAGCGATGTTGCCTACGTGGCCGCTGAAACTCTGCTGCAACAAGGAGAACACACGGCCGCCTCCGAGGCATTTGCAAAACTTCGTAGCAGTGACCCCAGCAACCCGTCGAGCCAACAATGGCTACTACGCCAAGCGATGGCGTACTATCTGGATGGCCAGCATCCCAAGGCGATTTCTCTACTATCACCACAAGCGGACCAATTTGATGATGCCGCAGCCAAAGCCGAAGCTTACTTCATCCTAGGTGGAAGTAATCTATTCTTGGAAAACCTCGACAAAGCCATTGAGCAACTTACGCAAAGCCACAAAGCAAGTAGCCGCTGGACGGCTGCTGACGAAGTGCTTTTGCTGCTTTCCGAAGCACAACAACAGAGTGGCAATCCCGAGCAAGCACTTGCAACCCTGAAAGACTTGCTGGCCAAGTTTCCCAACACTCGGCTCAAGCAACAGGTCGAGTACAAGTTGGCGCAGCTCTCGGCTGCGATCGGTGATTACGACGATGCCATTGCTGGCTACCGTGCCGTTACCCAAGACGCGGATTCCGTCGGCTTCCATCGCTTTGCCCAATACGGAATCGCGTGGTGTCAGATGCAGCAAGGCGACTTTGCGGCCGCCCTCACCGAGCTAAAACCATTGCTTGCATCAGACCGCGCCGATTCCATTTTCAAGCAAAGCCAACTTGCAGCCGGCGTCTGCTATCGCAAAACCGAGCAGCCCGATGAAGCCATTAGCCTGCTAGAGTCGTACCTCAAATCAAGTCCTGATCGTGCATCCAAAGCCAATGCAATGTACGAACTCGGCTTGGCCTTTATGCAGAAGAAGAACACCAAGCAAGCGGACCAAGTATTCTTGCAACTGATGGACGAATCGCCCGCGTTCCCGAAGATGGACCGCGTCCTGTACGAATTGGCTTGGAACGCCAAGGACCGAGGCGACGATGAGGCGGCGATGCTCCAATTTTCGCGCTTGGCAACTCAATTCAAGAACAGCGATTTTGGCCCCGAAGCACAATACCTACTTGGCGAATCCGCATACGATGCGGGCGATTACGCCAAAGCAGGCGAATTGTACGCCCAAGTGCTGAAAGAAGCTGGTACAGCGCCCATCGCTGAGAAAGCGCTCTACAAGTTCGGTTGGAGTCAGTTCCAGCAGAAACAATTTAGCGAATCAGAAAAGTCTTTTCAAAAGCAAACAGAGCAATTCCCAAATTCGGAGCTGACCATCGACGGGCTCTTCATGTCCGGCGAGTGTCAGTTTGAACTTGGTAATTATGACGCAGCGTTGGCTCAGTACAAAGATGCCCGCCAGTTGCTCGAATCGGGCCAGAAAACCCTGGCGTCCAATCAGGTGCAATCGCTGATCTACCTGCATGGGGCGCAGTGCTATCGCGAACGAAAAGACTGGACTCAATGTTTGCAGTGGCTACAAATTGTTGACCGCAAATACAAATCGAGTCCATATCGCGATGTAGCTCGTTACGAAATGGCCTACTGCCTGCAGAAGCAGAACAAAGAACAAGAAGCCCTGCAGATTTACGAAGAAGTTGCTCGGAACAATCCTCGCGGCGAAATCGGTGCTCGAGCCAGGTTCATGAGCGGCGAGGTATTCTTCACCAAACGGGATTTTGTGGCCGCGATCAAGGAATTCCAACGCGTCATGTTCGGATTCGGCGGCAGTTCAGCGTCCGAAGAAATCAAGAACTGGCAAGCCAAAGCGGCCTTTGAAGCAGCTCGTTGCACAGAGGTGCTCGCTGCCGACCGTCAAGGAAGCGATCGCCAACAGTTGCTCGACAAGGCGCAAGAGTATTACGACTTTATCGTCCAACAACACGGTAGCCATAGCCTCGCTGCCAAAGCACAATCGCGACTCGGCGAACTTCGGAGCCTACGGTAGTGAAACGAACGTCTAAACGCCTTCAGACTCCAAGACTGCTCCTGAGCCTGCTCGCGATCGTCCTGGTCAACTGGGCTCCCGCTCAACTAGCAATCGGGCAAGGTAACCAACCAGGCTCGAATCAAAACACCGGCTCACCGGAAACGGGCTTTAGTCAAGCAGAATTGCAGCAGCTTGCTGAGAACGATGCGGCAACATCGGATGCTATCGAAGCTCCGACCAGCACCGGAGTTCGCAACAGCCTGAACTTCCTTTCCTTGCTGATGGAAGGTGGCTGGTTGATGATCCCCATCGCGGCAATGAGCCTGCTTGTTGTTGCGATGTCCCTCGAACGCTTCGTTGCAGTTCGTAGCACGAGCCTTCTCCCCCGCGGCTTGCGCCGCGAAATACGCAAAGCTCCCGACCAAGCAGCAGCCACGGTTCCGCCCGTGCTGTACACGGCGTCCATCCGATACCGCTCCGCCGCCGGGCGCATCTTGCATGACGTCATCATGAAATCCGGTCGCCCCATCCCGGAAGCAGAAGCGACCATTGCAGATGGCTGCCAACGCGAGGCTGATAGGCTTTACGGCAACGTTCGATGGCTCTCGCTCGCGGCAGCCGTCACACCGCTGATCGGCCTGCTAGGAACTGTTTGGGGCATGATCATCGCATTTTACAACACAACGCAACTGGGCGCAGGCGTCAACAAGGCTGAGTACCTCGCTGAAGGCATCTATGTGGCCCTAGTAACCACGCTTGGAGGGCTGGCTGTCGCTATCCCGGCTGCTATTTTTGCGCACTTCTTCGAAGGCAGAATTACCCGACTGATGGCCAAGATTGATGCTGAACTGCGCAATCTGCTCCCAGTCCTTGAACGACTTGAGGGCAAAGGCCGGTTCGACGCCAGTACGCAACAGTTCGTGCGTCGGCTTGATGAAGCGGCTGAACCACAAGACAAGGCCGGCTTGGCGCGAAAAACCCGCAACCAAGATGTCACTGGCGCAGCAAGCTAGGCAACGAGCGGTTCCACCCAAGCAGCGATCCAACACGAGATTTCGAATGTGTGAGTTGCTGGGCCGGTTGCTGCTGCAAAACAGATCGCTGGACTCAAACGCCTGCCAAATTGAAACGCGACCGACCGTAGAATGACCGTACAGCTCAAACAAGGTCGAGTGCTTAGTGCACTCAGTATGACTCCGCTGATCGACGTGGTGTTTCTACTGCTGATCTTTTTCTTGGTTGCCTCACGACTCAGCCAAGAAGATCGGGAGATGGATGTACCGCTACCATCGGCGGCCAATGCCATGCCGATGACGGCCGAACCACAAGAATTGGTTGTCAACATCGACCGACGCGGGGCGTTGTACGTCAACAACCAGAATATGCAAGCGGAGCAGTTCGAGCAGTTGCTGCGTGAAAGCATCAGAAACAACCCGCTTGGACAAAGTGTCATCATTAGGGCGGACAAGCGAGTACAATTCCAGACTCCAGTGAACGTCATGGATATATGCTTGAAGTGCGGCGCGGACTATTCTATCTCCACATCAGAAGATGACGGCTAAGCGGGGCAAGTCCTCGTAGCTGCGACCAATGAGCATGGATCCTGATATTCGCTTATCCGAAATAACTGGCATCGCCGAAAAGGACGATCAGATCCAATCGTTCTGGCCGATCAATGTCGCCCTCTTCCTGCTCGGCGGCGCCATCATTGGACTCTCATTCTATTTTCTCGACAGCAACGAATCGCGACCGCTTTACAACCCGTGGACCTACGCAATCGCGACCCCCGTCGCAGTCCTGTGCCTGTCAACGTTACTAAGCCTATTTGTAAGCCGTGTCGTTGAAAAGTCGATGCAATTGGCCTTCTTGCTGAGCGTTCTAATTCACATCTTGCTGCTAGTGTTCGCCGTGAATGTGGTCATCTTCTCGCGAATGTGGCCAGAAGTCCTGCGAGCGCTGTCACGCCAACAACACCAACTTGAACTGGAGTCGCTTCAGGCCCGACAGTACCATCGGTTCAGCGACGCATCCACGGTCGGCCAAAAGCCTGACCACCTTCGCTACGTGCCGACCGAACACGAGCCGACGAAGGTGGAACACTCTAATACGCAAGCTTTACAGTTAGCAGAAAATGACACGCCAGACCTTGCGAGCCCGAGCCCTGAGCTAAAGCCATCGCCGACGTCCCATCTCTTGGAGCGAAAGGTGGCTGAGTCGACGACCTCCAACACGGCCCAAGACTTGGCGTCCCTTGCGCGCAGCGAGTCGAAAGTCACGCCAACGGAATTGCCCACGCAGGCCATGGACGGACCTGTTCTCGAATCCAGTAACCAACCAGCTCCCCTACGCCCTGTGGATACTGCACAGCGAGCAACACCGAACTCGTCGGACGCGACCAACCCGGCCCTTCAAAGCGCGCCTTTGCTGAATTCTGCGCCGAACACGCAACTAAGCAGACGTGAGACGGCCCGCGACACCGCCCAGCTCTCACCTTCGTCCAGCGAAATCCGACGTAGCTCACCACGTGTTGATCAAGACCGGTCGATGATTCCAACGCCCAACGCTGCTCAACCCAAATCCCCCAGCTTGGCTGCATCGTCTGCGAGGCCCAGCATCACACGTCGACGCACCGCCAACGACTCGACAGCGGCGACTCAACCCGCTCCGCCTACGCCAGCGGAGACTCTGCAGACTCGTACGCCATCGATGTCGAGCCCGCGTCGTGCCCAACGATCTTCTCTGCAGGACCTCACTTCCAGTGGGGCGGAAACGTTTCCACTGCAGCGCCAAACGGCTGGTGGAACAACTGGATCACCAAGCAAGGTTTCACTGCCGAACCTGGGCGAACAACAATTGGCTGCATCTCAAAACCAAATCCCAAGATTGCAAGCCTCGAATGAGCAGCGGCAGCGCGGCACGAAGACTCGAGTCCGAAGTGCAGACAATCTGGGCGACCTAGCGCCCCAAAGCCCCAACTGGGATGGACAACTCTCACTAGGCGCGTCGTCGAGTGGCAATGCTCCGCAGTTGCTTCGGCAAGAGCAGGGCAGTGCAGCGACTCCCAGCCTGGACGGACTCTCAGGAGAAAGTCGCGATATCGTCCGAGCCTCTTTGGGCGGCGCCAAGTCCATGAGCCAAGTGCAACCGCTGCGTGATGCTGCTGGTGAAGCCAACGGCAACTCCCCCAGCCGACTGTCTCCGAATAGCGGTCTCGCCGAACGTTCGCCTAGCACTTCCACCAAGCCATCGACCGACTCGGGAAGCCAAGATACTGGGAACATTGCGGCACTCGCTCCCAGTTTCCAATCTCCGAATACCCCAGAGAGCTTCGGCGAGACACAGTCCGCGCTCAGCCAAGCAACCCGCTTGCAACGCACGCAGCGAGGATCTGCGGAAATCGCGAGCTCTCAATCAACTACCGATACCACACTCCCACGCTCAATTGCCATGTCTGAAATCGCTGACGCTCAGGTGCAAGTACCTAGCCTGGCTGGAGCAACGACACAATCTGAATCGCAAGTCGAGCGAGCTGCTGCACAGGGCACAGGCCTGCAGCGCGAGAGTTTGTTTGAATCATCGGGGAGCATCAATCTTGAAATTGATGCAGAGCTGGGCCTGGCTGGATTGGACGCCACCAAGAATGTTCGCGGCCCGCTGCTGGCGAGGCGTGAGTCGACCCCATCGATCAATCCGCTGCCACAGATCGACAGCAGCCGCTTTGCTCGACAGAATCTTGGCGGACCGCTTGCCGGCGGCCAAAGCGTACCGATCCCCAAGCCAGCGTTCCAACAACGCATCGATCGCTTGCAGGACAAGCGACCGAAAAACGAATCCAGCGTCAACCCACAGACGGAACTTGCCATTGAGCGGGGGCTCGATTTCCTCGCCCGCACACAACGCGACGACGGATCTTGGCGGTTGGAAGATTACGACACCAAACTGTTGATGCGCAGCAACACGGCTGCGACCGGCTTGGCCATCCTGTCCTTCCAAGGCGCGGGCTACACGCACCAACGATTCAAGCACGCCGAGAGCGTCCGCAAGGCACTCTCGTTTCTGGTCAAGAACCAGAAAGACGACGGCGACTTGTACATCAAGATGAATCCAGCTTCAGATCAAAACGCCTGGCTATACTCACACGCGATCGCTTCGCTGGCGTTGTGTGAAGCGTATGGTATGACTCAAGATCCGGAGTTACGGCAAGCTGCACAAAAGTCCGTCGACTTCATTATCACCAGCCAAGATCCGCAGCGCGGCGGCTGGCGATACCAACCTGGAGCGGGCTCGGACACGAGTGTAAGTGGTTGGTTCTTGATGGCGTTGAAGAGCGCACAGTTGGCAGGCTTGGATGTCCCCAAGGATTCTCTAGAGACGCTCAATCGCTTCCTGTATCTTAGTCAAGCTTCTGCTGAAACCACGCATCTTTATCGGTACAACCCATACGCGGCGGACACTGTGCAGCAGCGGCACGGTCTGAAGCCAACTGCCGTGATGACGAGCGTTGGTTTGCTGATGCGGCTGTACACCGGCTGGGACCGTAATCGCGAGGACATGCAAGCTGGTGCGGACTTCTTGTTGGACCATCTTCCCAAGCATGGCACACCGAACAAGAGCCTTCGCGACACATACTACTGGTACTATGCAACGCAGGTCATGTTCCACATGCAAGGTGAACATTGGTCGACTTGGCACGACACACTCTACCCGCTCTTGGTAAATCACCAAGTTACATCAGGGCAGTACGCAGGCAGTTGGAATCCGCAGTCGCCAACCCCTGACCTTTGGGCTCGGTACGGCGGCAGGTTGTATGTCACCACGATGAACCTCTTATCCCTTGAGGTCAGTTACCGTCATTTACCGCTTTACGAAGCAGCCGCGCAGTAACCGCAATCGCAGGCTTTCTTCTAGCAGGGAATTTTGTAGCCGCTTGGCTACTTCTGACAACGTGGACAATAAAACGTTGACCGTTGAGCTTGGACGATTCGTTGGATCTCTGCACGGCCGCATTCGCAGTTGGCACCAGCCCGATCGTAAACACGATGGTGATTTTGGTAGCTGCCTGGATCGTTCAGTGAGTTGCGATAGGTGCCATCGGAAAGCGTTGAGCCCTCTTTTTCAATGGCTTCCAACAGAATGGCTAACATAAAATCGTAAACGCGGCGCATCCGTTTTCGAGAAACGTCTTTCGAAGCCAGCAAAGGAGAAACGCGAGCAGCGTACAGGATTTCCGAGGCGTAGAGATTCCCGACGCCAGCGACCAGTTTCTGATCTAGCAAGGCGACTTTTATCGGTCGGCGAGTTGCCTGAAATCGCCGGTAGAATTCGTCAAATTCAATATCGAGGGCATCCGGGCCAAGTTTTCCATCGACGACTTGCTGTTGAATTTCATCGCGATGGAGTAAGTGTACGCCGCCTAGTCCTCGACGATCCCAGTAGAAGAGCGACACCTTCTGCTTTCCGCGAAATCGCATTTCAAAACGCAGATGCTCGCGGCTTGGCACTTCGCCCAAGGTTACCAGTCCAGCCATTTTTGGCTGCAGAATCAATGAGTGCTCCGCGAAATCCACCAGCACGCGCTTGCCCAAACGCGAAACCCCTTGGACGCGCCGGCCGACAAGCGCCTTTCGGATCGCCGCCAAGCTTGGCAGAATCGAGATTCGTTTCAGCTTACAGGGCGGCAGCACGATTTCGGAAACGTCTCGACCGACGATCGGCAACACACCGCGCCGCATCGTTTCAACCTCTGGCAATTCTGGCATGCAAGTTCCTTGGAAGCAAGTTGTCAATGACGAAGAGTTTTGCGTTTACTTGCGTCCGAATCTTCGTCGCCGACGGCTAGATTTCTTTCGACCGCCCTTCCCATCACTGGCAGCATCCTCATCGCTTGCTGAATCGGAAGCTTCCTGTGCATCATGATCTTGCGCATCGTTGCTGGCTTTCGCGTCGGCGCTAGCCTTGGCGTGCGGGTCTTCGTTGGATTCAGCGCCGTCCTCATCAGCTAAATCAACGTTACTCTTCGCACTTGGTTTTCTTGGCCGCGTTCGAGCCGAAGTCATGACGTCGCCGCCGGAGTCGCCCGTACTGACCAAGATGTTCTGTTTGTCGAAGTGCAGCAATTCGCGTTGTAGAATTCCCAAGAGCGTTTGCAACATGGCGACGACCATGGGACCAACAACAATTCCAACCGGGCCAAGCGTTTGCACGCCTCCAAGCACGCTCAGTAGGGCCAGCAGTGGGTGCAACTGTGATTGCCCGTGCAGCACAAACGCTTTGACAACGTTGTCGATGGTACCAACCACGACCACTCCCCAAGTAGCCAAGATGCAAGCAGGCAAAACGCGTCCCTCGTACAGTCCGATATAAAGGCAAACGGGCACCCATATCACGGCTGGTCCGACGAATGGCACCATTGCAAAGACGGTCGTGAGCATGACCAACAGGATCAAGAAATCCATGCCTGCAAAGTAGTACCCAATACCTGCGGTCAGTCCTTGGGTGATTGCTGACAAGATTGTTGCGAGCACAACTGCTCGGCTGATGCGTTCAAATTCCAGCAGCAGTTCTTGCTCGTATGCATCGTCCAAAGGACTCAGACGCATGACCGTCTTGGTCATCGCCGGCCCATCATATAAGAAGAAAAAAGTAGCCACGATGAGGATTACACCGCCAAAAATCAGCTTGATCATCAGTGCTCCTGTTGCACCGGTGAGCGAAAGCAGACGCGGCTGCACGAACTTGAGCGCTTGATCACTCCACTGTTGGATTTTGTCTTCTGTTGGGTTGGCCCATTCCCGAGCAAGCGCTTTCATCTGGCCGCCCAGCAAATCTGTCTTTAAATCGCTGAACGTGGTCCTCAACTGCACCGCCAGGCGACTGGCAACTCCAAACTCTTCAGCGGGCTGGCCAACTGCCGCGGCAAGCGTCTGGAGTTCATCGAACAATTGTTGTCGCTTAAGCGTTAGGAGCTCGTCGGGCAGTTTTGCATCAGGGTTTTCGCTCAAGGCTTCTGCTTCCAGGGCTGCCTTCACCTGCCCACGCAACTTGTCGATCGACTTCTCCGTCTGCTCGCCCAGCCGCCTGAGTTTTGGATCGGCTTCATCCAATCGGCTCGTCGCATCTGCAATGTCGCCTATCTCGGATTCCAATGTTCGCAATGTCGGCTCATACCCCGGCATTTGCAGGCCGAGTGAGTCGCGAACGGCACGAAAACGCAGCGACACCGTTCTCGCATCATTGTTTTTGACCAGTCGCAACCCTTGAACTGCCGCCGTCGGAACGATGATTCCAATTGGCAGAAGCATCAGCAGTAAGATCAAAAACGTAGTGACTGCCGCCGCGATCTGCTCCCGTTGCCCGCAGCGCTCCAGGACCCAGTGGTGGAGGGGTCGAAACACAACCACCAACACTGCCGCCAGGAAGACAGGCACGAAGAACCCGATCAGCACTTTGTAAAACAACAAGCCGATGACGATGATGATCGCAATCAGAACAGCAAATGAGATCAGTCTAGACATGGCAAAAAGGCATTTTCACATCGGAGTTTCGAAGCAGATTTCGAATTTCAGGCATCATTCTAGGCAATGACCCCTGAACAGAATAAGGTGTGCATTGGTAATACGGCTCTATTTGCCGCAAAGGTTGTCACTCGACGGTTCTACGCTAATCACCGGACAACATCACCCGGACACGATTTGACACAGGTTTAAGTCTCAGTGTCTATTGACACCGTGCCTGAGATACAGGCTGCCTGAGATACAGACTGCCTAAGGAGGGGAAACACACGAAACGATGAGCAATGGCAAGCGAAGTTTCGTGAAACCACTCCTCCGGCTCGTGGTTCTACTGCTGGTAAGTTGGGGGATCTACCATTCGGCGGTCAAAGCGCGCCGGGAACTTGCTGCGCAGCAAACCGACTTGGTGCAGAAGGCCGCTGAACTTCGGGAATCAGCCGCCCAGAGTGAAAGCCCCAAGAAAGAGCGTCTGCTCGAACAAGCACGGAAGCTCGAGGGGGCGTCGACGAATTTCTGGCAACCCAATCCGCTCTACTTAGCGTTAGGAATTCTACTTTACGCGGTCGGCATGATACCGTCAGCATTCTACTGGAAGCGTTGCCTGCGAACGTTGGGACAACGGACACGCGTGCTGGAAACACTGTGGGCTTATTTTCTAGGCAATCTCGGAAAGTACTTTCCTGGTAAGGCGATGGTCTTGGTTTTGCGCGTTGATGCACTTAAGCACCGACGTGTCCATAAAGCGGCGACTGTCGTCAGTATTTTCATGGAAACGCTCACACTGATGGCAGTTGGCGGAGCAATCGCAGCAGTTGCACTGATCATCTTGAACGTCGACTGGCGTCTGACACTCGCCGCCTCGGGGCTTCTCATGGTTACCTTTGTGCCAACCATTCCCCCTGTGCTCAGACGTGTTATCCGTTTGATCAAGAAAGGCCTCCCCAGCGACGAACTTGATCGCCTCTGCAAAGACATCTCATGGCGCAATACGTTGATCGGCTGGTTGTACCTATCGATCAGTTGGGCGTTCATGTGCGGTAGCCTATTGGCAATCTTGAACGCTCTCCCCACAGTCGATCCCACTGAATCTGGATTCCTGACAACAGTGCTGGCTGTTGCAGCAGCCTGTAGCTTGGCCGTCGTGCTGGGGTTTGTTTCGCTCATCCCCGGCGGTGCTGGAGTTCGCGAAGTGGTCTTGTCGCTGATTTTGACTCCCGTCGTTGGACCAGTTGCAGCCTTGAGCACGGCCGTCTGGATGCGACTTGCCTGGCTATTCACCGAACTGGCCATGGTGGGCGGGCTGGCGATTGCCAGGAAAGTGAGTGGCCCGCCCGCTCAGGACCACTCCCAAGCAGAGGAATTGTCGTCGTCAGACGCAAAACCGCAGCTCGAAAAGTAAGGTGGTTTCGCGAACGTGCCAAATCTTCGACAATGCCCACTTCGCCTTCGTCGTTTGAACCAGGATTTGAAAACATGCTGTCAATTGTCGTGCCCGTCTTCAACGAAGAAGAGAGCCTTGGTGAGCTTTGTTCCAAGATCGATGAAACGTGCCAAGCTGAGGGTATCGACTACGAAATCGTCTTCGTCGACGACGGATCGACAGACACGTCATGGCAGCAAATCGAAAAACACTCCAGTGATCGCATACTGGGCATTCGATTCCGTCGAAATTTTGGCAAAGCAGCAGCCCTTTCGGCTGGATTCCAAGCTGCCCGTGGTGAGACGATCATCACAATGGATGCCGACTTGCAGGACGACCCGAATGAAATCCCTCGTCTGATGAAGAAGCTGGACGAGGGCTACGATGTGATTTCTGGATGGAAGAAAGTCCGCCATGACCCTTGGCACAAAGTACTACCGAGCCGCGTGTTCAATGGAATGATCAGTTGGCTCACCGGTGTACACTTGCATGATCACAATTGCGGATTGAAAGCGTACCGCCGGGCAGTCATCAAAGAGGTCAACCTTTACGGGGAAATGCACCGATTCATCCCCGTACTTGCCGCTGCCAAGGGGTTTCGTATTTCTGAGCTGGTGATTAAACACCACGCCAGAATGCACGGACAGTCGAAGTACGGATTTGAACGATTCATCAAGGGCTTTTTGGACTTACTTACCGTCTATTTCTTGACCGGCTACGGCAATCGCCCTCAGCATTTAATTGGCTCAGTCGGACTCGCATCCTTTCTGGCTGGTTCGTGCGGGTTGTTCTTGTTGAGCATCCTTTGGGTACTCAGCCGACTTTCGTCAACATGGGATGACGTCCACCTGCACGCCAGTGCCATCTTTTACTTCTGCATCGTCGGCGTCCTATTGGGAGTGCAACTGCTTTCGCTAGGATTCTTGGCAGAGCTAATCACTGCTCGAAGCGGAGAGATGCAAAATCCCTACTGCATCTCAGACCGTACACCGCGGGCATCGGCGAGCACGACTGCCAATGTGGGAAGTGAGTTGGGCGATGGATAGCGAGGCAAACCAACCAACCGCAGATCCAGCAACAAATTCGCATGGCTGGTCGACTTGGGTTCTGGCGCTCATCATCGCCAGCGGCTTTTTCGCTCAGCTCAGTCGCATTGTGCAGGTTCGCTCATCCACGGGCGAAGTGCCCTTTCTGAGTGCAAACGATCGGAGTCGATGGTGCACCATTGCGGCTCTTTCTACCACAGGTAGCTACGAAATCGACGAGATTCTCGAAATCCGTGACCTCAAAACGCGTCGACGGACCTGGTATTCAATTGACCTTGTCCAACACCGCGGCGCAGACGGCAAACAACACTTTTACAGTAGCAAACCGCCATTGCTGCCCACGATGCAGTACTGGGTTTATCGCGTTGTGCGGTCCACGACGGGCCTGACACTCATGCAAGATACGTTCGCCACCGCGCGCATCATGCTGGTCTTGGTGAACCTCATTCCACTTACACTTTTTTGGTGCATGATTGCGTATTGGTCCAAACGCATCTGCGTAAATGACTTGGCCTGTGTGCTGATCACTTTCTTTGTCGTTTGGGGATGCTTTCTTTCCACTTTCGTCAATTCGCTGAACAACCATTTGCCCGGTGCCATAGCCGTTGGCCTCTCCATGCTGTTCATTTCTAGAGTTGTCGAAAACAACAAATCGTCGATCTGGAACTATCTCGGATGCGGATTGTGCACATCCTTTGGAGTTGCCAACGAGTTACCTGCGCTCAGTTGGCTGGCTGCGGCTGGGGCGATCTTATTCATCATCGATTGGAAGCGAACACTCCTGGGCTATCTTCCCGGGCTTATTCCAGTTGCAGTGGCTTTTTTTGTGACCAATCACATGGCGCATGACACGTTCAAGCCAGCTTACGCGCATCGCAACTATTCCACCAAGATTGCTGACCTGCCGGAGTTAAAGCCCAAAGTGGAGCTCACGACGGCGTCTGTCACGAAAGCCCTAGGAGGTGCTGGCATCTCGGTGAGCGACCAAGCCACGTTGCGGCCCGCAAGGCGTCCTGGCGTGTTTGAGGTGTGGGACCCAACCAATGAAACGCGCATTGCCATCGTCGTCGATGATCAACAAGTTGCAGCGCACGAGTGGGGAGACTGGTACGATTATCCAGCGAGCTACTGGGTCAGTGGTAGGAAACAAGGCGTTGACAAAGGAGAACCGAATCGCGTCAAGTACATCCTTCACTGCTTGATCGGACATCACGGAATCTTCAGCTTGACCCCGTTTTGGTTGATCGCGTCACTTGGTGTGGTTGCCATCTGGCGCGGCCGAGAGAGCATGAATTTCTTCCAAGACCACTTGCTGCTAGTCATGCTCGCCATTGTCGCAACTAGCGCGGTCTCGATCATTTTTTATCTAGCGAGACCTTTGGAAGACTGCAATTATGGTGGAGTTTCGAGCGGTTTCCGCTGGGCTTTCTGGCTTGCCCCACTTTGGATTTGGTTGGCCATGCACGCGATGAAAAAGATGAACTCTACGCTCTTGATGCTGAGCGTTTGCTTCATCGTCTTGAGCGTCTTTTCCGCCACCTTCCCTTGGGCAAACCCATGGGTTAGCCCCTGGCCGATGCAGTTCATGACGTGGCTTGGTCTGCCGACCTAACCCCGTCTCAACCACAGCATCCGGATGGCTCAAGCTTCTCTGTAGCGTTTTCTGGCTTCGTTGAGCCAGTAATTCAAGGGAGCAACGCGAATTCAAGGGAGTACCACGAGATACGTCCGCGCGACTCACACTAGCCGCGACGAATCTCCGAGCCCTTGAAGTTAATCTGAACGCTATAGATAATTTTCTCACGCAGTTCGATGCGTCCGGTCGCCAGGTCAATGCGTTCGGGAACGGGCTGAATATGCTTGTCGACGACAGCGTGGAAGCCACGTTCGGAGAAAATGTCGATCAACATCGACAACGCTATAGGATTGTGAAACAGTGGATCCTCTGTATTTACTTGAGCTCGACCGCTGAGCGCGTGACGCTGTACAATCGGCATGAATTTTGCCTGAATCATATTCACGACTCGAATGAACAAATCCGTGTGCTCGAGTTCGTAGCTATCCAGACGATTGACGAGTTGTTGCCGGGCGTGCAAGACGATGTCTTCGGCAATCGAAATTGGCCGCAGACGATCATAGGTTCGAGCGTGTAATTCCAGCGAACTCTGATACTGGAGCTCACGTAGGATGTTGGCTTCTACCTCTTCGATTGGGCCTTCGGCGTTGATAAAGTGGTAGTGATAGATTTCTTTGAGGCTCTGCAGAGCACTCCACGTCTGTTCTTTGAAGACGCGGTACCTTCGCCGTGCGGTCTCGGGCTGCAAGTCAGTGGAGCGGATTGGCATCACCTCTCCGACGCCCGATTCCTCTACTTCACGATTATGCTGCGCGATCTGACGCCCACGCAGCAATTGCCTTTCAACACTAATCTTTTCACTGACAAACAGCACCATCGCATGAATGGTTGGTCGCCTAAAATTGATGGCGAATTCCGTGTTCTCAAACTCCCGGTGAAGTTTATTGACATTGTTCACCAGCAGTTTCAGGCACTCAACCTGAACACGCGTCCGCGGAAAACCGTCCAAGACCGCTCCATCGCGAAATTCCTCATCGAGCAGTAGGCGGAATAGGATCTTGATGACATCTTGATCACCAACCATCCCACCCTGGTCTTTGATCCGCAGGGCTTCGGGAGTAGTGAGAAGATCACTGATAACAATCGGCGGGCAGGTCAGCCCTCGGGCTTGCATTACAAAACGCGTGTGCGTCCCCTTACCGGCTCCGGGTGCACCGCCAAGCAAAATGAGCTCTTTGGGAAACAGTAAATTGTTCTTACCGTATTCCTCTTCGAGTTCCTCCCATACCGATTTGAAGATCAACTGCGCGTCTTTGATCTCCAGATCAACCGGCGGTTGTTCGGGCTGTGGCGTTGCGTTCATCTGATTCACTCTTATACATTCCGCTCAGCATCGCGAATTGAAATCAACGTAAATGGAGCCTTCAAAGGCTCTGCAGCGCGGGCTCAAGATTCGTGTCGGCAATCGCCGAGAAGCTGACTATTTTGACAAAGGACGACGACGCTGGATTGGACAAAAAAAACTTAGCGCACTATTCTGCTGCCAACCGTAGAGAGTAGCGAAAAACTCTTTTTGTGGATACTGGAGGATCACGCTGCGAAGAATTCCCGGTCCTGACAAGCTTGGAACCAGAAGTGGTGCTTCTTTTTCAGGGCAGAGACAACTGCCCCTTATAGAGTTGGGTCGCTGAGCCCATTTTGCTCGAATCCGCGGATTCTTAGCAGGCACGCATCGCAATGAGCGCACGGCTTGCCATCCGGCCCAGGGTCGTAGCAGCTAATCGTCTTCGAGTAGTCGACCCCTAGCTCAATCCCTTTTTGAATAATTTGGGCTTTGGTCAAGTCGATCAATGGTGTGTGGATCTTCATTGCCTGAGTGCCTTCCACGCCCGCCTTAGTCGCCAAGTTGGCCATGACTTCGAAGGCTCGAATGTACTCGGGTCGACAGTCCGGATACCCGCTGTAGTCCAGTGCATTGACTCCGATAAAGACGTCCGATGCACCGATTGTTTCCGCAAACGCTAGCGCAAGGGAAAGGAAGACAGTATTGCGAGCTGGCACGTAGGTGATTGGAATCTCAGCGCCGATCTCGTCTGCCGATTCGTGCTTGGGGACGTCCAAGTCGCTGGTGAGCGCGGAACCACCAAATTGGGCCAAGTTGACATCCACGACGACGTGCCGCTGGACTCCAGCCGCTTGTGCCAACTCTTGCGCGCGGCTCAGTTCGAATTCGTGCCGTTGACCGTATCGAAAGCTGATCGCACTTACGTCAAAGCCATCACTTTTTGCGATCGCCAGCACCGTCGCGGAATCAAGTCCCCCGCTCAATAGCACAACCGCACTCTTGCCACTGGTCATCGCGACGAACCCTTCTTACAACTGCCCCAAGCCCCGAGACCACTTCCCGGAAACCTTCGTTCAGTGGTATCAGTCGGAGTCGGATCGGTCCAGGTGTCCAGAGCGATTTATGGCTCTGACTAACCGGAAAACGGCCAGCAAACTGACTGCGTAGCCGACTAACCCGAAGAGGCTAAGTTGATGGACTCCCATCCAGCCGGGTTCGACGAATAAGAGAGGCGGCACCTTGAAGGCCAACAAGAGGCTTGAACCAAGGAACACGCTGCTGATCAACAGCCCTAGCACAAGTCGATTGACTGACGGACTGAGCCCCTTGTGCGACAGGTGCACGTCCAGCCTCCCTTCTTGGACCAACTGCATCACGCTGCTGATTTGACTCGGCAGGGTCTCAAGAAGACTCTCCACTTCCAAGTAGATCCGCCGCATCCGCTTTACCTGGCGCCCTGGCGACCAGCGTTTGAGCCAGATTTTCCGAAAGAATGGGCTCATCACTTCTAAGAGGCTGAACTTCGGCGAAAGGTGGTGCAAAGTCCCCTCTAGCGATATGAGCATCTTGATCAGCAAGGACGTTTGTGGCGGCAAAGAAATTTGGTGGCGGTGCATCACCTCGGTCATATCGTTGAGTGCGCCACTCAAATCAAACGACTCCAACGGCTGGGCACCGTAGGTCGCAATAAGATCGGCAACATCAATGGAGAGAATGGCATCATCTAAACGCGGAGGAGGATTTCCGACACGCTTGATCAAGGTTGTCAGAAGAGAAGTATCCTGAGCAGCGATGGCCAACAGCATTTCCTCGATGGCTTCGCGAAGAGAATTGTCGATCCGGCCAACCATCCCAAAGTCGAGCAGGCCGAGACGAAACTGATTCGGTTCATCCCCTTTCACAACTAAGACGTTGCCTGGGTGAGGATCCGCATGATACGCGCCGTGTGTGAAGATCATTTCCACATACATTTGCGCGGTCTCTTTGGCGAGTTTTTGACAGGCCGCTTCGTCGCAAAAGTCCTGTTCGGACATCTTGCTAACGGGCACACCATCGATTCGCTGCATGGTTAGCACGCGGGCTGACGAGAGATCGGGATAGGGGACCGGAATCTGCACGCAGTCATCGTCTTCGAACAATCGCCCAAAGACTTGCAGGTTCTGAAGCTCGCGCGTGAAATTGAGCTCGCGACGTAGAGAACGCGACATCTGCTCAACCAACACGCTCGGCTTCCACACCTCAAGTTCAGGCAAATGCTCAGCTAGCGTAGCCAAGCCGGCCATGACTTCTAAGTCTTCGTGTACCTTGGCAGCAATTCCCTTGTGCTGAACCTTAACGACGACTTGCGTTCCGTCGGGCAGCTTGGCACGATGCACTTGGCCGATGGAGGCTGAAGCAATCGCGTTCAGTTCGAAATCGACAAAGATTTCTTCTGGAAAAGCACCAAGTTCTTCCTTGATGATCGCTCGAACATGCTCGGCGGAATCGGGGGGCGTATCCGACTGCAGCTTCTCCAGTTCAGCGGCCAGCTCGGGACCGATGAGATCTTGCCGCAAACTTAGCACTTGACCAAGTTTGATAAATGTGGGCCCAAGCTCGGTGAGCGCGAGCCGAATCCGCTTCTCACGAGAATAGCTCGAAAGCGGGACGCCATCTTCGTCTTTAATCCAGTCTCGGATGAAATCGAACTTGAGCCGACTGAGCCAGTCGGCCAAACCGTATCGTCGCAGAATTGCCAGAATTTCCTGCCCGCGGCGGAGATTTCGATAGAGCTGAGGGATAGAGCTGATCTTCATCTTGGGCCGTTTCAAGTCCGGGGCAGGGCAGGGGCTCAGTTTCAAGAATTGGTCTTCTCATACTACCCCAAAGAATTGGCCAGAGAAGACCGAAGCATCCATACGCCGCGGCTAGGCCGGGCTTGGAGGCAGGATTGCTCGCGTTTAAGAGTCCTTTTCCTCACGAAGGCCCAGGTGGTCTAGCCACTTTCGAGTACGAACCTGCGGCTTGGCTTCTGCGGCGGGCGTCTTCGGCAACTCTGCCAGTCGTTGCTCAAGCTCCTCAACCTTTGCCTCAATCTGGCTGCGTTCGCGAGCCAGTTTGGCGCGTTCCATCGAGATATCAATTTCCGCTTGGCGAACCTTTTCTTCCCATTCTGCCTGAATGCCCTTAAGCTTTTCTCGCTCCTCAACGATCAGCTCATCTGACTCGAACATTTGAGCAATCGCGGCCGCTCCGATTGCAACACCTTGTTTTGTGTCGGACTGCTGCTCAACGATAGACCGCAATTCCTCGATTTCTCTATCGCGACGGTCGATCTCCGCCTGCGTGGATTGCATGATGCTCTCGATCTCGAGCTTGGCTTCCTGGTCAACGACAGGATCTTCTTCGTCGTCGTGCTCAAGCTGCTGCATGATCAGCTTTTTACGTTCTTCCCACGTCAAACTCTCTTGATTGAAATTGACGTGCGGCCTGGATCCAGGATCAGACTCCGTTTGCAGCCGTTCGGTCAGTTGCGCGTTTTCAATGCGGAGACGATCCACTTGATCGAGTGAATCTTCTAGCTGCTGCGACAACTCAGCATGCTTCGATTCAAGCTCTTGAACATGTGCGGCATCGGCTTTGGACAATTGATCTGCATCAGCTTCGCTCGAACACATCGCCTCATGCTGCTCTCGCAACTGAGTAATTGTCTCGAGTGTCTCTGACAACTGGTCGCGCATCGCATCAATCTCGTTTTGATGCGATTCCTTGGATGACTGCAGTTCCTCACGGGCTTGGCTCAGCTCTGTGTTGAGTCGTTCGATTTGCCGCTTGGACTCTTCATCGCCTCCGCTGCCTGGTGTGGTCGCAAGCTCGTCAAGCTCAGTTTGTTTCGCATCGAGCGATTCCTGAAGGCTACTGATTTGCTGGATGAGGCGAGCATTTTCCGCATCGAGCTCGTCTTCGTGAGCCTTGGCTTGCTGCTTGAGCTGCTCTTGCAGGGATTCAACCTCAGCCTGCAAACGTTCTACTTGTTCGCCTTCGGCTGTCGCTAGGCCCCGCTGCTCAGCTTCGACCAGCTCCTTTTCGAGCTCCGCGATTCTCTGGTTGCTGTTTTCGTTTTGGGCGGTAAGCCCCTCGACCTGCTTCGTCGACTCAGCCAGCTTGGACTCGGCTTCACCCAAACGATCGTTGGCGATTTTGAGTTCTTCTCGCACCGCCTCTACACCAGACTGACCGGATTCGAGTTCCCGACTTCGAGCATCGAGTTGCTCGCCCGCAGCCTTCAGTTCGTCCTGTGCCTCACGCAAGGCTTGTTCGATGTTCGTGAATCGCTCGTCGCGGTGCTTGGCTTGTTCTGACGCATCGGACAGCTCGCGGGCCTTCTCTTCAAGCTGTTTCTCGGCCGCAGCGCGTCTTTCCTCAGCTTCAGTCAGCTTGCTTTCAAGTTCGGCACACTTTTCTTGCTGCTGCTGGAGCTTCTCTGCTTCGCCAGCCACCGATGCCTTTGCATCTTCGCAGTCAGTGGTAACCTTTTCGTAAGCCCTTACCGTTTCATCGAATTCAGCCTGCAGACGCTCCCGCTCTTCGGATTCCCGTTCAAGAGCTTCTTCTAATTCGCGGATATCGGCAGCCGCATTTTCGCGGGCGATCGATTCCAATTCTTCAAGCTGTTGCTGGCGACATTGGGCTAGCTCGGCCAGCGTGGCTGCTTTCTGAGCCCACAACTGTTTCGCCAACGCCTTGCGTGCTCGGCTCGTTTCGGCTTCTTTGAGAAGCGCTTTCGAGAGGCGTGTTTCGACCGAGAGGGCTTTGTCATCCAGTTCGCGTTGTCGCGAATTGAGCCGCTCACATGTTTCGGCCAATTGGCCGCTGAGCGTTTCCGCCTTCGAAAATTGCTCGTTGAGCTGAATGCGAACTTCTTCGTCGACGGCCAGCATGATTTTGGCTTGCCACTGGGCAAAGTTCCGATCGAGCAAGTCGACGGGATTTTCGCTAGCAGCATTGGGGGTGGCGGACGAAAACGCGCTAGCCTGAGATTGAGCCTGCAAAGCCTCCTGCAATTGCTCAAGAGTCGCTTGCTCGACGGTCGTCGCGCCAGAATCGTCTGCATTGGCAATCAAATCGCTGATGCGTTGCTGCACCGATTCGACTGAGCCTGCCGACTCCCCTGATTCGTTGACGTCCGTAGCCATTTTAGCTTTCCAACTCCTTAGAATTTTTGCCCACTCAATTCATAGACTGTTTTTCTGAGCAGTGCCCGCTACGATGTTGCTCAAGTGCAGCAATCTTGTCTGTATCAGGCTAGCTTGCGGGTTGGAACGATTATTCGGGTTCGGTGAACAGCGATGGCAAAAAAGAAAGCGGCTCGTAAGTCGTGCGAGGATGTGCCCTTCGAGCGGTGCTTGGAAGATCTCGAGGCGATCGTCCGGCGTCTGGAGGAGGGTAAGGGCACCCTTGATGACTCGCTTGAGGACTATCAAACAGCCGTGAAGCTTCTCAAGACTTGCCACAATAAATTGGACGGAGCCCAGCAGAAAATTGAGCTACTGACAGGCTTCGATGCTGACGGCAATCCGATCTCCAGACCGTTCGGTGATGCCGAAGGAGACGGCGACGATCTCTCAGCCAAGGCAAAAAAGCGTAGCGCCCGTCGAACCTCGATCGTTGAAAACGACTTCGACGACAACGACTTCGATGACAATGACGAGCCTGGACTGTTCTAGCTCTTTAGCGAATGCCTCAAGACGGACGCCGAGCCACGAGAGCCGGCGAACGATTTGGAATACCAGCGTTGAGGCAAAGCCTAGCCTTTGGCCTTTACTCCAACAGGTTGCGAAACAAGATGACACGCGTCGGCGATTACTTAGACGAAGCTCGAGTTGAGTTGTTCAAGAGTGCCATTGATGAATTTCTCGGGCAAGTCACCGCTCCAGAGCAGGGAACGCCTTTACGATTAGCTGAAGCGATACAATACAGCGTCCTTGCACCGGGAAAACGCCTTCGCCCCTTGCTCGCTCTGCTTGCTTGCGAAGCAACCGGCGGCGCGTGGAGCCAGGCGCTTCCGGCTGCAGCAGCCGTCGAACTGATCCATGTCTATTCGTTGATCCATGATGATTTGCCAGCCATGGATAACGATGATCTGCGTCGCGGTAAACCGACCTGTCACAAACAGTTTGACGAAGCCACTGCTATTCTTGCCGGTGATGCACTTCAGATGCTCTCGATCGAAGTCCTCTGCCAGCACTTCTCAGGAGAAAAAGCTGCCAGAGCCTGCCAAGTACTGAGCGTCGCAGCGGGACGAAGTTGGTTGGTTGGCGGTCAAATGGACGACCTTGCCGCGGAAGGCCGCTTCGGGCCAGTCGTCGCCGATTCTGCGTCCAACTCTGACGGACTTCATTCAGACAGCTCTGCAAGCGGCGAGGCTACGGAGGCGAAACTGGAGTATCTAAAGGCGATCCATCGTCGAAAAACTGGCGCTCTGATCGTCGCCAGCCTCGAATTGGGGGGGCTGGCCGCAGAGGCGTCCGCCGAGCAACTCGACACCTTGAGACAATATGGTCAAGCGATCGGGCTGGCTTTTCAAATTGTCGACGACTGCCTGGATGTAGAATCCACACCAGAACAAATGGGCAAGCAGACGCGTAAAGATAGCGAGCTAGGCAAACTAACGTATCCCGGCCTGCTGGGATTGCAAGAATCGAAACAATTAGCCGAAGAACTGATTTCCAAGGCGATTCAACGGGTTTCCAGTCTGGGCGAACGAACTCAGGGTCTGGTAGAATTAGCTGAATACGTGATCCGCAGAAACAGGTAAGCCGCCATGACGAAACTGCTCGAGACCCTAGAATCGGCAATCAAGCTTCACGACATGAATCAGTCGGAGCTTGACCAACTGGCGGGGGAAATCCGCGAAGTCCTCTGCGGCTTGCTCAGCATCCGGACAGCCCACTTCGCCTCCAACCTGGGCGTCGTGGAACTCTGCCTGGCTTTGCACAGCGTCTTCGATTTTCGCAGCGACCGACTCGTGTGGGACACGGGCCACCAAATTTACCCACACAAACTGATCACTGGCCGATACAAAGAGTTTTCGTCGATCCGCACCCGTGGCGGGCTGATGGGGTACCCAAACCCCGAAGAAAGCGAATACGACCTGTTCATGACCGGGCACGCTGGCTGCAGCCCGTCAACCGTGCTGGGGCTCGACAGTGGTGATCAACTCCAGGGACAAGGCGACAGGAAAAGCGTAGCTGTTATCGGCGATGGCGCTTTCCCTTCAGGAATCGTCTTTGAAGCACTCAACAACGCCGCCGAACTCAAGAGCAACGCCCTGTTCATCCTGAACGACAATCGGATGAGCATTTGTCCTCGTGTGGGCTCGGTTGCAAACTACTTGGATCGATTACGCGGCAACCCGTTCTACACGGGACTGAAAAACGAAGTCGTCCGTGTGCTCAACCATGTACCACTTCTTGGCGATCCGACCGAGCGGCTTCTCGCTCAGATCAAAGAAGGCGTTAAGGCTGGTCTACACGGTGGGATGCTCTTTGAGGAATTGGGAATTCGCTATGTCGGCCCAATCGACGGCCATGACATCGGACTGCTTCGAAAATACTTGAATATGGTCAAGGGCTTGGAAGGGCCAATCCTTTTGCATGTCGTTACCGAAAAGGGCCATGGCTACAAACCTGCGGCTAAGGACCCAGTCTTCTTCCACACGCCTCCCGCATTCAAAGACGAAAAGGGCGAGGCGAAGGTCTTGCCAGGTAGTGGAACACCGGCGTACACAAACTTTGCCCGCGACGCCATTGGCAATGCAATGCGACGTGACGAACGAGTGACCGTCATGACTGCCGCCATGTGCCAAGGAAACAAACTTGAGCCGGTACGCGAAGAATTCCCTGAGCGGTTCTTTGACGTTGGAATCTGCGAATCGCACGCCGTTGCCTTTGCTGCAGGTCAAGCCAAAACAGGCATCAAGCCGATTGTCACCATTTACAGCACGTTCTTGCAGAGAAGCTACGACCAAATCTTCCAGGAGGTCTCACTGCAGAACCTGCCCGTCGTCATGATGATGGACCGAGCAGGATTAGCTGGACCAGACGGTGCGACTCACCATGGTGTGTTTGATATCGGGTACATGCGTGTATTCCCGAACATCATCTCTATGGCTCCGGCAACAGGTGATGAAGTTGGCGAAATGCTTGATTTTGCTCTTTCGTGCGATCAGCCGACCGCCATCCGCTACCCGAAAGCATCGGCTGCAGAATTGGATGTTGAAAAGCAACCGATCGAACTGGGCAAATCACAGATTGTTCGTTGGGGTACCGACGGAGCCATTCTCGGCCTGGGTGCAATGCTGGACATGGCGGTGAAGGCGGCGGACAAGCTCGCTGAAGAAGGGCTCAACGTTGCAGTCATCAATCCCCGATTCATCAAACCGCTCGATGACGAAGTGCTAGGACGCGTCTTCTCGGAGTGCCGCTTCGTACTCTCCGTTGAAGAGGCCGCTTTGGCGGGTGGCTTTGGAAGCGCAGTACTCGAACTGGCCTGCGACCGAGGCTGGGACACCCGCCTGATGCGAAGGCTGGGGATCCCCGACAGCTACGCCGAGCATGGTGACCGAGCAGAATTGCTGGCCGATATGGGCATGAGCTTCGAAGGCATCGTCGAAGCCTGCCGAGAAATGTCTGGCGAAACCGCAGGCGCACTTTGAACAACTCCGACCAACCGCACATAGCCACCTGGCAGCTCGAAGGCCGCCGCCCAAGAGTGCTCGTGCTGGCATCTGTCAATCGACCGCGAGTCCAAGCTGAACTTGAGCGGATCAAGAAGATTCTCGCGCAATCGGCTGATATCGTCGCCGTCGATGAAGACGAAGCGTTCGTTTTCACGCAGGACTGCGAAGCGGATTTGGTAGTCGTCCTTGGTGGCGATGGCAGCATGCTCTCAGCCGCCAGGCGAATGGGACTGCACCAGCTTCCCGTTGTGGGTGTCAACCTTGGGCGCCTCGGCTTCTTGGCGGCCCTAGGCGTGGAAGACCTGCAACAAATCTGGCCAAATGTTTGCCAAGGCATTTACCCCATTGACGAACATGTGATGCTGCAGTGCAGCGTTTGTCGAAATGGACCACACTCGTCCTCTTGCCGCAGCGGCAACTTTTCCGAAAGCAATACTCGGCCACTTCAGCCAATAGCCAACAATACCGATGCTAGCATTGCGGAAGAGCAAGATGACGATGCACCACTGCAACTTGCCCTTAACGAAGCGTCCATTTTAGGCGGCCCTCCATTTTCGATGCTTCAGATCGATCTTTACGTCGACGGGAATATGGCCTCTACTTATTCTTGCGATGGTTTGATCATCAGCACACCCGTTGGCTCGACCGCACACAATTTGTCAGCGGGCGGCCCAATTTTGCATAGACAATTGCAGGCTGTGGTGATCAGCCCGATTAGCCCACATACACTTACGATGCGTCCGGTCGTCGATCGAGCGGACAGGGATTTTGAAATGGTCGTTCGCCAAGGACACGAGACCGTTTCAGCCGTTTTCGATGGTCGCGTGCTAGCTCCACTCAACGAGGGAGATAGCTACCGCATATCGAGAGCACCTGTATCATTCCAAATGATCCGCGTACCGGGTAAGGGCGAGTATCGAACTCTCCGTGAAAAACTTGGTTGGGGCGGCAACCCCCGCGAATCGCATCGCAAATAGTCTTAAATCGGTTCAATGTACAACACCCTGTTTGACAAGGAGGTCAACCCGTGTTGAAGTATCTACACCCTGCGACCACGTTTCTTGCGTTCACGTTTGCAGCAATTGCTTTCTCCGAAGCAGCCAACGGAGAAGAAAAATACACGCTGCGTTACAAGCTCGAGAAAGGCGAAAAGCTAATCTCGCGGGTTGTGCATCTTGCTGAAACGACCACCGTCATGCAAGGGCTCGACGAAGACAGTCACTCCAGGAGTGTGAGCGAAAAAGTCTGGGAAGTGACCGACGTTGATTCGGACGGCAACATGACGTTCGTCTACAGCATTGACTTCGTCGAGATGGAACAGTCCGTCGGCGATGGAGAAAAGCTCCGGTACAACAGCAACTCAGATGAGGAAGTGCCACGCGTATTCCGACAAGTAGCCGAAACGGTGAAGAAGCCCCTCGCGTCCATCACGATCAATAGTCGTGGTCAAGTCAAGAATCGCGACAAGAAACAGAACGCGCCTCAAATGGGCGTTGGCGACATCACAGTGCCACTGCCAGAAGAAGCCATTGCGATTGGCCACTCCTGGAGCGTCCCTCGCGAAATTCGCGTCAAACTCAAAAATGGTGCGCACAAAGCTATCAAGGTACGAGAGCTCTACAAGCTTGAGAAAGTTGTTGCCGGCCTCGCGACGCTGTCCATCGTGACTCAGCCACTGACACCAGTCAACGATCCGGAAATCGAATCGAAGCTCATTCAACAAATGAGCAAAGGGAAGATCAAATTTGACGTCGACAAAGGCCGCTTGCTTAGCAAAGAGTTGAACTGGAAAGAAGAAGTCATTGGCTTCAACGGTCCCGATTCATCCCTGACCTACGGTGCGAAGTTCACCGAAGACCTGCTGCCAGCCGCCAAACGCACGGCTCGCAAGTAGCTTGCCTAATCCCACCCGGGTGAGTAGGAATTTGAATCTAGGTGATCAACCGTAGAGCAGTAGCTGGCGGTAGCTCACGGTTTTCTAGCAGAAACGCACGCTCACGTGTCGTGTCGCAAGCTGAAGATATCTGCCTGATCGCACCGTCATCAGGTAGTTCTTGGCGGGTTCAAATCGCCGAGCGACTCGGCGACTAGTAACGTATCATTCACCTGGTTGTGAAAATTTGATTGGCCCTGCGTTCCAAGCCGCTCCTTAGACAGGACGTGGGCTGGCTTCTATAATCGTGACTGAAGCCTTTCTTTCTGGCCGACTGTTGGCCCTAATGCTCGCGGATATCCCGTCAGCATTGCCCCTGAAAACACCCCTGGTGAACGCTATGTCAGTCCAATTGCCCATTCTTGGTGAAGCTGAAACTGCGGACTTTCGCCTCAAAGAGCTTCAGGCCTGTGGGCCAACGCACCCTCCTGCGGATAATGCACTGCCCATGTCCATGGAAGAGGCTCACGCGCGGGGCTGGGACGAATTGGACGTGGTTATCGTCACGGGCGATGCATACATCGACCATCCAAGTTTTGCGATGAGCATTTTGGGGCGAGTGCTGGAATCTGCTGGGTTCCGAGTTGGGATCATCTCGCAGCCAGATTGGCACTCGTGCGAGGATTGGAAACGCTTTGGCCGGCCGAAGCTGTTCTTCGGCATCAGTGCCGGCAACATGGACTCAATGATCAACCACTATACCGCCAACCGCAAGGTGCGCAATGATGACGCGTACTCACCTGGCGGCAAAATTGGCTTGCGTCCCGATCGTGCAACGCTCAGCTATTGCCAACGAGCTCGCGAAGCATTCAAAGGCGTGCCGGTGATCGCTGGCGGTGTGGAAGCATCGCTGCGTCGATTGGCTCACTACGATTACTGGTCCGACAAAGTGCGCAAAAGCATCCTCCTGGATAGCAAAGCGGATTTGGTTGTTCATGGAATGGGTGAAAACGCGATTATCGAAATCGCTGAACGACTGCAGAAAGGCGAAACGGTCAAAGACCTTCGCGACATGCGCGGCCTTGCATATCGCCTTGGTGCATCCGAGACTCCACCGGAAGACGCAATCACCTTACCAAGTTACGAAGACGTCGTGGAATGCAAACTCAAGTTTGCCGAAGCCACAAAGATCATCCACAACGAAACAAACCCATACAACGCAAAACGCCTCGTCCAGTGGCACCGCAACGAAGCAATTGTCGTCAATCCGCCTCAATTTCCGATCTCAGAAGCATCCATGGATCGCATCTACGGATTGCCGTACACCCGCCGCGCCCACCCTAGCTACACAGAACGCATCCCTGCATTCGAGATGATCAAGGACTCTGTCACAATCATGCGAGGCTGTTTCGGTGGATGCACGTTCTGCTCGATCACAGCTCACCAAGGCCGCGCTATCCAGTCGCGTAGTAAAGAGAGCATTATTGGTGAGATTCAAACACTAGCGAAGAACAAAGACTTCAAAGGTACGGTTAGTGACATTGGTGGTCCCACCGCCAACATGTACCAGATGAAATGCACAAAGCCTGAGGTCGAGGCAGTTTGCCGGAGGCAGTCATGCGTTCATCCGAAAATTTGCAAACTACTCGGCGTGGATCACCAGCCTGTGATCGAACTGATGCGCGAATCGCGTGAAGTTGACGGGGTCAAGAAAGTACTGGTCGCTAGTGGAATCCGCATGGACCTTGCTCGACAGAGCCCCGAGTACATCAAAGAGCTCACTCGGCACCACATCGGCGGACACCTCAAAGTTGCACCGGAACACGTTGATGCTGACGTGCTCAACAAGATGCGCAAGCCGTCAGGAGACGACTTTGAGTTCTTCACTGAAGTTTTCAAGGAAGAATCCAAGGCTGCGGGCAAGAAGCAGTATCTCATCCCCTACTTCATCGCGAGCCACCCGGCCAGCGACTTAGAAGCCATGATTAATCTCGCGGTTTTTCTGAAGCAGAACGGCTACAAACCAGATCAGGTGCAGGACTTCATTCCTGCGCCGCTCGACGTAGCAACTTGTATGTACTACACGGGACTCGACCCATTCACGGGCAAAGAAGTCTTCATTGCGAAGAAACTGCGTGACCGCAAAATGCAACGAGCATTGATGCAGTTCTTCAAGCCAGAGAATTACTTCGAAGTTCGTGAGGCGCTTCGCGAAACAGGGCGAACGGACCTGATTGGTGATGGCTGCGATGCTCTGATCCCCAGCAAACCGCCCAAGGAAGCCTTGATTCGCCGCCGCAAAGACGCCAACAAGCGATTCCGAGGTGAGTATGTGCACACCATTCCGAATGCAAAGAAGGGATCGAAGAAAGAGCGTCGCGAAGCACCATCGCCAGGCTATCGCCCGCGACGCAGGAAGAAATCTTGAGCCCCATTCTGATTGCTGCCCGATGCTGCTAGATCGCGTTTGGGACAGAAGTCTATTCGAAGTCTCACGTGAAACGAAACCCTGGAGAAACGTATTTTGACTTGGCATGAGGCATGTCGTTTTGACGAACTGGCCGCTGTTGGAGCCAAAGAAGTTCTGGTTTCAGGCCAAGTGATCGCGGTCTTCTTCGTCGATGACGAGCTTCGAGCCGTCGATGGGATGTGCGCCCACCAAGGCGGCCCTATCGCCCAAGGAGAACTGTCAGGCAACTGCGTAACATGCCCCTGGCACGGCTGGCAGTATGACGTTCGCAATGGCGAAAATCTGCTGACCGGAAAACAGATGCTGACAACGTTTCGCGTCGAACAACGCGATGATTCCGTGTGGATCGAAGTCCCCGAATAGCTCAATCAAATGAATTTCTCAACCGATTTTCAAGCACTGTTGGTCAAAGCTGAATCACCAAGCGGTGAAATCGACACCTGCACCGCAGACATCGACATGTGGCCAACTGGCGAAGTCGTTATTCAAGCGGCTTATTCGTCGTTGAATTACAAAGACGCGATGGCCTGCCAGGGGCATCGAGGCATCATCAAACAGCTTCCCCACGTTCCTGGGATTGATGTTGCCGGGACAGTCATTCAATCAGACTCTGGGGACTGGCCGGTTGGTACGCCGGTAGTCGTCACTGGGTACGATCTTGGCCAACGTAGCTTTGGCGGATGGTCACAGTTCGTCAGAGTTCCTGCCCAGTGGATCGTGCCTTTACCCGACGGGCTGACGCTTCGCGAGTCCATGATCCTGGGGACAGCCGGCTTCACCGCGGCCCAGTGCGTCCGGGCTCTCCAGAGGAACAACTGCCATGTCGATTCGGGGCCTGTGGTCGTCACAGGTGCAACCGGCGGCGTAGGCTGCCTGGCTGTCGCGATGCTTGACAGGCTTGGCTATGAAGTTGCCGCGGTGACTGGCAAGCAAGAACGGGCAGATTGGTTGCGTCAAATCGGAGCCAGTGAAGTGCTCGACCGTGATGACATTCAAGGCCCCGCGGAACGTCCGCTTCTGTCTGCCAAATGGGCGGGCGGAGTTGATACCGTCGGTGGCGAACTATTAACCAGCATTCTCAAGAGTACTTGCTATGGAGGAACGGTCACCGCATGTGGTCTAGTCGCAGGCAGTGATTTGAACATGACGCTGTACCCGTATCTACTTCGCGGCGTTTCGCTATGTGGCGTTGCTTCAGCCGATTGCCCAATGGAAACGCGTCTAGCAATCTGGCAGCAACTCGCCGGCGAGCTAAAGCCAGAAACACTGGATTTGATCGCTGAGGAAGTAGGCTTTTCGCAGATGCAATCTAAAGTAACCAGCATGCTCGATGGTCAAGCGACTGGACGTGTTGTGCTCAACATCCCTCAGCCTTAAGCGGCTGCACTGTTTCCCTCTCTGACTGT
>CAYPLE010000014.1:49458-57312 GCA_964411445.1 uncultured Pirellulaceae bacterium
ACTGTTTCCCTCTCTGACTGTGTCCCTCTCTGACTGTGTCCCTCTCTGACTGTGTCCCTCTCTGACTGTGTCCCTGCTGTTGGCACTGTTGAGCTGTGAACTCCCTAGTAACTTCGGCTATTTGGCTATGAAACGCTGGATTTCATCAACAGCAAGCCGCAGTGAACGAGCGGCCATCTGGAAATTCATGTGGCCAGAAACTTCCGGCTGAATCTCCACAAACAACTCCGTTGCCCGACGAAGCTTAGAGAGTTTCTTTTTGACAAACTTCAGATAAGCCGCCTCATCCTGCTCCTGGAGTGCGGGGCCAAGTGCCAGCATAAAATCGTAAAGATCACGGTGCACCGAAGCCAATTCCTCGTCATCCTCGGCCTCATCACAGTGTTTCAAGAAACATCGGACCATCCAGATGTGTGACACCTGCTCGTCGATCAGGTCCATTAACCGTTTTCCGGCTTCATTACCGCCAGAAGATTCAGGTTGAGTCTGCTCGGGGGACATGTGTGCTTCAGCTCGATAACAAGGTATAAACAGTTGGAACGCGGAAACGAGTTCGAATCGGACGGACGGACGTATGACGTGTTCATTCCCATGAATGACTGACTCGACGAAGCGAGAAACGCTACACCGCGGCTTGAACCACTCTAGAACGCTGGTTTCACAGACAATTTGTTAGCTGGACACCATGCCTGATTTAATCGCACAAGGCCCCAAGCCACAAGACCGCTGGCGACGCGCCATACCAGCAGCGGACGTCGAAGTCACGCTTGGTCGCACGTCAGAACCGTGGACAATTCCCTGGGATGACCGTATTTCTCGTTCTCATGCCACCATGAAATGGAACGGAAAAGCGCTTGAGATAACGCGGCTGGAACGTGCGCGAAATGCGATTTTCTTCCGAGGTTCCCAGCGCGACCACTTCTCTGCAGATGTGGGCGAACACTTTGTGATTGGTCAAACAACGTTCACGATTCTTGATCAACAAGTCGAGATTGACGATTTGGGTAGCAAGTCGCCAGCGTTCGCGGAGCAAACTTTCTCCGCTCACCTGCTTCGACAGAATAAGTACCAAGATGCAGATAAACGGATCGAAGCTCTTGGAAAACTACCGCAAATCATTTCCAGCGCTGCAAATGATAAAGAACTTTGCACTCGAGTTGTCAACTTGCTTCTCCAAGGAGTGCCCGACGCGTCCTTCGTTGCGATCCTAAAAACGCGTGACAAGGACGGCAGCCAAGCAACTGGAAAGCCCCAGGGGGGCGTGCCAGCGGCCCGCGATGACGAGACAAACGCTGCTTTAGATTTGGACACCGGCTTGGAAGTACTGCACTGGGACTCGCGCACACTCGGGCAAACCCATTTCAAGCCAAGCGAACAACTCTTTCGATCTGCAGTGAGTTCCCAAGAGAGTGTCTTACATGTCTGGACACGCTCACAGGCAGTCGATCCATCTTTCACTCAGACCGAGAATGTTGACTGGGCGTTCTGCACGCCCGTCGTTAGCCAAGCCTGCTCAGGTTGGGCGATCTACGTTGCAGGTGCCTTCTCTGGCCACAGCGACCTAGCGACGCGTGTCGACGACCAAAGTGAGAAGCTGCAAGATGATTTGAAATTTACAGAGCTGACGGCCACCACCCTTGGCGCCCTTCGCGAAGTCCGTGCGCTTCAGCGCCGCCAAGACAGTTTGCGGAACTTTTTTGCTCCGGTTGTTCTCGATGCTCTAGGCGGACAGGATCCGGATGAGATACTCACACCACGCGAGACTGATGTCTCCGTACTGTTTTGTGACTTGCGCGGCTTCAGCCAACAAAGCGAAGACGCGGCTGACCGCCTGCTTGAGTTGCTACAACGCGTCAGTGATGCGTTGGGGGTCATGACTCACCACATCCTGGCCAACGGTGGTGTCGTCGGCGACTTCCATGGAGATGCTGCCATGGGCTTCTGGGGCTGGCCCATTCAAAACAATCGATCAATCGAACAAGTCTGTCAGACTGCTCTGGCCGTTCAAGCTGAATTTGATACAGCATCGATTCAACCGGATCACCCACTGGCCAATTTTCGCGCTGGGCTAGGGATCGCTTCTGGCCCGGCAGTGGCTGGGCGAATCGGAACCACCGACCAAGTGAAGGTGACGGTTTTCGGCCCGGTCGTCAACTTGGCCGCTCGTCTAGAAGGCATGACCAAGCAGCTTCAGGCTTCGATCTTGGTCGATGAACCAACGGCTGACTGGGTCAAGACGCACGTCCCAAGCTCAATGCTGCGCGTCCGCAGAGTTGCCAAGGTACTCCCTTACGGCATGCAAACGCCACTGGTCGTCAGCGAATTGCTTCCGCCTGAATCCGAGCATGGCTATCTACAGGACGAGCACTTAGCAGCCTACGAAGACGCTCTGGATCATTTCTTGGCCGGTCGCTGGCACGATGCGTTTCGCGCACTCCACCAGGTTCCCGCTGAAGACCAAGTCAAGGATTTTCTGACCGTTTACATTGCCCAACACCGACGCGTTGCTCCACCTGGGTGGACGGGCATTATTGAGTTGCCAAGCAAGTAACACTTGCCAAAGCTTGCTTACGCCAAAATGTCTTTGACGACGTGACCGTGGACGTCGGTCAACCGATAGTCCCGACCCTGGAAGCGATATGTCAGCTTGGTATGCTCCAGTCCCAGAAGATGCAAGATGGTCGCTTGCAAATCATGCACGTGCACCGGATTTTCGACAACGCCAAAACCAAGTTCGTCGGTCGCGCCATAATCCAAGCCGCCTTTCACACCGGCGCCTGCCATCCACATCGTGAAACAGTCTGGATAGTGATCGCGGCCCAAGATCTTGCTCTTGGCCGTTCGGCCTTCGCGGAAAGGCGTGCGTCCGAATTCGCCGCCCCAGACAATCAGAGTGTCTTCCAAGAGTCCGCGTCGTTGCAAGTCCTTGATCAATGCCGCAACGGGCTTGTCCATGGAGGCACATTTCTTGACCAACCCGTCGCCGATTCCCGTGTCGGCGCCTGTCCCGTGAAAGTCCCAGCCCCAGTCGAACAACTGGACAAAGCGGACACCAGACTCGACCAAACGCCTTGCCAAGAGACAGTTGTTTGCCAACGAGCTTTCCCCTGGGACCGCGCCGTAGTCGTCCAGGGTCGTTTGTGTCTCCTTGGAGATGTCCATTACTTCCGGAACGCTCATCTGCATCCGAAAAGCCAGTTCATATTGCGAGATGCGAGTCTGTGTTTCCGGATGCCCCATCTGTTCGGCTTGCATTTGATTCAGTTGTTGGAGCGCGTCGAGCGTTTGCCTTCGCAGCGACCGGTCCATGCCGGGTGGATCGGAAGCAAACAAGACCGGATCGCCCTTTGATCGACATTGCACACCCTGATAGACGCTCGGCAAAAAACCACTTCCGAAGGAGCTCTTGCCCCCGTTGGGCTGGACACCGCTGGAGATCAGAACCACGAAAGAGGGCAAGTTATCATTCTCTGAACCCAACCCGTACGTTACCCACGAACCCATTGATGGCCGGCCCGTCCGCGGCGAACCGGTATAAATCAGCAGCTCTGCTGGGGCATGGTTAAACTGATCCGAATGCATCGAATGCACGCAACACAGCTCCTCGCTCACGCCCTGAAGATGCGGGATAGCATCGCTCATCCAACGACCAGAACTACCAATCTGTCGAAAGTCCTGGGGCGTTCCCAGCAGCTTCGGCGTGCCGCTTGTAAATGCAAACTCTTTGCCGTCCAGAAAGGAAGCTGGGCAGTCCTCACCATCTCGTTTGCTGAGCTCTGGTTTGTAGTCGAACAAATCCAAATTGGGTGGCGAGCCGGTCATGTGAAGGTAGATGACTCGCTTCGCCTTGGGCTCGAAATTCGGCTTTTGCACGATTTCGCTGCCTGAAGCGGATTGCCCGACCAGCCCGGCGAGTGTCGCGGCGCCAAGCCCCATCGCGCCATCGCGGAGGAAGTATCGGCGAGTCTTCAAACTCAGGTGTTCAGTTGTGATATCGTGCATTTTGTTCTCTAACTAGATTCTTTTGTTTGCTTCTACGAATCCGGCCTTAACGTTTCATCAACACTTCGTCCAGATTCAACAGAACGTTACAAACAGCCGTCCAAGCAGCAAGCTCGCTGACATCCCAACCAGCGGGAATCTCCCCAATCGGCTCCGTCGCCAATTGAACCGCCTCTGCTTCCCGGCCAGCGAAGTGTAGTCGAGCATTTTCAAGCAGCGAGTGTAGCGCTTCGACTTCACTGTCGTTTGCCGCACGACTTGTGGCAACACGGAACGCCCAACGCACCTGACGGCGGCTCAACGAGCCGTCATCTTCGCCCTCTGCAACCTGGTTTTCACGTAGCGTCCGCCGCGCCATCGCCTGTGCTGCTTCCACAAAGGCTGGATCGTTGAGCGTCACTAGAGCCTGCAATGGCGTGTTGGTTGAATCACGCCGCAACGTGCAGACCTCGCCACTGGGCGCATCGAATGTAGCCATCGATGGATAAGGGTTGCTCCGCCGCCACATCGTATACAGACCGCGTCGATATCGATTCTCACCGGCACTTGTCTTCCAATCCGTTTCACTACCAAACGCAGCCTTCAAACCAAGATTTGGCTGGGGCGGACGCACGGGATTCCCGTAGAGCTTTCCGGCGAGCAGTCCACCAGCAGACAAAGCCTGGTCTCGAACCATTTCTGCCGACAATCGCATCGCTGGGCCACGTGCAAGCCAAGTATTATCGGCATCGAGCTTGAGCATGCGGTCGGTGGCGGCCGAGGACTGTTGATAGGTTGAACTGAGAACGATACTTCGAACGAGCGCTTTGTTATCCCACCCATTATCCATAAACTCGACAGCTAGCCAGTCCAGCAGCTCGGGGTGAGTTGGCAAATCACCTTGAGCGCCAAACTCTTCGCTTGTTCGCACGATTCCGCGCCCAAACAGGCTTTCCCAAGTTCGGTTGACCCAAACTCTGGCCGTCAGTGGGTTGCGACGGTCCATCAACCAGTTGGCCAAGTCGAGACGGCTGGGCGACTCCGATTCACATTCGTGAAAAATGGCAGGAACGCCAGGCTCTACTTGATCACCATGTGATTTGTAATTCCCACGGATCTGCACAAAGGTCTTACGGCGTTCCTTCTCCGGGACTTCTTCCATTACGGGAACACTCGTCGCTGGCTTAAGCCCGTCCAACTGCTTTTCCAGCCGCGAAATCTCGTTGCGAGTCTCACGCGTGGTTTCCGATATCTGCCGATGGAAGAAATGCAGCAGGTCGTCGGTACTGGGAGCATTCCCCGACCTCAAGTCTTGAACGGTCGCCTGCATTTTGTCGGTCAGGCTATGCCAATCGGATGCATATGGCGACTCTGTCATCAAGACTCGAAAGTTGCCGAGCACGTGGTTGCGGAACCCCGATTTCTGCGCAATGGTCAGTTGAATCCGGTCACCGGGCTGGACCTCCAACGGCCCTGCCAAGGGCAGCACCAAACGATGCGATTTTGACTCTTGCCCACCAACGGCCCAGCCAGTCTTTGGGTCATCGTCGATCGTCGCCTCTGCCGGAAAGCCACTTTGTTCATAATCGCTCTTCGCGGCGGCAAAGCTCAACATCCGCCGACTCGAGAGTTTTACGTTGTTCGAAGCTTTTGCTTGAGCAATCCGCTGGCGAGTTACCTCTACGCGATCGTCGTCGAGCAGTTTGACAACCGCCCCATTTAGTCGCGACACGAGGTTGTTATCGGTTCGACTCCAAACAAGAATCTTGTCAATGGGAACGCCAGCCCCGAGATCGACTTCCCACCAAGGATTGTCCGATGTTTCAGAGTGCGTCGTCGAACGATCTTCGAAATTCCCGCTCGTGTTGGAGTCAATCGCGAATTCAGCGGGTGCGTCGTAAGCAACGCTGCTCTGCGTCGCTTTTCCAGATGTTGCGATATTCGTTCCACCGGAGAAGACTTGGACCTCAGCAAGTGACAGAATCTTCTTTTTGCCAGGTAGCTCGATCCGCACGTAGCGAGCTGCCGGAGGAGTCGACGAAGCGGGTTGAAATTCCGCGGCGATATCCGTGATGACAAAATTACCATTCGGAGCCAAACCTGCACCTGGTTTTCCGTCGCCAACAACCGTTTCAACAGAGAACGCTGAGATTGTCACTGGATTTTGGGGCGACGCTGGATTTTGGGGCGACGTCGCCTGGGCAGTTGTACTGTCCGGCAAACTTAGCTGGATCGTGTAACTGTCGTTTAACAGATTGGCGTTGATGACTTTCACATCGACCGCACCGCCGTCGAGCTTTGCTTCGCTATTGCTGCTAGCTTTGAAGGAAGTCACGAGCGTATCTCGCCACTGCGGCTGGTCAACGTCGTTCAACCACTGAGTGAATTCAGCGTGGGTCTTGGCAGTAGGTGTTGCCAGGCTGCTATGCAAGTCATCGATCTTGGCTCGCAACTCTGCCATTTCCTCCTCTTGCTCGCGGGTAAACAATTTGAGCACCGGAGATTCGTCACGGCGATCGGCGTCGGCAGTATTGTTGAACACCGCGAAAACCTCAAAATACTCATTGTGCGTGATCGGGTCGTACTTGTGGGTATGGCATTGAGCGCATCCCATTGTCAAACCCATCCACACTGCCATCGTTGTGTTGACACGATCCACAACCGCGGCATTGCGAAACTCTTCGTCATTCGTTCCACCCTCGCTATTGGTCATGGTGTTTCGATTGAAGGCCGTAGCGATCAAGTCATCCTGACTCGGATTCGGCAAGAGGTCGCCAGCGAGTTGCTTGCGTGTAAAGTCGTCGACGGGGAGCCCGTCATTGATGGCTTTGATCACCCAGTCGCGATAGGCCCAAATCGTCCTCGGAGGGTCATCAGCGTAGCCAGCTGAATCTGCGTAGCGGGCCAAATCGAGCCACTTGCGCGCCCAACGCTCACCGAAGCGGGGCGATGCAAGCAACCGTTCTACTTGATTTCGATAGGCGTGAGGAGAATCGTCAGCCAAGAATGCATCCAATTCCTCGACGGTTGGCGGCAGGCCAGTCAAATCGAAACTTAGCCGCCTGAGCAACCGCGCTTTGTCGGCCGGCGGATTTGGTTCAAGCCCTTTCTCGGCGAGTCGCTTTCGAACAAATGCATCGATTGGCGTCAGCTCGTCGGGAGTCTCGTCAGCGTTTGCCTTGCTTTTACTCAAGGCACCAACGGCGGGAATTTGGGGACGCGTCGGCGCGACAAACGACCAGTGCTTGGGAAACTCCGCACCATCGCGAATCCACTGCTCAAGCAACTGCACTTCATCTTGCCCCAGCTTTGCACCAAACTCCGGAGGAGGCATACGTTCATATTCATCGTCGCTCGCGATACGCTGGAGAATGCTGCTGCTTTCCAGGTCTCCTGGCACAACGGGAACGTCACCCGAGTCGGCTTCTCGAAACAACCCGCTGGGATCATCGAGGCGCAACCCCGCCTCACGGTTTTCATTGTCCGGTCCATGACATGCAAAGCAACGGTTCGAAAGCAGCGCGCGAGCCCGCTGCGCACGAGCCTGCTTTTCCGTATCCGCCGCAGTGGCGTTCGCGGCACACAGCCAACCGATCAGAAGTAGGACGACAAATCGAAACATCGACACTCGAATCTGCAAAATTGGGATCTGAGAGATTGGGACCATGAATTTGATCATTGGTTTGGTAAGTGATTGCGGCGGCATGAGATCCGACCGGGTGCTGAACATCGCATTCAAATGCTGGCAGGCCGCATCGCGTGTGATGGGCGGGGCAGGGGGGGGGCGACACGAAGTCTAGAGCTTGCTTGGTGCCAAGCTGATGCCGCCCGCACAAATCTCACGAACCCTTCATTTTGACTGACACCGCGCCC
>CAYPLE010000014.1:57412-82159 GCA_964411445.1 uncultured Pirellulaceae bacterium
ACAGGGCGGCACAACCCGCACAGTCCTCATCAGCGGCAATGTCACCGCAGCAAGATTGCTTTCCCTAGCAAGAAAAGTCGCCTGTATCCGGCAAAGTCGAGCTAGTGGGGTAAGTTTCTCCATCGAAACAAGAAAGTTAGCTCAACGACGCTAACGAACGCTACTCATCGGGGGAACGAATAGCATGCCTAATCTAGCTACAACTGGCGACGAAGAAGTACAAATGGACCGTCGTCGAGCTGAACGCCGCAGCGAAGAACAAGCTGAACGGCCGAAGACGAATCCTCCACGCCGCAAGAAACAACGCCGCCGACAAATCGACCCCACGACTTGTGAGCGGGATTACAATGGCGAAGAAATTGAATTCATGCAAGCTCTAGACGCATACAAGCGTTCTAGCGGTCGAATGTTCCCAACCTGCAGCGAAATCCTCGAAGTGATTCGCGACCTCGGCTACGTCCGACTCGACGAAGACCAAATGGCCGAATTGTTCCCAGTCCCTGAAGCCGAACTTGGGCCAGAGGAACTGGAAGACATCATCGACGACGAACTTGCCGAAGAACTCGGCGAAGCTCTCTAAGTCGAACTCTGCATCGCAAGTCCTGAGAGAACTCTAACGAGCACCGGCAGCGGCTCGTCCCTGCCGACGGCGATCAGACTCGCGCAAGCTCATTTTGCGTAGGCGTATGGACTGCGGAGTTACTTCGACGAGTTCATCGTCTTCGATATACTCCAGCGCGGCCTCCAAGAACAACTTCCGCGGCGGTTTGAGAATGACGTTGTCATCACTTCCCGCGGCGCGAATGTTGGTCAGCTTCTTTTCGCGGCACGGGTTGACGGTCATGTCGTTGTCACGAGCATTCTCGCCGACGATCATGCCTTCGTAGATTTCGTCGCTTGGTGCAACAAAAAGCTCGCTGCGATCCTGCAATCCGAAAAGTGCAAACGGAACCGCCTTGCCGGTCACCATCGATACGAGCACACCGTTTGCTCGGCCTGGCACGTCACCTTCTACGGGGCGGTATCCGCAGAAGCGGTGGTGAATGATCGCAGTCCCCTGCGTGGCGTTGAGCAACCGGGTTCTCAAACCGATCAACCCGCGAGCTGGAATCTCAAACTTGAGCAGGGTGTAGGAACCGCGTGGTAGCATCTCGTCCAGATTCCCGCGACGGTGTCCAACCAGTTCCATGACCGGGCCAACTTTTTCATCTGGAACTTCGACGTTGAGCGTCTCAAACGGCTCATGCTTCTTGCCGTCGATGTCCTTCATAATGACTCGCGGCTTGCCGACAGACAGCTCAAAGCCCTCTCGACGCATCGTTTCGATCAGCACCGACAAGTGCAAGACGCCTCGTCCCCGGACCGCGTATGCCTCGGCACCTTCGACTGGTGACATTCGCAGGGCAACGTTTCGCTCAAGCTCTTTCTCGAGTCGTCCACGGATCTGGCGAGTCGTCACAAATTTCCCTTCGCGGCCAGCAAAGGGTGAGCTATTGACGCTGAAAATCATTTCAAGTGTCGGTTCATCTACGGTCAAGCGGGGCAGGGCACGCACGTTGCCTCGTTCACAAATCGAATCACCGATATCGACGTCTTCGATGCCGACTATCGCTGCAATGTCGCCCGCGGTTGCCTCCGCAACATCCATCCGCCCAAGTTTATCGAAGGTTGAAACTTGGTTGATCTTCGCCGGATTGACACCATCGGCTTTAGCAACATCGACTGCTTGCCCAGTCTTCATCGACCCGGCCTGCACGCGGCCAACGGCAATTCGCCCGACGTATTCGGACCAGTCCAAGTTGGTTACCAGAAGTTGCAGCGGAGCGTCCGGCTCAACGTCAGGGCCCGGAATCTTCTCGAGTAGCAAGTCCATGAGCGGCTCCATCGAATCGGTCCGTACTTCGGGATCGAACGTGGCGTAGCCTTCTTTGGCTGAAGTGAAAATGTAGGTGAAGTCATCGAGGTATTCTTCACCGCCGAGATCAAGCAACAACTCGAGAGCTTCATCTACTACTTCTTTGCTGCGGGCGTCAGGACGGTCAATCTTATTGATGACCACAATCGGCTTGACCCCCGCTTCGAGTGCCTTGGCTAGCACGAAGCGAGTCTGCGGCATCGGACCTTCTGCGGCATCCATCAACACGAGGGCCCCGTCGGCCATCCGCACAACTCGCTCAACTTCGCCGCCGAAGTCTGCGTGACCAGGCGTGTCGATGATGTTGATCTTTACGTCTTTGTACGGCAGCGCAATGTTCTTGCTGAGAATGGTAATGCCGCGTTCTTTTTCGATATCGTTGCTATCCAGGATCTGAGTTCCCTGGAGTTGCGATTGGCGAAAATGCCCACTTTGCTTTAGCAGGCAGTCGACTAGCGATGTCTTTCCGTGGTCAACGTGGGCAATGATGACAATATTGCGAAGGTCACTTCGGCGCATTAAATGGACTTTGCGAAGTTAATCTGTATGGGTGCGAATTGCCGATGGGCACTTCGCTGGTAAAGCGAATCGGGTGGTAACTCGACTCAGTTCGTAACAAACTCAGTTCGTAACAATGTGGATCGACAGCCTGAGCCTCATGCGGCCAGAAATGCTGTTCGAAAACGAATTCGGGTTTGCTGCGGGCCGTTCACGCTGTGCAACTTGCTGGACTTTCGCCCTTCAAGATCGCGGCGCGAATACATGAATCGATTGTGAGCATTGTGCTTTCAGCTAGATTTACCGCCAGCCCAAGTGGGATTTATCTTGCCGAGTTGCGGACCTTTGCATCGCCCGAGCGTCCCCGATCGACCGATGGCGGCCAAGCTGCAGCGTTTCGGAAAGAGTATCGGCTGGGACATTGGGAGTCATTCTGCTCAGCATTTAGACCTTGTTGAGTGGTCGCATTTCACCGATACTATTCCGCTTCGATTGACCACGGGATGAAGAACTTTCGCAATCCTCGCCTGGCGATCGACACGAGAAATAGGCTTAACCCACCTCGCAGAACGTACTGCGGGGCTGTTTCCGGGATTAGGCCCGCCGCAAGGCGAACGAAAGGACCGTAGGAAGTTTTTCTGTTTTGTAAGGAGCCATAATGGCTAGGTACACCGGACCAAAAGCACGCGTTAACCGTCGATTGAGCATGTTGGTTTATGAAAGCGCTGGCGCTGCCCGTGCTCTCGAACGACGCGACACCCCACCTGGAATGCACCCTCGTGGTCGCCGAACGAGTAACTACGGAACGGCGTTGTCCGAAAAGCAGAAGATCAAGCACTACTACGGCCTCGGCGAACGCCAACTTCGCATCTACTTTGCGAAGTCGAGTGGCGCGAAGGGCAATACGGCAGAAAACCTATTGCTGATGTGCGAACGGCGTCTTGATAACGTGGTTCGCCGCGCTGGCTTCACCAAGACACGCCCACAAGCTCGCCAAGGGATCGTGCACGGTCACTTCCGAGTCAACGGCGTGAAGGTCAACAAGCCAGGTTTCATCGTTCGAGCGGGCGATGTGATTGAGCTTCGTGGCCGCGAAAACCTGAAGAACCTGTATCGCGGTGTCATTGCGAACAATCCTCCAGCTCCACTGGATTGGTTGTCGTTTGATTCCGAAGAATTCAAAGCAACGGTACTCAGCGTGCCGACTGCCAACGATATTAGCTTGCCCGTTGACGGCAACATCGTTGTCGAATTCTTGTCGCGTTAAAGGACGAACGATCGTCTGGCGACTAAGCTTCTTATGTCCGGCGACTCGTCACGTGGCGAGTTGCCTCTCCGAGAGCCAAGTAGCCATGGCCAGCTCCGCCCGAGCTTTCCTTTGCTGGCTATCTTGGTTCCTGCGGGTGGCGCAATCGCCTTGCTCGCAGCCGCACCTGATAGGCGTCTACTGATATGCATACTGACTTGGTGGTGCTGGGCGGTGGCCCAGGTGGATACGCGGCAGCTTTCTTGGCTGCCGACGAGGGCAAGGAAGTTACGATTGTCGAATCCGACCCACGACTGGGTGGGACATGCCTGCTACGTGGGTGCATTCCCTCAAAAGCGCTGCTGCACGTTGCACGCGTTATTTCCGAAGTCGATGAGATGCGTGAGGACTGGGGTGTTGAATATGCTCCGCCAAAAATCGACATCGACAAAGTGCGGGCCCGAAAAGAAAAAGTCATTTCGACGCTCACTGGCGGCCTGGCGCAACTTGCCAAGCGACGCAACGTGACCGTCATTCGTGCTCGTGGATCGTTCGAAAACAGCACCACCCTGAAGCTCGACGGCGACCACGAATCGATCCCCGAAGGCGGACGTCTGACCTTCAATCACTGCATTTTGGCCACCGGCAGTGTTCCAGCGATGCCACCGAACTTCAACATCGGTAGCGATCGCGTCATGGATTCCACCGGTGCCCTCGAACTGGCTGATATTCCTGAATCCCTACTAGTCATCGGTGGTGGTTACATCGGCCTTGAGATGGGCTCGGTGTACGCTAACCTCGGCACAAAAGTTTCCGTTGTCGAACTGACCGACGGATTGCTGATGGGTGCCGATCGTGATTTGGTCAAACCACTTCAAAAGAGAATGCAGAAGCTCTTCGAGAATCGAATCCACCTGAACACCAAAGTAGGATCGCTCGCGGAAGTTGACAACCAAATCGAAGTCACCTTTGAAGGCCCTGGGAAGTACGGCCATGAGCGATTCGACCGTGTTCTGGTCAGCGTCGGACGCCGTCCAGTTAGCCGAGACATCGGTCTCGAGAACACAGCAGTCCAGCTTGATCAACGCGGCTTTGCCATCTGCGATTCGCAGCAGCGTACTGCCGATCCCCACATTTTTGCGATCGGCGACGTCGCCGGCGAACCCATGCTAGCCCACAAAGCCTCACATGAAGGCAAAGTGGCCATTGAAGCCTGGCTGGGCGAACCCGTCGTCTTTGACAAAGCCGCCATACCGGCGGTCGTGTTCACTGACCCTGAAATTGCCTGGGCCGGCCTCACCGAAGATGAAGCCAAAGCATCCGGACGTGCAGTCTCTGTCGAGGTCTACCCTTGGGCGGCCAGTGGTCGAGCCCAAGCACTTGGCCGCACCGAAGGCTTGACGAAGTGGCTGGTAGATCCCGAAACACATCGTGTCCTTGGCTGTGGCATCGTCGGCGCAGGAGCCGGTGAGCTGATCGCCGAAGCGGTGCTGGCGATCGAAATGGGTTGTGAGGTCCGAGACCTGACGGAATCCATCCACCCACACCCAACTCTCAGTGAAACTCTAATGAACGCCGGCGAAGTCCACTTTGGCACGGCGACTGAGATTTACAAACCGAAGAAACATTAGAGACGGCCCCGATAGCGAGAATTCCATGAAGGCAATGCTGCTGACCGAGTATAAGAAGCTCGAGGTTGTCGATATGCCCGCTCCCGAAGTTGGGCCAAACGATATTCTCGTGCAAGTCAAAGCCTGCGGCATCTGCGGCAGCGACATTCACGGCTGGGATGGCTCCAGTGGACGCAGAATTCCACCGCTTGTCATGGGACACGAGGCCGCTGGAACGGTAGCCAAGGTCGGTGAGAACGTTCGCAAGTTCGTCGAAGGCGACAAGGTTACATTCGATTCAACAGTCAGTTGTGGCAACTGCCATTACTGCTCGGCGGGATCGATCAATTTGTGTGAGAACCGACAAGTGCTCGGCGTTTCCTGCCAAGAATTCCGCCGCAACGGAGCGTTCGCTGAGTACGTCGTCGTTCCTGAGAATATTTGTTACCAACTCCCGGAAGAACTTTCTTTTCGCCACGCCGCCCTGATTGAAGCTGTTTCCATCGCTGTCCATGCGGCCAATCGTTCGACGGTGAAACTGGGCGATACCGCCGTCGTCGTTGGCAGCGGTATGATCGGCTTGCTGGTCGTCCAAGCGATTCGCTTGGCTGGTGCCGCCACGGTCATTGCAGTCGACCTAGAAGATTCCAAACTAGAAATCGCCAAGACGCTCGGTGCCGACCACACCTTCAATGCGAAGACGAGTGACGTTGCCGCCGAGGTCAGAAAATTGACCGGGGGCCGCGGAGTAGATGTGGCCATCGAGGTTGTTGGAGCGACGCCAACGGTGCGAACTGCAATCGACTCAACTCGCAAGGGCGGGGCCGTGACGCTGGTCGGCAACTTGGCCCCAGACGTGGAGCTGCCACTGCAGTCCGTGGTCACGCGAGAAATTTCCGTTTATGGAAGTTGCGCATCCAACGGCGAGTACCCGGAGTGCATAGAGTATCTTCGTCGCGGCGACATCAAAGTTGATCCGCTCATCACCGGAACGTCATCGCTCGACGATGGTCCTGGATGGTTCGCCCGCTTGTACGAGGGTGAACCAGGTGCCATGAAAGTAGTAATTGAACCTTAGTAGTGTACAAACGAACACCCAGTCGGCATACTTTGCCCAGTTTCCAAGCTTTGCAAATGAAAAGATGGCTTGGATGGGTGATTTATTTCGTACAGAATCTCAACAGAACAAAGAACAAAGCAATATCTTCCCGCTAACCGAGCGAATCCTGGATTACTGATTCAGGCAGCTCGTCCTTCAGCCAGTAAGAGTGCATCGATGTCAGAGGCAAAGATCTTGAACGATAAAGAAGAGGCTGTACTCGCAAGCGGTCAAATTCCAGTAGGCCCAGATGTAGATCCGGCCGAAACTCAGGAATGGCTCAGCTCTCTGGATTACGTGCTCAAGAGTAAGGGGCCCGAGCGAGTTAAGTACCTGCTCAAGGCACTCGACACACGTGCTCGTAGCGAGGGTGTCGATGTCCCGCTTGAAGTCAACACGCCGTACATCAACACCATTCCGGCACACAAGCAACCGCCTTACCCCGGCAACCGCGAACTAGAACGCCGCATCAAGAGCATCATTCGCTGGAATGCGATGGCTATGGTGCAACGCGCGAACAAGAAAAACGAAGGCATCGGTGGGCACATCAGCACCTTTGCCTCCAGTGCAACGCTTTACGAAGTCGGCTTCAACCACTTCTTCAAGGGCCGGGGCGAGAGCGGATACGACGGCGACATCATTTACTACCAAGGGCACGCGTCGCCTGGCATGTACTCGCGAGCCTTCTTGGAGGGGCGTCTCAGCATTGAGAACTTGGAGAACTTCCGACGTGAGCTCCAACCCGAAGGCGGTCTGAGCAGCTATCCACACCCTTGGTTGATGCCAAACTTCTGGGAATTCCCAACCGTTTCGATGGGCCTCGGCCCGATCATGGCAATCTACCAAGCTCGTTTCAATGAATATCTTCGCGATAGAGGTATTAAAGACACGTCCAACCAACGCGTCTGGGCCTTCCTTGGCGATGGTGAATGCGATGAACCTGAGACACTCGGCGCTTTGCACTTGGCCGCACGCGAACGCCTTGAGAACCTAACCTTCGTCGTCAATTGCAACCTCCAGCGACTCGACGGTCCGGTTCGCGGCAACAGTAAGATTATCCAAGAGCTTGAGGCCGTCTTCCGCGGATCAGGTTGGAACGTCATCAAAGTTGTCTGGGGGAGCGACCTGGATCCTCTGCTGGAAAAAGACGAGAGCGGCAACTTGGTCAAACGCATGGGCGAAGTCGTCGACGGTCAGTACCAGAAGTACACCGGCATGACGGGCGCCTACATCCGAGAGCACTTCTTCGGCAAGTACCCGGACGTCGCCGAATTGGTTGCAAACTACTCAGACGAAAAGCTCGAAAAACTTCGTCGCGGCGGTCACGACCCCGAAAAGGTTTACGCCGCGTACAAGGCAGCCGTTGATCACAAGGGGCAGCCGACGGTTATCCTGGCCAAGACGATCAAGGGCTACGGCCTCGGTGAAGCTGGCGAGGGCCGCAATGTGGCTCACAACCAAAAGAAGCTCAACGAGCAAGAGTTGCTGGAATTCCGAAGCCGATTCGGTATTCCGATCAGCGACGAAGAAGTGGCAAGTGCTCCGTTCTACAAGCCACCTGCCACCAGCCTTGAAATGAAATACCTCAAGGAACGCCGTGATGCTTTGGGTGGCCCAGCCCCAAGTCGCCCCACGACGCAGCCGAAGACCGAAGTCCCAACACTAGCCGAATACTCGAAGTTCACGACCGATTCGGGTGGAAAAGAAATCAGTACGACGATGGGCTTCGTCCGACTGCTTTCACGACTTTGCAAAGACAAGAAGATTGGCAAATTCGTTGTGCCAATCGTGCCGGACGAATCCCGAACATTCGGAATGGAAGGCATGTTCCGCGAAGTTGGCATTTATGCGCATGCGGGCCAGCTTTACGAACCGGTCGATTCGAACGTGCTGGCTTACTATAAAGAAGCTCGCGACGGCCAAATTCTGGAAGAGGGAATCACCGAAGCTGGCTCCATGTCCAGCTTCAACGCTGCTGGAACCGCCTACGCCACTCATGGCGTGAACATGATTCCGTTCTACATCTATTACTCGATGTTCGGGTTCCAACGCGTTGGCGACCTCATCTGGGCGGCCAGCGATATGCGAGCCAAGGGCTTCTTGCTCGGCGGCACCAGCGGACGCACCACGCTCAACGGCGAAGGACTCCAGCACCAGGACGGGCACAGCCAACTGAATGCAATTGCCTTCCCGTTGGTTCGCGCGTACGACCCGGCATTTGCCTACGAAACGACTGTCATCATCCTGGACGGCCTCAAACGACTGTACGAAGATGGCGAAACGGCCATCTACTACATCTCGGTTGAAAACGAAAACTACGAAATGCCTGGCCTGCCTGAGGGCGCCGAAGAGGGCATCGTGAAAGGCATTTACAAACTGAAGAGCCGTGAAGTGAAGGGAGCCGTTGGCAGAGTCCAGTTGTTTGGAACTGGCCCAATCCTTCGCAGTTCGCTCAAGGCCCAGGAAATTTTGGCCGAACGCTACAAGATCGCCAGCGACGTATGGAGCGTGACTAGTTACACCCAATTGCGTCGGGATGCACAGAGCTGCGAACGCTGGAACTTCCTGCACCCAACTGAAAAGCCGAAGAAGAGTTACATCGAGCAAGTTTTGGATGGAGTAGAAGGGCCGTTCATCGCCGCCAGCGATCACGTTCGAGCCCTGCCTGAACAGCTACAACGCTACATCCCTGGTGATTACTTCGTACTTGGCACCGACGGCATGGGCCGCAGCGAAACCCGTGAAGCCCTGCGACGGCACTTCGAAGTCGACGCAGAATCGGTAACACTCGCCGCACTTTCGCGTTTGAGTGCCGCTGGAACGTTGAAGCCAGCAGATGTTGCCAAGGCGATCAAGGAACTCGACTACGATCCCGAGAAAGCAAACCCGCTTTACGCTTAACAAGTGTCCGGTAGCGGGAGAGCCACTTTGGATTCTCCCGTCGGCTGTCGAGCAATCGAATTCGAGACTGAAACCCAACTATAAAATCCATTTAGATAGAGTGTTCTCATGGCGATCGACGTAAAACTTCCTGAGCTTGGTGATGGGATTGAGTCCGGCGATGTACTGGAGTTGTTCGTCGCCGAAGGAGAAGAAGTCACCAAGGAACAGGGGCTTCTCGAACTAGAAACAGACAAGGCGACAATCACCGTCCCTTGCCCAGAAGCTGGTAAGATCACCAAGCTTTTGGTTTCTCCAGGCCAAACCATTGCAATCGGTGACGTGATCCTCCAACTAGAGGCATCCGGAGCGAGCTCTGCTCCCGAAGCACCTCAACCAGCCGAAGCACCTGCAGCAGCTCCAGCACCTGCCGAAAAGCCAGCTCCCGCGGAACCACAGGCTACGGCACCCGCTGCACCACAGCCGGCAGCACCGCAACCTGCCCCTGCACAGCCTGCTGCACCGCAGGCCGCTACGCCTCCTCCGGCTCCCGCGGCTCCCGCTGCTCCCGCTCCGCAACCCGCGTCGGCTCCGCAAGTCGCACCGGCAACCGGTAGTGACGTCGCAGCAAGCCCGGCCGTTCGTCGTTTTGCCCGCGAAGTTGGCGTCGACATTTCTGCGGTCAGTGGCACTGGCGAAGGCGGACGCATCACCCGAGACGATGTACTGCGTTCAGTTCGTGAAGCTTCCTCCAAGGCTGCTCCGACGGCGATGATTGCCCCGAGCGGCCAGCAAGCCGCTCAGGCAGCAACCGTTATCGATCCGAGCCTGCCCGGCGACCCAAGCCAAGACGAGTACGGACCAATCCGCGTCGAACGGCTGAGCAAGATTCGCAAGACCATCGCCGCTCAGATGCACAAGTCGTGGAGTACTGTTCCCCGCGTCACCAACTTCGATGACGCCGACGTCACTGACCTGGAGGCCTTCCGCAAATCCAGCAAGGACGACTATGCGGCCCAAGGCATCAAGCTGACAACGATGCCGTTTCTGATCAAAGCTGTCGCGACTGCCCTACGTCAAAATCCATCACTCAACGCAGTCATCGACTCAGACAATGATCAAATCGTGTACCGCGATTACGTGAATCTCGGAATCGCTGTTGATACCGACCGAGGACTCGTTGTTCCTAACATCCGTCACGCGGATTCACTCAGCATCCCGGAAATTGCCAAGGCTCTCGGTGATTTGGCCGCTAGAGTTCGCAACGGCGACTTCGGAGTCAATGAACTCCGCGGTGGCACATTTACCATTAGCAACCTCGGCGCGATTGGCGGAACCTATTCGACTCCAATCGTGAACGTTCCCGAAGTAGCCATCCTGCTCGTTGGACGCACTCGCAAGCTTCCGGTTGTTATGGAAGATGACTCCATTGAAGCACGGCAAATGATGCCGCTGAGCCTCTCCTATGACCACCGCTTGGTTGATGGTGGAGCTGCCGCTCGCTTCCTGAACGATGTTATCGCCTACCTTGAGGCACCAAGTCGATTGCTGCTGGCCATTCGATAGTGCCCGACCAACTACCGGTGCAGGGCAGGCCGCGGCGGCAGCAATGACTTCCTCCGGCGGCCATTATGGTACGATCACGAACTGGCGATGACGTGCCCAGTTCGCGATTCACCACCGGCGAATCGTTGCCTGTTGGAAAAAATTGCAATTTTAGGATTGTCCGCCTGCTTGCAATCCCATTGTCTGTTGAGGTTGGTCGCTTGAACTCATCGAATTCTGGGCCACAACGGCTCCCCACAAAGTGGTTGCTTGCCCTCGTCGTCGGACTTGCCCTCTACGGTCTGCTGCAGCCGACTCTCAACAAACGCTTGGGCCTGAAACTTCCCTCGATTGCTTCTATTCTTTCTTCCGACGACCGGCAAGCAAAGGTCCCGCCGGAGGTTGCGCAGGAGCGAGATCGCCAGAGTGCGAATCGCACTGAAGAAAAAGACTCGCGTTCCAGCGATGCTCCTCCTTCTGGTTCCGATTCGACAACTTCGCTGGGCAGTTCACCCAATAGCAATTCGCCTGGTACCCCACTCGGCACTTCGCAAGAAAAGAAACAATCTGATGAACGGTCTGCAACAAACGACCTGAAATACGGGCTGCTTAAGCCTGCTGGACGAGGTGCCTTCCTGTCGCCACAGGGAATTCTCTACACACCGTATTCAGGCCCAGACCGCCATCGTTTGGATCATATCGCAAAGCATACGAAGGATGATCCGGCGCGGCCGATTCATGGTGTCTTTGAGGGAGACATGCCAAAAGTGGTCGTCTGGCTGGACGAGGCCTACGCTCAAATCAAATCCAGAGCAAAGAGCGTAAAGGAAGTCAAACAAGGTTCGCGGACGCGTTACGACGTTGGCCTTGGCAAGACGATCGGCTACATCGGCGGACGCGACGGAGCAAGATCCAACAATCCGAAGAGCCAAACGGTTCGCATGATCATGGAAAAAACGAAGATCATCACGGCTTATCCAGTGCGATAGTGCGAGTCGCACGGGCATATAGCGTGATGAACGTATAGCGTGATCCAATGAGCAGCCCCAACTAGGCGCAAAAACGCTCCTCCCAGCCTTGTAGCGTTCTAGGCAACGGATCGAGCACCAGTCAACAATGCTGACGGCCCCCGTAGACTTTATCAGGCACCATCATGTCTCAACCAACCGCCAACCACTGGATTCACATCGGCATCTGCCCTGTGTGCGAAAGCGGCATGTGCAGAGTGCGAAAATGCTCGGGCCATTCCGAGCCTCACTTTTTTGCACTCTGCGACGAATGCGACTCGTTGTGGACTCAGCCAACGACAGCGACCCCCGAGCGGCAGTACGCCGACTGCGACTCACCGATTTGCCCAGTTTGCAGCGTGGACTTATATGGTCCAAACTGCGATTGGGCAACAATCGAAGACATCACTGACGCCGATTGGCAATCGAATCTCATCGTGACCTCCAAGCACGCCCCCGGCACGTAACGCCCCCATGATCAATGGAGGTCGGATCGAAGGTCCGGCCCCTAGGCTGGTGGAAGCCCTTCCATTCGCCGCCAGGTACTCAGTTGCCCCAGGTGCACCATGACGTGTCCAGTCATATAGAAGTTCAGCATTCCACCCAGCGTATCCAAGACCTTCGCCATGGGAGAATCCACTGGATTGGCTGCTGCCAGCGTTTCATCACTGGCAGCATGCAAGGCTTCGATGGCCGCAGGATAAGCCGTCCGGAAGAAGCCGCAAATTTCTTCCATCGATGGGTAGATATCACCGTTGGGGTCGTCGGTACACTTTGCCGTCTTTGAAAATGCAGTTTCAAACGCTTCAGAGGGTTTGGTCAATTCGCGGGATGCCCCCAGGTGCTCAACGACTTTGTCGGGATATAGGCCTAGGTGACCGATAATGAAGGCCGGATGGTTAGCGTCGACGATCGTGCCGCCTGGAGCTGCCAGACGCGCAAAGCGATCTTCGGGAATTCCCTGCAGAAGTCGCTCCGCGTAGTTCAGTCCCATTGTTGCGGCGGTCGCAATGCTCTTGCCTGTATTTCCCACGTTGGTAACTCCGAAAAAAAGAAATTTTGAAGGGTAACAACTACCCAAAGCAGTTTTCATAGCCGCCTCCGCTACTTACGAAAAGCGTCAGGGGGCGAGCTGGCTGGTCCCACTTGCATCAACACGCACAATGCCGTCTTCACACTAGACCAAGACGAAAGGTAGTACGTCGCCGCAAAAGATTCCTTACCAATTCGTAGCCGTTTTTCCGGCCGGCAGCAGCGCGCGGAACTGCCGTTGGCTAAGCACTCGGGCTTTCGAATGGCCAGTTGGAACGGAAACCGATGCCAATAACTCCCTCGCCTCCGCAAGGGGCACATCGCAGGCGACTACGTAGTCTGTTTCATGGTTAACACCATCTTGCACTTGTCCACCTAGAGTTTCCACCAAGGTGACGGACTCGGCTCGATCCATTCCGCCAATCGTCCCCAACAAAATAATCTTCTTTCCCGACAAGGGCAGCCTACTGCGATCACTTGCGGTCAAAATGGTTTCCGTGTCGAGCCGTTTTGCGTTTCTAACTTGCTCACGTGGCATTCCGAATCGGTCCGCGGTACGAACGCCGCTTGGTCCGCCAGATGACCGCTGCGATTTCGGACTCGTCACCTTCCCAGCCTTGAGCTGCCCTGGTTTCACTTCGAAGGCCGTTTCCAATTCACTTAACGTAGTGTGACCACTCTGCCGAGCGACCTGCAAGGCAATTTGTGCGCAACAACGCGCATCTTCAAGTGCATCATGGTGCCTAAAGTGAATGCCGAGCCATGAGCCCAGAGGTTTCAATCCGTAGCGAGTTCGTCCGGGCCAAGCGTGTTTGGCAAGCAAGCGGGTGCAGTGAAATTGCAGATCATCGCACCGAATCCCCCACGTCTCGAGACTTGCCCAAAGCACGCCAATGTCAAAGCGAGCATTGTGGGCGATGATGATTGAGTCTTTCAGCCAAGTTCGCAACTCGGGCCAAATCGCTTGCATCGTCGGAGCACTGCGAACATGCTCCGGGCGTATACCGTGAATCGAGATGTTCTGCGGGGCGAAGTAACGCTGTTTGGGTTTGATCAACCAGCACTTTTCTTCAACCAATTCGCCAGCAACACTCCTAACGGCCGCCAATTGACACGCACTACTTGCGGAGTGATTTGCGGTCTCGAAATCGATCGCGACAAAATCCACACTCAGCCTCCGTTGCAGTTCTTCTCTTCCGTAAACACTCCGCCGCGACTTTCCGCCGCCAGTGCGAGTCGCAAAGCGTGTTACACACAATGAATTGCAGGTTCAAATCGGCAAAGAAACGCTAAACCCGAACGTGAAACGCTCTAGGATTTTTCCAATTCGCTTTTGGGATTCTGCGCCTTCTTCTTGCTTTTCGAACGCAGCGACTGCATTTTCCAAATCGCACTTGTCGTCAGACCGATGACAAATCCCAAGCCAAGCGTGCCTAGGAAGAATACGGCTTGCGGCATGGCTACTGTGACGAACAGCAGTTTGACCTCAATTTCGCTCCAGTTTTGGAAGACGACGATAAGGGCTATGACGACAAGTACGGCCAAGATGCCGATTTTGATTTTACTCCACATGGTGCTCATCCTTCTCTATATGACTCCGCCTCGCACGACACGCCGCGACTGCCGTGAATAGTGACCGACGTGAATAGGGACTCATTCGCCCATTGCCGCCAGATCTTCGCAATTGCTGGCGGAATGCTTCCACGTCAGCACAGCCTGCGGAACTGTCTGGAGCGTTTCAAGCGTAAGTGCAACGGTTTTCCGCCAACTTAAGTCCGCGATTCATTGCGAATCACTCACAATACGTCCTTGCGACTCGCTTTAGTTTCGCATTCTATCCTGATTCGCATAGCCCGGTCGCTTGCCTTCAGCCGCAACCTTGCTTTTCGTCAACCGAGAGAGGTCTTACATCGAACATGAAGAAGGGCATCAAGCCTATCGAGAACCAACTTCGCCCAAGTCGTTCGTTACCCGTTCGATGGCTATTGGCTTGCAAAGTCGTTTTTTTGCTGCGGCGAGACGGCCACACTTCTTGCAAATGAATCTTAAGTCTTTTGTTCGAGAGAGCTCAGGTAGCAACTCGGCCAATTCGCTTTTTGAGAGCTTACAAATGGACTTCACCAAGCTTACTCCTGTGGCCCCGAGTGCGAGTCGCACGGACGGTTAGCGTGATGTTAAGCCCAATGAACGGCAGGCTCAAATAGGCGCAGAAACGCTCCCCCCGGTCGTGAAGCGTTCCAATAGTGTTCACCCAATCGGCGAGCCGCGCCAGCCGTTCAAGATCTCCCGCGAGACAGTATGCCACATAAACCGTCCACGCACAATTTCGCAGCCAATGCAGCTAGAGCGAATCTGAACTTGAATCTAGGTGATCAGCCGTAGCGGGCCAGCTCACGGTTTTCCGGGAGAAGCGTACGCTAGCCTGCAATCAGAGTCCTTTCCCAATGGCTGCGTTCTAGTCCGCTTGGATGTCCAGTTTCATCCGTTAGAGCGTTCTATTGCTTTCGCGAGCGTCGAATGGCGAAGCAGGCTGTGGCGAACCCAAGCAGCACCGCGCTACCTGGTTCTGGTACTGCAGAAAGGCCACGTGTAGCAACAAAGTGGTCAACACCTGCCTCGAAGTCGTCTTCGACCAAGCCGCGATTTAGAACAATGCCAAACGTTTCAGAATTGCCGATGCCTGTTCCGCTTGAATTGAGCTGCATCAAGAATCCATACGCTCCTACCGGGGCTCCGGCACTCAATAGCCATTCAACGTGTTGGTGAATATCACCTTTGCCGCTGCCCGCTATGTCTCCCGTTGCTCTATCGATGACGTTTCGAAACGCACCATCTACAAACGAAGCTTCAGAGAAGCTAACACCTGACTGACTCAGGATGTTGTCAGGTGACGAATTCGCGTGCACAAACGTGATACTGGCGTCGGTCATTGCCTCCGCAGCTCCGTTCCAGTAATACATGGTTCCTAGAATGTCATAGCCCATGTAGTCGAGCGCATTAATTCCGAGGCCTTCGCTAACTTCAGAGACAAAGCCAGGATCGTCGGTTTCATAAGTTCCCAACACCAGCGCAAAATCGCCTTCGAAGACGCGTCCCTCGCTCCCAAACTCCACGTCCACCATCGAATCGACATAACTAAATTCAATGTCCGAGTGCCCGTGCTGAGCGAGAGTGCGTTGCGCTCCCAGGCAGCTCAACGCTGCGACGGCGAGTAAACTAAAAATTCGTTTCATTGGTAACTCCAGTTGAAAAACAAAATGTGATTCTGAAATCGCAGTCGAACAGGCGAACTGCATCAGTGTTCATGATTCGGCAGTACAGGGCGTCCTACCGGTGTGAGCGATGCCGGCGGTTCGCTACCGTCCAACAATGCTCTTATTGCAGATGCAACATACTGCTCCCTAACCGCACCGGCATCGAAAGTGCTGTCATCCAGTGGCCCAGAAAACCGCAACGTTCCGTCACGATCAAACACGTAGAAGCTAGGTGTATGGGAGGCTGACAGGCGCGACGCAATCTGCTGCTTGCAATCATCAACGATCGGGAATGCCAACTTTGAACCGCGTTTAAAGTCATCGAGCGTTTCATGAGGCGATACCACCACACCAAAGAAGTTGGCACGAGCGGTCACAGACGCAAGCCGCTTCAACCGCGACAGAACGCCCGCAGTTGCTTGGCAGTCAGCCGACAACACACAGACAACGCTCGCACCTGCATCGGCATCGAGAGTTTCATTGAACTCCGGTGCCAGCGCAGATAGCTCATCCCAAGTGGGCGCTGGCTGATCGCTTTCGACCAAAAACATCGAACCTGGCTCCGCCGCTGGTTGCGAGCAGGCGGTCATGCTTAACAGCAACGCGGCTGCCAACAATCGGCTGATCATTGAGGCAACTCCACAACTTCGCCATCATTCCGCGACCCCAGAAGCCACCAGACTTCGGAGTCGATCGACTGACTAATAAAGTGAACGCTGCCGTCCCCAAGTGTTGCGTTAACTCCGCCGGTGTGATTGCTACTCGGAGTAATCACGTTGTCCCCAGAGCCCTCGCCACCGTGATAGTGGCAGTTCCACTTATTTGGAGGATACACATGCATGTACGTCGGAGCCGTCAGAGTCCAACCGCTGATCCACGCGCGACCTTGGAAGGCGGAATGAAATGTGTCGTGGTGTGCCAATTCGCAATTGCGTTGGATCTCACTCTGGACACGAGCTCGCTCGGTCGTATGTCGAGACACCATTCGCAAATCCGCGTTGCGGATTTCGCGAGATGATTGCGCCTGCATGATTAGGCGTTCAGAAATCGCTACGGTATTGGTAAGTCCGTCGGTTACATCCCCCATACGCACTCTGCGCACGTGCCACGGAATTCGCTCCGACGGAGAATTCATCGCCATCAGACCATTGTGCGTTGCGTTGGGCGCAGATCTTTCGCCACGAATACCGAGCGACCAAGACGGCCAGCCAGCGTTTGCTGCGTAACTATCGGATGCCGGATTTGCAGACCCCATCACGATTTGATTGTCGTGGCTAGCCGGGTCGGAGGGGCAGAGAAATGCTGGAACTACAGCGCGTGATGCCGATGCATTGATGTGACTCGCGCTGATTGTTGCTCCGTAAATGTTGTTGCATTGCCCCGAGTCAGCCATCTCGACTCGGAAGTCGATACTGTTGTAAAGATTTCCCTGTTCGATTTGAGGCAAAATGTAGGCCATCCAACTGTAGAACCCCGTAGTGCAAGCACTACCCGCACGTGCCCCACCACCGGTCATGTTCATTGGGAAGACTTTGTGCGAATCGTGGTAGTTATGGAACGCCAGGCCGAGTTGTTTGAGGTTGTTGGAACATTGCATACGGCGCGCGGCTTCGCGGGCGGCCTGAACTGCGGGCAACAATAAACCGACTAAGATGCCAATGATTGCAATAACGACCAGCAGTTCAACGAGCGTAAACGCCCGACGCTGTGCTCGCGAATGCGCACGGATTTCCAAATTCATACTCAAAACTCCTTCGTGCAAAGGCACGCAATTTTGTGAGTCGCCTCTCAGCGGCTCGGTTGACCAATTCGCAGAACACAACGTGAACCTCGACGCTCAAAATGCTGCATCAAGGTGTTGAGGCCTGCGAAAAAATCAAACGCTAGACTCGTAAAACTTTCTTAACTTCGTCAGAAGCAAAATCTCGCTCGAAAATGAAGCACTACGGCTGAGACAATTCGCCGCTAAGGTGCTCCACCGCGCTTTGCCTAAGGTCGTGGTTTGGTCGGACCTTTGACCCTGCGACTACACACGGTGGAACGTGTTTGAGCAGTAGCCCTCGGTAGAGAGCATCCGCTTGAAGGGGCAGACAACACCTTTACTTCACAATGCACCCGCGGGCACATGCAAATTGGCGTTGCGTTAATCAAGGAGAAAGTGAAATCGAAGCGGACTGGCGCGCTAGGATTCACAGCAGAATTCAGCCCAAAGGCGGGCCACGTGGGCTTGGAAGGATGCAGTCGCCACCCGAAAGGGCTTCGCAGCGGTAGACAGGTAGAGGCACACCGAAGAAACGTTCCGCGGCGGGAACGCTTACGAAACTGGCGTGTGCACCGTATACATACACGGACTGGCAGAGCGCACAACGATCTTCGTCATGCGTATCGCTGATCGGACTTTGGCTATGCTCTGGATGGTTAGAATGCGAGTTCGCCGCAACGTCAGATGACTCGCGAGAATCATCGTGCTTGCAGTGACAGTGAAGATCGCAAACCTCACCACTAGACTGGTTGTTGTCGCTCTGAGCGCCGGTCGCAACGTACGCTGGAACCGCCGTTGGGCAATCGCAACTTGCCTGATGCATCAGCGCAGGCAGATTGCCCAGCGCGAGTTGCACGCAGACGATTAGCGTTAGAGACAGTCGGACCACGGAAGCCATGATGGGCTTTTGCGCCGGGAGAGAGTTCGAAATGTTGAGCGGTCCGACCAAAGACTTGCTTCTTCTACGTTGACCGATGGCAAAAGGTTTGTCAAGCGAATTAAGAATCGCCAGTTCCAAGAAATCATTGTCGAAAATCAAGTCGTCAAGCTCCCCGCCGCCCAAGGGAACGCGCGAGCGCCTTAGCAGCCCGAAAGGCAAACGGGCACCCCGCAATGCCCAGGACGGAAGAAGTCACTCGCGTCTCCCAAGTCGGGTTAGATTTGTGTTGTTTCGCGTCGCAGCGACAGACGCCGACTGCGAACTTCGTCAACGATCAACAATCCGCAACCAATCATCGGTAGAAAATGCCACAGTACACCCGACAGCACCGGCGTGGATGCGGAGGGGTGCCCGGCAATATACGCGACCAACTCACTACAGCAGCTCTCCGACGGCTGGACACCAGGCAAGAGCAGCACCAAAGAGACTAGCGGAAGTGCATATGCCACCTTCCAGCCCGCCACCGCCACCTTGAAGAAAAGCCCGACGGTTCCCAGCAGTATCAGTCCAACAATGGCAAAGCGGCTGAGAAGCTGAAACCGAAGTGCAAGCTCAGCAACTGCCATCGACTCCAAGGCCAAGAAAAGGACTAGGCACGAGTACCCGAGGACGCCACTGGCGATCCAAAATAGGGCGCCGTCGGTCGGGAAGGCATCCCCTGGTGGTGTTCTTCGTAAGCGTGCAGCCACGACGTCTCCCCCCGCCACTACTTTTCTCTATCCACCAATGCAGATCAAACGAGTAGGTGTGCCGCCGACGTTCAAGGTCGATTGCACGGTCCAGTCACTCGTGGAAATCACAGTGATCGTGCCGTCGCCTGGATTGGAAACCAGCAGGAATCGACCGCCGATATCCGTAACTTCATGATGGCCGCTATGCCCCTGAATTTGGCTCTTCCCTACGCTCAGCGAGGTTGCAACTTTGGCATCAGAAAGATCACCATCGCGATTCGAGTCGAGATCAACGACATGCAGCTTTTCATCATCCGCGTCGGAATTCTCTTCGAAGACCAACGCGAACATGCGGCCTGAGCGAGTCCTCACGACAGAGGGCGTTAGGGCCGAATTACCATCGCCAATGTTTAGGTCTAGCTTGATACACACTGGCTTTGGGCTAGAGGCGTCGATGCTGCACAGTTCTGCATCGGCACCTCGACCAGTGACAAACAACACATGCTTGCCGGCATTGGCAAACGCTCCAGTTCGCTTCGCCGTCCCCGCAGCATCTTCGCCCAAGTCAATGTGATAAACCTGAGGTTCCGTAGCCGCATTGGTGGTAGACACCCAGCAAACGCCCTCCGATGGGGCAAAGAAAGCCTTGCCGCTGTTGTAGGTCGCTCCGTGAATACCGCCTGACGGAAGAAAGAACGAGTAACTGACGGGCGAAGAAGATTTTAGAGAGACGACATCAACTCGCCCCTTGTTCTCTCCTTCGCGATCAATCCACGTCGAGTAGGCGATGTCGCCGTTGCTGACCGCCATCGTAATGTGCCCACCACCAGCGGAGTAGAATGTGTCAGGCGTCGCGCCGGTGCGAATAGCATCTGGGGTGACCTGAGTGAAGCCGTTCTTCTTGTCATTGGCGAGGTACCAACTGTTCCCGTAACGATAAACATGAGCAGGGTTGCCTTGTTTGTCGTCCAGCTTTGTCAACTTGACCGACGGAGATTTGTCCATGTGCCAATGGAAGTGATCGCCGTGCGACTCCTTTTCGGCGCCGGAGTCGATAGCCACCCAGCCGCTGCTGAAGTTGCCGTCATCGTCGTCCCGAACGCCAAGCAGAATCAACTCATCAATGGCTTGCATCTGCACCAGCATGTGCCGATCGGGATCGACTTCCGGATGACCAGCCAGATCCTGTTTGTCGATCGAGTACGTATCGCCTCGCTTCAAATCGCCCCAGTGAACGGTTTGTGTCTGCGCATCCTGCCAAAAGACGCGGGCCAGCGTACGAGGCTTCTTCGCGTTGGACGTGTCTTGCGCAAAGCTGGTTGTTAGCCCAGTTGCGATCGATGCGCAGAGTGTGAATAGGATTGTAAGTTTCATTTCTTGTTCTTTCCAACGGTTATATCGGTGTCGTGTGTTGTTATCGCCTGCCAACAGGTTGCGGGCCTTTGGGACAAGCCCTCTGGGGAGACGAACAGTGTTTTGTATCTGGACAGCAGCAAATTTTGAAAGCGTGCACACAATGCAGGGCGGCAACGCTCGCCAAACCGCATGATCTTGCGGTGGGTTTCACCCACCCTACAAATATGGCACTGTTCAACCAATCAATTCTCGCGAATGCAGTACAAGCGCGTTCCGGTGCGAACCAGAATGCTTTCGCCTGAAGCAATTGCCCCGTAGACGATGGGGTCTCTCGCGCTGCTACGGGAACTTGCACGGCGGGCCGCGAAACTCTCGGCCATGGCTTTCAGCTCCGCCGCGTCCAAGGCGCCATCGCCGTTGGTGTCGATGCGGGTGAGCATCGGCTTGAAATCAGAAGGAATTTCATCGGCCGCGAGGCTTCCATCTCCATCCTTATCGCCACGCATCATCGCCGCCACCATTCCACCACCCGGGCGTTGTGATTCACTTGCCCCCTCGGATTCGGGCTCTTCATCACGTGGTGCGCCATGACCGTGGCCTCCACCAGAGTTTTCGACGTAGTGCTCCGGCTTGGGCGCGTTTTCGCTATCCCACAGTCGGTTCGTCGAAACTAACGAATAGCTTTCCCCGGCTTCGATGACTTGCGTTGTTCCGTCCTTTGCAAAACAGTACAACCGCCCGCCAGCGGCGATTGGCGTGGCCCAGGATTCGCCGGACAGTCGCTTGCGATACAACGTCTTTCCAGACTTGCCGTCCACGCAGGTCAAGACGCCTACTTTGTTGATAAAGTAGACTTGCTGGCCGATTGCAACTGGACTGGCATAGTCGCTGATAGCGCGATCAGCCCGCCATGACACGGTTGGTTTACCAGCGGTCATGGTCGTTAGGTCGATGCAGCAGTTTGCTCGGACCGATCCTTCCTCGGCAAACTCTGGCAAACGCGCGCCTACATAGACATGGTTTCCCTGCGGTGTTGGCGAAGGAACAGTGTTTCCTTCAAGACCATCGATCGCCCAAAGCTGCGCCCCGTCGTCGGCACCATAAGCCGCTAGACTGCCAGCAGAACTGACCAGAACTAGCGATCTCCCGTCGTGGTCCATGACCACCGGCGACGACCAACTTGATCCAGAGGGCCGGTCGGCTTTCCAATCGATCTTCCCAGAGGACTTGTTGATCGCAACTAAGTAGCTCGGCCCCTTGTGCTCAAGATTGAGGAAGAGGTGCGATTCGTTCTGCGATGGCGAACTACCAAGTCCGTGGTTGTTTTCGAACTTCCCAAGTTCTTCGCTCAGATTGCGATGCCAGAGTTTTTCGCCGCTGGCACTGATTGCGAGGAAGTCGCCGCTTTCAAAGAAAGCGTAGACGCCGTTTTCATCCGCCACGGGCGTGGGAGCTGCTCGTGAAGCCATATAGTTTGAAGCTGCTTTTGCGGACGCCTCAATTTCCTGCCGCCAAATTTCCGAACCATCTTTCAGCGAGAGGCAAACGACCGCACAGACATCCTTCATCGGACCGATGACTGCGGTAACGTAGACGTGTTCTCCGACGACAACCGGGGTCGCTTGGCCGTAGCCCGGCAATTCTAACTGCCATGCAATTCCCTCTTCCGGACTCCACTGACTGGGCAACGAACCGTCGATCGCTGAGCTGCCGCCGTTGCGGAAACTCGTCCAATCCGCATGGGAAATCGAAGGCACGAGTGACATGGCCAATAACGCCATCAAACTAGTTTTCATTCTTGTTCTTTCCAACATCTGTTGCTTTATCGTGTTTTGTAAATCGAGCCGTATTGTGTCTTGAATGCACCGGCGGGCTTCGGTACGACCGACCGCCAACAAACCCCAATTTCAAACAGTTTCACCGTCAGGCGGTGGCGCAGGCGAATTCAAAATTCACGTGCGCTCCGCATGACAATGCAACACCTACAATCGACGCACTGCTTTCTTGGGTAGTTCGATCAAAAGCTTTTGCTCGCTAGACGGCCAACTGAGTGCCAGAGGAGATTTCTCAGGATCTGACCAGGGCGATGCCAAGTGCCAGTCACCGAGCGATTCAACGACGACGCGATACTCCGTCACGTCTGCGCTCGGTTGTTGACCGTCGACCAGCATCATGCCAGCGACTCCCGTGGGACCAGTGATGCCCGTCATAATCGGCTGGTCAGAATCCATTGGCGCAAACGCGACTTGAACATCCTGAACCGGCTGCCCGTCGATGTGCACTTCAACGTCGAACAATGCCTCCTGCGTACCCCCACCGCCCGAACACCCAAATGCACTTAATACAAGCATACTGAGCGGCAAACACAGTCGCGACAATCGCCTAGAGTTCTTCATGACTGAACGCCTCCCCACCATTGCGTGAGTGAACGGCCCAGTGAACTTGCTGGTTCACACTGCTGGACATGAACCGCACGCTGCCATCACCAAGTGCGATGTTCGCGCCGCCGGTGTGATTACTGCGAGGTGCGAACCAGCCACGGCCGTGCACGTTTACGTCTGGCAAGCGATTGTTGGGTGTCAGGTAACCATTGGTGACGACAGCGTAGGGAACGCCACGAATCCAAGTTTCGCCACGAGTTCCGCGATAGCTGCCAATCTCCGACGGCACGACTGCGCTAAGATCGGGGTTGCGAATCGTGGCTCCGCCGATGTTAAATCCTGGCTGCCCAGGCGGATTTCCGCTGGATCCTGACCAAGACGCAATTCGCCGGTGCACCAGGTTGCCTACTGGCGGATCGGTACTGACCATGCCATCGCCAATCAGTGCCTCGGTCAACAAAACCGTGTTGGACGTTCCATCGGTGATATCGCCGAACCTCGCCCAAGAGTTGGTCCACACAAAACCGTCGGTTGTGTAGCGATCGTCGTAGTGGGTGTCGGTGCCAGATCCGTAGGAGAACATGTAGTTCAAGCCAGCCACAGTGACTTCGTTCCCGGCCGCATCGGTCACGACGCGAGTTGGATCAGCAGAATCGCTTGGGCACAGGAAAGTTGGCACGATGGTTTGGGCTGCTGGGACGAAGATCGGATTCAGCGAAGCTCGCCACGGTGGGCCCACGTAAAGCGGCTGGCTGTAGTCGATCAAGTTTTCCAAGTTGCCTTGCTCAATGAACGGCAAAATGCGTGCCTGAGGCGAAAAGGAGCTCGAGCCGGTTAGACCTGGGAATCGCTTGTAAGCGGATTCATAGTTGTGAGTAGCAAGTGCGAGTTGCTTGAGGTTGTTCGAGCATTGCATGCGTCGAGCGGCTTCGCGGGCAGCCTGCACAGCAGGCAGCAGTAAGCCAACGAGTATGCCAATGATGGCGATAACAACCAGAAGCTCCACTAACGTAAATGCGGAGCGTCGTACGGGAAGATTATTCATAAGTCTTGGTAACCTAAATGTTTGATTGAATTGGGGCTTGGGCGAGTGGATGTGAGCGCGTACGTCGCCACGAAGCGAAAGCCATCGAGCACTTTGCTTTGAGTACTCGTGTCACGAAGCAGTCGTGGTCGAATCCGCTTCGCAGGCTTTCACCAACGGTTTCGTCAGCGCATTGGGTATCGCATAGGTAGGGTTCGGCGCGGTCGTTTCGCGTTCCCTCTCCGGGCGGACATGCAATGACCGCGCAGTGAGAGCTACAGTGAAGCCATGGACTTCACAGAATGGGAGCGGCAATCAACCGGTTAAGAAATGCGAGCCAAGTCGCTGGGTGGGCCGCGAGCCCGCTGGCAAAGAGTTGCCGTGGAAAGCCGAACAGTCACATGCGTCGCGAGAGATGCTACTAGCGCGGCATCCGTTAACTGGACCGACGCCTGCTTTTGAGACTGTGCAGACGAATAGAAATCGCAGATCGAACACGGGCCGTCCTGCGAAATCGCGACATAGTT
>CAYPLE010000015.1:0-23419 GCA_964411445.1 uncultured Pirellulaceae bacterium
CGCGGGCTCCTTCGGAGCCGTAATATGACCATCGCCCCGCAAAACGAACGATTCATCGGTCGCCTCGCGACCTCTGAGCCCCCCATGTTTTGCCATGTCGCCGGTTCGTTCGCGGGATTTCGGTCAGTGTGCGTGCCGCAGCGCTGCGGGCATCGCAAAGTCTCTTAGGACTCGATCGACCAATCTGGCTGGGGCCAAGCGACTGAACCAAACGAGTGCCTTACCTGGGGCCGATAGGATCATCTCGCGTTTGGAACTCTTCATCGCTGAGAACACCTTCTTTGCAACGGACTCTGCGCTTTGCCGCCCAAAGCTTGCACTGCTCTGATGCTTGCTGGTGTCGACGAGGTTGTCGAAAAACTCACTCTCGGTCGTGCTGGGTGAAACGGAAATCACATCGATCCCACTGGACTTCAGTTCAACACGTAGTGACTCCGCCCAACCACGCATCGCGAATTTCGCGGCGCAGTACTCGCTCTTCCCAGGCACTCCTCGATGAGCGAGCACACTGCTGACAATGCCGATAGCAGGCTGGCTACCCTTTTTAAGCAAGGGCAGCGCGAGACGTGTAAGCTCTGCCGCAGCAAAGAAGTCAACTTCGAATACTCGACGCAGTCGTTCTGGCGATGCATCTGCAAAGCACCCGATTGCACCGATTCCGGCGTTGTTGATCAAGATGTCCAAACCACCCAGTTCTCGTTCTGCGGTCGCGATCAGCTTTTCGCGGTGGGCTGGATCGGAGATGTCTCCGGGCACGGCAATCAATCGCTTGTCTGGATTTCCGAACGAGAGGCGGAGTTGTGCCAAGCGTTCTGCTCGTCGGCCAGTGACGACAACGTAGGCGCCGGCGCGCACCAGCAAGGATGCCAGGTACCAACCGATTCCGCTGCTCGCACCAGTAAGCAGGATTCGTTTTCCCGCGAAACTGCGCCGTGCCATATTGCCTACTCCGTTAAACTTGTCTGAAAAGCCATGTTTGCGGAATCGGAATTCACAGCCGTGTCAGCGCAGCCGTTTTGGCTAGCATTCAGATAAGCGCAGGCGAATGCACGTCAGAAGTGCAGCCGTTGCAAGCTGTATCAATTGTAGTGAGTCGCCGCTTTACTCAACTGCGCCCGAACCTCCACCGTTGACCTGTAGGTTTGCCTCACATTACTAGCGGTCGAAGCCAGGCCGATGGAGGCGGTCAAGCGCTCTGGTCCCGCCGAACAGGCCCATCGAATTTTTCAGCAAAATTCACAGCGCAGTTGCACAACGACGCTGCAAGATGTGGGTGGAGTTCCCTACCCCGGTTGTGTGTAGCAGGTGGCCGGGTGCATAGTGGGTATACTGGGCTGATTGAAACAGTGGGTTTCTGAACTTAAGCCTGTGAACGTCTGAGTGTGATTGGAACCTTGCGGTAGAGCTTGGGCTTTTGATCAGATCACTACAGTTGTCGACTTGGCTTGAATTGACCTGGTTTTCGCGACGCGGCGGTGAATATGTTACGAATGACGATTTTCTTGACGCTGTTCTGCTGCGTCACAAGTGCTCGAGCTGCTGAACGCCCCAACATCCTTTTCATCTTCCTGGATGATTTCGGTTGGCGTGACTGCAGCTACATGGGCAGCGACTACTATCAAACGCCAAACTTAGATGCGCTCGCCGCAGACGGCCTGGTATTTACCGATGCCTATGCTGCTGCAGCCAATTGTGCACCATCGAGAGCGTGTTTGTTGTCCGGGCAATATTCGCCGCGGCACGAAATCTATAATGTGGGGACAGCGCTCCGAGGCAGTCCGAAGTTTAGTCGATTGAAGCACATCCCTGGAACCGACACGCTTCGCACTGACATTCGCACTTGGGCGCATCAAGCTCAAGCAGCCGGGTATCGAACAGGGACAATCGGCAAGTGGCATCTCAGCAAAGAGCCTGAGCCCTACGGTTTTGACTTCAATTTTGCGGGCTCGCATTCTGGCAGCCCACCTCGGGGCTATTTCCCACCTCACCCAGGTGCTCCGGGGCTGGCGGATGCCCCCAATGATGAATACCTGACAGATCGACTATCGGTCGAGGCGGTTGAATTTATCAAACGAAATGACGGCAATCCCTGGTTGCTTTACCTGACGCATTTTGCTGTTCACACTCCATTGCAGGCTCCTCGGGCACTTGTCGAAAGCAATCGTCAGCGTGAGCCTGGGACGTTGCATGGAAATCCAACGATGGCGGCCATGATTGAGAGCGTCGACACAGGCACTGCCCAGATCGTTCGAACGCTGAAGGAGCTTGGACAATTTGAAAACACCGTCATTATTTTTACGTCGGACAATGGCGGCTACGGACCGGCGACCAGCATGGCACCTCTAAAAGGTTACAAGGGAACATACTACGAGGGTGGGATTCGCGTGCCGATGTTCATCCGTTGGCCAGGGCGCATCGAAGCTGGCAGTAAGACGAGCATTCCAGTCATCAACGTTGACCTCTTTCCAACCATTTGTGAAATTGCCGGTGCGGATTTGCCGCAGCAACCCTTGGACGGACTGAGCTTGCTACCATTGATTGATGGTGAAGACAAAGAGTTTCATCAGAGGGAGTTGTTTTGGCACTTCCCGGCTTATCTGCAGGGGTACACTCGCATCGATCAACAGCGGGACCCAATCTACCGGACGCGGCCGTGCAGCATCATGCGAAAGGGCAAATGGAAGTTGCACGAGTACTTTGAAGACGGTGCCCTTGAACTCTATGACTTGTCCGCCGATGTGGGCGAATCCAAGAATCTGGCGGGGGAAAAGCCGGAGATCGTAAAATCGTTGCGAGCAGATTTGATGCGATGGAGGCAGGAAATCAAGGCTCCTGAGCCAGCAGAGGTCAATCCAAAGTTTGACCCCGCAGCGGAGCAAGCCGAAAGAGAGCGACTTGCGCAGAAAAGCGAAAAGGGCTCGAAGCAAAAACGCTCTTCGCGTGAACAATAAGCCCTGCATTTCTCGCCAATACGGATGTTGTTGGACTACAATCGCAGTCTGAGAAGAATCGCAGAATCGATGCGCCGACGAGAACTCGACTCGAGATCGCACGAGCGCTTGGGTGCCACGTGTTCGATCGGGTTGATCGGTTCAGGGTTCTCTGCTTCGGCCGCGCTATTCAAACGCGACGGCCGTCATCGCCTTCCTACAATTGAGTCTAAGACTTTTGGATGTATTCATCGTGAAGAAACTAGCCTACTGTCTGATGCCGCTTCTGTTCTTAATGTGTCCGCTGGTGGCATTTGCCGACCCCGGCCCCGTTTTGTCGCCCGCTTCCCATACGGCTGCGGGTGGCGTTGCGGACCCCAACGCTGGGATGATGCGATACCCTGACGTCAGCAGGTCACACATCGTCTTCGTTTACGCAGGCGATATCTGGATCGTGCCAAAAGAGGGTGGCGTTGCGCTGCCCTTGGCCAGTCCGGTCGGCGGGGAGACAACACCGCGTTTCAACGGTGACGGCAGCAAAGTTGCCTTTGTGGGGAATTATGGTGGCGGCACCGATCTGTACGTACAATCGACCGCAGGCGGCATTGCGGAGCGGATGACGTTTCATCCTTCTTCGGAGCAACTGTGTGATTGGTCGCCCGATGGTGGTCTCATCTACTCCACCAATGGCTTTTCGGGTCTGCGACGGATGGCACAGCTCTTCAAAGTCTCGAAAGACGCCCCTTATCCCACGCAACTGCCGGTTCCATACGGAACAAGCGGTGCTGTTAGCCCTGACGGCAAGTGGCTTGCCTACACTCCGTACAGCCGTGACACCCGAACTTGGAAACGATACCGCGGGGGAATGGCGTCGGACGTCTGGTTACTGAACTTGGAAACGCACCGGAGCATCAAAGTCACCGATTGGGAAGGCACCGACACGATTCCCATGTGGCACGGTGAGGCGGTTTATTATCTTTCCGACGCAGGTTCTAGCCACCGACTGAATATCTGGAAGTACGACACGAACTCAAAGACTCGCGAGCAGATCACCAAGTTCTCTGACTACGACGTGAAATGGCCCGCCATCGGACCAAACGATGGCGGTGATGGTGAAATCGTCTTTCAGCTTGGCAGCGATATCCATTTGCTCGACCTAGCAACAGGTGAGAGCAAGGCAATTGAAATTACCGTTCCTGGTGACAAGCCACGGTTGCGGCCCAAAATGGTGGATGCCAGCGAAAATATTTCCGGAGCTTCCATTTCCCCCAGCGGCAAGCGCGTCGCGGTGGAAGCCAGGGGCGACATTTGGAGCTTGCCAGCATCCAAGGGAGCACCTCGCAACCTAACACGGACGTCGGGAGTTGCGGAGCGGTACCCTTCGTGGAGTCCCGATGGGCGGTGGATCGCGTATTTCTCCGATGCAACGGGTGAGTATGAGTTGACCATCCAGCAGAGTGATGGTCGCGGCGAAACGCGGAGGCTGACCAGCGATGGAACTCACTGGCGCTACGCACCTGTCTGGTCTCCAGATTCGAAGATGATCGCCTTTAGCGACAAAGCGGCGGCTTATTTTTTGCACGACATTGAATCCGGAAAGACAGTTCAAATCGATCGTGACCCAAGTGGGAATCCGCAGTCGCTGAATTGGTCTCATGACTCGCGGTGGATCGCCTACTCCAAAGCTCCTGATGCTCGCTACGGCAACAACGCGATTTGGGTTTACAATGTCGAAAGCAAAGAGCCGCAACAATTGACCGCTGGCTATTTCAACGACAGCGAACCAGCCTTTGATCGCAAAGGTGATTTCCTGTACTTTCAATCGAACCGGCGTTTTTCGGGTGCGACCTATGATGACAACCGCAACACATTCGTCTATTCCAAGACCGGCGTGCTGCTAGCCCTGCCACTCCGCAAGGACGTCAAGCATCCGGGAGTCGAAGAAATTGATGCCGTACAATGGGATGACAGTGAGTCATCCAGCGACGACGACTCAGAAACAGAGGACGACTCTTCTAAAGACGAAGACGCAAACGAAGCTGACGACGCCGAATCGGACGAAGACTCAAGCACTGATGCAGTGATAAGTCCATCTGGAATCGACGGCACATGGGCCATGACAGTCGAATCGTCTGTCATTCCTGAAGAGGCTCGCAATGTGACACTTGTCCTGAAAAGTGACGGAACAAGCGTAACCGGTGAGCTCATTGCTGCCGATGGGCAGGTTCCGATTCAAGACGGGAAATTCGACAAAGGCACCGGCGAGTTTACTTGTACTGTTGAATCACCAATGGGAACAGTGAAACTATCCGCGATGCTAAGTGGTGATTCGATGGAAGGACAGGCGGTCATCGGTGCAGTTGGCCTGACTGTTTCCTTCAAAGCAACTCGTGAATCCTCAGGCGAAGGCAACTTAGAGGACGGCGCCGCTGACGACGACTCAAAAGCTGCTGGAAAGCGAGGATCCAAGAAGCCAGCTAAGATTGAACCGGTCGAAATCGACTTTGAAGATGCTGATCGACGCGTCATCCCAATTCCAGTAAGTCCTGGCAACTTCTCTTCCTTGGTGGTGAGCGCAAAAAACCACCTCGTCTATCGCCGTTCGGGGACCGGAATTGCAGTCCTTAACTTGTACGCGGACTCTGTCAAGGAGCAGATGGTTGTGTCTGGTGGCGGACGGTTTGAGCTTTCAGCAGACGGCAAGAAACTGCTGGTCCAGCGGGGTTCGTCGATCTCCATCTCGGAGCCTGCTGCTGGCAAAGGCTCGGGCAAAGGAGTAAGTACTTCCGGCATGATGACACGCATCGAACCACGCGAAGAGTGGGAGCAAATCTTTGTTGATGCGTGGAGATTGGAACGCGACTTCTTCTATGACCCAACTATGCACGGTGTGGATTGGAAGGGAGTTCGCGAACAATACGCAAAGCTGCTACCCCAGGCGACGAGCCGAGCGGACGTTGGATTCATCATTGGTGAGATGATCTCTGAACTCAACGTTGGTCACGCCTACTATCGCGGCTTGCCGACCGACCCGGATACTCCACAGAGCAACGCAGCGGTGCTGGGAGCTCGGATGGAGGTCGAGGACCAGCGTTACAGAATTGCTGAATTCTACGAAGGCGGACCATGGGACACCGATGCACAGAGTCCTCTTCGAGTCGCCGGCGCTTCGGAAGGACAATTCCTATTGGAGATAGAAGGCGCCGAGGTGGATGCTTCCACCAATCTCTTTGCGATGCTTCAGAACATGGATGGAAAGCTGATTGAGCTCACGCTGAGCGAGGACAGCGAGATAGATGACGACGATACCCGCATTGCCGTCAAGCTTCCTAGTGGAGACGCGAATTTGAGATTCCGACATTGGATCGAAAACAATCGCGCCTATGTCGACAAGAAGACCAAGGGCAAGGTAGGGTACATCTTCGTTACTGATACTGGGCAACCGGGGCAGGACGACTTGTTCCGTCAGTTCTATGCCCAAGCTGGCAAAGAGGCTCTGATCATTGATGAACGCTGGAACGGCGGTGGACAGATTCCAACGCGGTTCATTGAATTGCTCAACCGTCCCACCACCAACTACTGGGCTCGGCGGGATGGCCGCGATTGGCATTGGCCACCAGATTCACATCAGGGACCAAAGTGCATGCTGATCAACGGCATGTCCGGAAGCGGTGGTGACATGTTCCCGGCACTATTCCGGCAAAACAAACTTGGCAAGCTGATTGGGCGCCGAACTTGGGGAGGCTTGGTTGGCATTAGCGGTGGACCGTCATTGATTGACGGCGCGAGCGTTTCGATGCCTTCGTTTGCCTACTACGAAAAAGATGGAACCTGGGGAATCGAAGGCCATGGCGTCGACCCAGACATTGAGGTCATTGACGACCCGAGTTTGATGGTCGACGGTGGCGATCCACAATTGGATGCAGCCATCGAGCACATGCTCGAAGAGCTCGAATCGGGTGCATATTCGCCGCCAGCCCGTCCGGCCTATCCAGATCGAAAGCGGATGGGATTGCCTGCCGAGGATCGCTAGGCAAAGCAAGCGTCCCCCAAACGCAGCGTGAATCCTAACGCTGCAGAAAAACGAAAAAGGCAACGGTTCAACCCGTTGCCTTTTTGTTTTTTTACGTTTGGCTCGCCCCCTCACGCCGGGCGAGGCTCGCTGCTAAACGGCTCACTACTTCACACCAGTGGCTAAGCTAGTGGCCACCGTGACCGGCATGTTCGCCGGCATGTGCACCTGAGCCATCTTCGGTTGTGACCGATGGCGTGTTGTCGTGCGGTAGGAAGAATCTCTCTTGAACCACGAACACGGCAGCTCCACCGAGGTAACCAATCAGAGCCCAGAGAGCGACCCGTTTGATGTACCAAATGAAGTCGATTTTCTCGATTCCCATCGCAGCAACGCCAGCCGCTGAGCCAATAATCAAACAGCTACCACCGGTTCCGGCACAGTAAGCCAAGAACAACCAGAAAGTGCTATCGGTTGGGAAGTCGTACATGCCGATTCCAGCCGCGACCAATGGAACGTTGTCGACGATGGCGGACAAGAGGCCAATGACCAAAGCGACAAGCTGCATGTTCGGTACGTTGGTTTCAAGCCAAGCTGCAACAGTACGCAGAACGCCACTGGACTGAAGAGTACCAACGGCCAACAGAATGCCAAGGAAGAACAAAATGCTGGCGGTGTCGATCTTTTTCAAGACGCCAACAACATTCGTGCTTGAGCGAGTCTCTTCGTCGAGGTCATGCTTCACGAACTCAGAAATGATCCAGATCACGCTCAAGCTGAACATCATTCCCATGAACGGTGGCAGGTGCGTAACCGATTTGAAGATCGGAACAAAGATCAATCCACAGAATCCGAGCCCCAGGAACAACAGCGAGTGCCACGGCTTCAAAGTCTTGTTGTGAAATTCGTTTGGATCAACGTCGGGTCGTTCAACAGTTCCGCGATAGATCATCGAAACGATCGTTAGTGGAATGATCATGCAGAACAGGCTCGGCACGATCAGAGCCTTCATGACTTCGACGGTGGTGATTTTGCCACCAATCCACAGCATGGTTGTCGTCACGTCACCGATAACTGTCCAAGCACCGCCGGCGTTGGCGGAGACGACGATCATGCCGCAGAAGAACAGTCGAGTTTCTTTCTCCTTGATTAGCTTCTTCATCAACGAAACCATGACAATTGTCGTTGTCAGGTTGTCGAGCACGGCTGAAAGGAAGAACGTGAGCAAGCAGACTGTCCAAAGCAGCTTCACCTTGTTCAGCGTCTTGATTCGGTCGGTGATGATCGAAAAGCCCTCATAGGCATCGACCAGTTCGACGATAGTCATCGCTCCCATTAGAAAGAACAGGATGTAAGCGATTTCGCCAATTAGCTCAAGGAATTGCCCGTGCAGCGCATATTCGAGCGACAATTTGTGTCCGGACAGGTCTGCATGGTGGGCCACGAAATCCGGTGCGAGCTCTGCCACACGTTCCGGAGGCATCAACGTATCCAGCCCCAGGATATACAGGGCCCAACATCCGGCGCCGATGAACAGAGCCGTTGCTGCTTTATCGATGTGCAGCGGATGTTCGAGAGCTATCACAAGATAGCCAACGACAAAAAGAATGATGATGCCTGCAAGTAACATGTGGTTCTACCCTTTGCTCCGCGTCTGATTCAATAATATTTCGTTTGTGTCGTACTGCACCAGAGGTTGGGGCTGCCCCTTGAAGCGTTCCGGCAGAAGCACACGCCAAGTGTGTCTAGCAGAAATGCCGCTATCAAATACCTCACAGCAGACTATATGCAGCAGGTGAAACATGGTTTCGAGCGACAATTTAGCGAAAAGCCATGATTCAGGTAGCCTATGCCGTTCATTCCGAATTTAAGGCCAACTTTGACAGCTAGGGCACTTGGTAAAGCTGCGCAGTTTGAAGCATGTGTCGCGCACGCCTATATCAAGAATCTCGAAGAACGCTTGCTAGAACGGTGGCAAGAACGTCCGCCGCTTGAGTGTAAGGGCGAGCGTGAGCCGCACCGTCGTAAAGCGTGTTACACCCAATGAATCGCGGGCTCAAATAACGCAGAAACGCTGCCCCCTCGGGGCTTGAAGCGCTCTAGAACATACGCATGCGATTGAGACTGGGAGCTGTAGGGGGAATTGGTGGCTTGGAACAACCTGCGTAACTACAGAGTCTGCAAGGCCGATCTCTTACGGCGCAGTTGTGCTGTGCGTGAAGTGTCGGATGCCATCAAGCACAGCCGCCGTCGAAGGCAGCGGCGAGTGATAAACATTGGTCGGCCGCGGATGGAGCTTTCTGACTTCGGCGACGAGCTCTGGCGATGCGTTGCCGACAATCGTTGAATTGACTCCGGTGCAAAACGCAGCAGTGTCGTTGCCCGAGTCGCCCGAGTAGATCACATTCTCAAGCTCCAGTTGCTCCGCGTGAACCCACCACTTCAATGCAAAGCCTTTCGCAACACCTGACGGCAAGATGTCGATCAGCCCGTCGGATGTGAACGGATCAACGCTGTGGACCACTGAGAAAGGCAATTGCTTCTTATCCAGGTATCCGCGAATTGAAGCCGCAGCAATCGAAAGAGCGGATTGATCGCAGTAATAGCTTTGTTTGAAGGCCGCTTGTTTCTCAGGTTCTTGTGGTCGCATTCTCCAAGCTGGGTGTTTGCTACTCAAAGCCGCCAAGCCTGGGCCAGCATCGTTTGGCCGCCGCCCGCCAGTGATTTCGCTGAGAGCTAGGTGATACTGCGGCACAATTTCAAAGGCTTCGCCATCAACCTCGCATCCAGTTGAAGTAGTGTCGCGACGCGTGTAAATGCTGGTTCCAACATCGCAGATAACGCACTCCGGGAGTGGCAAACCGAATTCTGCAGTAGCGGCAATCGCGGATGCATAGTGGCGACCGGTGACAAAAATCAATCGCAGTTGTTGGCTCCTGAGAGTTTCACCCAACGCCGCCATCTGACCGCGGGCTTCGGCATCTGTAGGAATAAGCGTGCCGTCGAGGTCCGTTGCGATGACTTTTATCGGACTTCTCAAATTCATTGGGGCTCCAAATAGAGTGTTTATGCCAACGTGCACCACAGTTGGTCACTTGGGCTGATTGGTTCGATCGATTGGTCACCTGGATACGGTCCATTTACACGCGTGATAGCCACAGGTTTTGATAGCCATCAATGTCCAGGTCGTCGACTGTGCCGTACTCGCTTCCAGTAATCGCATCTTGAAAAAATCGCCCCATGCCCGCCGTCCGGAGCGCATTTCCGGCGAGCGACTGTGGATCCGGGCTGAAGTTGGCGACGACGACCAAACGGTTTGCTTCGTGAATTCGCGTGAATGCGAGCAAGTGGGGGCTCTGCGTTGAGACAAGTTCCATGTGTTGTCCTGCCAGGGCGGGCAGTTCTTTTCTGCGGGCGATCAAGTGCTGCGTCGCGCGGAAGACTCTTGCCTGAACACCCGATGCTGCACCTGGGGAAAGTTCGTTGAGCAATTCCCAGTCCATTCTGGGTCGGTGTACCCAACGCGTGTCATCGCTCTTGGACGGATCGGTGGCAAAACTGTAATCGTTCAGCATGCCCCATTCCTCGCCCAAGTAAAGGAGCGGGATTCCGCCAATACTCAACGACACACTCTGAAGCAGCATGATGCGCCGAAAGGCGAGCTCGATGGCGTCGGGGTCACTGCCCTCCAATGCTTGCTCCAGGCCAGCGAGCGAAGCGAGCGTGCCAGCGATTCGCATGTCTCCCGTTTCGCTATTCTCTTGAAAAGGGACGCCGCGTGCAAAGGAGCCTGTGAATTGACCAGAATAAAACTCGTTCAAAAACTTGCGATGATCAAACGCATTGATACCTAGTGCGGCGGCATCAGCATCGTCAAACGTCCAGCCTATATCGTCGTGGCAACGCAAATAGTTGACCCAAGCCGTTCCCTCAGGGGTTTTGTGTCGATGGGACAAGGAACGTTCAAGCAGACGAGTTTCGCGCGTCGCGAGAGATTCCCATAGCAGTGCCATCAGCGTGGGGTTATACGAAACCTGGCATTCCTCTGGTGAAACATATTTGATGACTTCGTCCGGGTGAACGATTGCCTCAGACTTAAACAGTAGGCTAGGCGTCGCAATGCGGGAAAGGCAGTTGAAGGCTTGAATAAGCTTGTGCGCCTGAGGAAGGTTCTCACAAGTCGTGCCCATTTGTTTCCAAATGAAGGCCACCGCGTCCAATCTCAATATGTCCACACCGGTGTTGGCGATGAAGAACATTTCATCCGCCATCGCGCGGAAGACGGCCGGGTTTTGGTAGTTCAGATCCCACTGAAAGCTATTGAAGGTGGTCCAAACCCAGTGCTGCATGCCGTCATGCCAACTGAAATTGCCACGCCGAACGGTTGGGAATATTTCACGCAGAGTGCGCTCGTACTGATCCGGCATCTCCCGATCCGGGAAGATGTAATAAAAATCCATGTACTCAGGGTCACAGGATTGGGCGCGCTGGGCCCAATCGTGAGTGTCGGCAGTATGGTTAAAGACAAAATCGAGCACCAGTGAAATGCCGGCTTCGCGGAGAGCTGCAGCCAGCGTCCGCAAGTCGTCAATGGTTCCAAGCCTTGGATCGACGCACCGGTAGTCGCTGATAGCGTAACCACCATCGCTATTCCCCGGACGTGCCTCAAATAGCGGCATCAGGTGCAGGTAGGTGATCCCAAGTTCTTTAAAGTAGTTAACTGACTCCTTCAGCCGCGATAGATTGTCGCTGAAGAGGTCGACGTAAAGAGCCCCTCCAACGACTTCTTGTGATTGAAACCAATCCGGCTGGTTGATGCGAGCATCGTCGGCGGCCTGCAGCGTCGCGGGGCGCTCACTCCAGGCCCCTGCGGCCGTCAGCAGAATCTGTTCGAGGTGGTAGAAAAAATCGTACCGCGATCCGTACAAGTCAAACAGCAACGAGAAAAGTCTCTCCCAGTGCTGCTCGAGCCGACGTTCGAACGCAGTGCGGACAGATTCTGCGGTTCCGAGCCTGTCCCAATGGTCGGCCAGACGCGGAAGAAGGCGTTTGAGTGACAGTTCACAACGATGGTCCTCTGGTGTCGAGCTCCGGCGTGGATTTGCACTAGGATTCAATGTGATCATTCGGAATGATGATGTTGTCGAGGAATTGGTAGTAGTCGATACCTTCAAGGATACCTCTTGCATGCGAGCTGGAGGCAAAAAATACTCGCGGACGCTTGCGAAGCCGCTCGAGTTCTGGACTGTAATTTCCTACGACTACTCCAAGTGTTCTCCCCAGCAACATTCCGGCATCATTTCCGGAGTCACCGGCAACCAGGACTTTTTCTGGCGAGAAGCCCCATTTCCAAAGCAAGTGACGCATCGACAAGTCGCTCCCACCGCGGACTGGTACGATGTCCAGGTACATTCCGAGCGAGACAACCGCTTTCGCCCGCAGTCCAGCACTTCGCAGAGCTCGCTTAATTTCTTGCAGACTTGGTGCTTGGCTTTGGTCCAATTCGAAACTGATCTTGTAATCAGAGCAATGCTTTGATTCCTGCGCGTAAACGCCCGGCATCCCGATCAGTAGGTCACGTACTTCATCCGGTTTCCAAGCGTAACCAATCTGTTTACGCCAACTTAGGTCCGGTGTTAGATTGCTCCCGTAGTGAAGCTGAGTGCCAGCATCAGTGTCGAGTACATCCGGCATGGGCAACCCAAGCTCGTCAATCATCTCCATCGCACTGTCCAGACGCCGACCGGTTGCCAACCCAAAACCGATGTGATCGTTCTCGGCAATCAAGTCCTTGAAGTCGCTAAGCGCATCCGGATCACCGGTGAGCGTGTTGTCCAAATCAGTAATGATGAGGCGATCGAACTCGGGCAGGCGGCGCGCTTTGGGTTTGTCGACAAGTGCTGGGGTGGTGGACTTACCGCAGATCTCCGATACATCACGCAGATATCGTGTTGCGTGCGTCGCCCAAGAATAATGTTTACGCGTTCCCTGAATGCCGTTCTCGGACCATTGCGTCCACTGTTCTTCGTCCGTCAGAGTTCGCAGCAACGCATGTTCGATTTCCTCACCACAAGTGGGAGTTACGAGCAGGCCGTTCTGACAATTCGCAATAATGTCACGCGGCCCGCCATCGCCAGTCGCCACGATGGGTAGTCCGGTCGCAGCAGCTTCCAGGAGTGTCAAACCAAACGGCTCTGTCAGCGCCGGATTGATGAAAACGCCGCGTAGTTGTTTCGCCCAGCGGTAGAGCTCTGGGATGTCCGATGGAGTGTGCTGTTTCGGGTAAGCAACCTTGCCGTACAGGTCATAGTCGTCCACCAAGTGCAATACGTTTTGAATGATCGTACGTTGAGCCCGCGGTAAGTCATCGAGTTTGTCACGCGTTCCCATCACGACAACCAAGTTGGCTTCTTCCTGAAGCTGCTCACTCTTGCCGTAAACGTGAATAAGCTTTTCCAAGTTCTTTCGCTCATCCGGGCGTGCAAGCGTCAAGATGACTGGTTTGTTGGGATCGGTTAGAAAGCGGTCCAGCTCGGATGCAATCTGTGGCTTTTGGAAATTGTCCACTGGTGGAGAGAAGTTGGTCAGGTCGACGCCTGGAGGAATGATCTCCATCCGCTCGGGCTGATAATGGTCGTATAGCTCGTACTGCTGCTCGATTTCCTGGCTTGTGCTAGTTACAACCATGGCAGCAGTTTCAAGGGCTGTCTCCTCCGCCTCGTAGCGAACGCGGAACTTGTACTTTTGTTCGAGTTCACGAACACCTTGATCTCCCAGAGCAAGACGCTGAGCCTTGACCCGCCCAAGGGAGTGGCCGGTGAACATGAAGGGGACGTGCAGCAATCGCGACAACTGGGCGCCAGCCAGCCCCGCGTCCGCATAGTGTCCGTGAATCACGTCGGGAATTGTCGTTCGACGGAAGTGCCCAAGCGTTTGGTCCACGAACAGCTCAATGTAGGGCCACAGTGCTTCTTTCTTCAGATACCGTCGTGGGCCGAAGGGGATTCGGACAATCCGGGCCCCTTCGCACAACTGTTCAACAGGCTGGGCGTAACTCTCGTCGACTTTCGGGTCAATCACCTGCCGCGTGAGCAGTTCAACCTGCTCCACATTCGATTGCTGGGCGAGCTCGCGAGCTAGCTCGACGACGTACTTCACTTGGCCGCCCGTGTCGGCGTCGCGGCCCAGCTCCATGGAATCACCGCGTAAGAGGCCGTGCAGGCTGATCAGACAAATGCGCAGTCCGTCGTGCTTGGTGCTCGTTGACGTCGCTTCAATTGGTTCTGGTTCCTGTTTGAGAGTCAGCATAAAAGATCTTCCATTTCGTTGGGCGCCCTTTGCTGCGGCGCTGGCGGCCAGTGGGCTCGTAAGCAATCCTGGCTCCCAAGGGATGCACAATCGATGCCAAAATTGCTAATGGATCCTTAACTTCCCTTACCTAGCTAATAAAGGCACTTCGGATCGGCTGGGCCACCCTAAATGGTTGGCAGCCTGCCGCGCTGGTCGATTAGCGACCAGGCTGGTTGCGAGCCGACCATCCTATTTGGGCGATGCCTCTGCAACTGTTCGTCAACTTGAAAAATTCTCACACGACGCGACCACGCAAGTCGCTCAATGGGCAGTCGCGTTGCCTCATCCGCCCCTGCCCGGCAGCCAGCAATCCACTCGCCCAAGCCGCTGATTTCGTGGGAATCTTCTCGGGAGGCGGGGCAGTTGGGCGATATCTTGGTTGCATTGGCTCCGGCAAGAGAAGACAATAGGGCGAGGTAGCAGTCGAGCGCTTGAACGGCTTCGATACACGTGTTCAATGCTCGTGGCATCGCTTTTGTCCTTGCGTTTTCGCCCAGCGGCGTCCTTCGGAAGCACAGGGGCCAAACTGGAGCTGCGCGGCGAAGTGCGACGCTTCTACCTCCCGCCAAACCACCTCCCATCCTTCATCCCACCCCCACCAGGCCTCAGCGACTAGGCTGATCATTCATGCTGCAATCACGACGCGAAATGCTCCGGCGTAGCGGGCTCGGTTTTGGGGCCTTGGCTCTGGGCGACATCCTTGCCGAACAGTCGTTCGCCGGCACGGATGTGAATCCACTGCTTCCCAAGCAGCCGCATTTCCCTGCGAAGGCGAAACGCGTGATTCACATCTTTGCTAATGGCGGCCCGAGTCACGTTGATACGTTTGACCCCAAGCCAGCCATCGACAAGTATGCCGGGCAGCCAATGCCTGGCAAAACACCCAAGACAGAGCGCAAAACAGGCTCGCTGTATCCTTCGCCATTCAAATTCCAAAAGTATGGTCAAAGTGGCATCGAAGTCAGTGAGTTATTCTCGCACACGGCCCAACATATCGACGACATCTGTGTAATCCGATCGATGCACGCTGATGTTCCCAATCACGAGCCGTCGCTACTGCTGATGAATACGGGCGAAGCTCGTTTGGTGAGACCAAGCATGGGATCTTGGTTGACCTATGGTTTGGGAACCGAAAACCAAAACTTGCCAGCCTTTGTTGCCATGTGTCCTGGAGGGTATCCGATCCAGGAGTCTCAGAACTGGCAGTCCGGGTTCTTGCCGGGGGTCTACCAAGGAACCTACGTCGATACAAAAAATGAGTCCATTGATCGGCTGATCGAAAACATCGAAAACAAGCGTTTGCATCCACTCGATCAGCGGCGACAACTTGACTTTGTCCAGATGCTCAACAAGCAGCACTTGGCCAATCGCCGCAACGACCAACAACTGGAGGCTCGAATTCAGTCCTTCGAGCTGGCTTACCGCATGCAGCAGGAGGCGAGTGAGGCGTTCGATGTGACTCGCGAGCCCAAGCATGTCTTGGAAGCATACGGTAAAGGAGTTCAGGCTCGCCAGTTGCTCATTGCTCGCAGGTTGGTTGAACGCGGTGTTCGTTATGTTCAAGTATGGCATGGTCAGGGGCAGCCTTGGGACAACCATGACGACATTGAAAAGCGGCACCGAGAACTGGCTGGCCAGTGTGACCAGGCCATTGGCGCGCTGCTAAATGATTTGAAACAACTGGGGCTGTTCGAAGACACGCTGGTAATCTGGGGCGGTGAATTTGGGCGGACCCCCACGGTTGAACTACCCAAAGAGGGCTCCAATCAAGGGAAAGTGAACGGCCGCGATCATAACCACTGGGGATTCTCTATGTGGTTGGCTGGTGGCGGCGTTCGTGGCGGGCACGTGCATGGCGCGACCGACGAGTTCGGCTTCAAGGCGGTCGAAGACCGTGTGCACGTTCACGACCTACACGCGACAATGCTGAAACTGCTTGGCTTTGATCATGAAAAATTCACCTATCGCTGGGCCGGGCGAGATTTCAGGCTCACCGACGTACATGGACGGATTATTGACGAAATCATCGCGTAACTTGATGTTCTGTGCTCGCCGTAAAAAGTGCGGTTGGGCTGCGCTCGCGAAACAGTTCGGCCTGATGGGCGTCTGCCTGTTCGCAAGCAACAACTTAGCAACTGCTCAAGAGACAGCATCAGCGGAGACCAAGTTCACTTCATCGCAGCTTGAGTTTTTTGAACTGAAGATTCGTCCCGTGCTTGCTGAGCACTGTTATGAATGCCACAGCGGCGAAGCGAAAAAGCTGCAGGCCGCGCTGCGAGTTGATAGCCGGCAACATCTGCTGCGGGGCGGGGACTCTGGGCCGACGATCTCGTTGTCGCAGCCCGATGAAAGTCTGCTGCTCGAATCGGTGCGGTACGAGGGCTATGAAATGCCCCCATCCGGTAAGTTGCCCGATGATGTAATTGCTGACATCGAAACTTGGGTTCAACAGGGAGCGCCTTGGCCCGATGAGGAACTGACAGCCGGAGCTACGGTGGAGTCGTTTGATCTTGAGAAACGTCGACGCGAGCACTGGGTGTGGCAGCCAATTGAGTCGCCGGATGTTCCCGAAATACGCGATGCAGAGTGGCCGAGGGACGAAGTTGACCGTTTCATTCTTCACAAGCTTGAAGAGGCTGGCGCTTCGCCGGCTCCCGATGTAGACGAAGCTACATTGGTGAGGCGGCTTTACTTTGATATCACTGGATTGCCTCCCGAGCCCAAAGAAGTACTCGCCTTTCTACAAGACTCCTCGACAGACAAGCTCAGCAAGCTAATTGATCGGTTGCTTGAGTCGCCCCATTTTGGTGAACGATGGGGGCGCCACTGGCTCGATTTAGTCCGGTATGCAGAGTCACGTGGCCACGAGTTCGATAACGATGCTCGCAACGCGTTTCAGTATCGTGACTATGTGATTCGCGCACTGAACGCCGACGTTCCCTACGATCAGTTCGTGCGCGAGCACATTGCAGGCGACTTGTTGAAGACCCCACGCCTCCATCCCCAAACCGGTGCTAACGAATCCGTGTTAGGCACAGGGTTTTGGTTCCTGGGCGAGTGGGTCCACTCGCCGGTTGACATTCGTAAAGACGAATCGGACCGCTTCGATAACATGATTGACGTCATGTCGAAGACCTTCCTGGGCGTAACCGTTAGCTGTGCTCGCTGCCACGATCACAAATTTGACGCAATCTCCACGGAAGACTATTACGCGCTAAGCGGCTTTTTGCAGAGCAGCGATTACCGGCAGGTTCGCTTTGAATCGATCGAGAAGAATCGTAAAATCGCCCAAGAACTTCACCAGATTGACAGACGTTTCCGCGATTCGTTGCAGCACCTCTTAGGCGAGTCTAGTGAGGAAAGTGACGCGGCTACTCTGGTGACATCAAAGCACTCGTCCGCTCAACTCCCCGAATCATTGGCACACAAGCTTGTCGCAAACTACTGCGTTGGCGAGCCACAAAAGCTGAAGCAGAATGGCTTCATCTTTGGCCGCGAACCACGTTTAGCGGGGCAATTTGAGTTAGCGTCGACTCCTGATTCAATCGCGATTGGCGATACGGGAATCGGTTTTCGTTCAAGTGGTGCTGCAGTCAACGATTTGATCTGGCAAGGCCTCGAGTCAGTCGATGAATCGGGGATCAATCGACGCAGCAAATTGGTCACGCTTCCTCGGCCGGGACGCACCCTCAGGACCGAGACATTTTTGCTGACTGATGGGCAGGTTGATTGCCTTGTTCAGGGAGAGGGCCATGTCGTTGCTTGCGTGGACTCACATCGGCTAGTCGCTGGCCCACTGCACGGAGAAACAGTGGCAAACATCAAAGCCGCGAACCCCTGGGTGCGACTCAACCTCAGTCGCTACGTCGGTCATCGCTTACATTTGGAATTCACACCCGCCAAAGACAAAACGCTGGCGGTGCAGGCTGTCATCCAAGGCGCCAGTGGGGATCAGAAGTCGAATTTGAAGAAGTTTTGCGACGCTCAGGTAGAAACCTCTGAAACGCAAGCCGCCGAACTCTCCGAGCGTTTGCAGAACAACGAAGGGCTGCGCAAACAAGTTCGGCAGATTGCGCAGAAGTGGTCCAGCCAACGCGAGGCACTTAGGCAACAGATCGTTCGTCGTTCCCACTTGGCAATGGCCATGATGGATGGCTCGGGCGAGGATGATAATCTGCTCATCCGAGGTTCATCATCAAACCCTGGCCGGATTGTCCCGCGTCGTTTTCTCTCAGCCGTTCAGTTGGATCACCCAGTCGACTACCAAGGCAGTGGGCGGCTGCAATTGGCCGACCAAATCAATGCACCGGACAACCCGCTGGCATCACGCGTGATTGTGAATCGCATTTGGCACCATTTGTTTGGTCGCGGCATCGTTCCAACCACGGACGATTTCGGTGTCCTAGGACAGGCCCCGACACATCCGGAACTGCTAGATCATCTAGCGGTTCGCTTTCGCGGCGAGGGCATGAGTATCAAACGCATGATCAAGGCGCTGGTGCTGTCACGGACATACCGAATGTCGGGGGTCCGGTCGCCCGAGATAGCTGAGCAGGACCCGAATAACTTGCTTTGGCACTTTCGGCCTCCCAAGCGGTTGCAGGGCGAAGCCATCCGTGATGCTCTGCTTGCCGTTTCTGGGGAGCTGAATCCTGAGATGTTTGGGCAGCCAATCCCAGTGCACCTCACTGATTTCATGACTGGACGCGGGCGTCCCGGCAAGCAGGGACCGCTCGACGGGGGGAAGCGAAGAAGCATTTACACTGCGGTGCGTCGCAATTTCTTGCCACCATTCATGCTGGCTTTCGACACACCGGTTCCGTTTAGTTCGATGGGTCGCCGGACAGTGTCCAACGTTCCTGCCCAAGCCCTTATCATGCTCAACCATCCGCTTGTCCGGCAGCTATCAACGAAGTGGGCCGAGCGAAGCAGATTGGCTGCGCAGGACTTCTCGCGGCAAACCGAAACGAATGAATTGGATGCAAGGATCACTTGGCTGTATCTTTCTGGATACGGAAGGCGACCTACTGCATCGGAACTTGATGCGGTTCGTCTGTTTGTCGAGTCGCGCGACAGTCAGGCTTGGGAAGAACTGGCACATGCTCTGGTGAATGCCAAAGAATTTATCTATCTGCGTTGAGCGAGCTCTTGCGAGAAAAGTGCATCATGAACAACAACGAAATCGCTCATTCTCCGATTCGTGGACGCGGCTGGCCTGGGGCTTTGTCGCGGCGACAAATGCTGGCAACCTGCGGTAGTGGCTTCGGTGCGGTTGCACTTCAGGCTCTCTTGGGGCAGCCTGGATACGGTTTCGATGCAGGTAAAGCTCTGCACGGAACGCACCACGAGCCGCGAGCAAAGAACGTCATTTTCTTGTACATGGACGGTGGGCCATCGCAGGTTGACACGTTTGATCCCAAACCAATGTTGACTCGGCACAACGGGGAAGATCCGTCGAAGTTCTTCAAGGTTCAGCCAACACAATTCAACAACAACGGCACTGTACTCGGCAGCCCTTGGACATTTGATCAGTACGGTGAGTCGGGGATCCCGATTAGCTCGCTGTTCCCGAACATCGCGGAATGTGCAGACGAATTGACCGTTGTTCGGTCAATGGTATCCGAGTTCCCAGAACATACGTTCGCGAATTACTTCTTACATACCGGCAGTGGTTTGCAGGGGCGCCCCAGCATGGGGGCTTGGGTGAATTATGGGCTTGGCAGCGAGTCGCAGGACTTGCCTGGTTTCGTCGCGCTCAACGGCGGGCTGATTCCCCCCGGAGGCCTAGACTGCTTTGGTAGTGGCTTCCTGCCGGCCAGCTACCAAGGCTCTGTGTTCAAACCTTCGGGGTCGGCTGTGGCCAACATCAAACCAGCGGACAAGTCGCTTGAGCGTCAACGCACAAAACTAGATTTCATCAAGCAACTGGATGAACTTGCGATGGACTCCTTTGGGCGTCACGACAGCCTAGAGTCGGCCATTCGGAACTATGAATTAGCTTTCTCAATGCAGATGGCCGTTCCGGAACTGATGAATCTGGACGATGAGCCCGAACATATTCGAAAACTGTACGGCCTGGATGCTGAGTACGATAAGACACAGATTTATGCAGCCGAGTGTTTGATCGCACGGCGGTTAGTGGAGCGCGGAGTTCGATTCATTGAGTTGACTTGCCCAAGCGTTGGAGCGGATCGCTGGGATCAGCATAGCAAGCTGAAGGAAGGCCACACGAACAACGCTCGCGCCGTTGATCAGCCCATTGCAGGTTTACTCAAAGACCTCCGTCAGCGCGGCTTGCTTGACGAAACGCTGGTTGTTTGGGCTGGCGAGTTTGGTCGGACTCCGTTTGCACAAGGCAAGAATGGGCGAGACCACAATCCGTTTGGATTCACTATCTGGATGGCCGGCGGCGGCACGCGAGGTGGAACGATTTACGGGGCAACTGACGAGTGGGGATACAAGGCAATCGAGAACAGGATGGAGATTCACGACCTGCACGCAACCATGCTCCACCTATTGGGCGTTGATCACACGCGTAGCACCTATCGATTCGGTGGCAGAGACATGCGACTGACCGATGTGAAGGGGCATGTTGTTCACGATTTGATTGCTTGATCCACCTGCTGTGCACTCAACGGCGGTAAGCACTCAAGAAATAGCGTTCCATGAACCGGATCACTCTTTGACCGGCGAGCCCAGTTCTTTTTCTAACGCTGCTTTGATGACCCGAGCCCAAATGTCGTAGCCGTCGTCATTTAGGTGCAGTCGGTCATCTACGAAGAGGGCGTCGTTCGGCTTGCCATCCACCAAGTACTCGTTCGCGGTTGCAATGTAATGCACCCCTTTGGTCGATTCTGCAAACTTGGCCATCAATTGGTTCACTTGCGTGATCGCATCCCAGACGCCGAATCGAGAGCTGGTCGGTGTGATTGCGATCAGAAAAACCGGCTTGCCGTCGGAGGCATCTTTGACTTCATCAACGACGTAACGAACCAATTCGAGTACTTCTTCGGGCGTCTTGTCTGTGTCCTTCCCGGCAATGTCATTCGCAACGAAGATGGCAATCGCTCGTGGAGTGTGCGATTTGGTCAATCGTCGGGCGAAGATTGCCAGATCGGAGAATTTGGCCCCGCCGTACCCTCGCTTGATGGTGGGCCACGGAGCCATGTCTTCGCTGATCGTATTCCACCTGCGAACGCTTGAGCTGCCGAGGAACAGGATCGCGTCCTTCGGATCCTTTTGCTTTCTGTCCAATGCCTCGAGAGCTTCGATGTCTTTGGACCATTTCTTGATTGCCGCCACCTTATGCTCCTTGACCAGCGGTGGGACTTCGGCAACTTGAGTTTGGCCAATTAGAAACGCGAAAAGCAGGCACTTGATCATGGTGGATCCCTCTATTTCAGTTGGTTGGATGTTGCGGCCCAAATTGTATCGAAAATTCGCTGCTTATCGGGCCTGCAAGCGCGAGCGAGGTGGGAACGGATGGCCGCGCTGAGGAGCTACTCAGTACGAAACCGGCCTGGGAGCGTTGTTTCGATCCAGTTACCAGCGGTATTCACGGAGGCTGCGGTTTCAAACTACAATGAATGCTGCCGGTCCCCACCCAGCTCGCCGGCGTGGCAGCGCTGCTGCTGGCCCTCCAAAGACTCCCACCGTTAGAAGCTCGCTTATGAATTTCTCGCATTCCCAGCGTGTAATCACCGCACGTACCTTAATGCTTTCCTGGCTGCTTTGCGGTACTTTGGCGACTCTTTCGCAGCCAACGATGGGTGACGAGATCCGTTTTGACCGCGACATCAAGCCCATTTTGTCGGACAAGTGCTTCCATTGTCATGGGCCGGACGAGGAGAATCGCGGAGCGGATTTGCGGCTGGACATTGAGGAGGCAGCAAAGGAGTACGCGATTCTGGAGCACGACGCTGCTGAGAGTGAATTGGTGCTGAGGATCGATTCTTCCAGCGCAGACACCATGATGCCTCCGCCCGAGTCAGGCAAGAAACTTACTGCAAAGGAGAAGCTACTTCTCAAACGTTGGATCAACTCCGGCGCACCGTGGAGTCAACACTGGTCCTTCATCCCGCCATCGGCACCAGAGATTCCCCCGGTCCAAGCCGAGTCGCTTCCAAAGTCCGTTCAGGCTTCACAAAATCCAATCGACGCGTTCGTCCGAGCCGCGTTGCACAAGCAAGGCCTGGCGCCAGCCGATCGAGCAGGTAAAGAAGAGCTGCTTCGCCGGATCACTTTTGATTTAACCGGCTTGCCACCAACGCCAGGAGAGATCCAAAGTTTCTTACAAGACGACGCACCGACGGCCTACGAACGCGTGGTGGATCGCCTGTTAGCTAGCCCACACTTCGGTGAACGCATGGCCGTCATGTGGCTTGATGCGGCTCGATACGGCGACACCAGCGTTTACCACGCAGATGGGCCTCGCGACATGTGGGGGTGGCGGGATACAGTCGTGGATGCCTACAACACCAATATGCCTTTCGACAAATTCTCGGTCGCCCAGATTGCGGGCGACCTTCTTCCAGAGGCCAGCCTTGAAGAAAAGATTCTCTCGGGCTTCAATCGCAACAACGGCACAACGGACGAAGGCGGCGCAATTGCTGAGGAGTATCGTGTCGAATACGCCGTTGATCGCGTCAAGACAACAGCGACCACGTGGCTTGGACTAACAATGGAATGCGCTCAGTGCCACGATCATAAATACGACCCGATCAGTCAAAAAGAATACTATCAGTTCTACGCGTTCTTCAACGTAAGTGCTGATGGTGGCATGCAAACACGGCAGGGCAACGCCGCCCCCATTTTGGAGATTCCCAACCCAGCCAACCAAATGGCGATCCCCAGCGTCGAGACGGAGCTTAGTCAGTGCTTGGCCTCGATCGAACAGCTCCGCACCGCCTCCTCCGCCGAATTTGAAAAGTGGCTAGCGACCGTCCAGGAACAGAGTAGCGAGGAAACTGCCTCGCCTTACTGGAAAGCGGCTTTAGATGAAGGAAAGGGGAAATCCGTCGCCAGCCATTTTCACGGCCCTGAAACCAAACCACGAGAAGGCCCGGTGAAAGACCCGGTGAAAGACCCGGTGAAAGACCCGGTGAAAGACCCGGTGAAAGACCCGGTG
>CAYPLE010000015.1:23519-60031 GCA_964411445.1 uncultured Pirellulaceae bacterium
CCCGGTGAAAGACCCGGTGAAAGACCCGGTGAAAGACCCGGTGAAAGACCCGGTGAAGGGCTCGGTGAAGGGCCCTGCAAAGTGGCAAGAAACGCAGCGTGGCAAACGATTGGAATTCTCGGGCAAGACCTATATCGACTTTGGAAATGTAGGTGATTTCGAACGTGACCAAGCATTTTCGTTGAGCGCTTGGGTGAAGCCAACCGGCGGTGTTGGCGCCGCCATTGCTAGAATGGACGACGCAAGCGGTTTCCGGGGCTACGATTTGTATGCCGGTGCATCTCCCATTTCGATGCACATCATCAACGCTTGGCCTAGCAATGCAATCAAAGTTACGACAAACAAGCAACTTCCGAAGGGAAAATGGTCCCACGTCGTCGCGACGTACGACGGCAGCTCAAAAGCTAGTGGCATCAATATCTACGTCAACGGCCAGCGGTGGGACTGGAAGATCGAACAAGATGGCTTGAGCGCCTCGATCCGAACCGACAAATCACTGCTGGTTGGCAGTCGTCATCCTGGCTCACGTTTTTCTGGCAATATTGAACAGGCTAGCATCTATGACTTTGAGCTCTCGCAGGAACAAGTGCAGCAGGTAGCCAATCCGATTGGCCAAATCCTAAGCCTCCCCGCAAACGAACGCACGGCCGAGCAAACGCGACAATTGCTCAGCCATTTCCTTCGTGAAACCAATCGTGACTATGTGAAGCTGGAAGAGAAAAGATCGGACCTTGAGAAGCGAATTAGCGAACTTCGCAAGCCGTTGACAACGGTGATGGTGATGGGCGACCAACCCAAGCCGCGCGACACGTTTGTGCTCAGCCGAGGTGCGTACGACGCGCCGACTGAAGAAAAAGTTACTGCATCGACTCCGTCAGCCCTACCGCCGATCGCCAGCGACCTCCCCAAAAATCGTCTGGGGCTGGCTAAGTGGTTGTTCCAGCCGGACAATCCACTGACCGCTCGCGTTGCAGTGAATCGTTATTGGCAGATGCTGTTCGGCAGCGGGCTGGTTGCTACGCCAGGAGACTTTGGCGCTCAGGGCAGCTACCCAACCCACCCTGAATTGCTCGACTGGCTGTCGGTCGAGTTTCGCAGGAGTGGTTGGAATATCAAGAAGCTCCTAAAACTCATGGTCATGTCTGCCACCTATCAACAAACGAGCGCCACCGGCAGTCGCAATTACAACGATGACCCAGAGAACACATGGCTCAGTCGCGGGAGCCGCTTCCGTTTGCCGGCTGAGTTTGTCCGCGATGCTGCTCTTTATGCGGCTGGCATCCTAGACTTGAAGCTTGGCGGCCCTGGCGTGAAGCCATACCAGCCGCCGGGTCTGTGGGTCGAAGTCGGCTTAGGTGGAAAACCTGCTTTCGTGCAGGATCATGGCGACAAGCTCTACCGACGAAGTTTGTACACCTATTGGAAGAGGTCCGCTCCGCCACCATCGCTGCAGATATTCGACGCTCCAACGCGTGAAAAGTGCATCCTCAATCGCCCCAGGACGAATACCCCGCTCCAGGCGCTGGTACTGATGAACGACATTCAGTATGTCGAAGCAGCACGATGTTTAGCAAGTCGCGTCATGAGCTCAGTCGACAGTGATGCAGAGCGATTCGACCTGTTGATGCAGCTTACTGCCAGCCGTCAGCCAACCCAATATGAAGTGACTGTCTTGCAGAAACTGCTCACACAACAGCTTGCATCGTTCCAGGCAAGGCCTAAGTCTGCCGAGGAGCTGCTGGCGACTGGTGAATTGCCCGTGTCAAGCGACTTCAATCCTCTTGAGCTGGCGGCCTGGACGATTGTTGCCAGCACGGCCATCAACCTTGACGATACTGTCACTAGATAGAAATTCTGCTGGAAGTCCTGCGATTCGCGGAGAGTCCGACGCCTGCGCCAATCAGCCTCCACTGCTCAAGCACTTACACGTAAAGTACGCCACCATGGATCCTCTCAGAGAATCTCTCGCTTCGCACAGTCGCCGCAGCTTCCTGGCCAGGAGTACGTCTGCGTCAGGACGCGCTATGCTTTCCGCAGCCGCCCTGGGAACGTTGCTTCAGAGAGACTCGAGCGCCAGTCCCGACCAATCGGGTGGTCCAGGCCAATCCAATCCGGGTTTGCCGGAGCTGCCACATTTCACCCCCACGGCAAAACGTGTCATCTACCTGTTCATGGCCGGCGGCCCCAGTCACATTGACATGTTTGACTACAAACCGGAGATGCGGAAGCTGCACGGTAGTGAGCTGCCGGATTCCATTCGCAATGGCCAACGCCTGACAGGCATGTCCAGCGGTCAGGCAAGCTTTCCCTGTGTGGCGCCGATGTTCAAGTTTCAGCGGTTTGGCGGCCGGGGCACTTGGGTGAACCCCGAACTGTTGCCGGAGACAGCGAAAATCGTTGATGAACTTACGATTATCCGCACGATGAACACCGAAGCGATCAATCATGATCCGGCCATGACGTTTATCAATACGGGAACGCAGCAACTTGGCCGCCCGAGCATGGGCTCTTGGCTGAGCTACGGGCTCGGTAGCCCGAATGACGATCTGCCGGCCTATGTGACGATGATCTCCGTGGGTGCGAAACCGGGGCAAGCATTGTTCTCCAGGCTGTGGGGAAGTGGATTCCTGCCATCTAAACACCAGGGCGTCCAGTTTCGCAGCGGGAGTGAACCGGTACTCTACTTAAACGATCCGAAAGGGCTAACTCGGGAAAGTCGCCGACAGATGCTGGATGCTGTCAGCAGCATGAACAGCAGTCGCTATGAACAAATTGGCGACCCAGAGATTCAAACTAGGATCGCCCAATACGAGATGGCTTACCGAATGCAAACGTCGGTACCCGAGTTGATGGCCGTTGATCACGAGACCGAGGCAACATTCGATCTTTACGGACCAGAATCACGGAAGCCAGGCACTTTTGCTGCCAATTGCATCTTGGCACGAAGGCTGGCCGAACGCGGTGTTCCGTTCATCCAGTTGTTCCACCGCGGATGGGACCAACACGGGAATCTTCCGCGAGAAATCCGTAAGAACTGTGCCGGTGTCGATCAGCCAGCGGCGGCTTTGGTGCGAGACTTGAAACAGCGTGGCATGCTGGATGACACGATCGTCATCTTTGGCGGTGAGTTCGGGCGCACGATTTACAGCCAAGGAAAGCTGACCAAGGACAATCACGGGAGAGACCATCACGGCCGGTGCTTCACGACTTGGGTTGCTGGCGGTGGCTTCAAGCGGGGATTCGATTACGGCGAGACCGACGAATACGCCTACAATATCGTTCGCGACCCTGTGCACATCAACGATTTCAGCGCTACCGTGCTGCATGCTCTCGGCATTGACCACAAACGATTCAGCGTGAAATATCAAGGCCTTGATTGGCGGCTCACCGGTGTTGAGGACGCTCACACGATTCACGACGTTCTTGCCTGACCCTCGGCATGGACCACTCCAGTCGCCTCAACCGTAGTGGATCTGGTACCAGATCCCTCACTTTTTCAAGAGCCTTGGTGTTCAACGGTGTCAACGCGCTCACTGATGTCCCGTCGGGCCGTATCGCGCGGCCTTCGATGTCGTTATCCTGTAGGCGACAAATCTTGCAAACGCTGACTCTACGAGGCCGAGTCAGCACTTGTTTTTCACGTTGACAAGAAACACTTCGAGGTGAATGCAATGCGTTCCGCTAACTGTCGCCACTACTGCCAATCCCGCTCCACATTGCTTGCGTGTGTGCAAGTTTGTGTTGCATGGACAGTCGGGCTTTCCATGTCTCCGGCGCCGTGGTCCAGCGATCAAGCGTTTGGGCAGTGGAAGCCAGCACCGGCGGCTCGTGAGGCGGGTGAGCAGATCACCGAGCAAGAGCTACGAGCACACATTCGCTATTTGGCCGATGACTTGCTGGAAGGTCGCGGCCCAAGTTCGCGAGGTGACCGTCTGGGACAGCTTTATATTTCTGCGCAATTGCAAGCGGCTGGGATTCAGCCTGGAGCAGCAGACGGCTCGTGGTTTCAGTCTGTTCCGCTTCGAGGATTAAAGACCACCCCGCCAGCGAGCATCACATTCACCGGACCTGGAAGCACTCAACTGCATCTAACGCACCGTGACGATTTGATGGCCGTCAGCGGAAAAGCCGAACCGAGCGTCTCGGTGAAAGACGCTGAATTGGTGTTTGTCGGTTACGGCATCCAGGCCCCAGAGTACGCCTGGGACGATTTCAAGGGCATGGACATGTCGAACAAAGTGCTGGTGGTGATGAACAATGACCCCGAAGACGACCCAGATCTTTTTGCGGGGCGTCGTCGGCTGTACTACGGTCGCTGGGATTACAAGTACGAGATGGCGGCCAAGGTTGGCGCGGCGGGAGCATTGATAATTCACACGACTCCTTCCGCTGGTTACCCTTACCAAGTTGTGCAGACTTCGTGGAGCGGCGAAGAATTTGAACTAGCGGATTCGTCTGGACCGCGAACCAACCTGAAGGGCTGGGTCACGGAGGAATCAGCTTACAAACTGGTGAATCTAGCTGGCAAGAATCTCGACGAACTGCGCAAGGCGGCTCAATCGCGAGACTTCAGGCCGGTTCCGCTCGGGGTTACAGTTTCGTGCGATTTGAAGTGCGATGTCCGCGAGCAAATGACTGGAAATGTGATTGGCGTTCTGCCTGGTAGCGATCCAGAATTGAAAGACGAGTATGTTGTTTTCATGGCGCACCACGATCACCTGGGGCTTGCAGAAGCCAGAGATGAAAACGGGGACATGATTTACAACGGTGCGATTGACAATGCTTCAGGCACAGCCTCGCTGTTGACAATTGCCCGCGCTGTCTCGCAGATGCATCCGCGCCCCCGCCGATCCATCCTGTTTGCATTTGTCGGCGCTGAAGAACAGGGACTACTTGGAAGCGAATACCTGGCCGCAAATCCACCCGTCCCAGCCGGGTACATGGCAGCCGTCGTGAATATTGACGGAATCAACCACCTCGGCAAGACGCACGATATCAACCTGATCGGCAATGGAAAATCGAACTTAGATGCAATTGTTCAAGCAGTTGCTGAGTGGCAGAATCGAACGGTTGTTCCCGACTATTTTCCAGACCGGGGATATTACTATCGAAGCGACCAGTTTTCTTTGGCGAAAGTAGGTGTTCCCGGTGTGTACCTGCACAGTGGGATCAACGTCGTCGGCAAGCCAGATGGATGGGGCAAGAAGCGACTGGACGAATGGGTCGAGAAAACGTACCATCAGCCCAGCGACGAATACGATCCGAACTGGGATCTGGCTGGTGCAATTGAGGATGCTCAGTTGTTGATGCATGTTGGGCTGGCCGTCGCTGATGGCGATGAGATGCCCGCCTGGCTAGCTGGCGATGAATTCGAAGCGGCCAGAAAAGCCGCGATTGCCAATCGTTGATACGCCCAGAGCGATTCTACTATCCTTTCGAGCCATAGAATTACGAAACACTTTTGCCAGGATTTACCGCGAATGACTGAACACGATGAAGATCTTGGCGAGAAGATCGTCGCTGCCATTGATGCGAACGATCCGGTTTTGCTGGAGAGTCTTTTCCGAAACGGGGAATTCATCCTCTACCAGCAGATTGACACCGAGACGGGCACAATTGACGAAGATGACGAAGGAAATTTCAGCGTCGTACTTGCGGAACTAGAAGACTCTGTTGCAGTTGTCTGTTTCACAAACAGTGCGGTTGCCGACAATTTCGTCGAAACACAGATCACGGACTTGCCTGAAGGGACTGTGCTGCCATCAGTAATGGTGGACGGGGAATCGCTGTTGGACGGCTTACCAGAAGATTGCGGGCTATTACTAAACCCCGCTTCAGAGGCCGAGTGCTACTTCCCACCAGGCAGCTTCGAATTGGCGGAAGACGAAGACGAAGATTCAGAAGCGTAGTTCCTTCGACAGGTGGCTTGTCGCTTCGTGAATTCATTCTGCGGCGCAGTACAACATTCGTTAAGGGATCTACGTTGATGGGTTTTCGGGTATCCTGTTAGCAAACACTGCTGTCCATCAATCGAACCATGGAGTTAGACGACGATGAGCGACCAACCGCCAATGGGCATGTCGGGACAAGATTTCCTAAGTGATCAGCCTCCTGCGATGGGCCCTGGAGGCCTGCCCCCCTCTGGCGGAGACCCTAAGGGGAAATTGGCGCCGCCGGCAATCGCGCTGATTGTGCTCGGGGCCTTAGGAGCGTTGCTTGGACTGTGGAGCGTCGCCTCATCGACGATCAACTACCTGAACCCCGAAGCTGCTGTGGCCGCCCAAGCAAAGGTTCTGGAAGATATGAAGAACGCTGAAATCCCGGAAGAATGGATGTCCGTTCTCGAGGGCTACCTCTCACAACCGCCAGGCGTCTGGCCAATTGTGATGAGTGTCGTTGGCGTTCTGTGTAGCCTGCTCTCAGTGCTTGGGGGCGTCTCGATGCTCAAGCAGAAGCTCTATGGAGTTTGCATACTCGGCGCGGTTGCCGGCATGCTGCCCATTTCGAGCTGCTGCTGCCTTGGGCTTCCGTTCGGCATCTGGGCTATTATCGTTCTGATGAATGCAGATGTGAAAGCAGCTTTTCGAAGTAAGGCTTAGAGCTTGGTCGACCGCCGCGATTCTGTTGATCCAGCCGACTGCCTTGCCAGCCGTTTGACTGCGCCGATCCCAGCCGGAATTGCCACACTTGCCGTTCGCGGCCGGGCTGCCATCGATCGCGCCCTACCGCTACTGGGCCTCAGAACGCAGGCGCCCACAATAGGGCGGATCTACTTTGGTTCCGTTTCGCTAGCTGAACTGCCACACCAGTCTGGTGACGCAAATGTGCAGCAAGAACATATTGTCGCCTGCCTCACATCTGCGACAAGTCTCGAAATTCACTGTCACGGCGGGAAAGCTGTTTCGCAGCGGATCCTCGACCTAGTCGGTTCAACCGGCGCGACAATCGTTGCGCCCGATAATTTCTCGCAGCAGACGCATTCCGCGGTACAGCACGACGCCCGGTCAGCACTAATTGCAGCTCGAACCAACCGAGCAGCAAGTTATTGGCTTCACCAGCTTGACGGTGCACTTGAGCGTTCCGTTCGGGCGGCGATTGGATCACTCGAAAGCGGCCGTATCGAAGCAGCACAGCGTGTTCTACTGGAGATCGAAAGACACGCGGATTTTGCCCAGCGACTCGCGTCGGGGTGGGACATTGTTATCGCTGGCCCACCGAACGTCGGAAAAAGTAGCCTGCTAAATGCCTTGGTCGGTCAGGAGCGGTCGATCGTAAATCCAGAAGCAGGGACAACACGTGACTGGGTCGAGGCGGGGACGGCCATCGATGGTTGGCCGGTAAGACTATCCGACACGGCTGGCTTGCGCGCTGATGCTGACGGTGCAATCGAGAGCGAAGGGATCGAGTTAGCACGAAAGCGTGTTCGCGACGCGGACTTAGTCTTGGTGGTGGTCGATATTCAAGTCGGGTGGACAGACGTTCATCAAGCCATTTGCGACGCTTGCCAAGGTGAGATGATATGCCTTGCGAATAAGTCAGACCGATTGCCTGACAAACTTCGCCAACCCCATCTCGATGAACTTCAATCAGCCTGCGCTCCATTGTCGCCAATTCTCTGCAGTTGCGTTGCGTCGAGCGGGCTGCAACTGGCGATGGCTGCAATCGCGAGTTTCATTAACCAGCAAGTGCCGCCCGACGACTCGCCGCTGGTCTTCTCTGCACAATTGCGAAGTCAGTTTCGACAGGCGATTGATCAAATTAATGCTGGCAAAATCGACCAAGCTACAGCGATGCTGTCGCAGACCCTTGTGCCGCCCTTCGCTAGCTGCAGCTCAGGCGAACTTCCCAGGAAATAGTCAGCGAGCCACAGGTGCGCAGGCTGCATGGGAGCGTAAATTCTGTTTGGCCCCCAAATAATAATGGCCCAAGCTCAGGCCCTAGGCCTCTGGTGAAATTTGGGCCTGGAGCTTTGCGGATACAGCTTGCGATTACGTTCGCCGGTCAGAATGGGTATATTTTCAGCTTATTCGTATTTCATGCTGTTCGATTGTCCTCCATTCTGCGAGCGTAAACCTGTGATGACCCCTGTTCAGGGCAGAACACTGCTGCTCATCGCCTCGGCCCTTATCAGCACCACCGTTGCCTCGCGTGGGTTGGCACAGTCGAATTATGCGACCAGCGATAGCATGAGCGGCTATGTCCACTGGATTGAACTCTACGACGCAGAAAATAAGAAGATCGACCCCGAATCAGAGAATCCGCAGCCCTATTCGCCGGCCAAGACCTGCGGTCGCTGCCACGATTTTGATCAAATCGCACACGGCTGGCACTTCAACGCCGTTGAATCTGATGCAACTCATGGGCGACCTGGGCAGCCCTGGATCTGGTCGGACGAACGATCTGGAACGCACCTCCCGCTATCCTATCGAAACTGGGACGGAACGTTCAACCCAGACGAACTTGGGCTGTCTCGATGGCAGGTCGCTGCCAAGCTGGGTGGCTTTCTCCCGGGAGGTGGGCCAGGCTCCGAAGAGTCGCTTGCCGCCTCCGCAAAGTTGCTGGAAGAACTGCAAGAAGCGCTCAAGAAAGAACTCCCTGATGCTTCGGAAGAAGATGGGGCCGAGGTCCCTGCGGGCTATGAAGATCGCAGCAACGTGACCGGACCATTGCCAGTTGACTGCATGATGTGCCATCACCGCAGTGGCGGTGGCTACAGTCCTTTTGTATGGACGGAACAGATTGAGGAAGAAAATTTTTCATACGCTCCAACCGCAGCCTTAGGCATTGCGGTCGTCAGTGGCAATTCGCGTCGACTCAAAGACGATTTCGATCCATCCGCTGAAGGCGCGGAGGAAAAGCTCCCCAAAGTCGACTACGAAGATCACAAGTTCCGCAGTGACGGCAAAGTCTTCTTTGACCTTGTGCGTAAGCCGAACAATGATGCTTGCTATTACTGCCATACCAATTCACCAACTCAGACTGTGGGCGGTGGTCGTTGGCTGCACGACGAAGACATTCACGTTCGAGCGGGGATTCAATGCGCGGACTGCCATCGCAATGGTCTCGATCACCACACGGTGCGAGGCTTCGATGGTGAACAACATCCCTCTGGCAACGTCGTTTCGCTTTCGTGCGCAGGTTGCCACTTGGGAACCGATAACACCGCAGGACGCCTGGGAGCGCCTCGCCCTCTACACAAAGGGCTTCCACCGCTGCACTTTGAAAAGATGACCTGCACAGCCTGTCACGCTGGCAGCATGCCCGACGAAGAAATTGGTTGGCAAGTCAACTCAATCGCCCACCACCTGGGAGAACACGTCAAACGAACTGGGCAAGAAGCCCCGGGCATCGCCCACTCGATCATCATTCCTCTCAACAAACGAGCTGCAGAGTACCAGGCTGCACCAACGGATTCAGCAGAGAACACCGACAACGATTTGGGGAATGCCGGCGCACCTGCTGCTTGGTCCAGCGATCACCGGCTCGCACCTCACCGGATGACCTGGCCTTCCTATTGGGCCATCAAGACCGCAGATGAGATCAAACCGCTCAATCCAGAAGTGGTTTACGAACTCATTCGACGTTCGCTGAAGGTGCGGCGCGAGTTTACAGACGAACTGAGTGAAGTCAAATTGTCGTTGACACAACGAAAAGAGCTGCTGGGTGATGAACGAGCTCGCGTGAAGGACGAGGAGCGAACGGAGGAGGAGGCCGCTAAAATCGCGAAAGCGGAAGACGAGGCAAGAACGGCTCAAGTCAACGAGAGAATGGCTAAGGCACTTGCCGACATCGAAGAGGCTTATCCCGGGTCCCAAGCTATCTACATTAGCGGCGGAACGGGGTTTGTCCGGGACGTCCCCCAGGCATCCAGCAAGAATGAAGAGGACGACGAAACGCTAAAGATCAAGCAGATTGATGCTGCTGAGTTGGGGGAAGCCGCCGCCCCATACGCTTGGCCACAGGCTCACAACGTCCGTCCAGCTCAGCAGTCACTTGGAATCAACGGTTGCACCGAGTGCCACAGCGAAGGCGCCAAGTTCTTTGGCTCCATGTTGACGCCTGTTGGGATGCTGCCTGATCAGAAAACGCAGCCCATCGCCATTCGCGACTTGCAAGACGTTGATCAAGTTAAACTCAGCGGATGGAACAGCCTGTTCATGGGCCGGTCGCTATTCAAAATGCTTGGACTAGTCGCACTTGGACTGACTTGTGTGATTGCCGTTGCCTTCATGGCAGTCAACTTGAACGACATGATCCGCAGACGCGATGCGTAACTTCAGCCGTTATTGAATACGAAACACCATAGTGCGATGAAGACACACAACATTTTAGCTTCAGCCGCAGAAATGCCCGCTGAAGAGTCAAACGCGAACATGGCAACCCAGTTCCTGGCAAATCTCACGTTCCAGAATGGTCTGCTAGTTGCGGCCATAGCGACCGTCGCTGGCTTGCTTTGCTTGGGAGCATTCGCCGCGATGACTGGTCGCGGTGTCTCCCGACATTCGCCGCATCATTGGCTTTCAAAAATCCTCTACGTTGGCTTCATCTTTGCCATCCTCGCCTTAGCGCTTAGTTCGTTCTCGGCCATCCTGGTAGATGGGCATATGCTGGGGTATCCGTTGCTGGCACACATCGCTGCAGCGGGCGGTTTTGTGTTCCTCCTGCTCGCTTTCGCGTTGCTCTATTTGCCACGCGGCCGCAGCCGTCACGAAGGAACTGAACACCGTTGGTGGCTAGCACGTCTTTCCGCCTGGGTGCTTGTCACAGCGGGAGTTGTGACAGCAGCCACAATGTTTGTCAGCATGCTTCCAATCCTGGGGACTGATGGCCTACACGAAGCGGTTGAGATTCACCGTTGGGCCGGCCTGGCCGTCGTCGTTGCCGCAACGTTCCACCTTTTCTCGCTTTTGATAACACGACTTGGCCTACGATAACAAGGAATTTCGCCGACAACCAAAATGCGCTAACAGAATACTAAATCAACTCGAAATCGTTTCTCCACTCTCCTTTCTTCATACAAGAGTCATTGAAATGCCCGAAATCAATCACTCCCACAAGAACCACCCTACGCAAAAGACAAGAACCCTGCACGCCGAAGAACTCGAGTCGCGCCGGCTACTTGCCTTCAACCCGACCGCTCTGGAGCAAGAATTCCTGCAGCGAGTAAATCGTTTCCGCACGGATCCTGCGGGTGAGTTCAGCAGGATGTTCTCGCGTGTTAGTCCGTTGACTGCCCGTGATGCGTTTGTGCAAACGGCTGTTGACTTCTTTAATGTGAACGGCACAACACTTCGCAATGAATTGGCCGCCCTCGATCCTACGCACCCGGTCGTTTGGAGTGAAGGCACTTACGAAGTCGCCGCTGCTCACAACCAGCGGATGATTACGTCAACCCCGCCCAGCCAATTCCACTCCAATACGCTCGCCCGGCGACAAGCGCTCTTGGATGCTGGAGTCAATCTGCGATTTGCCAATGGCGAAAAGATCAATTCGGAGAACGTTTTCGGTACCGCCGAATCGGCTGATCACCTGTTCGCCGGCTACGTAGTAGATTGGGGAAATGGCCCCGGAGGTATGCAGCCTGGACGCGGGCACCGAATCGCAATCATCAATTCCGACTACGAACAAGTTGGTCATCGGATGACGCCATTTACCGGCGGCAATCTGGGCCCCTACGTCAACACCCAGGTGCTGGTGAATATTGAGTCGCCACCAACGATGGTTAGCGGAGCTCTGTTCGAGGATGAAGACGATTCGCGGTGGTACGATGCAGGCGAAGGCATCGGAGGAGCTACTCTCAAATTCGAGGGGGAGACGGGTACGTTCCAAACGACAACCATGTCGGCCGGTGGTTATCAAATTGAATTGCCTGCCGGGACCTATCAAGTCACTGCTTCCGGGGGCGGAATGCGGCATCCGGTAGTCAAAACCGGGGTCACCGTCAGTGATGTCAATGTTTGGCAAAATTTGATTTATGATCCCGATGCCATTCCACCAGATGGTTACGAAGCAAACAACACCACGGCTTCAGCCACCGAACTCTCCGGCGTCAATCAAACACTCAGCCAGCTTTCGATTCATTCGTCCAGCGATCGTGATACTTTCAAGCTAGTTTCTCCAAGTACGGGAACTGGAACGTTTCGAATCACGTTCACGCACTCGGCCGGCAATCTTGATTTGTACTTGCTAAACGCAAGCGGAACGGTCGTCCAGTCATCAACCACACAGGGAAACGCAGAGCAAATTGACGCTCAGCTCACTCGTGATGCAACCTACTATGTTCTGGTCCGTGGCAACGGTGCGGCAACCAATCCGCAGTACCAACTACGTGTGGAGCCTCCGCAACCCCTTCCGCCAGTTGCACTCACCGACCGCGCGTCGGCAGTAAATGCAACTCGCACCGCAACAATCCATGTGCTCGCCAATGACAACGATCCAGATGGACCAAACAGTTCCCTGAATGTTGCGCTGAATTCGGGTACGCACAGCGCGTTTGCGTTGGCGGGCAACGTCGTTCAGTACACGGCTCCAGACTCGTACAGCGGGGTCCATCGAGCCAGTTACACGCTGGAAGATGACCAAGGATTGACGGCGACTGGTCGAATCGAAGTTCTAGTAGTCAACTTTGAGGCAGATTTTCCGTGGCTCAACACCAGCAAAACAACTGATGTCAATGACGACGGGGTCACGACGCCATCGGATGTGCTCACGATCATCAATGACTTGAACCGCAACGGATCCAGGACTTTACCGCTAGGCCCCTCGGGCGCCGCGGCCATTCAAGGTTTCGTGGACACGAACGCGGATGGTTACATCTCACCCATTGACGCTCTGCTCGTCATCAATCTGCTGAATGCGGGCAACGGTGAAGGCGAGTCACTGCCAGCCGACGAAGCCCTTTCCCAGATGTCGGCACTCGACTACCACGAAACGCTTCGTCGCAAGCGACTGCGACTGACTGACTGACGGTTAAACTGCTGGCTTTGCTGCCACGGGGCGATCGCTAGCGATCGCCTTCAGGTTTGCTTCGTGGCGGCTTTCAGCCGTCATCAATGTCTGATGCCTGTAGCCGCTAGCAGCCACCGCTTGAGGCTGCGCGTCGTCCTTCAGCAGCCCGGCAAGCTTTCAAGTAAACTGCTGCGTTGGGATTTGGACTTCGCTTCTGGTTTGTTAGGCGTCTGCGTGAATAGAGTGCGGGCGCGTGAAAGGATACTTCATGTTTGCTCGCCTTCTTCTTGGGATAGCTCTCATTTCCTCACAACTGCTACCGAGTGGTTGTGCAACTGCAATCGCGGATGGGCCTGAAGACAATCGTGATGACGTTGTCCGTACGATTCCACCACCCGGGGAGATCGACGAATCGACCGCGCAAAAACTGCTAAGCGATTGCACAAAAGTGCGCGCGCTTTGGCAAAGCACTCGAGAGCAAATACTTGCGTCTGTAGGCAGTGCGAACCAGACAGTCCTCAAGGCTCGTTTGGACTCACTCGAACCAGAAGTGCTCGTCTTCCCGCGAGCAGTCGAACTGGCCCTCGAATTCCGACAGTTCTACCGTGACTCAGACGTCCAGCGTGCCCGAGGCAACCTGGAAATGGCACGTGAGCGTATCGAATTGATCAAGCAAGGAGCAGACTGGCTGACGCTCGTCGGCATCACCGATGGAAAATCACAGAGGTTGGTCGTCGGTGGGTTTCGTTCAAGCATTGACGAATCCATCCAGCCATATGCGGTCGTTATCCCTAGCGGTTTGTTTGCCGGTGACTCTCGGCCACGGCGATTGGATATCTGGTTCCACGGTCGTGGTGAGCGTGAGAGCGAGATGCATTTCCTCGCCAAGCACTCCGTTGACGATGGAATTTACACGCCAGCAGATTCGATCGTCCTGCACCCATACGGACGTTATAGCAATGCATTTCGTTTTGCTGGGGAAAAGGACGTCTTCGAGGCTTTGGCTTACATTCAGAGCAAGTTGCCCGTCGATGAGCAACGGATCTCGGTGCGAGGATTCTCGATGGGCGGTGCCGCTTGCTGGCAGTTCGCAACGCGGTACGCTGACCGATGGTTTGCGGCCAATCCAGGGGCTGGCTTTTCAGAGACCGTACAATTCCTGGACTTTTTTCAAGGCGAGAAAGTCCTCGATACGGCTCCAGACTACCAGCAGGCCATGTGGAATCTCTACGACAATCCGACTGTCGCAATCAACCTAACCAACTGCCCGACGATTGCCTACAGTGGCGAAATCGACAGACAGAAGCAGGCTGCAGATATCATGGAGGCAACCCTGAAAGAACTTGGCGTTCAGCTTGTTCACATCATTGGCCCCAACACGGCTCATAAGATTCACAACGATTCGCAAGTGGAAATCGAGCGACGGATGTCACACCTAGCTCGCAAGAATCTCGGAGAAATTCCGATGCGGGTGCAGTTTGCAACTTACTCGCTTCATCACAACACCATGCACTGGATCGAGCTGGATGGACTCGAGCAACATTGGGCCAAGTCCACTGTGGATGCTCAAATCAAATCACTGGCTGAGCCGCAGATCGAAATCAAACTCAAAAATGTATCCGCCTTTACTTTGAAGGTAGCCCCAGGGCGTTGGCCTTTAGCGATGGATCAGCCTGTAAGTGTGGATGTAAATGGCGAAGTTATCGGGCAAGTTCAGCCGCTTTCCGATCTGTCTTTGGATGCATCGTTTTATTGCAATCAGGGCCAGTGGACTGCTGGTCGGAAGTCTGGTTTGCACAAGCGACCTGGCTTGCAGGGACCAATTGACGACGCCTTCAACTCCGCATTCGTGTTTGTGCTCCCCAGCGGCAAGTCATCACGGGCCGCATTTCAGACATGGAGCGAAAGTGAGGCACAGCATGCGATGCAGCACTGGCGGCAACATTTTCGCGGCGACCTCGTGACGATTCAAGACGTTGATCTAGACGAGCCAACAATCGCAACAAAGAACCTCGTGCTGTTCGGCGACGCTGAGTCGAATGCTGTGATCGCAAGACTCTCTAGCAAGTTGCCGTTGGATCACACCAGAGCTGCCCAACGGAGCGGCTTGGATCTCGAGGACGTGGGATTGGCGATGGTTTACCCAAATCCACTGAACCCGCAACGCTACGTTGTGATCAACAGCGGATTTACCTACCGGGAATACGATTATCTGAACAACGCTCGGCAAACTCCCAAGCTACCCGATTGGGCAGTGATCGATGTTCGCACCCCCATTACGCCTCGCAGCCCCGGCAAAGTCCAAGCGGCTGGATTCTTCGACGAGAATTGGCAACTGCCCAAGTAGCTTCCGAGAAATCCATCGGCTGCGACAGAGTAGGACTCGCGTGGACGTATAGCGTGTTACGCGCTAATGCATCGCTTCAGGCGTTCTACGGTTTGTGGCCGGGCTGATAAACAAAGTGCTTGCGTCGCTGATCCGCTCGTGGCGGGGCTGTTTGTGGGCGCGGTGCTCTATCTGGCACCACTTCTGTGCGAGCGGCTTTCGGCGAAGCATCTGAAGTTCGTGCCGGTACAGGCAGTTCTTCCGCAGTATTGGGTTGCATCGCAGTGCTCGATTGTCGGTTGCCGACCGGTAGCAGGGGCACGCCGCCTGAACGCACAGCAACATTGCCTTGGTCGCCAGCCCGTTGGTCAACCGTCATTGCAAGAGCTGGCTGGCGAACAATGGGCTCCCAAGCTTGCCCGCTGGCGTTTGGCGAATCGTCTAGTTTGGCGACCAAGTTTTGTTCTTTGGGGTCTGCTGGCGGCCGGACTTCATTTAGCCAAGTCCGCACTTCGGCCGCTGGCCCGGTCGGTCGCTCCACTTGCCGTGGTGACGGCAGGCTCTCGGCAACGCCAGAATCAATCCACTCATCAATAATGTCGCCTCGCACGGCCCATGCCGGCAAGTCTACGGCCTGGGGCTGTATCGCCGCAGCTAATTCACGAGCAATTGCATCGGTGTTCGGACGTACTCCGACAACGCGACGCTCAGTGAGGAAGCCACTTTGTTGTTCGACGGCCGGACCAGCGTCAGCAATAGCGACGTTTGCATGTGAAGCTACTGAATCGGACGCGTCCCCAGACTTGTGCATAAATGGCACTGCAAGAGCTGAGCCGCCAACCAGCGTCAGTACAACCCAGCCACGAGAGCTGGTAGAAGAGATCGTTTCTGTCATGGCACTTCAAATGTGATTGGTAACCACAATGATCCGCCGTGCCACGTCCTTGCGAAGAGCGGGAGAATTGAGAGGTCGTTGAGCCTTCAACGAACCGAGGGACGAACGAATCATCCCGAACTGGGTTCTTCGTCACCCTGAGCTTCGATCTTCAGAGGAAATCGTAGATTCTCGCTGTGCCCAGACAAGCCCGGCGAGCTCAAGACCGCTTGAAACGACTAGGCCAACTCTACCGGCTAATTCACAGCACATCCGCGTAGCGAAACAGCGAAGAGAATCGCGGGAATTTGAGGAAAGGCTTCGACAGGTGGTGGATTGGGTGAAAATTCCCGACGCCTGCAGAGACGGGCACTCCAGCCTTGCCCATACCTTTACGTTTTGCGGGGACGGGATTTGTAACCCGAATCCAATACAAAGAAGAGGGGGGATTTGCGGACAAATCCCCCGTACATCTGGCGTTAGCCTACTTGGCGGCGGGACGAGGCACTTTGCCACGAGGCTTCCAGTTCGGATGTGGCGTATGGGCCTCAGCCATCATCGCCTCCAAACGTTCCACAATATCCGGATTGTCCGATGCAATATCATGTTCCTCGCCAATGTCTGCGGACAGATCGTAGAGTTCAGTGGGGCCCTTCATCCAAGGCATTCGAACCGCCTTCCATTTTCCAGCCCGAACGGCCTGCTTTCCGCCCTGTTCGTAAAACTCCCAGTACAAGTAATCGTGCTGGGCCTGTTTTCCATTGCCCACAAGAGTTGGCATGAAGCTAACCGAATCAAGTCCGTCCGGCGTCTCTGCCCCCGACAACTCGGCGGCCGTGGCGAGCAAGTCACCGAAGTAACCAACGTGGGCTGAAGTGGTTCCTGCAGGGGTGGTGCCGGGCCAACGCACAATCATTGGCACTCGTATGCCGCCTTCGTACAGATCTCGTTTCATGCCTCGCAATGGCCCACCTGGATCAAAACGCTCGGTGTCATGCCCGCCTTCGTCATGCGGTCCGTTGTCGCTTGAGAACATGACGACCGTGTTTTCGTCAATATTGAGTTCCTTGAGCAAGTCGATGATTCGCCCAACATCAGCATCCATTCGGGACACCATCGCTGCCTGTCCCTTGTCAGGGTCACTCCAATCCTTAGCAGCATACTGACCGTAATCTGGAACCTCCTGTCCGTTGCCAGTTCCACGACTACCTTCGTTATTGGCGTGTGGAATTGTCAAAGCGAGGTAAAGAAAGAACGGCTGCTCTGTCTTGGCTTGCTCACGGATGTAACCCAGTGCTTCATTAGCGATCAAATCGTGCGAGTAGTCAACTCTCTTCGTAGCCCAACCTCCGGTGAACCCGCCATACGACCGATCAAGCCGTTGCACTACATTATTGAGTTTCTCTTGGGTCTCATTCCGCCATAGAAATTCTGGGTAATAATTGTGTGCATGTACCTGGTTGAGGTAACCGTAAAAGAAATCGAAACCTTGCCGTCGCGGCAGCCCTTGCCGCCCCCCCGTCGCCTCGTCACCCAACCCCCACTTGCCACACAGAGCCGTCCCATAGCCTACGCCCTTGAGAACCTCTGCAACGGTCACATCTTCGTCGCGCAACGACTGGCTAGACATGTCGTCGCCGCCCGCGTTGCCTCGCACGTGAGTATGCCCAAGGTGCTGGCCTGTCATTAAGACCGCACGCGACGGTGCACAAACCGTGTTTCCTGCGTAAAAATCCGTAAAACGCATGCCTTCGGCAGCCATTTGGTCCAGCCGAGGCGTCTTGATCAACCGCTGTCCATAACATCCTAAATCACCGTAACCAAGGTCGTCAGCCAGGATGAAAATGATGTTCGGTTTCGGTGCATCTGCTGCAACTGCAATCGATGGCAGAAAGCCGAAAATCAACAGGAAAAGAATCATCAAATTTCGCATCTATTTAGGCTCCGCTGCCATTGAAGAAGGTCGCAGTGTTGAAGAAATCATGTGCCGTCATTGTAGTCAAAATGAAGCGTCGCGGTTCAGACCTAGCCCGACGCTCAGACGCAAGTCGCAAACCACCTGTCGCTAATTCGAGCTGGCGGGGATAATCGCCCGGGCTGTTCGATCCCCTACTTCGAAGTGCCCAAGTGTTGCTCCGTTTTGGTCACACAGCTTCCAAACAGCGCCAGGTCGAGTCCGCTGCCGCTTGGTTTCACCTGCCGCGATATTGCCGTAGGACTTGGGGATCGAATTGCGGTCCATCCAAAATAACTCAATGGTCTCGTCGCGCTGATTGATAAAGTGTACGTCGAAGGGATTGCCGTCCGGCCGAGAAGCTGGCACCGGCTTCACCGATGCGGGCTGCCACTGCAGCTTGGTTAGTGATTCAACACTGGGCGCGACTCGTTCAGCAAATTCTGTCGGTGCTTTTTTACGCATTCGCTCGAGCATCGCCCGAACCGGTTTAGTCGCTAGTTTTCCCGGGGATGCCAAGTTGTTCCACTCGTAAGGATCTGCTGCGATGTCATACAATTCTTCGCTTCCATCTGCATAGCGAATGTAGCGACAGTCCACGTCACTAACGGCAATCGTCCCTGGCTTGGCCATGTAGGTTACCGACACATGAGGCCAAGCCGTCGAGGCGTCCGACAAGAGGGGGACTAGCGATGGTCCGTCACAAACTGGATTGTCTGGTAAACCGCAAAGCTTGAGCAAAGTGGGATAGAGGCTTAGCAGATTCACCGGTGCGTCACACTGAACTCCCGGCGTCGTTCCTGACGGCAACGCTTTGGAACAACCAGTTGGAACGCGGACAATCAAGGGCACTCGCGTCACAGCTCTCCAGGGCGTGTATTTTTGCCAGTGTTCTTTTTCGCCAAGCTGCCAACCATGATCTGACCAGAGAACGACGATGGTATTGTCGCGATACTTGCTATTGTCCAGCGCTGAGAGCACTCTACCAAGCATTGCATCGGCAAAGTGAATAGACGCCAAATAGGCCCTCACTCCTTGCCGCCACTGTCCCTGCTCTTGAATATGAGCAAAGTAACGATTCTTTGCTGCTCGAACGCCAAGCTCAGGAATGTCGTCCAAGTCGTCTACTTTGTATCCAGGCGGAAGCACAACCTCGTCTAGCGAAAATGGCTCGTAATACTGCTTGGGAACAAACCATGGCTCATGAGGGCGATAGATTCCACAGCCGAGAAAAAATGGCTTGTCGAATTCGCGGCCCAGTTGTTCACCGATCCACTTGGAAACGGCCCAATCGCCGCCGTATTGCTCATCGGTGACATCCAATTCGGCCCAGTCGGTTTCGACATACTGCCAAGGACCGCCGCGAGGCAAATTGACCGGACGCGGCGAAGGGTAGTGTGTTTCCGGCAAGGGGTTCTCGCTCTCTGGCTCCGGAAAATAGTCGTCCCAGGATTTTGAATCGATAATATAGTGCAATAGCTTGCCGGAGCCGGCCGCGTAGTAGCCGTTTTGCCGCATCGCTTGCGGCAAGAGAACCGCGTTGGGCATCACTTCCCGCATGGCTTGCCGGTTATCGTAAAGTCCAGAACGGTTGGGCGCTCGTCCTGAAAAAATAGCCCCGCGCGACGGATTGCATGCCGGAGCTGGACAATGGGCATTAGTGAACAGGGTCCCGGATGCAGCAAAGCGATCCAGATTTGGCGTCAGCGTCTGGGGATGGCCACCAAGACAACCGATCCAGTCATTTAGATCATCCATGGCGATGAACAGAACGTTTGGCCGCTCATTCGGCGCTTCGTCTGCAACCTGAGCCGCGACCAATTGGGCAAGTGCGACATGCCCACTACCGATCCACAGCAGAATTCCGATGGCCGCAACTGCCAAACGCTCTGCCAGCGGATGAACCGGAAAGTGAAGCAAGGGCGATCGACGAAACCTCGCCGCTGAATCTCGACGGCCTGTTTGCATACTTGGGAATCGACGATGAAAGTGCATGTTTTGCTCAATTCAAGATATCGGTCGTTCGATTGTCGCTTGGAGGCCAGTGATGATGGCTGGGCATCACAACAAATGCGAACTGATGCGGCCTCCGGAGCACAGATCACTTTGTAGAATCAAAATCCTGTGCCTCGTCAGGTCCCGGACTGGCATAGGCTGGATCTTTCGCGCGGATGATGACCTCGCCGTTGTCCAGCAATCGAACATCAAGCGGAACGATCGTCACGCCTTGTTCGTTGATCGATTGAGCATTGCCACCCAAATCCTTTTGTTGGATTCCTTCAGGGCTAAGCGGAGGCACGTTGGCGTTGAAGAACGCGGTACACCACCATTTGCCACTCTTGTCTTGGAATGGTGTTCCGTGCCCGAGAAACCGGCCCGCAAACTGCCGCGGACCATAGGGGCCTGTGATTTTGTCCGAAACGCAGTAGTAAAGATTGTAAGATCCCTTTCGTCCCTGATCGGTAGACCAAGCTGTCCCCAGGTGCACATATTTGCCTCCAACCTTGATCATTGTTGCGCCCTCGTGACCAATGCGGCGGATCGCTTTTCCATCGGGCCCTGGACGTGAACCGGCGGGATCAATGCGAACCGGATCAGCCGTGTAACGCGTCAAGTCATCACTGAGCGGCGCGATGAGCGTATTTTGCCACAACAGATATCGAATCCCGTCGTCGTCAGTAAAAATGGACGGGTCGTGGCGTTGTCCAAGGTTGGCTCCCATTGGATGCGTCCACGGTCCAGCCAACTCCTTGCCTGCCGAGAGGGCAAGACTTGCAACTCCCTTTGGGCAGTGAACCAGCGCCCAGCGATCACCCAGCCAGTGTACCTCGGGCGCCCAGATGTGTCGTCGTCGAAGTGTCTTGTTCTTTTCTTGAACGTAAAAGGTATCGTTCAGATCGAAGACGACCCCCAAGTCCTCCCATTGGATCAAATCTTTGCTTCGGTATACCCGGACCTGTTCTCCTACGATGCTAGCCGATCCCAAACCAATGTTGTATGGATTCTCGGCTTCGCGAGGATCAGCCACATTGGGTTGCGTGCCCGTAAGGTAGTAATGATCGTCAGGCCCGAGGGTAATGAAGGGGTCACGGATCCAGCCTGCTTTGATGTACAGCGCTCGGTCGTGACTTTCGAGCCCGGAGCGAATCGTCTCCGCGTCCATTACCGGCCCAGGCTTTCGATCGGTAGGCTGCTCAATGAACGCTTCGGCAGGAAATTGGCTGGCATCAACGGTGGCAGCGTCCTGAAAAAGCACTTGATGCAACTGAGCCAACTCTTGGGCGGGCAATTTGATGACCTTCCGATCGTAGGTCATCAACCCGTTAATTTCTCCTTCGACATCAGTCGTCTGAGTGTAAACTCCCGCCGCGATGCCACGGCGGCGCAGATCATCCAGGATCTCGAGCGACTTCACATAGCGGGCCTTGTACTCCGCTGCATCTTGAGGCAAACCACCATATCCCCAGTTGCGACGATTTTCATCCCACAAGTGTTCTTTTACTGCCAGGCCATGCCCACCGAATTCTCCCATCACTTTGATAAAGTTGTCGAATCGCCCTTGGCTCTGCTCAAATGGAAACGCGGGATCGGGGTAAGCGTGCGCATCGACGACGTCCCCAACTTCCCAAAAATTCCCTCCGCTGGCGATATTGACTAGCCGCGACGGATCACGCTGAGCGGTCCATTGCCCAACTTCGACGGTGCGATGCTGTCCCCAGGCTTCGTTGAACGGAACCCAAGATACGATCGACGGGTGGTTTTCCAGGGTGTCGATCATGCGTTCTAGCTCAAGCATGAATTGCTTGTGCTGATCGTCAGGCCACTTTGCATCTTTTGGGTTTGGCTGTAGCCGCGTCCAGGCCGGCTTTGGGCCGCCGCTAACGTGATCCTGCCATACCATCATTCCCAAGCGATCGCAGTGCCAATAGTAGCGTCGTGGCTCTACCTTGATGTGCTTTCGAATCATGTTGAAGCCCGCCGACTTAAGCCATTCGACGTCAAATAGCATGGCTTCGTCCGACGGTGGAGTTAGCAGTCCATCGGGCCACCAACCTTGGTCGAGCGGCCCCCAGTGAAAGAGGATTTCGCCGTTGAGTGTAAAACGCAGGTGCCCGTCTGTGTCGCGTATTTTCCCGACGCTCCTCAGCCCGGCGTAGGAGCCGACTCGGTCGACAACAACTCCAGACGCATCGATTAGCTCAACTTGCAAATCATACAAGTGCGGCGAGCTGGGGCTCCAGAGTTTTCGCGAACTTGCGGGGATCGGCACGATAGCGGTGGCTTCGGTGGTATTGGTCACACTTTGCATTTCGCCGCTTGCATCGGTCGCCGTCACGCGCAGCGAATACTCTCCGGAATCGCCAGCCAGATCAGCATGAACATGAAATGCATCCAAGTCGGTCGAAGACTGAATCGTCAAGTCTTCGATGTAAGCCGCTGGGACGGTTTCCATCCAAACCGTCTGCCAGATTCCGGACACTTGCGTGTACCAAATTCCTCTCGCATTCAAGGTTTGCTTACCACGCAATTGGAATTTTTCAGTTTCATCTTCGACGCGAACAACCAGTTTGTTCTCCCCCGAGATGACTGCTCCAGTGACATCGAAGGTGAAAGGAGTGTTTCCGCCCTTGTGCTTGCCGACACTCTGGCCGTTGACGAACACTTCACAGGCGTAGTCAACTGCTTCGAAGTTGAGCAGTGTGCGTTCGCCCACTTCTGGATTTGTTTCGAAACTGCGGTGATACCAAAGTGCTTCGCTCGCATCGAGCAACCTTTGCACGCCGCCAAGTTTGCTTTCGAGCGGGAAAGGAACGAGAATCTTCCCGTCCCAATCGCTGGGTTGAGTGACCTCTGTTTTCTTGGTAACGGCGAAGTCCCAGTGGCCGTTGAGACAAGTCCAGTTTTCACGCGTCTGCTGTGGCCGTGGATACTCCGTCCAAGCATTCTCCGCAGTAACCTGCTCGCCCCATTTTGTGATTAAGTCCGACAGGAATGGTTTGGTGCTGCGTACGGGCGCCGGTAACTCAGGAATATTTTCCGCATCGACAATATGGGCGTCGATGAACTGGCCGCCCGAGGTTTGCGTGCACCGCACGGCGAGCAAGTTTGATCCCTGCTTCAGGAGCTTTGTTTGATCAGAATCCAACGGAATCACTTCATACTTTGTCGTGAAACCATCGAGCTTCATGGCAAGCTTGCCATTGATGAACACTTCAGCGTTTTCATCGTGATGAATCAGAATCGCAGGTTTCTTGGCGTCTGCGAAACGAAACTCTTTCCGCAGCCAGATGTTATTCGTCGCCCAAACTGTAGCAATCCTGGCCCCTGGCGTTCCGAGGGTACCAAACCCACCGTTGCCCTTCTTCCAACCAGAATCGTCAAAGTCCGGTTGCATCCAGCCCTTCCCCGGCCCCCTGACCGTGTATTGCCATTCGTCGACGATCGGCACAGATTCCTGAGCACGAGCACAGTGGGAACAGGAGAACAGGCCAACAAGCGCCAAGAGTTGTAACAAGTTTTTCATAGAAAATCGTAGCAGCTAGAGGGGTGAGCGTGCCGGGCAGCAGGAACATTAGGAACAATCACCCGGCGGGCCGCGACGCCCCACCGAAAGAGGGGCAACCAGACTCATTTGATCATTGCAGTTTACCACTTCAACGGCTCCGAGCCATGAGACCCGCCGTAGGGACTTTGAGATATTTTGTCTGCACACTCTGGCAGAGTTTGAGGCCTCGCGAGTGACCTGTGTGGTAAGAATTTGGGCGGGTTTCCAACGAACCCCTTGAGTATTGGTGGCGGATATGCGCCAATGTAATGCAATGTAAAGAGTCGCCCGCTCAGTCAAAATCCGAAGACGCCAACATGGAACCAGAAGAACTACAACCCAACGCCCACAATCCCGAACTAACACACAATTCTGGCACGTTTGACCTCGATGGTCAGACATTGGACACCGATCGGATTGGCCGATTCACGCTTCGCCGCGAACTTGGCCGAGGCGGGATGGGGGTCGTCTACGAGGCGTTTGACGAAAAACTGAAACGCGTTGTTGCTCTCAAGACGCTGCCGCCGCGCAAACACACATCGCAATCGGCCATGCAACGGTTTCAAATCGAAGCGCGGGCATCAGCCAAACTCAACCACGACTCGATCGTCCCGGTGTATACCGTTGACGAACACGTGGGAGTCCCTTACTACGCGATGAAGCTAGTAACAGGGACCGACCTATCCAGAATTATCGATGAAGCTCGCTCTCGATCGAAGAAGGGTGGGGCCGCCCAAGACGAGACGCTACCTGTTGCCGCTGAGACCGAAACCGCCACGCGGGAAGCGGCCAAGCGTGACTCGACCCGAGGCAACGCTTCCAACTCGACATTCACCGGAGAATTTCTCTATCGTAGCCACCAGAGTTCGCATCGTGCCAAGTCATCTGCTGAGCTTGCCAATGCAATTGCCTCCCTTGGCAGTGAAATCGCCGCCGCTCTGCATCATGCTCACGACAATGGCATCATTCATCGCGACATCAAGCCATCAAACCTCTTAGTGGACGAAAACTTCAAGGTCTGGGTCAGCGACTTTGGATTGGCCCACTTGAATGACGCTCCCTCAATTACGCAGACGGGGGAGATCATCGGTACGCTCCGATACATGAGCCCTGAGCAAGCATCGGGGAGGCGTGCGTTTGTCGACCACCGTACCGACATCTACTCTCTAGGAGCAACGCTTTACGAAATCGCCACGCTTCAACCGATGTGCAAAGGACGCAATACAAGTGAGATTCTGCGTGAATTAACGTTGGGGCGGCCCATTCCGATCCGCAAAGTGAACCCTAGGTTTTCCAAGGATTTTGAAACCGTTCTTTGCAAAGCCACCGAACGCAATCCAGCCGATCGCTATGCCACGGCTGGCGAAATGGCAGAGGACCTCGATCGGATCGCCCGTGGTCAGGCAATTTCGACGCGTCGAGTCAGCCCCTTCAAACGCGTGCTTGATGTGGCGGTTGCTCATCCCGGAATTGCAGCCGGGGCAATTGCCAGCACGGCAATCATCATGCTGTTGCTGGCTTGGTCGTTGATGGCTGCTTTGGACTCCAAACGCAAATCCGAGATCGCACTCCGCAAAATGACTGCTGGCCGGATGATTGCGGAGATGTCGCTCAAGCTAGAGTCGGATCCCGGAGGCGCAATTGCATATGGCTTAGCGACTCCTGACATGGAAGACAACGTCGAAGGAGTCCGGCTGATGATGCAAGCCATTGATCAAAACCATGAACTCAAGACAATTGGGCTAAAACAAAAGTCGCCTGGAACAATCGCCTGGAATCCAAACCTTGATTTGTTGCTGGTCTGCAACAATGCGGCCCGATTTGGGGAAGGTGATCAGTGTTGGCTAGCCGATAGTAAACTGCATAAACTCATCGGCCCACTGGAATCCTCCGGCGAAGTCACCTCGGCGGCATTCAGCCCGGTTGGTTCGTTCCTTCTTACGACGGGCTCATCGTTTGGGCCTTATTCGGCGGTTAAGTATGGCGAAGCCGATTTTGCAGCTCCCGTTCTTTGGAACGCTCGTACTCGACAGCGCGAGCAGGAGTTTCGTGGTGCGCGCTTGGCGATGTGCACTCCGGATGCATTCTCTGCCGACGGAAAAAAGCTGGTCCTGCCCGACCGAAGCGGCGGTGCAACAATATACTCAATCGGCGGCACGCCTGACAAAACCCGACTGACTCACAACAGTCACGCTAAGGCCGCTGTCATGGGTGGCGTTTTTTCGAAGAGCCAACGTCACATCGCAACCTGGATGGATGATGGACGCATCACGCTGTTCGATGCAATCAGTGGCGACTTGCTGGCAGAATGGACGCTCAGCGTGAGAGGGCAAAGTTCGCTACGAGCCGATTTTTCGCCAGACTCGAAGTGGCTGATGGCCACCAGTGACCGAGGTACGATGCTCGTTGACGTTGATGCGTTCCAAAAGCAACCAATCTACCGCAATGACAGACTCGGCTGCTTTGTCGGAGAGCATCACGATGTTGCCTTACTGGCTAACAAACACGTTCGGCTCTTTAGTCCTACCCAACGCGAGGTGCTATCGGAGGTTGAAGTTCCCCATGAAGCACGCATGTTCTTGACGGCAGTTGGTAGTTCACATCTCGTTACGGTGCGTCACTACGACCAAGTATATTTGGTTGACCTAGAGCTCGGCACCATCACCGCACAACTTCGCGGGCACTCAGACCACATTCTAGACGTCAGCGCTCCAGAGTATTCCTCAGCGATCGCAACGGTCGGCTGGGACAAGACGCTGAGATTTTGGCGTGAGGAAAGCGACGTTCAAACGCGGACTCTCGATTCTGATCTTTACCCCTTTGTACCACCCACTGTCGGCTATTCCGCTGACGGCAAGTTTGCCGCCATAGGCTCGGTCCAGGAATATCTAACCTGGTCCGGTCAACTCGGTGCACCCGAGCACGCTCCTCTCGTATCGGGCCGCGCTTTCTGTTCACTACCTGACGGCAGCTACTTCGTTGGACTACAGGGGACGCTACAACGGCATGACCACGAAACCGGCCGAAAACTTGGCGAAGCGAGTTTTGGGGATTTGCTCCAGCAAGTCCATGCCGTTGATGAAAAGACGGTTGCTGTGACGACCTACGCGGGCAATGCGTTCTTGTGGAATGTTGATGGAAGCCCGGTCAAAGTCAACCGTTTGGGAGAATCGATGCGTTTGTACCCGATCGCTGGACAGAAAAAGGTGGCTGCAGCGGTCGACAATGAGATTCGCATTATTGCAACGGACACTCTGGAAGCCACGGTCCTTGCAAATGGGCTGCAGGTGCAAGTTGTTGACATGTCCGTTTCTCCGTCCGGCGACCGGATCGCAGTCCTGAACCGGGAAGGTGAAGTCGTGGTGCATTCGCTCGACGAGCAATCCCAGCCGCTTAGTTTTTCTCCGGATTTCAAAGCTCAAGAACTACTCTTTGCCGATGCGCAGACGCTAATCATTCATCAGGGAAGAACGAAAACGCAGATCCTAGCGTGGGATCTCCAACAGAACCAACAGCTAGGGGCCATAGAATGTGGCTACATCACGACTGTAGAGATGCTAGATGACAGGGAAGCAGGCGACAGAGAAGCAGGTGACGAAGCAACAGCTAGTAGCGAAGCTATCGGTGGAAAGATTCGCTGTTTGATTGCAACTAGCAGTGGAGCCTATTTGTGGGACGCCGCCTCGCCAGAGCCAGAAATGTTGTTCGACGGTCCTATCTCAGCAGCCAAACAAGTTGGCGAAAATGTGCTCGTAGCAGCGAGAATCACCAGTGAGGCGGATTCCACGGGCTCCGGAATTTCATCATGCCAGTTGATTGATCCCGACAGCAAAGCGATCGTCGCCGAACACACCTTTGATCTGCTTGTCCTACATGCGCAGTATTCGAAGCAGAGCAAGTATCTTCAACTGAGCGGCGAAGCTTATGGGTTGGATCTTTACGACCTGGAGAGTCAAACCAAACTACGCCGCATCAGGGGACAAGATCAGGGCATGGTATTGGCAGAATTTTCGGACGACGGAAAGCAATTGGTGACTGTCTCCAATAGAGGTGCCGTCATCGCCGCTAACCTGGATACGGGTGAGAACACCACAATCTGCCGCCTAGATCACTCGGTTACATCCGCGGCCATTTCGCCTGATCGTCAATGGCTAGTTGTGGCAGATTCGTCTGGCAAGCTCACCGAATGGGACTTAGCCAGTAAGAGTCTATCTAACGAACACTCAATGGATTCACCGGTCACCGAAGTCTGCTTCGGAGGTGGGAACAGTGTCTTTGCAACCGTCCACGGCAAAAGCACGCTGACAATCTGGAATCGGGGTGGCGAACAGCAAGAACCGATTGTGACACTGCCCTTCGATGAAGAGTTAAGCACAATCTCGCTTTCTCCAGATTCGTCCACGGTGATGTGTGTTTTCGGGACTCGTAACTCCCTGGCAGCGCGGACGCGAGAGAATTTCCCGTTTCCTCCTGAGCCAGAATTGAAGACACGTGCAGTGCTGGTGGATGTGAAATCGCAAGCCCGAACAGAGCTACCAGGAGAATTCACCGCCGCCGACGGCCACTTCTACAATGATGGAAAACAGATCGCCCTGCTGTGCAGCGATGGCTCGATCACTCTATTTGACTCAGGTAGCAACCAACCACGTGGGAAACTTGAGGCGAACGAGCGCGCAATCAGTCTCCTCGATATCGCCCCAAATTGCCCGCTGATCCTAGCGGTTACCAAGAACATGGTTCTTGCCTGGGACAGCCAAACCGGGGAAAAGAAGCTCGAGATCTCCGGAGTCGTCTCTAGTTCGACGCTGCATGGAAACTTGCGAGGATGGAAAGTTGACTGGCAAGAACAAGACAACCTATTGCTGATCGGCGATCAAGGACCGCTGCTTTTCCCACGCAGGCCACTCGACTATGCACGCCAAGTGGCACCGCGGGGATTAGAAGAAGCAGTCCGACGAGAACTACTGCTGGCCGAATGATCTCGCCAGCCCGGTTTCTACTTGCGTCCGAAGAGGCGTTTGAGGATCGGGAAACGCTCCTTGGGCTTCGTCCATTCGCAGCACGAGCAGACTGGACCACCGACAGTGCCGGTCGTTAATCGGTAGTACACAACTTCCATGCAGTGCTGCTTGGCGACCGCGCACATCAGATACTTTGCTTTCTCGATCGCTTCACATCGCGTCGCACCTGTGGCATATACGGGAAGCGGACAGCACTCACCACATGCGCCTCGAAGCTTGAATACAATCGTCGCATCACAGCTTTCGGCCGACAGCGTCTTCACCGGGCCACAGAAAGGGCTAGTGCAGAACGGATCCGGAACGGCTCCCGGGGTTTGAGAATCACAGTCACAAGAAGGACTATTGCTGCAGCAGCCGGTTATGACCTCCAGGCCGTCAGGCGTGGTTGTTGTATAGAGGCATACGTAGCAGCCTGAATTAATGACAGGAGCCTGTCCGACGACGCAATCACAATTTTGCCCAAAGGCGAGGCTTGAACTAAGCAAGAATGCGAAAACAAGGGAAAGTGACTTCATATTCATGGATTCTCCAGATGAACGCGGGCGGTACGGCCGACCAAGCTGCCGCAGACTGCCTGACCGGAACAATCCACTGAGTTTACCAAACTTCGCACGCGTGTGGGGGGGCTTGGCTCGTTCCGCCGATGCTTCTGCATGCTGCCGGAATTGCGACATGCCTGCCCAAACAGCACGAAGGCCCCGGAAAACGGTGAAAAACAGAACTACCCCCCGCGCGGAAGCAGGCACAAAAAAACGCCAAAAAAGTAAGCTGGCTGTCAAATCCGTCTGCTGGTCGTACATCCTGAAACAGGTCACAATTGAGGGCACTTGGCCGCTCAATGCTGCTCTTGGTAACCGCGTTGCTTCGTAGAGCGGTGTAGTCCAGGTGGAGCATTGCTGGACTGCGGGCATTTCAGTATCGCGATTCGCCGTCGGTCAGGACGCAATGATGGATGCCCTTAGGAGGGGCAGGGCATGGAGAGCAGACTAACGACCGACGAGGAATTCACTGACTTCGGGCCTGATCCGTACTTTCCCTACCCGCTTCCCGCCATGCAGCGAGTCGACGGCGAGGAGCCAGAAACGTTACGCAAAGGCGTCCGGCAATTCGCGCCCAACTGTCCCGGTGTCTACGGAATGTTGGATCCTCTCGGGCGACTCATTTACGTCGGCAAGTCAAAGCGTCTGCGTGGTCGCCTGTTGAGTTATTTTCTGCCAAAGGATGAAGATGATAAATCTGGGCGGATCATCGAAAACAGCCATGCGATCGTGTGGCAGCCTCAACCCAGTGAGTTTGCTGCATTGTTGCGTGAACAGTACTTGATACGCCGCTTTCAACCGCGTTTCAACGTCCAAGGCTTGCCCAAACGCCAGCAGCCGATCTTTGTTTGTCTCGGCAAGTCACCTGCGGAACATCTCTTTACATCCCGAAAGCCGGAACCGAATGCGACGATGCAACTTGGCCCGCTCTTTGGGGCCAGCCGGGCGTCTCGGGCCGTCGAAGTGCTGAATCGCCATTATCGACTGCGTGACTGCAGCAGCAAGCAACCGTGCGGATTTAGCGATCAATTGCAGTTGTTTGACATTGAGCTGCGGCCCGGATGTTTGCGGCTGGAGATTCAGTCGTGCCTGGGCCCGTGCATCAATGCTTGCCCGCGCAGCACCTACGAACAGCATGTTGAAATGGCCAAGGCATTTTTGCAAGGACGCGACGAAGCACCATGCGAAGCCCTTGAGAAGCAGATGCAACAGACCGCCGAGCGCAAGCACTTCGAACAAGCTGGAGTACTGCGTGATGACCTGCGATGCGTCCGCTGGCTGGCCAAGCGAGCTGGAGATATCCGGTCGGCCAGAGAGAATTACACCTTTGTTTACGCAGTTAAGGGCGTCGACTGTGGGAAGCAATTAGGCAGCCCGTCGGAGGCCTACGACGTATGGTACCTAATTCGCCGAGGAGTCCTGGAGGGCGCCGTAGCACCGCCCCTAGCAACGACTTCTCAAAGACGGCTCCGTGAGCAATTGCGACGTTGGATTCAATCAGAAGAAACCGTCGGTGGTGAAACTGCAGCGCGTCCGGAAACATTGGCACTCATCACCAGTTGGTTTCGCAACAATGCTGCCGAACTGGATCATGCCTTTGTTCCAGGTGAACAACGCGCTCCATCACGGCGTCGCCGCAAAACGAAACAAGCGTCAAAGCCCACGGCTTCTTAAGTGCGCGTCGCGCGGACCAATGGCGTGTTACACCGAATGAATCGCAGGCTCCCATCGGCGACGGAACGATACACCCAAGCCTGAAACCGTTCGAGGTAAATCTTCGCCTGGTTCCCGTGCAAGGTTTGGACAGGGAATTTCGGCCTAGCATTCGAGAAATCGAAAAATTGCGTGAACCATTCGTTTGGCCCCGCGTCTTTTACGCTGAGCACTTGATGGTGCTATGACGACCTTGCCACCAGTTCTTAATTGGATCCCGACGATGACTTTCTATCGGCCTAGTTCGCCCCAGTTTTCATCGACCGAACGTTTCGAGGAATGCAGTCCGCACTCATTGCATGGTGAGAATGGTAATTGCATGCATCTAGAACGTTGGTGACACGGGGCGCAAGTCAACACAACACGTTGGTAACCCGGTGTCGCGAAATGCTCCACCGGGTTTTTTCGTGCCCGCACATTATGAATACGACCTTCTACGGCTCGTTCGACTTCTGGTGAGGTCACTGGTCTTTCAAGCCAGGCAGGTCGGGTTCGAATCCCACACGAGTCACTGAGCAAATCCTGGAGTGCAAGAACTTGTTTAGCATTTTTCGACTGCAAACACCTCGCGCCTATGGTGTAGTGGTAACCCACCTGCTTGCCATGCAGGAAACGTGAGTTCAATTCTCACTAGGCGCTCTGCGGGATGGAGCAGTTGGTAGCTCGCCAGGTTCATACCCTGGAGGTCGATGGTTCAAATCCATCTCCCGCCATTATTTCGGAGGGTCCTGTGCTGGTACGGGAGGGCGACTGTTAATCGCATTGACGCAGGTTCGATTCCTGCCTCCGGAGCTGTATCGAACGATCATGTGAGACGTCGGACAATCTTGCACATGGTGGCCGTCCTGTATTGGTTTCAGGAACTTGGCTGTGAACCAAGTCCATGTCGGTTCAATTCCGATCGGTCACCCTCACCCTGTTTGCGGCAACAGCGTTCGAGCCAGCCCCACTGGTTTGAGGAGGAAAACGCTGGCGGGTATCAATTGAAATGGAAGGCATCCGGCTGGATGAGGAGACCGCCCCCAAAAACGGTTGGCGCTAATCACGTTTCGGGGTTCAAGTCCCCGGCCTTCCGCTCGATGCAATGATGCGTCTTGTCAACCTGCACTATGCCAACGCGCACCACTGAATCGGTGCATCGCCGTGATAAACAGCGTCACGACTGCACTCGGAAGGTAGCCAGATACGGTTTGCTGGGCCGCACTGCTAACGCGGTTCTCGAATTAGAGATGAGGGTTCGAATCCCTTGCCTTCCGCTTTTAAGAAGCACCAACTCGTCTGCTCACCGAACAAGCACATTGGCTCGGTCGCCGGGAACGGGGAAGAGCTTCAACCTACTGATTCACGGATGGGACTTTCTGGCGGATCTCATCGCGAAGCATTCGGTATTGCTGGTCACCTCCGGAAAGCTCGAGGGCGTTCTCGGCCCACTTGAGTGCTTCGGCGTATTTTTCGTTGGCGTCTAGAATCATGGCAGCGGCCTGAGCAAATTGTGGATTGCCGCCGTCAATTTCAGCCGCTTTCAACAATCGCTCCTCGGCTTGCTCCATTGCCCCATCAACTAGCTCGCGGTTCAAGTACAGCGAAAGCCCAAGGCGGTATTGGATCGCAGCACTCGAAGGCAACAGATCGGCATCCCGCTGCAGCAATTGCAATTCTTCGCGCCGGAGCGTCTGGACCTGCCCGACGGTCTCCTCGCGGGCAGTTGGACTCAATCCTGGCGATCGCAGGTTTTGCTCCAGAAGGGCGGCCAAATTGGTTCTGGGGCCGGTCACAAGTGGTTCAACAGCGACGGCGTCACGATAGTGCTTGATGGCCTGAGCTTGGCGCCCCTGTAGCTCCGCCAGGATGCCAAGCGACAAATGCGCTCCGCTACGATCTGCGCTGAACTGCAAACCGTCGGACATTTCTTTGAGCGCCTTTCGAAGAGCGGCCGAGCTCTTGGCGGTAAACAACTGCCGCGGCAAGTTGAGCAGGTTTCGGGCGGCACTCGTCCGCACGATGCGCCGCTTATCATCGAGGGCCGCTTCCAGCAGATTGACTGCCTTCCGCGGCGAAAGGTGTGCTGGCAAAACGCGAGTTGCCGCTTCTCGGACCAATGGACTCGCATCCGAGATCGCGACTTCAGCAAGGCGAGCAGCCTCCTGAGGGTGGAAGTTGCTCAATTCGACCAAGGCCGTTGCGCGGGCGATGGCGGGAGCGGCTGGGCCACTTGTTCCAAGTAGCTCTTCAACTTGCGAAATCGCGTCCGTTGCTCCCGTTTGGGCCGCATGAATGGCTTCGCCAAAGTGTGTCGGCTTCTGCCGTTTCTCGCCGTACCATTTCTCACACGCTGCATCACACCAAGCATTTGCGCGTTCTATTTCAGCCAAGACTTCCTCATCACCATCACGAGCAGCCGCCATCCAGTCTTGATACAAGCGGAGCGAATCAAGTTTTTCCGGTGCAACATTTTTCTTCTCGAGGTGACAACCAGTGCAAGCATTTGGAGTGCCAAGCTTTGTGCTCAGATCAGGACGCGGAATGCGAAGTGAATGATCGCGTCGAGCGTCGACGTCCATGTAAGTGGTTGCCGGCATGTGACAGTTGACGCACTTAGCACCTTCGCCATCAACCTTATGAAAATGGTGCGCTACAGAATCGTACTTGGCAGCCGGGTGCTGGTGGCACGACGTGCAGACTGCGTTGCCATCATGCTTCAATTTGGCCGAGTGAGGGTCGTGGCAGTCGGAACACCGAATCCCCTTGTGATACATTTTGCTCTGGATAAAAGAACCGTGGACGTAGTCTTCATCCAATATCTGTCCGTCGGGATAATAGATATCGGCAGTCAAGAATTGATTCGAATAGAAATCGTAGAAGTTATCTCCAGCGGTAAACGTGCCATCGATTACATTCCTGCGACTGTGGCACGGTGCACAGGCTTGTATTTGATTCTCAGCGGTCGCTTTCAAATCGGCCAGACCAAAACCACGTTCGCGACTCCAGCCCGGAAACCATTGATTGGCGAGTTCAACATGGACGCTGCCCGGTCCGTGACACGCTTCGCAGGAAACGTCAATTTCAAAGAATGTCGACTGATAATCGCCGGGTGGGACGGCCTTGCTAACATCCAGCCTTGATTCTGCTGACTGCCCCTCGCTAGCCATCTTGCTAACAAACTGCGTGTGCGATTCCGGAACCGTGAAATTCTTTTGATAGTTCGTTGAATGACACTCAGCGCACATCGTGTTCCACCGCTGCGCAATGCCCGTCCAGTGCAGATCATCTGCTGGCACCAAAGCTTCACGAACGTCGGGCGGCGAAAGAAAGAACCACTTCTTTTTCTCGGTGTCCCAAGAAATCCGCAAGACTTGCACCCGCGGCAGTGCGCCATCTTCCAGGTTTTGCTCTTCGCCGGGTATTTCAACCATATATTGCTGCAGCGGCTCCACGCCGAACACATACTTCACTTCGAAGTCCTGCATTGCGCCATCAGGCCCCTGAGTGTGCACCATGAATCGCTGCCCGTCACGGAACATGCGACTGACAATTCCATAGTGTTCCAGCGTAGCGTCATCGAAGTCTGCCAGTACGGTGGCTTCGGTGGCAGGCTGCATTGCGTCATCGTGATGCGAGTGCGCGAATTTCTCTGCCTCAGCTTTATGGCAAGCAACGCAACCTTCCCGACCAACGTAAGTGGCTTGCGAGATGTCGATCTTGCCGCTCGCTGTTTTGACAGTTGGCTTTGAAGACGATGAACAGCCAAGGAAAATGCAGGAGGCCACCAGGAGTGCTGCGGCGAGCAAACGAGGGCGAGTTTCGGTTAAACTAACGGTCATGAATTTGGAAGCTGTCTTACGTTGCAGTAGAAATCCGTCACTCGCCACTGGTAATGCGTTCAAAGTGCAACGCCGGCGTTGGGTGAAGCAGGCGAATCTGCAATTGTACTGCAAAGGTCGCGGAATCGCAGGCTGGAAACCAGCTCCAAAGCAAATCAGCGTTGAAGAGCAGGACGCCGCTGCCCCTCTCGCGAGGACCATCGCAGAACGCCACACGGGTCGCCGCGCAGAATGCCCTTTCGGCTGCGTCACGGCTCAGCCCCTAAACGCCTATTACCGTCACTCCCCCCTACGATTCTTAACCGCACTTCGAATGAACTCTTGTCAGAAGTGAAACCAACCTTGTCAAAATCTAGTAAGACGACCGGCCCAATGCGTTACGGCTGGAGACAGCCACGATTTTCCCAAGCGGTTTCCTGCGCGGCGGCCGCTGTTCTACTTGCCTGCCTTGCAAGTTCAGCACGTGGCGAGCCTTCTCCTGGTGACGTCTTCAGAGAATATATGCACACCCATTGGTACGGAGACGCCGGGGGGGCGATTCGAGTTGGCGGAAAACAAGGCGAATCGTATCCCGACCGTGGCTCTGACTTTGGCTACATCAATACTCCGCGAGAGTTCAACCACAAAATTGACCTCGAACATGCAACCCATGCTGAAGTCTTCGTGGAAAAAATCCTCTCCCACAACGGCACAACTGGGCTCGCAATTTCCTGGAACAATTCGGCTTGGATTCCATTGGATCCACCAAGTACCCTGCCGTCGAATGCTGAAGACTACTACCACCACACAATCATCGAAGCCCCCGTTGGACTGGAGGTTTTGCGTGGTGACGGCTCCGACACATTTCGTTTGCGAGTTTCACCACAACAGGACTGGAATTGGCCGCAGCACTTGATCTACGGTGTTCACCTGAGAGTGTATTACGACCCGGCAAAGAAACAACATGCTGCCCCTGCGATTACAACTCTCAAAGCAGGCTGCGTGATTGGCCGCTCAGTTCAGCTCGGCGTCGAGGTTGCCGATGCACCCCGCCGTATTGACAAAGTAGAATACATTGGCAAGTACACGAATGTGAATTGGTTCGGGGACGGTCAGTACCACCGCTGGCAATATTTTTACTATCGCGGTCGACTGATCCACCATATCGGCTCAAGTGTCACGCGTGACTTTGCAGTGCACTGGGACACCAGTTGGATCCCCGATCAAGAAACACCAATCACAGTGGCCGCGCGAGTCATCGACGATGACGGGCTGATTGTCATGACTCCCGCCGTCACGAACCTGAAGCTGGCGCGTCCTGATCTCAGTGTCGAACTCTGCAAACCAGAGCAAGTCCCTGACAATTGGGTCACGCGAAATGGCGAACACACCATGCAGACCTCGATTTCGGGCAACTTGGATCAAGCAATCGCTGCTCGGTTGGCCTGGTCCAGTTGGAGCCCAGGTTACATGAACGGCTTGTCGATCAATGGAGCACAGGCCATTGCATCGGAAGGGCCTCGATATCGCTACTTTGACCACTTCGTTCCCGTCGACGATCTTTCCATCCTGCGTCCCGGCACCAACCAGATTACCACCGGGAAAACACCACTGCATGATGGCAAGATGGTACACGGGATGGAAGTCAATTGGCCCGGAATACAACTCCTCATTCAGTACCGTAAATAGTGCTTTTCCAAGGCTGGCTCACGCAGCCAGGAATCGCTTCATCACTTCGTTCCCCAAGTGGCTATGTTCCCCAAGTGGCTATGGTGCCGTTAGAAAAGAACCA
>CAYPLE010000015.1:60131-76341 GCA_964411445.1 uncultured Pirellulaceae bacterium
GTTCCCCAAGTGGCTATGTTCCCCAAGTGGCTATGGTGCCGTTAGAAAAGAACCATGCTCCCAACGATGAAATCAAACGCCTCCCAAATCGCCATTGCTGTCATTCAGTTCGCTTGCGGTCTAGGTGCAGGCGTCAGTGTAGCAGCGGAAGTGGATTACGCCCGTGATGTGCGGCCCATTCTGTCCGATGCCTGCTTTCACTGTCATGGTCCGGACGAAAACACAAGAGAAGCCGACTTGCGGCTTGACACCCAAGACGGCCTATCGACCGAACTGGGTGACCGAGCCGTGGTCGTTCCCAATGACCCGCTGGCAAGCGAATTGTACCGCCGGATTACTGCGGATGATCCAGACATCAGAATGCCGCCAGCCGAGGCGAACAAATCGCTGAGCGACGATGATCGAGAGATGATTCGAAAGTGGATTTCCCAAGGGGCTCAGTGGCAGAATCACTGGTCATTCGAGCAACCCACGCGAAGACCACCTCCACAAGCTCGTCAGAATTCTGAACACGGCGAGGCGACGAGCGGGGGCAAACACAGCAAAGCGACGAACTGGGGCAAAACCGCAATCGATGCATTCATCCTTGAGAAACTGAAAGTAAGCGGACTTGAGCCAAACGAAACAGCTCAGCCGCACGCCCTTGTCAGAAGACTCTATCTTGACCTCATCGGTGTGATCCCTTCGCCTGCTGAATCGGACACCTGGGTGTCTCGAATCTGGCCCGACGGCGAAGTGATCGATGAACACCAGTACCAAAGCTTGGTGAGCTCGCTACTGTCTTCCCCACGCTACGGTGAGCGTTGGGCACGAAAGTGGCTTGATTTGGCGCGCTATGCAGACACGAATGGCTACGAAAAAGACCGCGACCGCACCATCTGGCCCTACCGCGACTGGGTGATCGACGCCATCAATGCCGACATGCCATTCGACCAATTCACGATTGAACAACTCGCCGGTGACATGTTACCCAATGCGACCGAATCGCAAATCGTCGCAACTGGTTTCCACCGCAACACGATGCTCAACGAAGAGGGTGGAATCGATCCACTTGAGTTCCGATATCACGCGATGACAGATCGAGTTGCCACCACAGGCACGACCTGGCTGGGCCTCACACTCGGTTGTTGCCAATGCCACACACACAAATACGACCCGATTTCTCACACAGAGTATTTTGGGATCATGGCGTTGATGAACAATGCCGATGAACCGCAGTTCGAAGTCACCGCCCCAAGCAGTATGGAACTCTGGCAACGCAACAAGCAACAGGCCCGCAAAATAATCAATGAGATGCGTCAAAATTGGAAGCCGGCTGACAAGCAACCTGAAAACGCTGACAACGCTGAAGCCCCAGCCCCTGCCACAAGTCTAGACGAAGAACAGCGGCAATCGTTGCTGGACGCCGCACTGACCGAATGGCTCGCCAAGGAACGCGTTGGCCTGGTCGACTGGCGGCCAGCGAGGCCGATTTCCGCCAAGGCAAATTTGCCCATCCTGACGATTGAAGACGACGGCAGCATTTTCGCCAGTGGAGACACAGCAAAACGCGACGACTACTGGATAGAGTATGAGGCCAATCAAGCACCTGTTTACGCCATTCGACTCGAAGCACTTGCCGACGAGCGATTGCCGGCTGGCGGCCCAGGTTCAACTTACTACGAAGGAACACTCGGCGACTTTTACTTGACTGAGTTCCGCGTTTTGGTAGGCGACCGGCAAATCCCCATCACCTCCGCTGCGGCGTCTTACGAAAAGAACCGATACGGATCCAACCCGGCTACGGCTGCTTTGTCAATCGATGGCGATATTCAAACAGGCTGGTCAGTGCACGATGCTCAATCCCAGGATCACGTTGCCGTTTACAAGCTGGCTGAGCCCATTCCACCTGGCACACCGTTTCGAGTCCACATGAGCTTCGGGCGCCATTTTGCCAGCTCTCTGGGACGATTCCGAATCAGCACCGCCAATGAAGAAGCACGCAATGCCCTACCGCGAACTTACTCGCAAGAAGTTGCTAGGTTGATTGCCGCTGAGTCGCCGCTAACCCCGGAGCAGCATGAACTGCTGGTCGATGAATTTTTGCTTGCGGAAAAGCAATTCGAAACAGAAGCCGCTAAGGTCCGGAAGCTTCGGTTGCGACCGCGGCTAACCACGACACTGGTCATGCGAGAACGTCCTGTGGACCAACCGCGTCCAACATTCCGTCACCACCGCGGTGAGTATTTACAACCGCGTGAACCCGTCAGCCCTGGCTTGCCGACCGTTTTGACCGCCACAGCAAACAATGCGCCGAGCAATGCTCAACCAGCACCGTCTGCTTCCAATCGGCTCGAGTTCGCAAGATGGCTTGTCTCGAAGGACAATCCGCTCACCGCCCGTGTCACTGTCAATCGCCACTGGGCGGCTTTGATGGGACGCGGAATCGTCAAAACGGTGGATGATTTTGGGCTTCAAGGCACTCCGCCAACACACCCAGAGCTGCTAGATTGGTTGGCGGCAGAATTCATGGAAACGGATCACTGGTCGATCAAAGCTTTGCACCGCAGGATCGTTTCGAGTGCCGCTTACCGCCAGAGTTCAGTTGCGAATCAACACGCGCTGCCCATCGATCCTGAAAACACGCTCTACTGGCGATCGTCACGCCCCCGCTTGGAGGCTGAAGTCATCCGTGACTCCATTCTCGCGGCCAGTGGAGTGCTGGTCCACAGTCTAGGCGGCCCGCCTGTTAGGCCTCCACAACCTGCGGGTGTAACAGAGGTTGCTTATGGAAGTCCCAAATGGGCCCCAAGCTCAGGAGCATCGCGGTTCCGCCGCAGCATTTACACCAAAGTGAAACGCACCGCGCCGTTTGCCATGTTCGCAACCTTTGATGCTCCGAGTGGCGAAGCCTGTGTTGCCCGCCGCAGCGAAAGCAATAGCCCACTTCAAGCACTCACGCTGCTGAACGATCCCATGATTGCTGAACTGACACTACTGCTGGCCAAGAACACTTTGGAGAATACCGAGATCACAACAGACTCACTTGCCGCCGCGTCCCCGGACCAAGTCGCTGATGTGGCCGAAGCTGTCTTCCGCCGGATTCTGGTGCGTCCACCGTCGGAATCTGAGAGAACGCAGATCGCTGATTTTCTTCAGCGTCAACTTGCGCCACCGCAAGGGTCTGCGAAAGAAGATCCCACGCGTGAAAAGCCGCGTGACGATGCAGCAAGAACGCAACAGGCCGTTGCATCGCTGGCAAGAGCCCTTATCGCTCTTGATGAAACGCAGACTAGGAATTGACAATGCGGCATTCGCCAATCGATCCGACCCACGAATTCGAATAGTTCCCACGAGGATTTTGCATGGGAAAATCACCCGAGTTTGATGAAGAAGAGGCGTATCTGTTGGACTTCGTTGCCAACGGTCGCCGCGAGGGTCAGTGGTTCGACACGTCCTATCTGGTTGTTGGCGTCGGGCTCACCATCTGGGGGCTCGCCGAACAAAATCTAATTGCGGGCGGCCTTGGTGTAATTGTGATTGTCGTCGGCTTTTTCCAGCGACAGAAAGCAGATCGCCACTGGACGGATGTAACCCGACGCATCCTATTGAAATACGGTGAAGCCTGCAAACCCGAGGAAGACGATAAAAAGTAACGCCTTCACCGACTACCGCCCAAATGACCAGAGCGAATCGCACGAACGCATTCCGCCTGACACCCACTGAATCGCAGGCTCAAATAGGCGCCCTTGCCGCCACCGGTGGGCTTGGAGCGCTGCAATTGCCCCAGCGACAGGCTGCCTTGACTACACGTTGAACAAGAAGTGGCAAATATCGCCGTCTTTCAGGACGTACGTTTTACCTTCCGTTCGCAGTTTACCTGCGTTGCGGATTTCCTTTTCGGACTTATACGTTTCCAGGTCCTCAAGCGTGTAAACTTCGCAGCGGATGAAGCCTCGCTCGAAATCGGAGTGGATCACACCGGCGCCCTGCGGCGCGGTTGCGTTGACTGGTACCGGCCAAGCACGCACTTCTTTTTCACCAGCCGTGAAATAGCTTTGCAAACCAAGTGTTCGGTAGGCTTCCCGCGCAACTGTCGCCAAAGCTGGCTCCTTCAGCCCAACTTCTTCCAAAAGTTCTTGACGATCCGCTTCATCGAGCTCAGCCAACTCCGACTCGAGCTTTGCACAAACCGGCACGACGAGGGCCCCCATCTTTTCAGCCTGCTGCTTGAGAGCTGTCGCAAGCTCTCCTTCACCATGCAAATCATCTTCGTCAACATTGGCGATGTACAAAATTGGCTTGGCCGTCATAAGGCCGTAGCTGGCAATCTCCTTTTGCTCGGCCTCGGGGATCTCCAAGCTTCTCAGTGGCAAGCTCTTGTCAAGGTGCTCTTGGCATCGCTTGATAGCCGCCACCCGCAATTTGGCTTCCTTGTCGCCGCTTCGCGCTGCCCGCTCAGCCTTCGGCAAAGCGTTCTCAAGCGTTTGCATGTCAGCCAGCATCAATTCGGTATGAATCGTGTCAACATCAGCCACCGGATCGACTTTTCCAGCGACGTGAATCACATCGTCGTCAGCAAAACAACGAACGACTTGCAAGATTGCGTCGACCTGACGAATATGCGACAAGAACTTGTTTCCAAGACCTTGCCCTTCGCTGGCTCCTTGAACGATCCCCGCAATGTCGACCAGCTTCAAAATTGCCGGAATGACTTTCTTCGGTTTGATGTATTTCGTAATCGTCTCGAGCCGAGGATCGGGGACGCTGACGATCCCCTCGTTAGGGTCGATCGTGCAGAACGGATAATTGGCCGCCTGCGCCCCCTCGGTACTCGTCAACGCATTGAAAAGAGTGCTCTTGCCAACATTGGGAAGGCCAACAATTCCAGCTTCCATCGATTCCAGCTTCGCTCGTATATCAAAGGCAAATCTGATCCGTTATTCTTGCGGGCGGACCAATCTTCCGCGTGGCGAGCAGCATAACCCGACCGGATGATTTCGAACAGATGGAGCGCCTTGGCGGTCGCTCCCTGAAATCAAAGTACCTGCGAAACAACTGCTCCATTTGGGCCAGCCACGCAAAAGGGGCTATTGTCACGGATTGCTCTGTAAACCATCGTGCTTCAGGCACTTCAACGGTGGAGCGATCCCGCAACGGTTCTTCACATCCGGAACGGCATAATCATGACATCGCCTCCCGACGCGAAACACGCATTGCTCGGCAAGCAAACCGCTGCCGAACGCCTGTCGATCAGCCGGATCGGCATGGGCTGCTGGCCAATTGCTGGCGTCTCAACCCTCGGCACCGACGACCGGCAGAGTATCGCGACCCTTCGACGAGCTCTCGAACTTGGCATCAATTTTTTTGACACTGCCTACGGTTACGGCTTCGATGGCGAATCAGACAAGTTGCTTGCACGGGCCTTCAGGCCTTGGCCGAAAGAAATCGTGCTGGCTTCGAAAGTAGGCATGGCATTCGACGCGTCCCGCAATCGCATCATCGATGGACGCCCCGAAACGCTGCGTAGACAAACCGACACCTTATTGACTCGGCTTGATCGCGAAACGGTCGACATCCTCTACCTACATGCGCCAGACCCAAGAACGGACCTTTCAGATTCAGCCGGATGTATACAAGAACTCGTCCAGAGTGGAAAAGCTCGCTACGCGGGCGTCTCGAATGTCAATGCTCAGCAAATGGACCAGTTCGTTCAAGCATGCCCGTCAACCGTGATTGTACAACCGCCGTTCAACATGCTTCAGCAGTCGACACTTTGTGGCTTGGCAGAAGCCCTAAATCGGCACCAAGTTGGCTCAGCCGTCTACTGGGTGTTGATGAAAGGCCTGCTGGCAGGCAAGTTTGATCGCAATCATCAATTCGATCCATCGGACAAACGGCTCTCCTACGATGTGTACCAGGGTCAGAAGTGGCAGGCTGCCCAAGACTTGTTGGACGTACTCCGTCGGATCAGTCGCGAAATGGCCTGCACAGTTTCGCAGTTGGTTGTCGCTTGGACGTTGCAGCAGTCGTGCGTCACTTCGGTCCTTCTCGGCGCGAAGCGACCTGACCAAATCGAAGAGACGGCAGCGGCGCTGGATGTTCCACTCGAACCGGTGGTTATTGATGAAATCAACCAAGCTATTTCGCAGCACAGCTTGGCGTCTCACAAACCATAGCCTAGGGCACAGCCCCCAATTAGAATTTCCGCCGCGTTCCCGCAGGCACGAGTTCATTTCCGTGGATCGACTCAAGCGCGTCATAATTCTCGAGCTCTTCGATCGAAAACCGGCGGACCGCCCCCGGGTTTTGAGCACGCTGAGCGAGCGAAAACACGTCCAGTGACTGCCCGTCGTGCATCGCTTCGCCGCCGGGGATAGCGAACCAACCAATGCTTCTGGGCTGGTAGTTCACATCTTCTATGACACTGGGACTCTTGCCGGTGCGATCGATCGCTATCGATTGCAAACGCACTTCGTAAACACTCACATCGTATATCTGACGCGGCGGAATCTCGGTCGTAAACGCCTGAGTACGCCAACTGCCGTTCCACATCAATACTTCCGAGTATTCGGTCACCATGCTGCCCGAGTCACGCTTGAACGTCACGATCTCCTGGCCACGTGGCGGAATTTTGATACGTCTAGCGTTGCCGGGGTTGGTCGCATCGCCCAGCAGAATTTCGATTGCCCGAGGCTGGCGATTGAGAAGCTTGACCTGCACCGGCGGGAGAGCTGGATTTGGCGTGATCTCCGTGTGAAAATTACGCAGCAATGGCTGGATTGCGATTGGTGCGATCGGGTTAACTGGTAACCAAAATTGTCCTGGAGCAAACGAAAACGGATTCAAGTAGATTCCGCTACCGGTATGCGTTAGGCAATATCCGGGATAGTGGACGCTTTCGAACGCAAACACATAACCGCGTCTGGGATGGACAATGGGTCGCCATAACTGCCTCACGTCTGCGGCGGGAATTGCCAGCCCAACGCCAAGTTTGCTGGTGGCTGTAAGCGCGTGCAACCGTTTGTCCTTGCGAGATTGGATTCGGAACAGTCCATTGCCAACGTCGGAGAATGTCCAGTCTTGCGTGTGTCCCTTGCCAGCGGTCGCCTGCAGCCCTTCAGCGCTGTCGTCCAAGCCCAGCAAGGCGGCTGAGCGAATATCCTGCGATAGGGTTGCTAGCCGAAGCGTGCGGGTGTTTCCCTCACCGCGCTTGCGAGCTTCTGCTTCGAGAAAGCTAACCGTTTCGGGTTCGACGCGATAATCCTGCAGCCCTTTGATGGTGTCCAGGCGTGTAGGAGTAGCCCTGGGCAAGTCGCTAAATCGAAACCTATTGTTGGCCCCTTCCGAGAACACCTTCTCTTCTGCTTTGACGTTCGCTCCAGGTGCTTGCGATTGCTGCACAATCTGCATCAAGCTTTGCCGGTAGCTGGGCTGAGCACCAATGAGCGTTCCAACTTGTAGATTCCCGCTTTCAGATTTTGGCCAGCGGATGACTTGCTGAGCGGCCGAGCTGTAGTAACCCAGCCACTCGCCATCAGCCGAATCAAATTGGGTTTTCCTCACATATTCCGTCGTCCCGCCCAAACTTGAGGTAATGGTCAGCCCCGTTTCGGTTCGGACGGCTGATGAACGCTCTTTCCCATCGCGCGTGCTTAGCTGGACTTGCTGGCCGATCGCATTGACAGCAAACATCAAGCAAACAGCAGTGCCCAGCGCGAAATTGACGGCTGAGCGCGCAGTAGAAGGCAGCTTAAACATAGGGATACCCTGTGAAGAGTTCGGGGCGTGGTTCTCTCGCGCCCGCATTCTACCGTTTCGGCTGCTTGAAAGCGAATTTGAAATCCGCGAGGGTGCTTCAGTAGCAGGGCATACTGCCGCAAGTATCACTGAGAGAGCGAGTCGAGGGCGAGGTTTAATAGCAGCTCTTCATTTTCCTCGAAGAATTTGATCTCATCTTCGGCAAAAAACAGCGTTCGCTGCTCTACAACCCCATGGACCTGAGCATCCCGAATAATCGCTTGCGAACAGTTGTCTTCGTTCGTCAAAGACGCAATAAGTTGTTCGTTCATTCCTTGGTGTCGAGAACGCGAGATCAGGTTTGCCCAAATCTCTTCGCGAGTCGTATATTGATCGTGCGTTAGCTGAAGACTCGGGATTGCCTGGTTCGCTGAGGCAAGCCATTCACTAGACTCTCCCTCAGCATTTCCCTGGGCATTCAAAAAGTTGATTACGAGAAGTGCATCAATCGGAGAGAGGAATCCGTCCGCATTGGTATCCAAATACTTGAAATTCTGAGTGAGCGACGTGTCGCTAAGTGTAAGCAGACTCCCGCTCGAAGAGTTCAAACGGTTGATGATCAACAGCGCGTCGATTGGTGAAACAAACTCGTCGTAGTTTACGTCGTTCGCGACCCAAGGATTCGTGAAAGCCGAAGCACCTCTCAGTTGAATTCTCGCCTCGTTGGACTGCAAGTTATGGGTCAACGTATTGTTCACCAGAGTCGGCTGATCCACTGCCCACTCGCCGAGAAACTCAACCTCATCGTGTCGATCTTGGGATATTACCAATCGGCCTTCATCGGATGTGATCTGCTGGGCAGTTTCTCCGTTGAGTGTAAGGCGGTTTGCATTGCCGCCGGTTAGCCGAATCTCCTCAACATCTTGAATGGCCCCCCTTGGGAGTGCACCAAGCTGGATGGTGTCGACAACCCGATCAAGTAGGATGGCATCGTAGTCTTGACCTGCAACGATTCGGACACTGCCATCACTGAGTGCGTCGAGGTCTTCAAGCAATACTGCGTTTCGCTGTGAGGATCCTAAGTCGATGGGCTCTGACGACAAGGCATCAAGCGGGATTGTTGCAACCTGGATTTCATCCGTAACAGGCGGCCCCTCCAGATAGGTCATAGTGACCCTTACGACGGCTGTGGCAACTTCCCCCGTTGGTTTAGCAGCAACTACCTGGATGTTCTCAATGAGTAGTCTGAGTTTGTCAGGCGAAATTCCAGGCTCGATCTTGAGCGAAAGTAGTTTCGAAGATGCTCGGAATGGATGACTTGATCCAATGCGTTCACCATCGAGGAAAATCTCTCGATCCTGAATGGTCAAACGCTCTGATGCAGCAATACTGATTCGGTCCTGGTCATTTGAGCTAATCAACTGTGCCTCAAAGTTTGCTGCAGCTTGATTGGCGATAACCCCATCGGCGTCGCTTTGTAATGCAACAGCCCCCAAGGCCAGCCCACCAAGTCCCAATAGCTGATCGAATTCAGTGAGTCCGGATCCTGGTGTAAAGTCAATGTTGTTTTCATCGACATCATTGGGGCTGATTTGGACCCTCGAAGTGGTCGTACGTCCTTCTGAATCTGTGACATCCACGATAAAGGAATCTGGTGGCCCGAATGGGTCGTTGAGCAATTCAAAGTCGAGCCTTTTCTGGTCGATCACTATGATTTCGCCAGTGTTTCGATCGACAGCTACTGGAGATACACCACCGAACCCTGCATCACCACGGCGAAGTGAGTATTCGAGTGCCTGATTTTCGGGGTCAATAGCTGGGACTGTTCCGATTACGGTCCCAATGGCAAGATGTTCATCGATCTCGACGACAATGTCCTCGGCAACAGGAGGCTCGTTAACATCCGTAAGGCTTATTGTGATGTCAATAAGGCTGGATTCTTGCTCGGGGCTATCGTCGGTTAGTCGAAGGGGAATCACATGCTTTGGAGTTTCTTCGAAATTGAGTGCGTCGGAGTCTTGGACGCGAATTTCGTTGGTTGCTTCATCCAGATAGAAGGGCGAATCACCGACGAGCGATATAGAAACGGCATCGCCATCAGGATCACGAACTTGCAGCATGGTGACGACTTCACCGACTGGCAAGTTCTCGGGGATGGTCCATCGCGGGGAAGAATCGAGCCTTGGGCCGACGCCCGTTTCGAAGATGCGTCCGAACTGCTTCGATTCGGTGGAGTTTTGCTGATCCGTGAAAATAACCGACAAATCGGCGTTGCTCTGCATCCGAATCGCATTTGGGAATTGATCTCCGGCGTAGGAAGTGTGTAAAGCGAACTCACCACCTGCCTTCGTCATATCAGGTGCAAAAACCTGTGCGTACGCACCGTACTCCCATGGGAACAAACCGTCTCCAGGATCTTGAGCTACACTTGACCATGCCACCGCAAGCCAACCGGACTCATGCCAGGAAAGGTCCCTCACGTTTTGATCGTGGCCAGTGAATGTGTTGGCTTGTATAGGTGCAACTGAAGCAGTGCCATCAGCATCGAAGTAACCTACAAATACGCCTCTTCGGTCCCCGTCATCATCTCCGAAGGCTACTGCAAAATTGCCGTTGTTTTGAATGGCCGGTCGTATCCCCCGTTCTCCATCAAAGTAGTCTGATTGGTGAATTAGAATGATGTCAGAAAGATAGTCACTCCTGATGTCATATGTTCTGCCGAGGATTTGGGATTGCACAGATGTAGTACGAGCATGTCCCAGCCATGCGATGATTGCAGTTCCTTCATTATTGAGGTCGACGGAGGGGTTAACATGGTAGTGGAAACCGTCGCCTCTTGCGGGGCCTACTTCCGATGCCGGTTTAAGGACTACAATTTCATCCTGGTTCATTTCGAAAGCTACAGCGTAGGCTCGCTGGTCTGAGTAGTACTCCCCAGAATCGAAAACTGCTATGGCATGGCCGCTGTTGTTCGCCGACACTTCGAAAGAGAATGGCGAAGACAATGAGTGCAGGTCAGCGTAGTCCACAACGGAAGTTGCCATAGTTAGCGGGTTTGCTGTCGAGTCAAACCACTGTGCCATAAGTTCCGGCCAATCCGACCAAACTACTACGAAGCTTCCGTCATCTAGCAGATCGAACGTAGCGGGTTCCGCCACGCCATCGAGTAGCACCGCCTCGCCGTCGGTGCGACCGTTTGCGTCATAAAGTTGAGTGTAGACTTGTTCCTCGTTGACATAGAGTGCGCGACTGCCGCCTTCCGGACGTATTCGATGACTCCGCCTTCCTTCCCCTGCATAAATGAAGGGATCGGATGTGGGGCGAGCCACGATCTCGGGAGGTGGAGATTGCTCAACCACCAACGTTGCTGAAACGGGTTCACCGATGTGCAAATCATTGAAGCTATAGGTAGCAGCTCGGGCAAAGACGGTCTGTTGACCAACAATCAGCCCGCCCAACGAACCACTCCAACTCCAGCCATCGCTTCCGTTTTGATCCTTGCCTATCAAAGCGTCAATTTCGGAATTGAACTCACCGTCGCCGTTGATATCACGCCAAAAGTCAACGAAGTCGACTCTTCCAAGCGGACTGTCGATACCGTCGACAGCGATCGACACTCGGTCCAAACCATTGCTTCCGATCGAAGGTGGTGAAACATCGACCGATTCAATCGCTGGAGAGTTTGGACGCACGTTGACCACAAACGTGAACGAAGCAAGGTCAAAGGGGTTATTCCCGGCTTCGAGCGTGACGAAATATTCGCCAACTTCGTCAGCTCGTGGTTGCCATCGGTAGTCACCGGATTGCACTTGCAAATAGCCCGGCGACCCTGCTTTGAGTTCATAGAAAACAGGTTCACCGTCCGGATCGGTTGCTTCGAAATCCAGCTCAAGAATCTCGCCGGCAATTAGAGTAAACGGCCCTTCATTACCGCTTGCAAATTGCACTGGCGACTGCGGGGCAACTGGGGAGTTGATGGACGGCCCCGTCCGATCGCTGACCACGAGAAATCTAAAGTTCTGGCTGAATTCGAGCCACGACAGGCGGAGCATCCCGTCGTTAACACCGTCAACTCCGTACTGGGCCGCGTACTCTTCGGCAAGCGAAATTTGGCCATCCTGATTCGCATCAAAGAAACTCCGGCGCGTGTCTTTCGCCCATGGATTTCTTATTGTTACGAAGGTCTCGTCCAGATTGCTCGGATTGTATTCCAGGCCGATAACCGAGTACGCATGCTGAGCGACAATTCCGGAGGTCGGGTCGATCGATGCAGAGTCATCTCGTGAACCGGCTGTAATGGTCTGCCCATTCTCCAAGCTTTCCTTTACTTGTTGAGCTTGCGCGAAGGTCGCTACAACTTCCGATCGATTCGAGGCTGAACCTGTCAACGCTCGCATCGCATTGCCTAATTGCGCAAACGAACTTCCTTCGTCGAATGAAAATGTTTTGAATGCTCGGAGATAGAGCGCTGGCCAAAATTCTCCACGGTCTAGTGATTGAAGATCCCCAGGAGACAGTCGACCATCGAATGGAACTTCGATCCACTGAGGCAAAAATTCTCCGCCATTCTCCTTGAACATTCTTACTTCAAAAATGTGATAGCCATCAGCCACTTGCCCGTTGTAGCGAATACCGCTCGCAAGATCGAAATCGGTTCGAGCAACTGCCGAGAGGGTCGCAGCAAATGCGCAGGTGTTCGAGTTTCCTTGTGCGACATCGGTAAAGGACAGGGCGTTGAGGTCTGAACCAGAGACCCGTGCCGCACCAGCAAGATAGAGGGACTTGTCGATGACAATGGCTTCTTCTTCGACGATGGTTTCAGTTTGCCACCCACGTTCTTCCATGAAAGCCCAGTCGAGGCTTGTGAACCTTTTTCGGGTTCCAGCTACAATGGAAGGATCCATTGCAGCCTCTCGCCCATCGCTCATTACTCCCTCTTTTAAATGGTCCAATCCAAACACATGACCAAGTTCGTGCACTGCAACTGAGAAGAAGTCGGTTTGGTCGGAGGCAAGGCCTCGCTCGGACTGACCGAAGTACCAATTCGTATCATCATTATCAAAAGTAATGTGACCTCCCCAAACGGCATTGAAGTCGGTACCTCGTTGCGTAACCAACTCTCCCCATTGACTACTGCCATACGAGCTAAATCCTCCACCGCCAAAACCTCTTGTGTTCCCGTCGAGTGGCCTTCCGCCGGCGTAAACGATGATGGTGTCTTGAGGTACCTCAAGATTTGGGATCGTTACATTTTCTCCGGATCCCGGATGAACAATCCGAGCGCCCCATGAGTTGCCCGATGTAGGTGACGAGATTTCCGCCAATCGCGTTGTCAACGCCTGTTCGAATTCATCAGCCGCAAACTCGAGGATCTGCCGTCGATAGTGGTCCGCAAAGAAATCATTGCTGTCGTACGAGTAGTCGAACTGGATATTCAACGTCACGTCGGAAGCCAGCAGTCGCCTTGCTTCCAACGCCTCGAAGCGAAGGGGCTTTGAAGCGGTACGCTTGCGGTTCCTATTCATTCTTTTCCTCGTCGATAGAGACAGCATCCGTTGAATGATGAACTGAGTTAAGCACACGCACGGAAAACGCAACGCAACGCATCTGGCCTTGAAAGGCACTGCGAATTTGCGCGCACCAGTGGCTCAACAAAATGAACCTGTTCGTCGAGGTTTTCTCTCTATCGATTTGCTCATATGCTCAGTGGGCTCAGCAACGCCTGCGAATCAAAGACTGCAGGCTCCTTAGACACTGCGTATTTGGGAACTCATAGGGCTCAGCTAAATCTATATTCTCGAGAGAATTTTCCTGTTGGCACCACAACAGACTCCGCATTGACGCAGCCACGCTGCCCCCCAATTGTGCAGGGCAGAGTCATTTTCCCTGCCCTCGGATATGGAATTGGGCTCTATACTGAACGATCTCCTGCTCCAAAAGCTGCGACGCTACGGTTAAGATGGCGGGAGCCAAAATCTGCCTCTAACGCGACGCTTGCATCATGCATGGTCAATCCTCACACCCAACGTTTCCGTTAATGCGGCTCGGTCTGCTCGTTTTTACCGGGCTAGCGATCATTGCCATTTGCAGTCTTCTGATGAATATCGAGATGTACTCGTCAGGCATGAATAGCCTGGACACGGTCATTCCGATCGTTGTCGGATTGGTGATGGGAGTTGTCGCTGCGTCAACAACAGTGGTTTTGCTTGGACGAAGCTGGGTGATAGGGCTAGCTGCCGCAATCGCGCTAGCGCTGCTGGGCGAAGCGGTTTGGTGCGGCGCTTGGAATGCTGCGGATCAAATCCGCTATTGGCATAAAGATTCGATAATCAGCTACGTTGAGTACGATGGCCCGACGCTAGCAAGTATTTTTTGCATGCTGCCAATGATGAGTCTTGCCATTTGCGCCCCACTTCTGCTCTCCCGAGCTCGGGGCTGGCGGTGGGTACCAGCACATCAGCAACCTCGGCAAACCAAGAACAGCATCGAAGATATCTTGATAGCGATGGCAATTATCGCTTCGCTTGTGGCCCTTGCCCAAGTTTCCGTGCATCTCAACAACACGACAACCTCCGCTTTTTGGCTGCCGATGTGCATCGTGCTTGGCGTCGCGTTCGTACTTGGCAGTCCGATGCTAATCATTGTTCCCATCGCAAGCACACGACGCCCAAGTCCTGAAATGTCGATAGCGCTGAGGATATTCTTTTTCAGCCTTGCATGTTTTGCTGTACTTCTGCTGGCCATCGCGGCCTTTACGGCGAGCGTCGGAGGCGCCACCGGAACCATGATTCTTCAGACAAGTCTGATGGGGATCGCGGCTTCGGTTGTTCTGACACTAGGGCTCTATAGCCTGCGGGCGTTAGGATTGCGAAACAACTCTCCGATTAACAACTGCCAAGGAAACAACTCGTTGCCCTCGGGCGTTGCTGACAAGCAAGTGGACGATGGGCTGGACGAATCAACGCCCAGAACGCCGGCAAATGATGAATCTCATGTCGCGTCACACTCCCCCTTTGATGACGAATCTACCGATACGAAACATGCCAACGGTGACGTTGCGAACCAAACACTGAACGCGGGATTCGATGATTCGCGTTTCAAGTCGCGTTTGGTCGCGGCGAGCATCGTTGTTTGCTGCTGCGTAGCATCGGCCATTGGCAGCAACATCAATAAAACTCGATCGGAAGCGGTTGCAAAGTGGTCCACCTTTGCCAGCGACTATGCGGACAGTGGGGCGATGGTCGACTTCATCGGCGGTGAACTGCTGGCCTTGAAGGTTGCACCCGGTATGAAGGAAGAACAAATCAGGCCGCTTCTCAATTCGTCTATCAGAGAATTGTCTCTGGCGGGCGCACTGATTGGCGATGACTTTGTTCGCGAGATCGCACAGCTTGAGTACTTGGACGCTTTAGACCTTAAAAACACCAAGATCACCGAAGCATCCTTTGATCACCTCAGCGGCCACGTCTATTGGACCTACCTAGGGATTGGGGGAAATGACGTTTCGGCGAAGGCGATTCGAGATTTTTGTTTCTCACGGAGCATCGGCTTACTGGATTTGAGCGGCTGCGGCTTTAGCGAATCAGAACTTACAACGATTGCTGAAGCAGACTTATACGGGTGCATCTTGACGGGCAATGATGTAACAGACGCTTGGCTAGAGACTGTTGCCAATCGGTGGAATAGCATTGACGTTTCCAATACATCCATCACAGGAGACTTCCTCGCTTCGCTGGCTGACTGTGATCGACTTGTTTTGGATTCGACCAACATCACGGATGAGAAATTTTCCAGCCTGCCTGCTGGGACGGAAATCCGACACCTATCGATTCGCAACACACCGATCACACTCAAGGCCTTGCAGCCATTCTTGCCCCGAATCCCTAAAATCACCATCGGCGAAGGTCCGTTGACCGAAGCGGACATTGGCTTCATCTGCCGCCAAGTTGATAGCGTGAAAGTGGACCGCCCAGATTTCGTTGGTCACCAATTGATCGCCAGTCCGTGGCAAATGAGCAAGTTGGATGTCTCGGGAACTGCGTTTGACGATCAAAGCGTCCGCGATCTAGCTTCCAGCGGTATTGGCATTGGCACACTTAACTTGGCCAACACGAACGTAACCGATGCTTGCCTACAAGACATCGCCAAGCTCTCAACGACGGAAATCGACATATCTGGAACCAGCATCACGGCATCTGGTATCAATCAACAGGAAGGCCATCTGGATTTTGTCCAACTGCGTGTAGCAGTCGGCCAATTCACCGAAGCTGAACTTTCTACGCTCCGCTCTAGCCACGGAGAGATTCGCGTTGGCAAACGATGGCAAGCTCGCCACGAATAGCTACAACTTCCTAAGTAGCATGGGCCCCCGGCGCCCCCGGTCCGTGATCCCTCCCGTTCGATTGCGTCCGATCCACGGACCGGGGGCCCATGCTACATTGCGAGGCTCGCCAGCCCTGCCCTGCAACTTCTCCGATGCACACAAAAGCAA
>CAYPLE010000016.1:0-35309 GCA_964411445.1 uncultured Pirellulaceae bacterium
GCCTCGGAAGGCCATCGTACGACTTCTCCAAGGCACCGCAAATTGAACTTTTGAGTTACCCTGGGTCGCTACGCGGTTCAATATACCCTGAACACCGACCGTGGGGTAAAGTGTCGCGACCTGCCCAACGAAGTTGTATCCGTTGGTTTTCCCTTCTCCGTCGATTTTACCCTGAAGCCGTTGCCGGTCGTGGAATTATTCGCACAACATCCCGTTCGACAACCAGCATCTTCCCTGAAGCAGGAGTGCGAGGTGACGACCGGACGTCGCGGGGGGCCAGGCGGTCAACATCGCAATAAAGTTGAAACAGCGGTCATCTTCAAGCACTTGCCCAGTGGCGTTGTCGCCGAGGCGAATGAGCGGCGGAGTCAGGCGGATAATCGCCGAATCGCCTTTGAGAGATTGCGTTTGCGATTAGCGATCGAAGCCCGCGGTGAGGCCCACGCGACTCCGACGGAGCTTTGGAAGCAACGTTCTCAGGGCGGCAAGATACGCGTCTCGGAGCAGAACGAGGACTTCGCTCCTTTGCTAGCGGAGTTGCTGGACCAGCTTTGGTCGGTCGATTTTGAGCTTGCTAAGGCCGCCGAGCATTTTGACGTCAGCGGTGCCCAGCTTCTCAAATTCTTGCGCAAACATCCTCCTGCACTCAAGTTGGCCAACGACCGGAGAAACAGTTTAGGCCTCCACCCATGGCGCTAGTGGCAAGATGATTTTTGAACCTCAACGTTGGTGACGGGGCCTCGCTGATCCAGCGGGAGGCCAAAAACGGTGAGCTGGCTGCGTGAATCGCTTGAAAACTGTAGGAAATTGGCCACGCCGAGTTTTTGGATGGCTTTTTCGAGAAAATTCGCAGCCGAGATGAAAGAACTCGCCACCGACTACGTGTAGCTTTATGAACGGCGGGAGAACCCGACCGAACAAGCAGCGGACGCCACGGATCCCACAATGAACTTACCCGACACCAGAGTCACCTTGCTCAATCGCCTGCGAGACCCCGCAGATACGACAGCTTGGATGGAATTCTGCACCATCTACGAAAGGGCCATCTACCAGACGGCTCTGAAACGCGGATTGCAGGACGCCGACGCTCGGGAGGTTTCGCAAGAAGTACTGCTGACGGTCAGTCGTCGAGTACATACGTTCGATCCGTCACGCAAAGAGCCCTTTCGTGCTTGGCTGGGAACGATCGCTCGCAATGCAACCATCGATCACCTTCGCAAGGCAACTCGGCAGCCCGAAGTCCTGAGCGATGAAGTTGTCTGTTCGAAAAAGGACGAGAACTCCGTCTTCGATTTGGCGGCCAAGCAAGAAATCTTTACTTGGGCAGCTCGACAAGTCCAGCAATCGGTGACGGATGTGACGTGGCAAGCATTTTGGCTAACAAGTGCAAAAAGTGTTCCTGCTGCCGAAGTCGCTCGCCAACTATCGATGACCGTCGGCAACGTGTACGTGGCTCGATGCAGGGTTTTGTCCAAGATCCGTGAACTAGCAAATCAATACCGCCGGGAGGCTGAATGATGATCGCTCGCCTTTCCTCCTGCGATGACAGTCTACTGCGTCAGATGGTCGATGGCAGTTTGCCGCTCGACACCGAACACGCAGTCGCAGAACATCTCAATGAATGCACCAATTGCCAGGCCCGCTTAGAGACGCTGACCTCCGTCGATGCGGCCTGGCAAGACACAAAGGAAGCCCTAGCGGCAGCCCCAGACGACATTCAGAGTGAATTCGAACTGGACATTTCGCAAAACTTACTCGCGGCAAGCAAGCCGTCACACAAGTCTGCAGTATCTCGTTCTGCTGAGGAAACGGACAGGCCGGAGACTGCAGCACGGGCCAAGTCGGATGCGGCGACTGAGCACTGGGTGCAGAATCACCTGGAGCCGTCCAGTGATGACGGTCGCTTCCTTGGAACATTGGATGGCATCCCAATCCGCTCCGTTGTGGGACAAGGCGGCATGGGCGTCGTACTGCGTGCCCATGACGCTGCCTTGAATCGGGAACTGGCGATCAAGCTACTCTCCCCGATGCTCGCGAGCATCGGCACCTCTCGCCAACGCTTCTTTCGGGAGGCTCAGGCCGCGGCGGCCGTTGTACACCCCAACATTGTTCCAATCTACGCGGTCTCAGAAGACAGCAAGCTTCCCTACCTCTCCATGCCCTACGTCAGCGGCGGGAATCTGCAGCAACTTATCCAGCGAGATGGCCAGCAGGATTTGGCTCGCGTGCTATCAATGGGCCTGCAAGTTGCCGAGGGACTCTCAGCCGCTCACGCTCAAGGAATTGTGCACCGCGATATCAAGCCAGCCAATTTGATGCTCGATGGCGGTGGCTTTCGAGTTATGTTGACCGATTTTGGGCTCGCCCGCGCACTGGACGACTCGACACTTACATGCAGCGGAATGATTTCCGGTACACCGCAGTACATGAGCCCTGAGCAAGCCAGCGGAAGGACAGTAGATCACCGAAGTGACATTTATTCACTTGGCGCCGTTCTCTATGCCTTAGCAACCGGCAGGCCGCCCGTGACAGGCGAATCGTCCATCGAAGTGCTGCGCCGCGTCGGTGATACGCCCCCAACTCCCGTTGTGGATTTGAATGAATCCTATCCCGCTTGGTTCGACAATTTGCTCGCCAAATTCATGGCTCCTGAGGTGGACAATCGTATCCAATCGGCCAATGAATGCTGTGCTCTGCTTCGCGAAGTGCTCGCGCATGTACGCAGCCCCGGACGAGTTGCCTTGCCGCCGGAACTCTTGCCAAAACATCCGCTTAGCAGACGGCAAATCGTCGTTTGGCCAATGGCCGCGGCGATTTTCATGTGCATCGGCTTTCTCATTGCCAGCGCTCTGGGGCCAGCTTCCAATCAGGATGACGACAAGTCTCGTCAGGCTGCATCCGGCTCCGCCAAAGCGCTCAATGCCAGCGACGATGATTCCCGCACTGGTTCTGCCAAAGGCGATCCCTCGGGTTCAAGGAGCTTGTGGACGGCCGAAACGCCACGCGAAGACGAGATGGACTGGATGATTCTCAACTTGGAAAGCGATATACGCGACTTTCAATACGAGCTCGCTCAGTAGTGCAAGTCCCACGGACGTATCGAGTGTTAACCCCAACGACTCGTAGGCTCAAATATAGGCGCAGAAACGCTCCCCCGGCCTGAAGCGTTCCATAGTACACATATGTGCGGCGAAGTGTTTTTCTCTAACGACAACCATACCAATACGGAATACCCCATGCCAAAGAACATCTTTCAAATCATGCTAGTTAGCGGCGGAGCGGCAATGGCGCTTTCGCTGGGAGCTTGGCAAGCATCCGAATCCAGTGCTGTCGCTCAAGACAATCATTGGCGACCAGCGCAGGCGACTCAAAACGGCCCTGCCAATGGAGTCTTTTGGACCGAAAAGACAAATGGACAACAGAATAGCGGGCAGTTCGATAGCCCCAGACTGAATAGCCCCGCTAGAGTTTATGGAGTTGCTACATACCCGCAGTCGGCCAATCGATTCTTCGCAAGCGGACCAATGAATCGTAAAAAGTCTGAGGCTGAGCAAAAGACTGAGGCGGAGATTCGAAAGTTGCTCGAACAAGCCCGCACCAGCAAGGACGACAACAAAGAAGAGGTGATGGAATCCCTGCGGAAGCTCATCTCAGCACAGTTTGATATTCGTCATGAAGAACAAGTTGCAAAGCTGAAGAAACTTGAGGAGCAGCTCGAGACGACTCGCGCGGCACTGGCGAGCCGTGAGGACAATCGTGACGACATCATTGACCGTCGACTCAAAGAACTTCTTGGCCAGGCAAATCCGCTGGACTGGAATTATCAACCTGGAACGAGTGGCAATACGTTTTCCGGTCGCGCCAGCTTTGACAATCTTCGCGGTGCACCAGCAAGTCTACGCCCGTCGTTTCCGAGTCGCAATTTTGGCTCTGTTGCAGCAGCCCCCGGCAATCCACCCACGCCCATCACTACAGCAATCATTCCGCGAGGAGGACAAGCTTCGTTGCCGGCGATTACAGCGACAACGGCGAACAATCAGTTCGATCTCATCGGCGTCGCACACGCAGCCGCTCGGGCTAGCTCAGACATAGAGCGGATACGGCGACTTGCGGAGAAGGGCGTCGTCTCAATCAACGAGCTCCGTGACGTGGAATTGAAACTCTCCGAAGCTCAAGCTCGTCTGGAGGCAACTGAACGCTCCCTTCAAATTAGGCGCATGGAGGCCGAGGCGGAACTCAATGCTAAGGTTGTCGAACTGGAATCTCTGAAAATAAAACTTGCCCAAGAACCGTCCGATGAGCGAAGTGTTCAAGAAGCCGCCTCAGGCATCCGGATTGCCGAAATTGAGTTGAAGGTCTTGGAAGGCAAGATCGCTGAAATTGTCGAGGAACTCAAGTGGCTCCACACCTTCAAGAAGCAGCAAGCCGCTACATCAGAAAACGAAGACGACAAGGAGCGATCCAAGGAAATCAAACAGCAGCAAAAGCAGTAGCTTGCTGCGTCACCTCTGCGGTTCTTACCATTTCCGCTTTGCGACATCATCGACTGCGGGACAGCCTTGCTGCCCGCAGCACTTCAGCGACGAGTCTCCTATGGAACGCTGCTGATAATTGCTAGGTAAGCGATGACGAGCCCAGATACGAGCAAGAACAACAAGCTGCAGCCGATCCAGCCATAGATGCGCATCCGGCCAATGCACTTTTCACAGTAGTACTCACGAACCGGAATGATTGGCAGCGAGCTGAACATGAGCCGGGGGACGAGTTCTGCTTCGTTGCCGCATCGGTCGCAGAAATCAAACCTGCTGTCGGCCTTCCGAGCTTCAGTCGCCTTGTTGGACTTGATAGTCAAGCTGCCTTCCTTTTTCTTGGCGAGGGCTACCAATATCGTTCCACGACGATCTGCCCAGGTTCTTTGCGGCGGTGTTTCTTCAAACCTCGATCTCCCAATTGAGCTTGCAAGTCGTCGAGCATGTCCGGATTTCCGCACATCATCAAGCACGATTGCTCGTCGATCTTCGCCGCCGCAGCAGACTCCAATTCGCCCGACTCAAGGCAGTGCGTAATGCGGCCTCTCAAAGCGTCGTGCCCATCTTCTCTGGAGACGACAGGTAGGTAACGAAACTGCTCGGGAGCCTGCTTTTGCCAACCTTCGAGTTCTTCGACGTACGATAGGTCCCGTTGATAGCGGACGCCATGCACCACAACGATTCTTGAGTAGCGTTGCCACGGCTCTGGCGTTCGGAGCATCGCAATGTAAGGTGCAAGCCCTGTACCTGTAGCAATCAACCAGAGTGTGTTCGCCTCGGGGCAGTGGTCAAGCGTGAAACTGCCGGCAGCGCGAGCACTGACATCAATTTTGCTGTCCACGCCCATCGCCCACAAATGGGGCGTCAACTTTCCGTCCTCAACCAAGACAATATAAAAGTCGAGGACCTTGCTGTGCGGCGAAGCGACGCTGTATGGTCGGTGCAAATGTCCATCAGGCTGTTCAATTCCAAGCTGCAGGAATTGTCCTGGGGCAAACGGCTCAACGTCAGGGCATTCGATATGCAGGGTAAATAGTCCGTCGCTCCAAACGGTTTTGTCACGAACGATTCCTTGCGTCCATTTCATGTTTTTCGCCTGGCTACCCGCACGACGGGGACGAGCCTCCTACGGGTGCGACGCCATTGTGCGTGCCGTAAAAGTGTTCCGTGGCGGAATTCGTATGAGAAAAGAATGGTCTGCCGACTCGCAAACTCACCGGTCTAGCGAAGAATCGACGAGCGTCATCTTAACATTTCCGATGACTGCAGTGTGCTTCCATCTTTCCCTAGGAAGCCGCTTCGGCAAGGCTTGAGGTGGCTTGCCCGGCAAAAATCTGAATAGACTGTTTAATGGCGTCCCGAACCGGAGTCGCGGACCACTCGGGATACTGCGCAGCAAACCGTTGCGAATCGACATCGCAGATAAACGGTACCGTTTCACGGCCGACCGTAACGTTGCATGGCAACCCCAGCTCGGTGGCGGCCGAGCGTATTTCCTGCGCAAATTCCTCGGATGTGAGCGTCGCGCTGGGGAAGGTGTAGCAAGTGTAGCCTCGCTCATTCGCTCGGCAGAGCATTCCAACCGCAGCACCAACGTCAGGAGCAAACTGGTAATCCTGCTTACTCGAAAAAGGAATCTCGTAACTCTTGCCAATTGCAACTTGTTTCATCGCAGTGGTCGGGCTGCTCGTCAGACCAGCATCGCGTCCCGGTCCGAACAGCACCGCCGGTCGAACCGCGGCAGTTGAGACACCTGTCTCGTCAACGAACTGGCGACAGAGATGTTCTCCTGCCAACTTCCAAACTCCGTACGGATTCACAGGAAGTGGCTCCACGTCTTCGGAAACTCGCTCGCCTGGATAGTGTGCCCTTGGTCCGTAGACCGCAACCGACGAAGCATACACCAAGCGTTGGACGGGGGCAGAACTGGATTTGATGGCTTCAATCAGGTTTTGCGTTCCAGCAAGGTTGATTTGCAAACCCAGGTCCCGATTGGCGTTGCAATCTGGCGTCTGCAACGCCGCCATATGCACGACACTGGAAACACGATGATCGGTTAGGATATTCTCAAGCCGGGATTGGTTGCGAATGTCGACCGTTTCAAAAACAACTCGCGCAGAATGCATTTCGCCTAACGCTTTTCGGATTCGCTGCTGCGTCAAATTGCGTGTTAGGACCACGATCTGGTCAGTGGTATTGGCGATCAACCATTTGACAGCCTCGGCCCCGATGCAGCCCAGGCCTCCGGTAATTAGCGTTGTTTCGGTCACAGAGCCAATTCCTTTGATTCGACAAGCGGAGGAGAAATGCGATGCAACGTGCAGCTATAAAGCAACACGTGCAGCTATGAAGTAACACGGGTAGCTGTAAAGCAAACCTGCATGGCAAATAGCGGACAAGAACTCCTACAACATAACCGATCGCGACAGCCGCGGAGTGCAGTTTCGGACCGGAGTGCAGTTTCGGGTACCGCCCCGACGCAAAATTACTTTTACAAACTAGGCGAGTAGCTCGGCCGACACGGACGAGAATGGCTTGGGATCGACTGGGACGCCCCAGCCTCGATTGTATGCAATTTCTAACCCTGGTTCGCCGTTTACTCGCGGCGGTCCAGAATTCAAACTGGATCCTGAACTGGCGGCTGTGAAACTTTGCCCGCCCGTGTAACTCCGCCCGGTCTCTAATCGCTCGTGTCTGTGTCGTGGTCTTTGAATACTCTCCGGCTGCTGTGCGACATCAAGAGAAACAGAGATAGGACGCCCATCGGAAAAGAAAAAATTCCAAAGCAAGGCACGCTGGCCAAAATACTGCCGTACCAAGCAGAATTGAAGCTATCCCTCCGAACCAAAGAAAGTGCCCCGTTGAAGATGGCGATTTGCATGACAACAGCGATGCCAGAGAAAACGAGAATCTCAATATCTGTGAAACTAGCACCTTCGTTCCGCACTGCATTCACCGAGGCAGCTAATTGAAATCCGCTCACGGTCATCGAGATCGCAGAGCAAATCATGAGTAGGATGCCAACGACGACAAAGACCGCAGGGGGAAACTCCCACGCGGCAGTATCCTTCTCTACGACAACTGGGGGCGGGTTGTCATCGGCAGGTGCTTGGTAAGGGTTCGAGGAGTTCATGTCGTCTCGCGAGCGTTAAAGAGCGGGCCACCAAATACTAATTGCCCATCGCTGCTGCTTCAAGGCTCCGATGAACAAACTTGCGACAGACTTCTCCGCCGCAGCTTGTGCTCTCAACGAAACGCTCTTGCAAACGACATTCCAAGGACAAGCAAGTTGTTATGAATTGCCTAGTCGTCCGTCTCTTCGCCAACACCGCTTTGCCAGCGGACCGCTGCGTCAATCAAATCCCTGCGAAAATCTCTGACTACATTCCGGGAGCTTTCAATGAATTCGTCGACTTCGTCTTGCGAAGCACCAAGGAGCGCCGCCCCTAAAGCCTGGCGAAGCTCCAGCAACTGTCCAACATCACGCCGCATCAGATCGCCTAGGAGAGATTGCAAAACGGCTGCGTCCAAACTTGCAGCCAACATGTGTGCTTCTCGCTTAGCGGGTTCCATATTGGCGAGACGACAGAGCAATTCCATGCGGCGCGAGTGGTTGATGACCGTATTGACACTGTGCCTTTCCGTCCGAGCCTCGAGGGGTACAGCCGACAGGTTCATAATCGCTTCGGATCGCAACTCTATTGCTCGCCGAAGCACCGGAGCGTCGCCAACTTCGTCGCTTTCCTGATTTGTTGTCGCGTAGTAGTCAGAGGTCAAATCAGCCAAATTGCTGACGAAAATGCCCTTTTCGAAGTTCAAACCACTGGCGTAAGCTTCGCCGATCTCGAAATCCGGAACGCTGCTGTAGAAAGCGTAGTGCGTGGCAAAATTTCGATCACTGTTCTCTCGCTGCGTTCCGGCTCCGCTTTCGATGCGTTCTTGCAACATCACGATCGCACTTTCGATGCGAAGACGTTGGGTCCACCATGCGGCGTCACGCTCCTGGACCTTTTCCAGCAACTCGATGGCTCTGGCTGTCAATACTGCTCTCTTCTGCCCAACGAACTCTAGATATTCTTCCGTTACGACGGGCGGACCAGACTTTGAATAGATTCGCAACGTGTCAATTGTCAGGGCGGCAGCCAGCAAGTGCTTTGAGTCATCGTCGAGATACTCCGCGGCAAGCGTACGCTGCGTGGCGGACTCAAGAAATTTTAGCCCCGCGCCGCGAATGGCAGTCGCATCATCGGCTCGCCGTTTGCCGTTGAGTGTTTCAATTGCAACTTGCGTGGCTTTCCCAAGGCAAATGTCAAACAGCAGACGCGCCTCCGAGTCATCATTTTGCGAACGTGGCGACATGTTTGGTTCGCGGAGGATCGATATTGCTGCGTCGGCATTGCCTAGCCTTGCGACGAATAAACACCGAGCTGCCTTGGCCGTAGCGAAGATCTGTTGCGATTGCAGCGAATCCAAGCCAATCAAACTGCGTTCCGGTAATAGCTCCTCGGCCTCGCGAGCGAGACGATCGGCCGTCAACAGATCCTCTACGTAGTAATCTTTGAACGACTCCAAGAATTTGGTCGCGTATCGAGTATTGACGCTCCGCTGATTCGCCTTCGCTTGCCGGAACCAAACCGAACCAACAAGCGGCAGTGTGATCACGGCAATCAGCACTGCGATGGGAATGCCCAATCGACGAGGAGCGGCCTGACCGCCAGCCGGTTCAAGCTCGCGCCCCCGCAGTTGCCGATCGCGGCGGCGGAGAAGTTCCTTGCGAACCGCATCGACATGCTCTGGAAGCATCGTGTCGTCTAGCGGGCGGAAGCCCAGCAAATACTGCTCGATGCGCTCACGTTGCTCGTGCGTCATCATGCCCCTTCCAAACCACTGCCGTGGTGCCCCAAAAAGTCTTCAAAATTCCGCAAGTCGAGTCCGTTGAGCACCAGGAAATTGAATACTTTGACCGCTTCATAGACACTCAGCGTCTCGCGTGTCTGTTTCAGCCGTCGTGCTTTGCCCTCACGTCGAACTGCGCGGTCGAGCGCAGCTTGCAATTGAATCGCAGTGCTGCCGATCGCCGCAACGACATTCTCTTCGGTTAAGTCGCCAAAAGCCTTCTCAGGATAAAGCCTGGTTATTTGACGCCACGCGTCTCGCATGTAGGGAATTGCATCCCCCAGTAGCGAGCTGCTGGCCAAAGTGCTTTCGGGACGGTCGTTTTCGATGCCCTTCATTTGTAGGACAACCTCCAACCAAACAAACGCCAACGCCAAATCGTGGAGAGAAGCAGCTCCTTGCTTGGCGCTATTGCTACTTGGATCAACCAATCGAATGATCACGCTACGAAGCGTTTCATTCCGCAGTAGGTGGATAAGGATCCCGTCGTAGCGAACTCCACGGCTCTTAGTCGTTCCTGGAGCCCCGGCCTCCTCACCGAACAAGCCAGCTAGCTTCGAGTAGATATTTCGCTCCAAGCCAGCGAGATAATGCCCCCACAGCTCCTCTTCGTTGGGCAAACGGATCGGATCAGGCGGTAACGACGACATGCAAATCCACGGGGTCAATGGAGTTTCGCAGCGCAGTCGACTCCCCTGCTTTGAGCATACCGCGAATGCAGCACACCAATGGTCAGGTTTATGCGCGACGGCGCACAGATCACTAAAATGGAGAAATCAACAACCAAAGGGACTAGATGGCTCGGAATTGCCGCTAGTCGCGCCGCTCGCGAAGCGTGTTTTCCTGGCCGTGCGAGCCAGCCAGTGGACTCGATTCCCTTGGGGAAACGCAATTTTCGCTTGAGGAACCCCAGGTAGCGACGAGCGGGCGGGCAGCAGGCTCCCGATTTCAACGCCAAAGATATACCTTGTGCATCGGAGAAGCGACACACCAATTACGCCGTGAGTTAGCTGTTTTCGTCTGGAAAACGCGATCAGCGGACGATTTGCGCGGGCATCAGCGGGCGATTTGCGCGGGCAATGGTAGCGGCCTGAGTAAAAGTACGTCAAACTGCAAGCACGAGCCGCATAATGCAAACTCGCTGGCGATGAAAACCGTACGGCAATATCACGCGATCATTCCCCTTAACACCCCACAACGAGAGTGCTCTGGCATGACTACTCGAGCAAAACGGAACAACGTTTTCAAACAGCTTGTCGTACTGCTGACTTTTGCCAGTGCCCTTAGCGCGACGGCGTTGCTCGATCGCACGAAATGCTTCGCGCAATCGAGCCCGGCGGCAACTCGCGTCTTGTTCGTCGTTGGCCCGTCGACACACAAACCGGGAACACACGAGGTTGCCGCTGGCTGTCGGCTACTCGCAGACTTGTTGCAGAACTCCAAGAATGCCGGCACGATCCACTGCACGATCTCCGAGGGCTGGCCTAGCGATGCAACCACACTTGAAAACGTCAACACCATTGTATTCTCAGGCGATCGCTTTCCGCTGGCTGAGATGCCAAACACCAAGGTCAACATGTCGCAGCTTGCCGAGCTGATGGACAAGGGCTGCGGGCTTGTCTGCTACCACTACGCCACGGGACTTACCAAAGGGCAAATGCCCGATTCGGGCGACCACCCGCTGCTCAAATGGATGGGGGGCTACTTTGCAACTCGCTGCGTCCACCATCAGAGCACAGCCCGAATTTTTGAGCAGGCCAAGATTGAGATCAACTCAAAGCACCCAGTGCTCAACGGTGTCCAGCCTTTCACCATCCATGATGAACCGTACATAAACAACTACTTTGGACCCAACGGAATTGAAAATAACGTCACGCCGCTCATGACCAGCATGCTGCCGCCCGAGAGCCCTAAACCAGAAGTTGTCGCTTGGGCCGTTGAACGAAAAGATGGAGGCCGAGGAGTCGGAATCGTGATGCCGCACTTTTATCGCAATTGGTCGAATGATAACCTGAGGAAATCAATCTTGAACGCAATCGTCTGGACGTCAGGACAAGACGTTCCTGCCGCGGGCGTTCACTCCCAGCAGCCGAACTTGGCGGCCTACCAGCCCGAAGCCGTTGATCCAGCCGCTCGCAAGCGCAAGCCGTCCGCCCCCACAAAGTAGCAAACGATTCCAGCTAGAGACCGCAAAGCGAATGAGCCATGAAACTGATCCTTGCCATCATCCAACCGACCAAAATCCGCGCGGTCCACGATGCACTTGAGCACATTGGCGTTCAGCGGATGACCGTCTGTGATGCTCAAGGATACGGGCGACAGAAAGGCCAAACGGCCACCTACCGCGGCATTGAATACAAAGTCAACATGCTTCGCAAAGTAGTTTTGGAGGTTTGGGTCAACGACGACTTCGTTGAGAAGACGATTGAGACGATTGGCCGTATTGCCAAAACTGGCGCCAACGGCAACATCGGTGACGGCAAGATCTTCGTATTGCCTACCGAGCAGGCCATTTCGTTGACCGACGCTTCCCGCGGTCCCGGCGCCGTTTAGCACTCGACCGATTCTGCCATCTTCGCCGTTGAGCAGCTTTCGCATCTGCAATCCAAATTTCCAGTCCTGCAAGAACCAGACCGGCTGCCAACAGATAGACGCCCCCAGTCGAACCCGTGAATACCATGATCAGAAGCAACGCAGTGTGGAGTCATATCGTTCTCGTTGGCTCTCTGTTTGCTCCCGCTTAGTAAGACTGAACGAGAGCACGTGACTTCGCACAGGAGTCGCACAGAAAGACCAGGATGACGGCGGCGTCCACTACATTGAACGGACCGCCAACACCGGAATCGAATTGTCCATAGAAGGTCATTTCTCGAGCACAGCATATCGGCGCTGAAGCGTCTTGGACCCAAGTCGGATCGCCGCCAAGCTTATGATTGGCTGATTCTTTTAACTTGCAGTCCTTTTGTGCGGTTTGCCAATCAGATTCGTTTGGTTGTAATCGGATCTCAGGAAGACTGCGGGCGGGCTCGGAGCGAGCTTCGTGGCTTGAGGTCGGTTGTTCCAACACCTGATCGGCCGTATCAGTGTCAGGCTTGAATCCCAACACCGGCCGCCCGCGAACCGTCATGATTTCCCCTGTCGCTGGATTGCGAACAGATTGCGGAGCACCGGGAACCAGATAGAACTCACCTAGTTCCGGGACCAAGAAACCATCGGCAACATGTTCCGCCGCAAGCGCTCGAAGCGAAACAAATATTTGCTCAACCTTGCTCGTCGGGAGATCTGAGGAATCAGCCAATAGCTGAATCACTTGTTGCCGGTTCAGTCTTGCCATGAAAATCTTTCTGTCACTGATGACTTGAGTTCACCGAATTGTAGTACGCCATCTTGCTCGATACAAGTTGTCAGCGGGGGCGCGACGGGAGCCAATGAATGATGGCGTCTGACCCAGTGAGTGTTTCCATCATTGCACTGCAGATGGTGTCTGGCCGGATGAAAGTGGGGGGCGAAGCTGTTACAATGATCAACGCTAATGAGCGCGATACTGGCAAAAGCAAACTTGCTTGTGAGTGCGGCGTTATTAGCTTGAAGCTACAAACTACTTGAAATTGTTTACTGATTTGTCCCACACCATGAATCGACATTCTTGCCTTCGCCTGGGCGCTATTGCTTGCGTTGCCTTTACCTCGCTTCCGTGCATTGGGAATTTGTTTGCCCAGGTCGCCAGGCCGAATATCGTCTTTATTTTGGCCGATGACCTCGGATGTAAAGACTTAAGCAATGAAGGCTCCGCCTATTACGAAACGCCACACATTGACCGGATTGCAGGCGAGGGCGTCAAGTTCACGCGCGGCTATGCTGCTTGCCAGGTGTGTTCGCCATCGCGGGCCAGCATTTTGACTGGAACGTATCCAACAAAGCACGGCATCACGACTTGGATCGGAGACAAGACCGGCGAGCAGTGGAGCAAGTCTGGGCGTCAGGACAGTCACATGCCGCCGGAATATGAGCGGAATCTTCGTTCAAGTGAGATCACGCTACCGGAACTACTGAAGACGGCAGGTTACACAACATTCTTCGCCGGAAAATGGCACTTGGGCTCCAAGGGCTCGTGGCCAACCGATCACGGCTTCGATATCAACAAAGGCGGCTGGGATGTAGGTTCGCCCAACGGTGGCTACTTCGCACCTTGGAACAATCCAAATCTCAAGCCAGGCCCCGATGGTGAATCGCTGCCGATTCGACTCGCCAATGAGACGGCGAGCTTTATCGAACAACACAAAGAAGGGCCATTCTTCGCCTATTTGTCGTTCTATTCGGTACACGGCCCCATTCAAACCACTCCCAAATTGTGGCAAAAATACCGCGAGAAAGCTGAATCGACAGGCTTGGCCAAGCAACGTTTCAAGTTCGATCGAAGACTTGGCGTACGGCAAGTACAGGACTGCCCAATCTACGCCGGAATGATGGAGAGCATGGATGACGCTGTTGGCATAGTGCTGAACAAACTCGACCAACTTGGTTTGGCAGAAAACACAATCGTTTGCTTCACCAGCGACAATGGTGGCGTGTCGTCGGGCGATGCATTCGCGACCAGCAATCTGCCGTTCCGGGGTGGAAAGGGGCGACAATGGGAGGGCGGCATTCGCGAACCCTTCTACATCCGAGCCCCCGGCGTCGCAGCAGGCATAAATGATTCTCCAGTGAACGGCATTGACTGGTACCCAACTCTTGCAGAGTTGGCTGGAGTTGACGTGCCGGCAGAGCAGAAGGTTGATGGGGTTAGTCTCACAAAATGTCTGAATGGCGAGAGCCTCCCTCAGCGTGACCTGTTCTGGCATTACCCACATTATGGCAACCAGGGTGGAGAGCCATCTTCAATTATCATGCGTGGTGATTGGAAGCTGATTCACTATCACGAGGACGGACATGATGAATTATACAATTTGTCCGCTGATGTTGCAGAACAAAACGATGTGCTCAAGACGCAAGCAGACATTGCCACGGCAATGCGCTCAAGGCTGGATAGATGGTTGAGCGACACTCAGGCTAGATTCCCCGAGCCAGACCCCAATTTCTCAGCCCAAGCCAGGCAGAAGCGCTGGGAGAACCTTGCAAATCAGGGCCTCGAGCGATTGGAACGGCAGCACGCTGGATTCTTGGCACCAGACTACGTTCCCAATAGCGATTGGTGGGGCAGCACCCCCGACTAATTCGTCACCGTCATGAGCAACCGCACTGCCTTGCAAGCCTACGTTTAGCGCAGCCGAAATGTCTGCGCCAAGCCATCGTCGAAGATGACGATCAGTTTCTTGACACTCAGCGACTGGATGGACACAACCCGCTGCCTGCGGGGAAGTCGGCTGGCGTCCCCCAGCGGAACATTGGCGACTGGTTGATAGCGGTGCTTTTGATTGCGTTGGAACACAAGCAGTTCATTGCCGGAAACGGCTGCGAGTCGTCCTCCGTGTAAAAAGCAGGCATGCTGAAAGGATCGCTCGCGATCAATCACTTCTGACACACCGGTATTCGTGTTCACCATTTCGAGTGATGCATCGGTAGCAATGACTAATCGAGTCGTGGTTCCTCGCAGACTTGCGGCCAGTCGTTGAATTGGTGCTTGGGCGACAAACACTGATTCCCCGCGCTCATCGACGACGGAAAAAACGTGCTGGTCCATGCCAATGTAGGGAGCGTTTCCAACTGTTACCAAATTGGATAGCCGAGGCATACTTGGAAACGACCATTCAAATTCGAAGTCAAGCGTCTCACCATCGCGGTGGCAAGAGAAGTACATAAAGTCGATTGACCAAATCGAGCCGTCGTCCGCAACGGCACAATCAACCCCGTCATCTGCGAGTTTTGCATTGATGGAACAAACCGTCTCGTCGCTAAAGTAAAGTGGGCCCTCTGTTTCGAGCGTCGCTTCATTGGTGAATCCGATTTCGATCTCTCCGACGTGGCGGCGAACAACCAAGTGTGGAAATTCCGCGGACGCGTCACCTTTGATGTGACCAATCGGTGGAAAGCAATGGACCTCCCGATTGCTGGAATTCCCGTTTTGGATCATCCCTAGCAGCAACTCGTTGGCACGATGCCCTGCAACGACTACTTCACCGTTGACAACTGCCGCGTCAAACCACACTATGTCTGAGTCTCGTTTGCCTTCGGGGCCGACCAGCGAGAATTCTCTCTCTACTGCAACGGGAACACGATTGCCGGGCGGTGAAACTGGTGCAATCCGGAGTTCATTTTTGTTTGCACGAGCCATAAAGCGGCTCAAGTCTTCACGCAGGATTGGATCCAACGATTGTAGCGGTCTTAGATGCTGTGCTTGATCAGCTTCCAAGGTGCTGATGTCAGCTAACTCACTCGAGCACGCGACGCGGCATGCATCTTCGGCTTGCCAACGCAATTGCTGCTGGGGATAGGTACTGACTAGGTGCCCGGCAAGTTTTGCGACCAACGTACGCGGCCCGCCGACTTCTGGGAGGAGGCCGTCTAGTCGTTTTGACGATTCGTCGTGCCGTCCATCGCTGCCCATCCAGGCAAACGCCTCCTGGGCTGCGGCCAGGGCTGAGCCGTGGTCGGGCCAACAGGACCAAAGCAAATCTTCGGCACGTTGGGAGTCTCCCAAGTGCTCCTTGATCAATCGCGCGGCTTGAACCTTATCGCCACGTTTCTCAGCCTGGGAAATCGCAGTCTCAATCGCTGCAGTCGCTTTGCTGGGCTTGTCAATTGCGTTCCACAGCTCGGCGGCTTTCACATAGTGTTGGCACTGTTCATATTGCTCAGCGGCTTCGGCCAGCCGTCCGGCTAATTCGAGACAGCGCGCAGAATCGGCAAGGCGTTGGAGTTGTTTGTAAAGCACTGCTGCCTCACTGAAACGTTTGCCCTTCTCGAGCACTCCGGCTGCTGCAGACAAATCGCCTAGCAGATGTGCAAAGATGTAAGCGGCTCGATCGTATCGACCGATCGACATTTCTCGTTCGGCTTGTTTTCGATAGGCTTCGTACAATCTCGCTTGCTGATCAGCTTCGATGTTCCAGACGCTCCCGACTTGCCCGTTTCCGAACAGACCGGAAAGCGTGAAATTGATTGACCTTGCCATCAATCTAGTTCCAGATTCGGCAATTCCCCGCATTGCACTTAGATTGCCCATCGGAATCGCAAATTTCAATGCACGATCAGGATCACGCTGCATGACTCTCAGCAACTTCTCGATTTGCGCCTCACGCTCTCTTTTGATGCTGCCGGAGAAAACGGACATGGCAGCCGCCCTGATCTGATCTGCCAGCTTTCCTGTCATCGATGTACTTACATGCGCTCTTGAACTGGCACCAGCGGGCTTGCCGGAGCGGCGCGAATCACCTGATTCGTGCAGTTGTTTGCGATCCAGTTGTTTGCGAGCGGCGTTGTCCTGCCATTTGACTAGCCTACCACGAAGCATCGTTAGCAAGCGGCCCAAAATGCCCTTGTGTTGCGTGTCCTCAAGGTCGGTCAATGAGGATGTCGGATCACTGATATCGGAGCTGTTTCCTGACAGCAGTTCTTCTGCAGTTGGCGGATGCAGGAAGCTGAATTCGCGAATCGTCTTCGGCGGCAAATAGACGTTTGGAGGACGCTGCCAAGTCAAACTCTTGGACTCGGGCGGAGGGAGGAAGATGTCGGTCAGTCGAATCGCGTCGTTAGATTCTAAGCCGACGAGGCCTATGCTGGGCAACCATACTAATGCCTGCATCGCTTCCGGAGAGGGCAGTAGCATCGCCAGTTCCGGCTCGGCGAGCGCTGGATTGAGGGCTGCATTGAAGGGCAGAAAGAGACGCCCCTCCTTTCCGTAGCTTCTCAGCGGAATGGCCGTCGGCGTAGGTGCCAAGACTCTTAGAGTTGGGGAAGTCACACTGTTACGGTTGGAGACATTCCGCGATTCGACTTTCGCATCCGTGGACTCATTGTCGAACAACACGATCAAACCACATGCAGTTGCGTCTTTGGGGTCGCCTTGCTTACCTATTGAACAAGGCTGCTTGCTCGGGACCGCAAAGATCGTTGGATGCGAGTCATCGCATCGAAAGCATTCGGCTATACTCGTGGCGAGCGGAACACCTTCGCACGGCGGCAAAAACCAGCCTGCGAAGCGTCCCGTCGAGTGGCACGACTGAGTCGATGTATATTCTAGCTGGATAGGGATCGTGTGCATCGTTTCGCAAAATCTTCAAGCCATAGCCCCACGGCCTCGGGCACTGGGATGTCGGCGTCACAGAAAAACTCGGTTCCGAACACTTGATTTGTTTCGCTGAACCAGCCTGAGAGCTGACGCTGATCCAGAACTAGCGTTAATTCGCTCCCATCGGGCTCTGACCGCAGATGCAACATGCCTTTTCGGTCCAGCCAGGCTTTGCCAGAGGGGAGTTGTACTAGTTTGTAATCCCAAGGCCTTCCCCGTACGGCTTGTGCTGAATCTAGCATTGAGAAGCTCTGGAACTCAATCTTTTGCGGGTCCACTTGGGGAGTCAATCGGAGTTCGCCGTCACTTCTCGCCCAGTGAAGTGCAAACGCTTCATCTGCCCGTCGCTGCAGGCACAAACTTCCACGGACGAATCCGATTCCACGGAATTTCGTTCGAACGCTGCGCTGCGTAACCAGGTTTGCAGCCGCTGGATTGGTGGCTCGAACCAAATCAAGGAGGTTGCAGAAGCGGTGTGGTGTCACCGTGGGCGTACCGATCGACACGACCAAGTGACGAGCGTCATCAAGGCCCTGTGCGCGAACTTGACCGGCGTTGTGCGGAAGAATCGGCTGCTCAAATTCGTAGGCGAACAAATTGCCGAATATACTCTTGGCGACCAACTTTGGATTCCCGCTAAGGGTATAACTAGGTGCTGCGGCGGTGTGCGCCAGGTTGTGCTCTTCAACTCGAGAAAAGTCGGCATTGATGCAGACAGGATTGCCGTGGACGTCACGAACGGCCGTGCCTATCTTTTCACGATAGGACCTGATCGAATGCCACTTACCCACGCCAGCTTCAAACGCAACTTGGCAAAGCACGTATTTTGTGATCGTAGTTTGGAAGCTGAACAGGCCACCACCAAGGTGACAGTCTTGCAGGCAATGCGAGGTCCCGCCTACTTGCGCTGGGTCACGTCCGACGCTTCCAAGTTCGTGACCAGTGTCTGGATCAAGAAAATACACTCGATCTTGACCGACAGCGAGAAGTCGCCCACGATCAAACGCGTAGATAACGCTCGAACGTTCTAGCGCTATTTCACGCGTTTTGCTAACACGCACGTTATCGATTGGCGTTTTCTCAGCCGCTGAGTAGCGGAGCAGAATGCACTGCTTAGTCGATGGGCACCGCACGACAAGATGCAGCACGTCGTCATCTACTTGGTGAGCGATAACGTTTGGCACCGGCAGTCGTCCAACCTCGATGCTGCCAAGCCCCTTGTCTGTAAAGAAATGGAGATTGCCTCCGCGATCGACCAACCACAGTTTGGGGCCGAGAGCTGCACAATGAAAAGTTCCATCTAAGCTCGTCGAACAACGCAGCGGCTTAGGATAAGGCAGCTTTCGATACAGCGGAAGGTTCCGCTCGCTGGCAAGCTCAGCCTTCTTCTGTAGCGGCCGCAATTCAATATACTGTCGGTGCAACGTTTCGTCGCCGAGGCGCGAACGTCGGACAAGTGTTACGAAACCATCGCGATCAATCTTGCCCAGGAGGTAGGGCTTGGGAAAGTCGTCCATGCATCGCCGAAACGCAGAATCTTCATCCGTTTGCACGGTCACGACGATCAATGGCTCGCACGTAAATTCTCGCTGGCTCTCCGCGAATTCGACGAGCCCTTGGCCCGGATGCCGGTTGGCACTTAGCCGCCCCAACAATTCAACGATTCCAGAACGCGTTGTAATATTCTCGCGCGTTACGCGACGTCCCGCGATGGTATGCACAGTCGGAAGCAAACCACCACCGCGTTGTTCATGAATCGCTGCCGCTAGCGCAAACGTAATCGCGCGCTGCCGAGCTTGTCCCCACATGCGAATACTATCTTCTATCAAAATGGGGCGGCTGGCTCTGTCTGCGGTCGGTGGCTTCTCCCGTCGCATATACAGAGCGCTGCCGGTTGCAATTCTTGCAAGGAGTAGCATGGGATCTGCCGCCAGCTCAGTCGCAAGCAAACGTTCCGGTTGTCCGCGATTGGAAATGTCGCTGACTCCCCCGGCCGGCAAGTTATCGGGTTCACTATTCTGTCGCGGGAGCGAAATGAGCGAAGCAGCATTGATGGCTTGACTGGCCGTCGACGCAAGCTCTGGATCTTCCTTCAAAGTTTGCATGAGTTGATCGACATTGAACTGCTGCGACGATTGCTCTTCACTCGGCCGTTGAACGTCGGTTGTCTCAGACTCGGGCGTTTCGTCACCTAGTTCGGTTGGAAAAGTATCGAATCCCGTTCGTAGAGCGATTTCAAGCTGTTTCGCGTCATTGCATCGACTGGCTGCGGAGCAGAGACAGGTGAAGGCGCGATTGCGCCGCCGTTCATCTTCGATGCCAGCGGATGGATTCTCGACGCGCTCAGAAGCACTTGTCGAGAGGAACCAAAGCACACGCTTGTTTGTCGCCAAGTCAGCTTCGTGTAGGTGTTCGGGCAAGTCGCCAAACAGAAAATGCAGCAATCGAGCTTTGCTGCGAGGAGAACTGCGCAAGTCATCTGGCAGCTTAGACACCGCAGCTAGCAGCTTTTCAACTGGAGCGGCTGGCAATCGCTTACCGCCTAACTCCCTGATGCTCGCGACAATACGCTGGTTTCTCTGGGGATTGTCACCAAAATGTCGAGTGGCATCGACGACCAGCAGCACGGCAGTCAGTGGTGGTAGCAAGCTCGTAATCTTACTGTACTCTTCAAAGATTGAAGCCAGCTCAATACTCATCGCAGCCGTACGATCCTCGCGTGTCCATACCAAGACGTCACCGTTGTCGGCATAGTCCCAAACCGACGGGCATGGAGAGATCAAATACTGATGTAGGGATTCGTTTTCAGTCATCGAAGCTCCCGAACGCTTGCGCGACTCAACGTATCTAGGCAAGACACTGGCAGTCGGCTCCACTGATTGTCTGATTGCCAGACCAGCCACTCATCTGCTTCCAAGTTGAAGATTTCAATGACGCTTTCAAGTGGTAAATTAGGGGACCAGTGAAAACCAACCGGCAGAAGGACTCTGCCAGCTTGCCAAAAATTCTGACCCAAAATCGGCGGTAGCGGGCTCCCGACGACCAGAGCTTGGTTTGCATCGAGTTGCCGTTGATGGACAAGCCCTGGCAACTCAGATTGTCCTGGCAGCGAAGGCTTGAGTGCATACCGCAGGTGTTGAAATCGAATGGGTGCGGCCGTTTCGATCCATTCCAACAGTTGAGACTGAGTAACCAAGATCGCAGCCACAGGTCGCTCGCGGGCAGAACGTTTCAGTTGTAATTGTTTCGCAGGTAGGCTGCTCGGGCGCGCGGCCATGGCTGCAGCAGGAAGCTCCCACGATACAAAATCGCTGATGGACGACCATTTCAACTCAGGCAATGCATCAGTCGGCAAAGATTCCCCCAGCTTGGTAAGCGTTCCCCGTTCACCAAGCGCGTATCTGCGTCCCGGCAGAGCTTGAAGGATTGCTGTGTCTGCTTCGTCGAACGCAGAATACGCCAGATGCAACCAAAGGTCTGTTTCGGTTTCGGCGACTAAGCACTCCGATCCGACCAAAACGCGAAGTGCCGCAGGAGCATGCTGCAATGGCATGCGTATCACCAAGTCCTCAATGGGTGACATCACTCAGACTCACTGCCTTGCAAGAGCTGCTGGCACTCAGCAACACGCTGCCGCAACGCGGCTCGAGAATGCTCGTTCTTCACCCACTCTACCTTGCTTGATAGCAGCGCCAACGAATCGGCGATCGACGCAGGGCTCACCTCCTTTGCGTCCCGCTCTTCCATCAATTTGGTAAGCGAAGCCAGCAGTCGCTCTGGATCTGGTCCCTGTTCTTGGTTGGCCAGAGGATGCTCATCAGTTGTACTAGCTGACGAATCGCCATGTTCGGCGATAATGGCATCCACGTGAGACGCAATCGTTTCGATCTGCGCTGGTGATTCCCAAATATGCTTCAAGACCCACAAATCAGACACTGTCGCACGGTCTCGACCGCAGACAACGGCACTTGCGGCGATGGCGCGCTGCAGTCTTACGGCTCGTCGATCGCTGATCGGCAAGCCCGCGTCGCGCAAACGCCCAACTGCGTCGATATACGCTATCCGAACTGCCTGCAAATCTACTTGAGTGACAACCGCCTGCAACTTGGCGACATCCGCGACCTCCAATTGCGTATCGTTCAGCTTTTGTTGCTCCCGGCGCCAGCCGGCCGTGAGGACTTCGCTGAGTCGTTCCTGATCAACATTCTCGCACAGCACGCGCAAGAGAAACCGATCGAACAGAGCGGTTAACGCGTCATCGTCGGGCAGGCGGTTGCTTGCGCCAATAGCTAGCAGCATCGGCAGTTTTCGCGTTTCACGGCCGCGGCGGAACACTCGTTCATTCAATGCCAAGAGGAGCGAATTAAGCACGGCACTGTTTGCGTTCATCAATTCGTCGAGGAAAACGAAGTCCGCCTCAGGCAACATTCCTTCTGTGTTCGTGACCAAGTCACCGTCACGTAGGCGCCGCAAGTCAAAGGGGCCGAACAGTTCACTCGGCTCCGTAAATCGCGTCAACAGATAGTCGAAACTCTGGCCCTTCAGCCGGGACGCCAACTCTTGCACCAAAGCACTTTTGGCTGTACCTGGCGGGCCGAGAAGGAAGACATTTTCTCCAGCAATGAGAGCAACGCCGAGGACTTCTATAATTTCATCCTTGCCGATCAACGATTGTTTGATCGGATCGAGGCAATCCGTCCTGAGCCGAACGGCAATCTGTTTCCAGTTCTGCGGTGTAGAATGTTCTTCAGTCATAGATGCATCGATTGTTCAAAGTGGATTACTCAGCCCGCTGCATTGTAAAGCGTTCGATGGTTGAACGCATCGCCATGCCCAAGATTCAGCAGGACCAAGCAACTTGAATTTCGCCAAGCGGTAGCGGAACTGCCAGTAGCCGAAATGCGAGAAGCTAGTTCACGGCAGGATCATCAATGCGTTAGAATATGCTGGACACACTCAGCAAACGCAGGGTTCGAAGAACGCCATGCCTCGATTTCGCTTCAGTCTAAAATCACTCGCGGCGCTTGCCGCTGTAGTTGCCGTCGCAGCTTTGGCAGTCACCCGTGTGGTAGATGCGATGTATGTCATCGATTTTACTCGAGGAAGAAGTTCGGTGTGTGCCATCCATCATGAGCCGATGAACAAGCACTTGGTGACAATGATTCACGGGATGCCCCAATTGCCCGTCGGCCCGGTTGAACAGGGGAAAGAACTTGCGGAGGGTGAAGAATTTGAGGAGGTCGAGGAAGTTGCACGGCGACTCTATTTCCCCAACGCGCAAATGCCCCGCCGAACCGGCTACTGTTTACCTACGTCGCAAGAACACGCCAGGATTTACGCTTGTCCCAAGTGCAGCGAAGCGTACCAACGTTGGCTCAAACAATCAGCAACACCCTAGCCAGTGCTCCCGCGAGTTTGCCAGATCCGCTACGGCAGTGATGTAAAATAGAATCTGTAAGCGGAGCCATTTACGATAGCCGTTTTGGACCGAAAATCCGCCTTACCTTGCAAACCACGATCACTTGGATAGGTAGCCGATGAAGATGAGCTTTTGGTTTCCAGTATTATTCCTCGGACTATTCTATGTGGCAGGATTCTGCATGCTCGGCTACGGCCTGCGAAGTTGGAAGCGTTCTCGCGACGCTGCGGCTTGGCCAACCTGTGTCGGATTGATCCGAGAATGCAAACTGACGACGCATTCGGACAGTGATGGCAACACTTACGGCGTTGACGTCAAGTATGAATATGCAGTTGGCGGTAAAGAATTTGTCGGCAGTACTATTGCATACGGCTACGCAAATAGCAGCGCAAGGCAGACGCATGAAAAGGTTTTACAGAAATTGCAGAGTGCAGAACGTGTTGAAGTAAGATACAATCCGCTTCAACCGGAGCAGTCAGTGCTTTCGTATGGGACACACCAATCGATCAAGTTCATCCTTGCGTTCGGAATCACTTGGCTGGCTTTCACTAGCGGCTTTAGCTTTCTTTGGTGGATCGGAAGCGGCACAGATGATATCCTGCTCAACAATATGCGAATGCTTTGATTGAGCAACATCGTGCCTCGTATCGCGCGAACAAATAGGATACAACCCAACATGTTCCAACAAGTAGTCGGTGCTTTTTCTGCCGCGATCGTGATCTTGAGTATCCCGGCGGCAATTTTCTTCCCTGAAGCTGCTCAAAAAGTAGTTGGATCTGCGAGCTTCGTTTCAGCGCCGGCGATATTGATCGCTGGACTTGCCGTGTTTGCCGCCATTTCCGCGATGACTTGCTGGGCAATCAACTGTACCGAAGCATCGCGACGTTCCTTCTGTGTCGGTGCATTGATTCCGATTCTACTGCTGTTTTTTGGTAACGACCTGGTTGTCTCGGGAATCATGGGGTTAAGCGGCAACGCCGTCCGTACTGTTTCCAACGCAATGCAGCTTGTGATCTTCATGACTTTCCTATGCATGATTAACGGAGCAACAACCTGTGCGGTCGTCCACTGGTTCAGCGGAACTAAATCCGAACAAGCCAAGCAAGTTGCCCAGCACACCAATGCACTAGAAGAGCAGGCCGAGCAAGCTAGATAGCGACCGGCCAGGTGAGGGGAGGCGGTAGGATGAATTCAAAACTGAGGATACTTTCGCTTCTTCCAAGTGCTACAGAAATCGTATGCGCGTTGGGGCTTGGCGACCACTTGGTGGCTGTGTCGCATGAATGTGATTTTCCAAGACGCGTTTCGGATTTACCAAGAGCGACAAGAACGAAGCTTGCACCTGAACTGTCGAGCTTGGAAATTGACGCAGCGGTGCGAGAGCAAGCATCCGACAATGGCCTGTTCAGTATTTGTTACGATGTCATAGAGCAAGTGAAACCGAATGTCGTGCTGACGCAATCGCTTTGTCAAGTTTGTGCAGTCGGGAGATCGGACCTGGACCGGGTGGTTAACTTGCTGGAAAGTCCAACGGTCATCGATGTCTCCGCCCAGACGCTAGGCGGAGTGCTCGACAGTATCATTCGCGTTGGAACACAACTGGATTGTCAAGACGCTGCGTGCCAACTGGTCGAGGATCTTCAGCAACGAATTCGTGCGGTTCAGCAGTCTGTTCGTTCAGCCGCGCGGCGGCGAGTGCTCTTGCTAGAGTGGATCGATCCGCCGTTTGCTGCAGGCCATTGGAATCCAGAGTTGATCAATTTGGCCGGTGGAATAGATCCCTTTGGCAGTGCCGGGCAAGCTTCACGTCAACTCAGTTGGGATGAAATCGGTCGTTCGGCTCCGGACGTGGTCATCGTTGCCTGTTGTGGTTTTTCTCGGGAGCGTACGGTTTCGGAAATGAGCGTTCTTGATGGCAATCCAGTTTGGTCCGGTTTGCAAGCGGTCCGCGAAGAGAGAGTGTTTGTCCTGGATGGCTCCGCGTATTTCAACCGCCCTGGACCGCGACTGGTCGACGGTCTCGAGCAGCTCGCCGCTGCAATCCACACTTGCTCGCGCAATGTCATTGAGTGAACGCTCCAGACTTCTGGCCTGAACATCGAATACCCCATGGGGGTGGTCCCGTTGAGTCGATTTCAGGCGAGAGAGCTGTTCATACGGCCGCGATGATGAGGCGGTTTGTTGGTTGGAAAGCGAAATTCAGGGTACAATGGAGGTTCGCATTCGCTACTACAGTACCTCGGGCTCCTGCTCGCGGATTTTAGGCCAGGATGGAGCATTGTTGTGCTGAAACGCATGGATTCAACCAAAATCGATACCGAATACAAACCGCCTCAGCCGCTTTTTGCCGGCGTGGGGCCGGCCGCGGTTCAGGGAGATTTCCATGCGTAGCGATGCCGATTCCGCCTCGGAAGTAGAGGTTTTGAATGATCCAGACGCGAGTGAGCTGGAATGCGAAAGGCTTGATTCGGACGAATTTGAGCCGACTTTCTGGCAACGGCTCACCGCCACCGACGCTCAAGCTCTATTGCTGAGTATCTTGCTCCACACGGTTTTGCTGCTGGCACTTGCCGTATTCCCGCTTGTGATCGTGAGTCAGTCAAAGCCGCTCGCCCTGGAATCGGTGCCAATTGACGAACTGGAAGATGTTTCGATTATCGAGCAAATCGCTCCATCGGACAACTTGGAAACGGAAGTTGGCGCCAACAGTGATTCGTCGACAGACATGGCATTGAGTGCTGCACCTGTGCTGGCTGAGCTCCCAGAAGTTTCCGCGCCGAGCGAAACGGCCGAAGTCGAGATCCCGACCATACAGCTCACGAACCGAATCCAGCAAGCGGTCGGTCTTACGCGTAGCGACGTTGCGGTCCAAGGGATGACGGGAGTTGGGACTACTGGGACTGATGGTGCCGTCGATCGCATCACCGCAGAGATTTTGCGGGCCATGGAAGATCGTCCCACTTTGGTTGTTTGGTTCTTTGATCAATCGGGAAGCTTGCTGAAGCGACGCCAAGAGATCCGCGATCGTTTCGACCGCATCTACGAAGAGCTTGGCATTCTTGGACGGACGGAAGAAGAAAAGAAGCGCAAGGATGCTGACGAACCGCTGCTGACCAGCGTTTTCGCGTTTGGCAGCAACGTCAATTTGCTGACCGCAAAGCCGACAGCCGATATTGACGAGGTGCGGTCTGCGATTGACTCCATTGAAATGGACACGTCGGGAGTCGAGCGAGTCTTCTCGGCGGTGTATAAAGGCGTCGAGAAATTCAAACGCTATCGCAGTGGATCAACGGGGCTCGGTCCCAAGCGTAACGTCATGTTCATTGTCGTGTCAGACGAACGCGGTGACGATGAAGTTGGGCTGGATGCAACCATCGCCGAATGTCGTAAGTTTGCCATTCCGGTTTATGTGGTCGGTGTGCCAGCTCCATTCGGACGCGAAAAAACGTACGTGAAATATGTCGACCCGGACCCCAATTTTGACCAAACACCAACGTTTGCAGAGGTTGACCAAGGCCCCGAATCGATTCTGCCCGAGCGAGTGAAATTGGGCTACGAACGCAATTACTACGCAGAACCCGTTATCGACTCAGGCTTTGGGCCGTTCGCGCTGAGCCGGCTCTGTTATGAAACTGGCGGTATTTACTTCACCGTGCATCCCAATCGGAATACGCAGCGGCGTGTACGGCGGGGCGAGTTGGATGCGTTTGCTTCAAACATTGAATACTTTTTCGATCCAGAAAAGATGGAAAAGTATCGGCCGGATTATCTTTCCAGCCAAGAATATATGAAGCGAATTAGCGACAGCCCGCTGCGAAATACACTCATTCAAGCGGCTCGAATGGCCAGGATTGACACGCTTGCTGTTCCGCCGCAACGCTTCGTGAAGACAAGTGATGCGGCTTTGGCAAATGCTCTAACTGCCGCGCAGCGAGAGGCCGCACGACTCGAGCCACGTTTGGCCGGCTTATCATCCGTCCTGGTCGCTGGTGAAGCAGCTCGCAACAAAGAGACTTCTCCCCGGTGGCTTGCCGGTTACGATCTTGCCCTAGGCACAGTACTTGCCCACAAGGTCCGCGCAGAAACGTACAACGCGATGCTTGCGAAAGCCAAACGCGGTATGGCATTCGAAAAAGAAAAGAACAACACTTGGATTTTGCGACCGTCGAAGGAAATTTCTGTCGGCAGTCGTCTTGAGAAGGAAGCAGCCAAGGCAACCGAGCTTCTGCAAGGTGTAGCGACGGAACACAAGGGTACTCCGTGGGGACTGCTGGCTTCGGTGGAGCTCAAGAATCCGATTGGTTGGAAGTGGGAGGAGACGTTCACGGACCTGAACCCGCCCGCTCGAAACCGCCCTAATCCAAACAACAACACGCCTCGTCCGCCACGTGACGATCAAGCGAATATGCTGAACAAGCCGCCGCCGAAACGTCCGGTTCCGAAGTTGTAGCCGGTAAGCGGATCGTCAGCCAAGTTTCGATTAAAGCGTTCACAGTTGCCTTGGAAGCCGCTCAAGTGACCAGTCTACCGTCCATCACCGGCGTTGCGGAAATAGTATTGAGCGTGGTCGATCTGCCGAAGATGCGGGAGTTCTACACTGCCGTACTTGGTTTTGGGCTCCACAGTGAAGTCAGCTTGGAGACGGAGGAACCGGATCCGGACGGCGAACCGACGATCACGTTTTTAACGATCACCGAACTGGATTCACCACTTGGCCGCGGAGGCCACGGGCAGATACTGGCACTGATCGATTACCAACGTCACGTTTATGCTCGTCATCGGTTCACGGGGCACAACCCCGCAACCTCGACCTTGAATCACCTAGCATTTGAGATTCTGGACGAAACGCACGATGACAACGCGACGCGACTGGAGGAGCTAGGAATCGCGGTAACTCGAGCGGAGTTTCCTCGCATGAAAGCTCGAGCGCTGTTCTTTTCTGATCCGGAGCAAAATACGCTCGAGTTGATCTCGCATTACAGCGGCAATGTTTAGAGCCAACATCACAGGCTCAGTTAGACGCGGAAATGACGGCCCCTGAAGCGCTCTGATCATCACTCGGTGGAGCACCAAATGTACTCGACCGACGCGAATTGTTGACCTTGCTGACGTATCTCTGCACCTGCCGAAGCGTCTTTCGACGGCAAGCAGGCCAAAGACCGTGCTGGCTCAGCTTATGCAGCCTGCATTTCCTCGGACCACTTCGCAAGTTGTTCGTTTCCGACGCGAGCACAGAAGTCGCCGAACGTTTCTTTGTCTTCCCGATGACTCTTAAAAGCCTTGAAGACAGGAACGAGGGTTGAAGTGATATCGTCGAAATGTACAACATCTTGATACACCGCACCAAGGCGAGTGCCGAGTAGTTGCCCACCCAAGAAGATGGTGTACTTTTCTTTGGTCTTTCCTACCAAGCCGATGTCGGCGTTGTACGGTCGAGCACAGCCGTTTGGACAGCCGGTCATACGAACGGTGAAGGCTTCTTTTTCGAGGCCCAGTTTCGCAAGCTCTGCTTCGAACTGATCCATCAACTTTGGCATGACCCGTTCGCTTTCGGTTACAGCCAGGCTGCACGTTGGTAAGGCAACGCAAGCCATGGACCAGCGGCGAACGGTCGAAATTTCCTCGCTGAGCGGCAAATTGTGTTTCTTGATAATCGCTTGCAACTTGGGCAAATCATCCTCTGCTAGATCCGTGAAGATCATGCTTTGGTGAGCCGTCAGGTTGATACCGGGGTGCAATTCGGCGCAAATTTCGCGGATCGCTGACTTCCACCGGCGGTCGTCGGAGTCGTACAAACGGCCATTTTCAACGTTCCAGCCGTAGAAAAACTTGCCGTCGCCTTGTGGGAACCATCCCATGTGGTCATCAAAACCATGCACTTCGTCTTCAGTGCAGTCTGGCAAAGCTTGTCCAAAGTACTCTTCGACCTTGCCGCGGAACCACTCGATACCTTTGTCTGCAATCAAGTACTTCATGCGAGCAGTCTTGCGGTCAGCACGATTCCCGAAGTCGCGTTGTACTTTCACCACAGCCTCAGCTACTTCACAAGCTTGCTCCGGAGTGCAAAATGCCATTCGCTTGGCAAGAGCTGGGAACGTCTTCTTTGCGCTTGGCGTGGTTCCTAGGCCACCACCAACGCTGACGTTGTATCCGATGACCTTGCCATCTCGAACGACGGCTAGAAAGCCGAGGTCATTGGTGTAGATGTCGACGCAATTGTCTTCTGGAAGCGCGACAGCAATTTTGAACTTCCGCGGAAGATAGGTGGGCCCGTAGATGGGCTCATCTTCAGGCTGTCCACCGCCGACCAGTTCTTTTTCGCCAGTGGCATCATCTTTCAGCCACAGTTCGTAGTAAGCGCGGGACTGGGGAGCCAAGTGATCCTTCAGAGCGACCGTCAAACGAAGCAATACATCGTAGACGTCGATCTTCAGTGGCGCGGGGCAGCACATTACATTTCGATTCACGTCACCGCATGCTGCTAGCGTGCTCAGGTGAACTGCATCGATCTTTTGAATCGTTTCCCGCAGGTCGCCCTTCAAGATTCCGTGCAATTGCAGCGCCTGTCGGGTGGTGCATTTCAAGGTCGCATTGCCGAGAGTGTCGCAGATATCCAGGTGCGCGATCATCTGTTCGCTGGTTAGGCGACCGCCAGGAATCCGCGTCCGTGTCATCATGCTGAACTGCTTGGTCGACTTGCCCTCGCCGTCCTTCTTATTTCGAGCATCCCGATCATCCTGCTGGTATGTTCCGTGGAACTTCAGCAGTTGGGTATTTGGTTTCGCAAACTGAGGACTATCATCCTGCAAATCATCAGCGATAGTGCCACGCAGCAGTGCGCTGTCGGCCTTAATTACCTCAACAGGATTTACCTTGGTTTCGCCTGCCATGACGCTCCGGTCCTCGTTCTACTTTTCAAGATGTCGGATCTGGCCCCAGCGGCTGAGAAATTCAAAACGCTCGAGGTCGCAATCTGCTCGCCTTTGAGCGAGTCTACTACAGTTTTTTTCCATGCGTATGGTAAGCGTTTCGCTTGCTGTACGGTAGGGCAATGCGTATCGGATGATGCATCGCTGCTGCGGTTGATCAACTTGTCACCGACAACTTGATCAGAGGGACTTGATTGCGACGACTGAAAGCAGTGCAGAATGAGGAGAAATCATCGCTTCGGTTGAGCCTTGGATTGGCTGGTCCGTTCGTTCGACTGCCCCGCTGGCGCGACGGACCTTCTAGCCCAATTTGAGGAGCCGGCCGTATTGCTGGCATTGTAAATTACCAGAAATGGCCCTTGAAGGGTAAATATCCCGACTTTCTTGGGTCGATCTTCCTTGAGATAGGACGCATAAGCCTTTATCCTCAGGGCTGGCGATCGGAGGGTGAATCCTAGTCACTTTCGCGGATTGTCATATTCAGGCCTATGAGACAGAAAAACTCTCGCAGCGCAGGCTGCCTCGTCGGAGAATTCACGCCGCATGGCTGACTATTTGCATCTCGAAGATTTGACGCCGGGTGATAGCTGGAAAAGCCCCGCTCGGACGCTGTTGGAGAGTGACATTGGTGCTTTCGCTGGCTTGACTGGCGATTTTGATCCTTTGCACACCGATTTCGAGCACGCAGCCAACACTCCTTACGGTCGGCCCATCGCACATGGCTTGCTAGGTCTTTCTTTCATGGCTGGCCTAAGCAGCACATGTCCTCGAGTCCGAACACTTGCATTTGTTCGCATTGAGGACTGGCAGTTTCAACGGCCGATGTTTGCTGGCGACACTGTTTGCGTTGAGACCACGGTGGAAGCGATTTCGCCAAAGGGGCGCAAAAGTGGCGAGGTGCTTTGGACTCGGAAGTTGATTAATCAACGCGGCGAGTGCGTGCAATCGGGCCGCATTGTGACGCTTGTTTCCGCACGGCACTTTTTGCCGCGTCGCGACATTTTGCCGACATCCAATATCGAGGGCTTTCGCAAGGCACCATTGCCCGAAAAGGCAGTTGACAACTAGAACGGTTCAAGCCCCGGTAGCGTTTCTGCGCCTGCTTGAGCCTGCGTTCGTTGGGTGTAACTCGCGCCTTGTCTACAGCGTGCCACTCTATCGGCTGCCCAGGAAAATGTGCTGCTTAGGAAAAAAAGACTCTCGGGATACGAAATCGCCGAGAGTCTTGCGAGAGGCATTCGGTGGTTGATCATCCGTTCGATCAGCACGAAGCCGATGATTCTTGCCCGCTGGGCCGCATCGTGCTGGGCCCGATCGTGCTATTCCAAGTCAAATCGGTCGAGCCGCATTACCTTCGTCCACGCAGCGGCAAAATCGTTTACGAACCTCTGCTCGCCGTCGCTACTGGCGTAAACCTCTGCAATGGCTCGCAACTGTGAGTTCGAACCGAATACCAAGTCGACACGGCTGGCCATCCATTTTACGTCGCCGGACTCGCGGTCGAGGCCTTCGTAGAAATGCTCGCACATTGGCGACCGCCTCCAGTGGGTGCTCATGTCAAGGAGATTGACGAAGAAGTCGTTCGACAATGTTCCTGGCCGTTTCGTGAAGACCCCCAGTTGAGCAACGGGGCCTTCACCAGCGTTTGCACCCAGGACACGGAGCCCACCAACGAGCACGCTCATCTCGGGAGCAGTTAGTGTTAAGAGATGAGCCCTTTCGATTAGGAGTTCTTCAGCCGGGCGGTCATGCGAGTCGCCGAAATAGTTTCGGAAGCCGTCGGTCTTGGGCTCCAAGTATTCAAAGGAAGCCGCGTCAGTCATCTCTGCTGTGGCGTCAGTTCGCCCTGGCGAAAAAGGAAGGGTGATATTGTAGCCGCCGCGGCGTGCAGCGGTTTCGACAGCAGCATTCCCGCCGAGAACAATGAGATCGGCTAGAGAGATCTTCGTACCATCCCCTTTGTGTTGCGCAAACTGCTGCTGCACATTCTCATAAACGGCCAATACCTTTTGCAATTGGGCCGGCTGGTTGACAGGCCAATCCTTCTGCGGCGCCAGGCGAATTCTCGCCCCGTTTGCACCGCCGCGAAGGTCCGTTCCGCGGAACGTAGATGCGGATGCCCAAGCGGTGGACACTAATTCAGAAGTGGTCAGGCCAGTCTTGAGGATTGCTGCTTTCAACGCAACGACATCACTGTCGCTAACGAGCTGGTGATCAACCTCGGGGACTGGATCCTGCCAGACTTGTGCCTCGGGCACCTCTGTTCCAAGGAGATTGGATACAGGGCCCATGTCTCGGTGCGTCAGTTTGTACCATGCACGTGCAAAGGCGTCGGCAAATTGGTCTGGATTCTCGTAGAACCTGCGTGAGATCTTTTCGTAAGCCGGATCAGCTTTCAATGCAACGTCGGTTGTGAACATCATGGGAGCATGCGAGCGAGAACTGTCGTGCGCATCCGGGACAGTGCCTTCTGCGGCTTCGCCCTTGGGAGTCCACTGCCATGCACCGGCCGGGCTCTTGACAAGCTCCCAATCGTAGTCGAACAGATTTTCAAAGTAGCCGTTGGACCACTGCGTTGGCGTTGACGTCCATGCTCCTTCTAAACCGCTAGTAATCGTGTCAGCCCCGTTGCCTGAACCATACGAATTGATCCAGCCAAGCCCTTGAGCTTCGATTGGGGCGGATTCCGGTTCCGGACCTACATTCCCTTCGGGGCTGGCAGCTCCGTGGGCCTTCCCGAATGTGTGACCCCCAGCAATCAACGCGACCGTTTCTTCGTCGTTCATCGCCATCCGGCCGAACGTCTCGCGAATGTCCTGTGCTGCTGCGAGTGGATCTGGTTTGCCTCCTGGGCCCTCTGGATTGACATAGATCAGTCCCATTTGAACGGCAGCCAGCGGGTTTTCTAGTTCATGATCTTCGCTATAGCGTTTATCGCCCAACCACTCCGATTCCGGTCCCCAGTACACATCCGACTCAGCTTGCCAAACATCTTCGCGACCACCGGCGAATCCGAATGTTTCAAAGCCCATGGATTCTAATGCGACGTTGCCTGTGAAAACCATCAGGTCGGCCCAGGAGATCTGGTTGCCATATTTCTGCTTGATGGGCCATAGCAGCCTTCTGGCCTTGTCCAGATTCGCGTTGTCCGGCCAACTGTTCAGAGGTGCAAAGCGAAGCGTTCCACTCGACGCGCCGCCTCGTCCGTCGGTGATTCGATACGTTCCAGCACTGTGCCAAGCCATGCGGATGAAGAAAGGTCCGTAGTGCCCGTAGTCGGCTGGCCACCAATCTTGTGAGGTGCTCATTAGCTTCTTCAAATCGGTGCGTAGCTCATCAAGATCGAGTTTGGAGAATTCTGCTGAGTAATCAAAGTCGCCACCTAGGGGGCTTCCAACCTGATTCCCTTGCGGAGTCCGTTGATGCAGGATGTCCAACCGCAATTGATTTGGCCACCAGTCGCGATTCGACATTGCGCCATTGGCAGTGTTACGCTCGGAAGCTGGACGCATGGTGCCGCCAATCACGGGGCACTTGCTGATGTCTGCCGCTGCGGTGGTTGTTGGAGCATATGACTGCTGAGCGTGAAGTACAGAACGAGACGGCGCGAGGGCCGAGAGTGCGGTCGCCCCGATTGCCAGAGCTATTTTGCGTCTAAGGGCTTGCTTCAATTTTGTTTTCATCATCTTCATCCTGTTCGAAGGGGTTTTGGTGGGGGCTTTGATTCGTCTAGAGATCCAAGGCGCGATTGCACTGTAACTATTGTCATGTGCCGTCAATAAATCCAATGCATTGTGGTACTATGTACTATGCACTCCACGCATTGTTGGTTAGGTTTCCTATAAATTGGCGAAACCCAGGCTGCGACCAACCGGCACGTCGCACAGCGTTATCAAACGAACGAAAAGGTGCATCCAATGGAATTGGACCAGCTTCGCTATTTCTTAACCGTGGCTGAGCAGGGGAATTTCACCCGAGCGGCCGAGCTGCTGCGCATTTCGCAGCCGGCACTGAGTCGTTCCATTCAGAAGTTAGAAGCGGAGCTTGGGCAACCAGTTCTGGAGCGCAAGTCGCGAACGGTGGTCCTGACCGACGCTGGCACGTTGCTTCAAGCTCGTGCACGACAAGTGCTCAGGATCCTCGAGGACACTGCGGCTGAAATCACCGACGATGGTCAAAGCGGACGGGTGCGGATTGGTGCCATTCCAACAGTAGCCCCCTACTTCCTACCAGACGCGCTGCGGCAGTTTTCCGATGCCTTTCCCAATGCGAATGTCATTGTGCATGAGAGTACGACAGAAGTGCTGCTGAAGTCCTGCGCTCAAGGCGAAGTGGATTTGGCTGTGGTAGCCTTGCCAGTTCCTGCTAAGCACCTGGACGTTGAAGAGCTGTTCACCGAAGAGCTACTGCTTGTACTGCCTCCGGAGCATGCGCTTGCATCCAAGAAACGCATCTCGCTACGGGACGTCGAGCCGTTTCCTTTTGTTTTGTTGGATGAAGCCCACTGCCTGTCAGACAACATCGTCTCGTTTTGTCGGCAGCGTGCTTTCCAACCAGTTGCCGTCGAACGCACCAGCCAGCTTGCCATGGTCCAGGAACTTGTTTCGCTGTCCCATGGTATTTCGATGATTCCTGCCATGGCTCGACGGCTCGACCAAAGCAAGCGACGCGTCTATCGATCGCTTCACAGCGGGAAACCAATCCGAACGTTGGCGGTGGTTTGGAATCCGTATCGCTTTCAAAGCAAACTGGTCCAAGCATTTCGCGAATTTCTTGCCGAGTACTCGCTCGGCTTTGCGAAATCGAACCGCCCAGCCGGTTGAAAATAGGTAGCTTGCGTTGCCTTCTCCGTCCGTACCGTTGGTGCTGGTTATGCTGACGGCGCCTGCCGATAGGTCCTGTGAGGGACGTCTGCCGCGAGGACGAAAGCTATCAATGCGCTAAGCTCTGCGGTCGCCTATGGGGCCGATGCATCGGCCACCGACCGGGGAACTTCCGACTGTGAGCTCGATTTGGATCAATTCGTTCACGGTCCGCCCAGATTCCGACGTTTGTATCGCAACCAATGAGTGTAACCCGATGAATGCAGCCCGGCGTTTGCAAACAGCGACTCAACGACGCTCGATGCACGGGTATGCGCGCCTGCGCTCATCCAGCATCATTTTTGGCGCGATCGTCGCTTCGTTGCTTTGCCTAGCTGTGTTGCCTGATACGGCTCGAGGCCAGGCGACTCAGCCAAGCCGTCCGCCGCAACTCTGGCAAGCTCCCGGCTTGATCGCCCCTCCACCGGTGCAAACAAGCGGTCTCTC
>CAYPLE010000016.1:35409-75347 GCA_964411445.1 uncultured Pirellulaceae bacterium
AATGTCCGTCCGTTGACTCCTCCGCCGCTGAACACTGCGCCAGTAGCATCGCCGGGCAACCCGCACGGCCATATGACGACTAACGGCGGCATTCAAACGACGCCACGAAATGCAACTCAAGCGTCGCCGGTCCCGTGGAGAGTGTCCCGAACCCGTACAGAAATGCTCAAAGCCTATCCTGCGGCGACACGGAAGCTTCTTTCTGGCGCCAATGCAGACGATTTGCTGGGTGGCTCCGGTGATGACCTACTTGGCGGCGATGATCTTCTTGGTGGTCTTCTCGGTGGTGATACGACGGACGGCGAAGACGATCCGCTGGCCGGGCTGGGGCCTGCTGCAGGAAGAATGAAGAATCCGCACAAAGCCATGGATGACGCCAAGGCAAGTGACTATCCAGATGGCGTTGATCCACACGCTGAGGCATTTGCAGATTCGCTCTATCCTTCGGCTCACAAATGTGCCAAGTGCCACGAGCGGATTTATGACGAATGGCGCGGCAGCGGACACGCCTACGCATCCATTTCGCCGATGTTTCATAAGTTCGAGCAGAAGATCACGGATCTATCCCAAGGAACCATCGGAACCTTCTGCGTTCGTTGCCACGCACCTGTCGCCACTCAGTTGGACTATCCACGAAGCGGATCGATCTTGGACGGCCCGCAAGTCTTTCGCGAAGGCGTCACCTGCGTTGCTTGCCACCGAGTTAAAGAGGCTTACGGGCGTGTGCACGGAGAACGGCGCATTGAACCTGGGCCATTGCAGGCTCCGGTATACGGCGGCATCGGTGGCGCTGGGGTTGCTGAGGCCATCGCGAAGAAAGACGAGTACAAGATCAAGCTAGATCCGAACAGCAAGAAGCCGGGCCAGGAAATCCACTTCCAAGGTATCAAGTTCGAACAACTCTCCAAGAGTGAATTCTGTCAGCCCTGTCATCAAGTCGCGGTGCATCCGGGAATTGCATTGGAAGTCGTTTGGGCTCAGTACCGAGCCAGTCCGGCCTGCAAAAAGGGCATTAGCTGTCAGGACTGCCACATGGGACTCGTCCCTGGCAAAGCGCAAGGTTATGCAGTCGCGCCGGCAGCCGAGATGAGTGGCAAATGGGTCACGCCGTATCGCAAGCATGCCAACCATCTGTTCTATGGACCAAACAACCCAATCGCACACCCGGGGCTTTTCCCTCTAAACGAAAAGGCACTTGCCTGGACAATCGACGAATGGTTGCAGTTTGATTGGCGAGCAGGCTGGGGGACAGACGCATTTGAAAAGGCGCTGGCTAACAAGCAAATCTACTGTCAATTTCCGGCTTGTTGGTCGAGTGCCGATGAACGACGCGATGCACGCAAAGTTATCGATGACAATCAGAAGTTGGCGGCTATCAAGAAGGCTTCGGCCATCGAGGTCATGGAAGCTGGCTCGAAGATCGACGGTCCCTATTTTTACAAGACAAAGCCAAGGCGCGGCGCAGAATTGTATTTTCATTATGTCGTCACCAACATGAGTGAAGGTCACAATAACCCAAGTGGCTCGCTGGGCGCTCAACCGCAACTGTGGCTCAACGTCGCGCTGACGGGGCCGGATGGGCGTCGCATTTGGGAGTCGGGGTACCTCGATCCAAACGGCGACTTGGCAAACCAGCACTCCGAGTACGTAACGAGTCGGCGCATCGAACCTGACCGCCAGCTATTCAACTTGCAAACGCAGTTCATCACAACCGGCGTCAAAGGCCCCGACCGCGAGATGTACTTGCCGGTCAACGTCGACATTGACCAGCTTCCCTTCCTACGACCAGGCCCGATTCCGTTTTCAGTGCTCAATCACCCTCCGTTCATTCGCATGGAACAGAAATCGCTGCCGCCGCTGGGTTCGCGAAAGGCGAAATACAGTGTGCCAGGGCAATTGCTCCAACAGCCAGGCCGCTACCGATTGAGTGTGCGGTTAAGAAGCCGGATGGAACCGATCTACTTCATGAAGTTTTGTGACGCGACACCTGAAATGCAACGCCGCATGCTCGAAAACACGCTCGATCTGCATGAGTCGGCGGTCGAGTTCGAGATTTACTAGCTTCGATTGATTTGCTTTCCCGAATACCGCCCTTGGTCAGAAGGTCCTCTGATGCTTTTCCGTTTCCGAGTTGTTTTGATCGCGCTGACTGCATTGGCAGTTCTATCGCCGCGCGCCGCAACAGCTCAAGAGAAACAAATTCCTGCATCACAGCCGTCACGGCGAATGTCGTTTGCTCGTCCTGCGGGCCAGCTACCTGGAGCTCGACCGCTCAGCCCGCCGGGTACGATTTCAGTTGAACGTCAGTTCCCAACGGTTCCTTCAGCCCAGCCTGTGCCTCGCGTTCAAACGGCCAGTGGACCGGTGTTTGATGCGAAAACGCCCGGGGCAAAGAGCGTGCTCGAAAAAGCGGATGTTCCCACGCGACTCGACGCAACGCGTTCCATCCTGGTCACGGCACCGTCTGCAACGCAGCAGCAAGGGCTGTCTGCCGCCGACTTCGCGGATCTTGCATTGCCAACAGCGAGACTTGGCGGCGCCGAGCAAGGGGCTGGTGCTGGGGCTGGTCAAACGACTCAGACTCAAGAACTACCGCGACCGACTACTGATGGACGACGACCTCTGATCCCGCCTGATCCCAGCGGTCCCGCCTTCAATCCCTTGGATGCTTTGCCTCCTGAGTTGCTTGGCCACAGCGATACCAGCTCATCAGTCGGCTCCCCGCAAAGCGTCACAGCCACAAACGCTCCGGCGAGAAACGCTGCACCGAACACCGGGGCACCGAACACCGCTCCGCAATCCTCCATGCCACAAGCCAAGAAGGGTGCAGAGTCTTCTTTCAAGTACGATGGCAACGTGTCGTTTGGTCAAGCCTACACGGGGCACTCCCCGACGCACTACGATGCCTTGGCGACGAAAGTCCCCTTTCATGGCGGCGCATTTCAACCGCAGCCCATCATCACGAATCCTCTCGATCCACACGCCGAAGGGGCCATCTATCGGAGCAAGCGGGCGGTGCCTACCCAGCGGCCACTGATCGAACTTGGTCGACCGCTTTACACGGGGGGCATCTATAAGCCAGCGCGAAATTGGTTCGGAGCGACCAACTTGGTGATGCCGCATTTCATGGTCTACGGGGACTTCCGCACCGCGGTAGCCATCAATCGCAACGCGAACTCCAACAATGATGTTTGGGCATCACGATTGAATTTGGACATGGATCTCGAGATCACTGCTACGGAACGTATCCACGCATTCATGGGGCCGCTTGACCGAGCTGGAGATTTTACCCGTCTCGACTTTTCCGACGGTGTCGAATTCGTCAACGGGATGGACATGCGTTTCGATACGCTGTTCTTTGAAGGCGACCTCGGATCGATCGCGGGTGGTTTGAGTGGCACCGAGTCGACGTTTGACCTCCCGTTTTCGTTCGGGTTCCTGCCATTGTTCTACCAAAACGGCGTCTGGGCAAACGACAACGTTATCGGCGCCGCAGCAGCTTTGCCAGCGCGACACAGCCGCCTGCTCGACTGGTCGAACTTTGATGCGACCGTATTCTGGGCTTCCGATCAAGTGACCTCGGATGCATTTGCGGGTGACAACAACGCGGCAGAGTTCTTTGGAACCGCCTGGTTCATCGAAGCATACGATGGGTACTTGGAAGTCAACTACGCTTTCGTGCATGACGACGTAGGTGGACACCGTTCGTACAACAATTTGGCAGTCGCGTTCACTCGGCGCTATTTCCACCGCGTATCAAACTGCGTTCGCTTCATCACCAATTTTGGACAGTCACTACCTAGCGGGCAGCGAACGGCCGACGGTCACCTACTGTTGATTGAAAATTCGTTGATCTCGAAACAACCCAATACACTAGTTCCGTACCTGAACTTCTTTTACGGACAAGGGAGAACGCAGAGTCTGGCCCGAGCGGGGATCGCTGGCGGAGTCCTGAACAATGTGGGAATCAACTTCGAAACCGACGGTTTGACTGGATACCCAACCCTCGACCCGACCGGCGTCAACACGGTCGGAGCCGCAGCAGGGATCAACATGCTAGGCAGCAATTTTGATCACCAACTGATTTTGGAATTTGCTGCACTCTCGGCCAACGGCAGTCAGCAATTTCGCAACGCATCGGGCGATCAGTACGCGATCGGAATGCGTTATCAAAAGCCGCTCAACAATGCGTGGATCTTCCGAACGGATCACATGGCTGGCATACTGCGCAACTCGCGTGATCTGTTCGGTTCACGCATGGAACTGCGTTGGAAGTTCTAGACGCACAAGGGTAGCCCTCTACCACGCTGTCTAGTGTGTTTCTCTTGAAACGCTCTAGACTTCGGTAGCAGTTACTTCTGAGGCTGCGGCTTCAGGCGTCAATGCTTCGGCTGCCTCTAGCTCTTCCGCCGCAATTGGCTCAGGGGCGGCGGTGCGTCGGCGGCGACGTTTCACCTTGGCATTGCCCCATTCTTTCGTAACGGTTTCGAAGACTTCTGGCGACTCGTATCGGACAATGTTCTTGCCCTCGGGCAGTGGGCCTATCAGGCCGCGGAAGACCGGCATGCCTCTCAGGGCTAGATCGGCACTGCTGTCGTCGACCCCGATCTGCGTGTGCATTTTCAAAATCGCATCAGGATCAGGAAAGTCACGGATCCGCATCGACCCATCACTACCACGCGTCACGATACGATACGTATCCTTCTTGCCCATTCGATTGTCTCCACGAATTGTCACACGACTTCGTCATTCCGAAAGCACCGAATGAGTCGCTGATGCAGCCATCACGGCATGCGGGGCGAATTCGGAGAAAACGTGCTTCTTCATCGGGGCTCAGATTGGCCCGAACTTTCGGATCGGTACAGTAGTTACGCGTCAGCTCGCGGGAGATAAGCTGCTTTGCAGCCCGCATTGCCCGTCATGTCTCGTCGTTCTCAGGCGACGGAACTCCGTTGTCGGAGGATCGTTACCGGAGATTGGTCGTTGCGCGAACGCATTGATGGAGCAGCGAGACAGGCTGACTCGTCTAATGATCGGTCCGTGGTCAAGTAGAAACACAGCTTTCTGAGCAGGCGTGCCACTACGCAAATAGAACGCAGAAACGTTACGACTCGCGCGATGCTGCCATCGACGCGAGCCGTACAACGCTCATACCTGGACCGAAGCTGGGGGCTACTTTGTCAAAACCCACTGAATCAGCTTGCCAAAGCTGGGAGCCTGCCCCTGTGAAAGGATGCCGATTCGAAAGACCTTGCCCGCGGCCCACACGCAGAACAGGGCAAATACGATCGTCAGGAACGTACCGAGAACAATCTCCCAAGTGGCGGGTCCCGGCGGCATGGCGATTCGAGCAAACATAAGCATCGGAGTTGCAGGTGGGAAAAGCGACACGGCTTTGGCAAAGAAGCTTGATGGTGAATTCAAAATCGGCCCCATGCACATCATGGGAATGATGACCAACATCATCACTGGCGTCATCAAGCTTTGTGCGTCGCGAATTTCCGTACAGGCTGCTCCAATGGCCGAGAAGATCGATCCGAAGATGATCAATGCGATGAAGAGATAAAATACGAACCAAGCGTATATGCTCAGCGGCACTTTATCAGACACTTCGAAATAGCTCGCCAGTCCATAGGCTGCTCCCAAGTAAATGGCGCTCAGGGTTAACCCGACGGCGACGGCCCCGGTTAGCTTGCCCAGCATCAATTGGAAAGGAGAAACGGACGAGACGAGAAACTCTGAAATCTTTTGCATCTTTTCTTCCAGCACGTTGTTCAGCATGGCTGGCGCGACGGACATAATCATCATGAACATCAGCATCAGTCCAGCGAATGGGACTGCGAAAGTCAGCAAGCGATCCTGCTCTTCAGCCTTCTCGACCTTGCCGTCGTCCTTCTTTTCGGCCAGTCCGAATTGCTTAACAGGAGTGAAGCTAGATAGAGCTGCGACGCTCTCGGGGGCAATGTTCAGATCACTGATTCTCGACGCTCGCACTCTCGCGTTCACCGTGTCACGCAGCCAATTGGCCAATGACTGGTAGCTCGGTGTTTGCGAGTAATAGGCGACTGTCCCGCTTTTTCCGATCTCAAACACGTCTGAGCTGATGATGGAGAATGCAAACAATTCACCTTTCTTGACGCGCTGAGAAAGCTCAAGCTGGAGAGCTTCCAAGTCGGTATCTTCGTCGACTTCGATCTTCTCAAGGCTGTAGGCAGGCTGCGTCTTTGCACCTTTACTATCAGAATCGGAACTCGCAAAAATCTCGGACTCATTACGAGCCTTGGCTGCTTCCTCCAGAGCACTGTACATCTTGCCAGTTTGATCAACGACGGCCATCTTGCGATCGCTGAGGTCAACTTGATCCTTCGTGAGATACTGAACCAGACCGGCTCCGCCCATGAAGATTGGCATCATGATGACCCCCAGCAAGAAAGCCTTGCTGGTCACGGCAATTAAGTACTCATTTTTTGCAACGGTAAGGACTTTATTCATGCCAGTGCTCCTTCTTGACTCTTCGATGTAGCTGCTTGTGCATCCGGACCAGCGATGCGAATAAAGATGTCATGCAAAGAAGGTTGTGCGATTTCGAACAATTGCACGTTGCCAAGTTCAACGAGTTGCTTCAAGACTTGCTGCGGATCGCCGCTGGGTTGGATTTCTTGGTAGCTTCCCATATCAACGATTCGGCCGATTCCATCGACGGCGCCCAGTTGTGACCGATTGCCGTCCCAGCGCAAGCGAATCGAATCAGCGCCGTACTGGGCTTTCACTGAGGCGATGGTTCCGTCCAGGACTTTGTTGCCTTTGAAGATCATGAACACGCTGTCGCACATCTTCTCGGCGACTTCCATATCGTGTGTCGAAAAGATGACGGTCGTTCCTTCATTGCGCAGCTTCAGGATTGCCGCACGGATGGCTTCGGCGTTGACGGGATCAAGGCCCGAAAACGGTTCATCCAGAATGATCATTTGGGGCCGAGCAATGATGGAAGCAATGAACTGCACCTTTTGGCTCATGCCCTTGGACAGCGTTTCGATCTTCTTCCCCGCCCAAGAAGCCAATTCAAAGTGCTCGAGCCACTTTTTCGCTTCATCTGCAGCATCCCGGCTCGACATGCCTTTCAACTCAGCATAGTAGAGCAGCATTCGCTTGACGGAGAGTTTTTTATACAACCCACGTTCTTCGGGCAGGTAGCCGACCGCGTCGTTGGCCGCAGCAGCATGGTCGCTGCCGAGGACGGTGATCCGACCGGAGTCTGGCAAGATGATCCGCAAGATCATTCGAATCGTAGTCGTTTTGCCGGAACCATTCGGTCCAATAAATCCGTACAAAGATCCTTGCGGTACAGTCAGCGACAAATCGTTAACAGCAGTATGCTTGCCATACGATTTGGTGACCCCCTCAATATTCACAACACTCACGCAGTTGGTTCCCTCTCAAACATTTTCATTGCGCTCGAGCGCAGAACTTCAATTCAATTGCACAAGCCCAAGCCAGTATCTCCTATGCGGGTGGTCCGGGCACCGCCCCGTGGTTGTCGGCCGCGCTCGGCTACCTGAAATTGGCCGTGGCGCCGTGCTAATCGGGCGCGAGAAATGCAGTTTGCCGTTTTCTTTTCCAAGAACAAGGGCTGGATTGCCGTTTCCGCTGAGCTTCCACGGTTTGGTGGCAGATGACGTCGGCTAGTGTCGGCTGCGTAGCGAGTTCGCTCGGCACGTTTTGTTTGGCGAGCCGTTTGTGCGGCAAGGCGGTTTTCGGTACAGGGTAACTCAAAAGTACAATTTTCGGTGCCTTGGAGAAGTCGTACGATGAATAGATGAGTTGCCTGGTTTTCGGTTCTAATGGCTTGCTGTGAGCCGCTGCAGTTTCTCGAAGCCTTCGTCCCAACGGCCAAGTGGCTTTGGGTTGAATCTTGCAATTCCAGATGAATTGGCGAGCAATTGTCGAGCTTCGGCGATGCTGCTCAGCCGGCCAGATCCGATGGCTTGCATCATGATATTGCCAATCGCCGTTGCTTCGACCGGACCAGCCACAACCGTTTTTTGGCACGCATCCGCGGCAAACTGGCACAACATCCTGTTTTGAACGCCTCCACCAACCATGTGGATTGTCTTCATTTCATTGCCGACCAATTGCTCCAGATTGCCAAGGACCATTCGGTAACGTAGCGCAAGACTTTCAAGCGCGCATCGAATAATCGCTCCTTCGCTATCGGGCACCGTCTGACCCGTTCGACGGCAATATTCGCGAACTGCCTCAGGCATGCTGTCCGGTGCAACAAAAAGCTCGTCGTCCGGATTGATGACCGAAATCATGGCTTCTGCACTTTCGGCCATCTGGATCATTCTATCCCAGCTCCAGTCATGCCCTTCGCGTTTCCATTGCTCTCGACACTGTTGGACGATCCACAGGCCGGAGATGTTTTTCAGCAAGCGGATACTGCCTTGCACGCCGCCTTCATTAGTGAAGTTAAATTCCTGGCAGGCGTCGCTCAAAACAGGGCGATTCAGTTCCGCTCCCATCAAGGACCAGGTGCCACAACTGATGTAACACCAATCAGGCTTCTCTGGAGCAAAAGAGTGTGCTGGTACGGCAAGTACGGCGGACCCTGTGTCGTGGGTCGCCGGCAGGATGACTTTGCAGTTTCCATGTAAACCAGTGTCTCGCTGAATGCGGGGACGAACCGAGCCCATATCCATTCCTGGGGCGACAGGATCTGAAAATAGATGATCCGGAATCTTCATTGCGCCTAGCAGCGCCTTGTTCCACTTACCCGTCGTGGGATCCAGCATTTGGGTCGTCGACGCATCGGTGTATTCGTTGACCTTCTCACCGGTCAGTTGCCAATGCAGAAAGTCAGGCACCATCAGAAAACGCTCGGCGATGTCTAGTTGCGGCGAGTTTTCCTCACGCATGGCGAGCAACTGGCACAGAGTGTTAATCTCCATGAACTGAATTCCAGTCGCCGCAAAAATGTCGCTGCGGGGCATGATCTCACAAGCGCGATCCACCATCCCGCGCGTGCGAGCGTCTCGGTAGTGCAGGCATGGTCCGACCAAGTCGTCCTGGCGATCCAGCAAAACGTAGTCGACGCCCCAGGTGTCGGCTCCAACGGTCTGGATTCTCTCCCCATACTTGCTGGCCGCCATGCTCAGCCCCTGGGAAACCTGTGCCCATTGCCCGAGCAGATTCCAAACCAGCCGCTCCCCCAGGTGCATGCCTCCGTTGACAAACCGGTGGACCTCCTCAAATGAGATTCCATCCTCGTCAATACGTCCAGCGAGCACTCGACCGCTAGAAGCTCCAAGATCGATTGCTAAGTGAATGGGTTCAGATTGGGACATGATGAAAGCAGCGGTGACAAGGGTGCGAGTTCGTCTGGTAAAGTGCAGCGACTCGGGCGAGTGAACTGCAACGTTCGCTTTTGGGATTCGGCTACAAAATGCTCCCAGAATCGTGACCAAAAGCCGCAAGGAATGTACCAGTTTCCGCCTCGCAATGAAACTGCGTGCAGCCAAAGGTACGCGCCGGCACCAGAGAGATAGACCTGACACCACGTCAAATCTGGGCTGGGACCGGTCACAACCAGAATGCGTGGCCCCAGTTCACGAAGGAACCGCGGCCACAAAATAAAATTCAACAAAGCTTCCTTGGCTTTGCGTCCACGCTAGGTGGTTGCGGCAGGGGCGCTCGTTTCCCCTTGGTCGTCACGCCTGTGGAAGGCGAAAGCGACCGCGACACACAATAGCAAGGCAACAGCCAAAGCTGCTCGCCACTGAGGAAGATCGTGCTCGGATGCCAGGGACAACTCCAGTTCCAACGGAGCCTTCTCTGAAACCTGCACCGTTCGAGAAAATTCATACAAACCGCCCTCTTCGGGCAAACTGATTATGATCGCTTGAGGAGCCGGTTCGGTGGAACGCTGATGCTGGACCAAACGCCCCGCAATTCGCTGTAAAACAGCGTTGTCCTCGCTCGTGTTACCTCGCAACAATTGGCTCAACTGCTGAGGACGGAAGTTCAATTGCTCTTGCTGCAGAATCGGGTTGCCGGCTGCAGCCTGCATCATCTGTTCATTCTCGACTTGCGATACGTCCGCCAAACTGTTGGACAGGAACAATCGTTGACGGCGGGTATTCAGTCCGACGATGGCTTGCTGAGTCTGCAAATTCTCCAGTTGCACTCTCGCATCTTCATTGGACGCAGCGTCCAGGCCATACTGATTGGCGACGCTGTTGAGCGCTCGCCTCGCCTTGGTCTGTTGTCCCTCTTGCAGCAATTGATTCGCCTGCTCCAGCAGCTTCGTTGCCTGTTGCTTCTGAACTTGTCGTTTTCCCGAGACCTGCGACAAATAGGATTCGCGATCATATTCTGCGTCACTCGCGAGTCGATCGACGGTAACCAATTCGAGGTTTCCGTCATTGCTAAGCAGCTCAAACCCTCTGGGCGCGATGACGTTCCAGCGAATGTTCTCTAGCGGAACGTTCAAGAGCGGTCCGGTCAGGCGAAGATTGGTAAGGCTCTCGCCCTTGACTGAGTAAACGAAGCGTACCGTTGCGGTGCGATCGTCAATGCCTGGCAAAATGTAAAACTGCCAAGCGTCATTTTCAGCCGCGTTGCGGATCGAATGAACACTTTCTCCGTTGACGAAGATGCTAAACAGTTCGCCACCATCGGGAAGCTGCACACTCAGACTACTTCGTTGGACGACTTCCATTTCCACATCGACGGAGGTCAATTGATCGCCGGTCGGTGAAAGGATCGTGGTCAGTTGCCCAGACGCAACACGCAGTTTCAACGATTCAGCTAACGAATGACGCGTCGCAGTGACTCGCAGAGGATCCGGAGGCGAAACGGCTCGCAGTGCAATTGCCGGAGAAGTCCGACTGCTGGCGTCGCGCAGGACGGGAGGCACCGTGTTCCAGTCGGCTTCCTGCCACCCTTGTGACAGTCCGCCGTGCTTGAGCTCCAGACGCCCACCTGCCCGAATGGCGTAATAGTAGGCGATTTGCCGGACGTCCACGAACTCTAGCGGATTCAATGTTTCGGTTTCGTTCTCTCGTTCACCGCGTCGCTCATACTCAAGTTGAAAACGGAATTTACCCACAATCCGACGTTTGAATCTCAATTCCCAAACATCAGAATCAGGTGCCGTGCGCACAAAGTCGCTTACGGTTTCGCCAGTTGCACGCAATGTCTTTGCTTGATCTTCGTCGGTAAACGGTAGACGAATTCGCATCGAACGAATTGATGCGTTCTGAACGCTAAAGTCGCCGATCACGCGACAGCGCGTTTGCCCCTCGCGAACAGTCACATCGTGCAAGACGCCGCCAGTGATCCAGGGCTGGAGCTGTTCGATGCCCAGTGAAATTGCCCAGTCTTTCTGCAGCAGCCGAAACGCAAGCGAGCCAGCGCGAGAGCCACCCATCTCCCGAGGATCAATCTCCGACGCATTCTGGCGAGCGATCGTTCGCAAACGGATACCGGTTGTCGGACGCACGGCAAGTTCTCCCGTCTGACGCTTGGCTTCACGTATAACGAAACGCGGTATCTCCCAGCCATTCTCGCTGGTGCTAGCATCGATTGCGGATGTGGCCGCAGAAAGCGAAAGCGCGAACTGCTGCGAACCGATTGTCTTGCCGCCCAGGTGCATGACAATGATGCGTTGTCCACCTTCTTCCAGTTCCGACCAGTGGTCGAGTGCATCACCGGTCAGCGATTCAACCTCCATGCCCTCTGGCAAAGGAAAACTGAGTTGGAACAATCCTGCTCGAGTAATCTCAGCCACAAAGTTTGCAGCAAGCACGACACGTTCGTCTCCCAATGAAAGCACTTGTTTGCTGATGACTCGCACCTCTGGCTCGACCGGGGCGACTCGCAAGAGCAAGTTGCCGCCTGATTTTCCGTAACGATAGACACGGAATAGCGTTGGCTTGCTTTCTGGTAGCATGCGTGAATCGAAATCGGTCAAGCTCACACTTGAGAGTGTTTCGGTTGTGGCCTTCTCAGGTTGCGCGTCTGAACCGAATGCTAATGCCAAAACACCGACTTCACCACCACTCTCACTTACCGTTAGCGGTGCCAGTTCGACTTCCGTAGGCAGCGTATCCAAGCCTCGTTGAGTCGTTACCAAGATCTCGAATGCAACGGATTGTGCGGGCTCGAGTTGCAGCATCAGCTTGCCGTTGTCGGCATCAAACTGCCACGAAGAGATGGGACCATCCACACTACTGACCGTCAGACCAAGAGGAACTTCAATAGAAAGTTCCTGGACCTGCCCCTGGCTCGGTCGGATGCTCAATCGATGATAGCCATCGACAACACCGGGCCCCGGAATGAACAGATTGTTCCCTTCAACGAAGAAGCGCGTTTCCTCGGAAGCAATATCGCGTGCTCGTGGTCGGAATTCTAGGCTACCGCCCGCAGCGGACAGCAAGACATTCCAACGACTGGTTTCTGCGGTTGCATCAACTTGGGCAGCCCCTGCGGCAGCAGGTTCGTGATCCAACGATTCGATTCGGACCGCAGCTTGACTGGTGAGTTCCCAGCCCGTTTGGTCCAATTCAACGGCGAATTGCTGCACTGCGGCTGGTCCGGTCAGCACGGGCAAGGACTGCACGTTGATTGATTCTAGAAGATATTCAAACGTAGCCTCGAATTCCATTTGTCGCGTGTCGGATTGAGACGCTCCCAGCGCGGTCGTAGTTGGCTCGTCGTCGTCGTCCGAAATTGCATCTTGATCATTGGCTTCGTCACCCGAGTCCTCACCAGAATCCTCACCACGGGGAATAGTGATGAGGTAGGCGTTTCGACCGGCCGATTTGCCCTTCGAAATTCGCAACCCTTCACCCTCGAAATGCGTCAACACGGCAGGTGCGTACAAGAGTACAAATTGATCTCCGGGTTTGCCGATGATCTGCACGCTTCCCGAAACGTTGAGCCGTTTTTGTTTCGAGCTAACCTTCCACTCCTGTTCAATCGACGAAGCGGCTGAGTAGATGTCGGCAGTATCGCTACTGGGCTGGCTATTCTGCGCCGGTGCTGGAATTTGTGCCGTTTGTGTGTTCTGAGCCCAAGCCGGGTCGGCGACGCCAAGACTCAGAGCGGACGCAAGCAAGCAGACGATGGTCGTTGCAACGCCACCTGTACCGGTCTCGGGATCGGTTCCGCTATCCGAACTGGCCGCCTCTTTCGCGGCAGCTTCAGCACGCGATTGAACTAAGTAGCGGCTAAAGTCCTTCGCTAGCTGGACGCAACGTGGCAAAATCAGAACCAGGAGCAGGGCAACTCCTAGGGCGTAGAAGAAGTAGCTCGCACCGCCGGACTGCAAGAGCAAGCCCACGCCAAGTGCCAGAAGTCCGATGAAGCGCATCGTTTTGGCCTGCGGAGCGAATTTACTCAGGCATGAAGCGAGCAGCAATCCGGCACCGATGATGGCTGCAATGACACCGGGCCATGACAATCCAACTTGCCAGTCGGGAAGATTCGCGACCTGCAGTTCAACGCCCTCTCCGGCCGCTAGTACGGGCACGTTCAGCCGCAGGGGCGGCCGTCCCTCTTGGGTTTCCAAAGCGACGTTGGCTGCCACAAAGGCGACAATCGCCGCTCCGATCCAGCAGAACAATTGCAGGGTTCGCGCAAAACCGCCTCGCGTTAGGAGGCTTCCGGCGACAAGCAGTGCTGCAACGAACGCAAGCAACAACGAACCGTCTAGCGTCGCCAGCCAGACGAGTCCGCTGGACGCTACAACGGGTTCCGGCGGAGCAACTGTGCCACCCACCGGCACGAGAGCTCGTTGTTCATCACCGACCACTTCCCACTGCGTCTTCAGTACAGGGACACTCAGTATTGGAAGGGAAAGTTGCGGCTCGGATTCAGAAACTGCCGGTTTTCCTAAACGCAACGCGACTTCAACAGGCACGTTAGGGTCGACGCCAGGCAATGGAATCAGCGTTTCTGGGCCTGCTTGCCGAGCGGTCACGGGACGGCCGTCTACCGAAACAGCCCACAATTTGACGGGCGCGTCTGGCAACTGGACTCGCAACGTTCTCTGGCCGCGAGATTTCACATAGTAGACGACATCGGTTACCAATTCGCCATCAGCAGAAACGCGGCTTTTCGCCTCGGAATACTCGACGATCTGTCCGACCAAGGCCCCGGGTTGGAACCAATTGATTTTTAGATCCAGAGTGAAAGGACGATTCGTGTACTGCCAGGTTCCCAGCGCCGGCGCTGTGCTGAGCAAACGGAATTCGGCGGGCAGTTCGAGCGGGTCGAGTACAAGTAAGTCCTCGGTTGCCACAGCGGTCTCGACATCGACCTGCATCGGGCTGACAACTTGGATATATCCCTGTTCACTTGCGACGCCCACCGGTGTGACCTCTCCTGCTCGCACGATTCCAAGCCCGTCGACGGACTCTTGCTCGAAGGTAACCAACAGCGTGTACGGTCCCAGCACGGGTTGGTGGAGGGAGACAATCAAGTTTTCGCCGTCTCGCCGCCAAGTTCTCACGTCTTGACCATCCAGCATGACATTGCCGAGGTCGTCCGGCACTGCGACCGTCAACTCAGCTACTGGCGAGCCTGTAATGAAGTAGTTGATTAGGCTACTGCCGTACACCACGCCTTGGCTAAGCGAATACAAATGGAACACATCCGCTTGGATGCTTCGCTGCAGCACTTCAATCTTCATTGTGCCCGTCCAGTCGCGTTCGCGGATACGATATGCCTGCTGCAGGTTTTTGACTGGTTTGGGGAAGTACGACAGCGGCTTCTCAACCAGCATATAACTCGACGATTCCTCGATTCGGAAACCAGGTGCGCTGACGATGCCAATGTTTCCAGCTACGCTCTTCGCGGTTGGATAGGTCAGTTTGGGCAGTATCCAATCCGATGCCTCAGCGGCGACACCCTCTTCGAGTGTTATCGAGACGAGTTGCCGCCCTCCCACATCGCCCGAGAAGATGACTTTCAGGGTACGCCGTCCATCCGTCGGCTCAGATGCAACCAAATAATCTGCCACGCTAGCTCCAGCGACGGCAACGACCGAGTACTCTTGCGGCAATTCGATCTCAAATTCTCGAATCGGTGCCTCGCGGATGTCCAGTTCGACGTCTGCTGTGATGGTACGTTCTGTCTCCGACAGAGCGTAAAGCACCAATTGGCTGACGCTTACTTCCGGTTGTATCTGGTCGGCGGCGATGGAAACTCCGTGTTCCGATGAAGGGAAGCGGTATACGAATACCTGACGGCCCTGAATCTGCTGACCGGGAAACTGCCCAGGCGACAATTGTGTAACGCCTTGCAATTCCACAGGCTCAATTCGGACTGCGCCCGAGTTGCTGATCCGGATGTGCCCGGAATGCCGAATCGCACCAAGCGGGTGCAAGGTTATCGTTTCAACTTGCACCGGAAATGTGCCGATCGCGCTCTGCGTCCCAACCAACAGGCTGAAGGACTCGGAGACCGGCTGAGCAAATTCAAGCGTCAACATCCGCCGTGGGCTCCCATCAACTGCTGCGTCATCCTTCGATGTCCAGCCAACGATGCCAGCGCCTTGGACGTTCAGAATTTCACCAGGCCCCCGAACTTCAATCTGAAGGCTGTTCACTTCGCCTTGCAAAATCTTGTAGTCGATGTAATGACTCTGCTTGAGTAGCCCAGCGCTCACGCGTGTTTCGGTGCGTCCGCTCGTTTCGAAAAATAGCTTGCCATCAGCGGTCTTGCGTTGCTCTTTCCAGCTCAGTCGCGTGACGCCGTCAGCCGGCAAGAAGCCCTTCCACACGTCTTGTTCGCGAGTTGGCACGATGTGGTCAGATGCCCGAAGAAAGTCAATGTTGTCTGCCAAGCCATTCAGTTCGAGAGGAACGATTGCTCCGGTAGCGATGTAAAACGCAAACGACTTTCGACCATCGCGCTGCATCACCTTTGCGACAAAGTCAATTTCGATGTCGAACTCACCGACCTCGTCAAATACCAGCTTATACTGCGGTTCCGCATTCGCATGGCTCAAGACTAGCCGGTAATTGGAAGATTTTGGGAGTTCGTTGAGGGCCAACGCGCCGACCAACCAACGCAGTTCGCCTGGGCGAGTGACAGTCACCTTTGCTTGGTAGCGAAAATCAACCGACTTTCCAGATGGATGCACTTTGCCCGTCAAGTTGGCTTGTGTTAGCTCGACATCCGGTCGCGCACCACTGCTGCGTTTGAGTGTCAACTGGATGTCACCACCGCTGACCGTTTGCAATTCGAAGGAATCTGATTGGCCGGCCGCCTTGGTGAATCCATTAGCTTCCACAATCTTGCCCGCAACAGAAGGGCTAAAGCGAATCTTGAGCGAGTTGCTGAACCCAATGGCTTTGCCAGTCGAAAGATGCAGCAGGCTAATGCTATCTGGGAGCACTACTGGTGTCGTTGCAGCGACTTGAAAATCGACATTCTTAATCTCATCGATGAAAGTTACGTCCAGGAAACGCTCCTCTCCGGTGCGGCGAACCGACCAAGCTTGAACAGCCGCCCCGGTTACGTTCAGAATCTCGCCGGCCCCACGTATCTCCAGCGAGGCCGATTCGGTCTTTCCACGAACCGAGACAATTCGCACTTCAAAGGCGTGTTTCGCAGAGTTTTCACCAAACTCGGACTGACTCTTCACCTGAGCTGTATAAAGCGGTTCTGGCTTTGGAGGCGGGGTTCGCGTCTCCAAGATCAACTTCGCTCCCGTCGTTTCGTCAGAATCTTGCGAGAACGCCGGTATCGGCCATGCTGCGCAGATGAGCATCAGCAAAAACGATGCTTGTTGCACCCATCGAAACGTATTCATGATTATGCCTTCACTGATGATGAACAATGTCGTCATTTGAAAAGTGGTACTATGTTTCGTGGCGCTGCGAGTCTCTACAGGCATTCCGCAGCGCACCGTCTAAGAACGGGCGCGTCGGACTACTCGCCCAGTTGCCGTGCTCGCTCGATCATTTCCACGAGAGCGATCACACGAGGATCGACTCCGGGCTGATTGGCGGCTAGACTGGCTATGCGACTGAGTGCACCCAGTTCGACGCTATCGCCCAGCGGTTCGCCTCGCAACTTGGCAGCGAACAACGCAGCCGTCGCGGCGACTTGCATCCCCGGTGCAGCCAGGTCGATTCTTGCAGCCGTTGATTGGTAAGGGATTGGCCAACGATTTTCGACCATTTGACCGGTGCTCACGTCTTGGAAGCGTACGGAGACAAAACCAATTTCGCCTTGACCATCCGGCTTGGCCTCGATTTGGTAGACCGCGACGCCAGCTTCTTCGGCAGACATCTCTGCAGCGTCCACGGAGTCGTTCCGAAAATCTTCTTTCTTCAGCGTATGCTTCTCGAACCCGAGCAATTTGTAGCGACCGACTCGTTCCGGGTTGAACTCGACTTGAACTTTCACATTCTTGGCACTTGGACGCAGCGCCCCAGCGATTTGACGCGCGAAACCAGCGTCCGCAGATTCGGCAGAATCGAGCAAGTAGTATCGCCCATCGCCCTTGCGAGCCAGTGCCTCCAGTACTTGGTCATTTAGCCCCTCCGCACTCATTCCGGCTGCGTCGAATGCAACACCAGCTTCGCGAATCGATTCAACCATGCGCGAAAGGCTCTCCGGTTGAGCGTCGCCAAGGTTCACGGCTCCATCGGTGAACAAAATGATACGATTCTGTGCATTGGGCAAGAATTGCTCTCGGGCTTTTTCAAAGGCGAGCTGCAGGGCGGCTTCGATGTTCGTTCCACCTTCGCTGGGCATCTGGGCGATTTGCGTGACCAATGCTCTCGCTTTGTCGCCAGCCACTGCGTCGGCGATCAAGCGAGGTGTGCGAGCAAAGCTGATCAAAGTCACTTGGTCATTCGCTTGCAACTGATCGATCAGCAGCGTAAAGGCACGTGTCAATGTTTCGCGTCGGTCAATGCGTTCCATCGAACCGGAGTTATCGATCAGCAACGTCAATCGCAGTGGCGTTTGCTTGGCGCGTCCCGTTGCCGAAGTCCGCATGGCGACTCGCAAGAGATTTCGCTGCTGCAGGAACGGATGGACGCATTGTTCAATGTTGGCAGCAACCGGCTCGCTTTGGCTGGGAAGTGGATCGCCGTAGTCAAATGCGTTGACAAATTCCTCAATTCGAACCTTGGCCGCTTCAGGCCATTTGCCCGCAGCCAACGCGGATTGCGCCAGCTTGAAAGAGACGTCACTGACGTGCAGCGAGAACGTCGAAAAGGCTTCGTCAGCGGCAGATTTCTCCTCTAGCCCCGCCGGTGCCAGGCTTCTGCGGATGGAGCGTACTTTCTCGCGGACAGACTCCCCTGCCTCAGCAGATTTAGGGTCGAAACGATAGTCACGCCCTCCTGCATTGTCGCGAACTGCAAATCCACTGGACGTCGGAATGCTCGCGGAATCAACGCCAGCCATATCGTTGTCAGGCAGCAGTGCAGACGCAACCTGCTGTTGCAGGTTGGATTTGTCTGACAGCAGTTGCCCAAGTTCGCTTTCGTCGAATTCTCTGATTGGCTTTCCAGCAATGGCCGCCCCATCAGAGAGCATTTGAACGGCAAGGTCCTTGGTTGCTTCGCTGCCCGATTCGGCTTGGTTTAGCTTCATCAGCTCTGCGTCGACTGATGAGTGCTCCCGTGAGTCTGATTTTCGGTCGAGCTCGACCCGTCGCTCGGGCACGACGGAAAACAACTCGGTTTCAGTGAAGTCATCAACGAACTCTTGAAGTGCGTCAAGCTGTTTCTGCGCATCAGTTTCACCCCCGACCTTCAGCCCGGAACGGTCGTTGCTACCAGCTTGTCCTGCTCGACGCGAAAGTTCGCTCCACGATTCCGCCTTGGGGTACGGGACCGGTCCGCTACTGGGCGGTGAATCCAAGTCCTCGACAGCACGCATCGAGTCAACGAAGCCTTGCTCTCTGTCTTCGAAAAAGGTCTTCATTTCACCCGACTGCGATTCGCTGGCACTTTCCGTGTCGAAGTCATCTGCTCCGCTCGACTTGGTCGTTGGCTCAGCGACTGTTCCAAAGACACCAAAGGCTCGATTCGTTGGTTCCACGGGTGCAGGTACTTGCCGCTGCCCGCCTCTTCGGCCGCCACCAGCTTGCTGCTGCTCGCCCTCAAGGGCCCATTGAAAGCGATCTGCTGGCTGTCTGAAGTTCGGCGGAAGCGCTTGCAATACATCGGTCTGCTCCGGCAGGCCTTCTTCAACAAAGTACTCTTCCGCTTGCGGAGCCGAAATTGCCAAAGACAAATTCGGGGGATACTCCTGTGCTGACTTGGCCAAATCACCTCCGGAGGTAGACGAAGCCGGTTGCTGCTGTAACGCGGTGGTCGGCGCAGGGACTCCGTAATCGCCCATGCCGCCCATGCCGCCGCCCATGCCGCCCATGCCACCGCCCATGCCACCGCCACCCATGCCTGCTGAGCTGCCGCCGTATCCACCGTATCCACCACCGCCCATTCCTGCCGGGCCGCCGCCGTATGCGCCGACGCCGTAACCACCCATTCCAACACCATTCGGACTTGGCATGCCTCCCATTCCTGCATTGATACCGGTGCCTTCGCCGCCATAACCGCCTGGCCCAACCATCCCCTTGGCGTCGTTGCGCCCGTATCGAAAATTTGGAATCCCTTGTCGCTTGGATTTGTTCTCACTGCTGTAGCCGTCGAAAGGCTGACCATCGCCATCAGTGTCGACATCGCCAGCCACAACTCCGTCTGTAGCGCCATTGGAAACTGCGAAGTCGCCGAGCAACTGTTGTGAAGGTTCGCCGAAGGGATCTTGGTTGCTGGCGAGCGACTCGGTTTCGTAGGCAACGCTAGCCCGAGCTTCTTCTTCTTCCGGGATGATGATGCGCGGAGAAACTTCCATGGCAATCGCAGCATCTCCGAAGGATCGTTCCTTCGAATAAAGGCTCAGTCCGCGCCGCTGAATGCCACCCAGCAAAATAGAGCCGCCGTCGGGAACGGTTGTCTCCGCCATCGCAATCGTCTGGTCGGGTGCATCCGGAAGCTCTAATTCTGGAAGCGTCAAGTCTGGCAGATTGGGAACCCCCAGTCCTGCTGCAAACTCGGTCCTTGGGACTACCAGTCCTTCTTGGAGCGGACGGCCAGCAGCAAAAGTCTCAGATCGACTGACGGCGTTTCGTGATGGCGGCAACGGCGACTCACCCTCCGCTGTTTCCGCCGGAGAATCATATAGGTACGTCGGAGTTGGGAGACTGAGGCCTTCGGTGATCGTTGAACCACGCAACAAAACCTCTTCTCGACCCGCTACTTCGCTGTTGGAAAAACGGTAGCTGAGATTCTCGCTCAATCGAGCCAATGAATCGGCCGCACTAGCCCCCTCCGCCTCAGCCTCAACTGACAGTCCCCAATGCTCATTTGTCATTGTTGTGCCGCCAACGATACTCTGTTCGTCGGAAAAATCAGCCGACTGATCAAACTCGTAACTGAGCAGTTGTTCGCGACGTGCCAAGACTGTGCTCGCGAATTCCCGCGAAGAACTGCTCAACATGCACACAAAAACAACGAAGCTGCAAGCAACCGCGATACTCCCCAGGACTTTGCCACGCCGCCACCAAGGAGCTTTGGCGTTTGAAGAACGAGGCGACAATGCGACCAATTTGCTTGGGGCACTGTCGGTCACGAATGCTTCGTTTGTTTGAGTACTGTTCGTTGCAACGCCAGTCTGTGCAGCGCTGGTCTGTGCAAAAATCGACAACACTTCTTTGCGTCGATCGCCGGACAGTTGCCACTTTTGCGAATTGTCGTCAGTGTTGTCTTCGCCGTTGGACGAAAAGTCCTCTTGATTTGCAGACAAAGAGTCAGCACCGGCCATAATGCGAACTTCGCTCCCGAGCAATCCGTCGGTTCGAGCAATTTCGTCACGGAAGGCCCGCAATTCTTCTCGCTCGGACAGCATGGCTTCCAGTTCAGCTCGTTCGAAATCCGATGCTTCGCCCAGCACCAGTGCAACGATGCGTGCTTCGAGCTCAGGCGGAATGTTGTTGTCGTTGGGCTGCATATTCATGATTCTTGGTCCAATCCAAGGGGACGCAAACTGGCGGCAAGCTGCTTGAGAATGTGGTGTAGGCGATAGCCGACATTGCCGACACTGAGCCCGGTTGCTTCACTGATTTGACGGTACGTCATGCCATCGAAATACTTCAGTTCCACCAATCGACGATCGGATTCATCGAGACACTCGATCGTTTTTCGCAACACTCCGGCCGCTTCCATTCGCAACATGATCGCCTCCGCAGTCTCGCCGCCTTCGTCAACCATCTCGACCGGTTCCTTTGCGGAAACCTCGCGTTGATGATCCCTGACGTAGTTAAAAGCTCGATTTCGAACGCTGCGAAAGAGCCAATGCCTCGGGTTCGCAACGTCATTCCAGTTCGCGTGCAGTTGCAAGAAGACCTCTTGAACGATCTCCTCAGCGATGGCACGCCGCCGAAGCAACGAAAACGCATACCTCAGCAAATTCGACTCTTCAGCATCGAACAGCTCAGGCAACGTGAGCCGACGCTCACCTTGTCCGACAGCCGTTTCATCTGCGGGGGAGTGTTTCAACATGGATGAGTTTTCAATGCTGGGGACATCCAAACGGCTCAAATGGCCGGTTCAAGCTGAGGTGCAGCGTCGTCTCGCTAAGTTGACTCAGTCATTCAGGGGAGAAAACACGCTAGACGTCCGTGCGACTCGCACTAGCCCTAGCCGACCGCCTGAGGCATTCCCAGGCGTTCATGATGTCCTTCACCAAACAAGACACAGAACACGAGGCCTTATTAGGCCATTCTTGCAGAAATTCACCCAAGGGGTGGAAAAGCGAACAAATACCCACGCTCCCAAGTGACTGCTAGAGCTCCCCCTGCGACGCGCAGTCATAACGCACCGCCCGCAAGGGTGGGTTTTGCGGGGGCAAATGGCTCACAGCAAACCGGCGCGGTTGCGAGCCGCGTAACTAGGGCTAAGGAATACGCAAGGCGTTAGTGGACCGCCAAGCAGGCTTTGATTGCTGTGGCGAGGCGTCTGATGCCTTCGCGAAGTCCGTCTGCGTCGAGTACTCCGTAGGACAAGCGAATCGTATTTTCTCCAGAATCGCAGCCCTCAGAGGCGAAGCAGTGGTGACCGGGAACGTACAGCACGCCAGCCGTGGTGGCTGCCGGCCAAAGCGGGCCGGATTCAGATGCGTCAAGCTCGGCGGGAAGTTGCAACCAGACGTAAAGTCCGCCGCGTGGTGTTCGCCATTGGACGCCTTGGATATCACCCAAGTGCTCCTGGAGTGCCTCGAGCGTCACGTCACGCTTCGCCCGATAAGCGTCGCGAATGACCGGCAGGTGTTCTAGAAGCATGCCAGACTTGAGAACGGAAGTCATCAAGGCTTGGCTAAAATGAGGCGATCCGAAGTCGATCCCGGATTTCATGGCTAGAACGGGAGCAACCATATGCTCAGGAAGCACTCCCCAACCGACACGAATCCCCGGCGAGAAGGACTTTGAGAACGTTCCTGCTTCGACCGTAAACTCACGGGCGTCATCGGCCAGCGTCAACAAAGGTGGAACCATGTCGCCGTCGAATCGCAACTCGCTGTATGCATTGTCTGACAGAATGATCAACGGGCTATGTTCGTCACGCCACTGGCGTACCAACTCAAGCAACTGGTAGCGACGATCTAGTGAGAGAGTGCTGCCGGCAGGATTATCAAAATCCGTGACCGTGTAAATCGCCTTCACTCGATCCGCTAGCCCCTGGTGTGCCAGATTACTTAACTGCTCCGATAACTTGTCGATGCACAGTCCATCCTCGTCAGCTTCGACGCCTACCACCCGCACACCCATCGCCTTCAACGTGCCCATGAAGACAAAGTATGTCGGTGCTGCAGCGAGAATAATGTCGCCTTCTTCCAATAGGCAATCGGCCAGCAAGTGCAGAAGCTGGTTACTTCCCGCGGTGAGCACCAATCGATCTGCTTCGGGAATGAAGCTATCGAAGTCGCGGTAAGCGAAACGCACGATCTCCTCACGCAGCTCCGCGTTACCTGCAGTGGAATCGTACTGAAGAGCTTTCCGCAGCAGAGTGCCATCGGCCGCCAGCTTTGTCATCGCTGCCTGCGTTTCAGCAACAGGCAGACTGGCGTTGTCCACGAAACCGGCCGCCAACGAGATGAGCTGTGGATGCTTGAGAGCTTCGGCCATCAGCTTACCGATTGGCTGATTTTCGCTACGAATTGCGCGCGTGCTCCAAGCTGTCTCAGGTTGGCACTTGGGAGAAGTGGTCATGTGGTTGGGAACCAAAGAAATGAATGCGAAAAAGACGACTCATCCACAATTTTCGTTCGCTCGCCAATAAACGCAAGCGGTCATGAGCCACTACCTCAATTCAAACTTCTATCAGCGGGACATCTTTTCAAGAGCGGGACATGAGGTCCCAAAGTGCTCTGAGTTGTTGAGCGTCTCTGTCGCGAGGGGTCCAGTCGCCGAACATGACGCGATCAAAGAGCTTGGCGACGACTTGACTGTGTTTGGAAATCTCGGGCGAATGGCGGGCCAAGTGGCGAGCGTACTCCGAGGCGGTCCAATCCGGATTGCACTTGGCGTTATGCTCGGCTCCCCAAGCTTGAAGGGCCGCGTACGAGTGTTTGACGATCTGCTCCGGCGACCAGTTTCCTGCCGACCGAAATGGGTTTTCAAATTCAGCAAAACGACGCATCGGAATCGTTGGTTCTGAAGCTGCTGCGGTCAAGGACGGTTTCTCCGCCGGATCCGGTTTTCTGCCGAACAGGCTTGAGAAGAAGTGTTTGATTTGCTGCCAGAGTTGTCGGATTTCGCCGGGGTGAGTCACAGCGTAGCCGATTACGACGATTGCCAATACGATGAACGTCAGCCATTTGAACACTTCGCCGAGGTTGGTTGGAAGTGAGAAACTGAAGTTGGGCGGCGATTTTGACTGCGACTGCAATGGCTTTGAAGACCCAGTGTCAGAAGATTCCTCGGTGTTCGATTCTTGGGTGTCCGATTCCTGTGCGTCCGATGCTGGGGATTGGCTGTCCGCGTCGGTATCTTGCTCGTCTCCTGGAGAGTTGTCGGGGTTGGACGGGTCTCGACTCTCTTGATTGGAGTCAGGCGAACTGTCTTGTTTGGAACTATTGGAAGAGTCCTGCTGCGAATCCGATTTTCGTGCGTTCTGATTCTTGCTGGGATTTTGGTTCTCATTCGAGTCTTGATTCTTGCCAGCTTCGTCACTGCTGTTTGAACGGTTGGACTTTCCCTGTTTGTCTGAGCTTTGGCTCGACTGCTTTCCGTCCTTACTGTTTCCGGCCGCTTGCTCCGACTCATCTGAGTTTGGGGGGCCGGTCGGCGGCGCGTCTTGGTCGTCAGACTGAATCGCATTTCCGCCGGATTCATCGGTGCTCTCGTTCTTTTTCCCTTCCTTGCCCCACCCCCAGCGGTTTGTCGACAAATTTTCGGGCGACTCGATAAACGGAAGTTCAACCAAACCAAGATTTCTGCCCGGAAGTGGCAGGATGAGGCAAATGAACAGCAACGCACTCACGGCCAGGACTGCCGAGCCAATCCAGCTTCGCGAGAGTTCTGTGGGCATTTCGAGCCCTTTTTGTCGGACGTAACGACGCATGGTTAAAAAAGATGTGGATGTCAGTAGGGACATACTGCATCCAAGATAAACGATCAGTGCCATGAATCCTGAGTTGATCGATTGCTCCGGCAGAACCAGTTGTCCAATTCCGAACAATGGCAAAGCGAGTAGGGCAAAGTACAGTACCCAGACTCCTTGGTTGTGCTTCCTGGCTTTGATCGTGGTTGATTTTCCGGCGGCGTCGATTCGAACTTCATCCAGTGGCTTTTCGGTCAATGGAGCATGTCGCCGAACCAGGCCAAGTGATTGCAAAAGACCTTGTCGGCTGCCTGCCTGTCGAGAATCGAAGACGGCGCAATCCATGGTGATGCGATCGGCAAGCCACCATGCCAAGGCGAGTAAGAGGAGATTGATAAGCCACGATAACGGGGCGAGTGGTCCGCTGGCGGTGACAAATTTACTAATGGCGAAGTACGAGGCTAGGCCAAGTGGAAGGCTGAATAGATTCGCGTGCGCACGGCCACTTTCGATTGCAATCGTGGCGATGAGAACGGTTGCGATGGAAAAGAGTGTCAATAGATACATCAGCCGCGCATCGAAATCACCGCGGTAGAAAGCGAGCACGAGAAAATACAGCAAGCTGACGACCATGCCGATGATTAGGGCCGGCACCAACGCCAATACGGCCGAATCCATGAAGGTGGGCCGTAGTCGTGCTGGTTGCGATATTCGTTTGCGTCGCGTCACGCGGGTGACCCTTTACCTTTTCAGGAGCACTTCGATAACCGCTCCGGGCGGATTCTAGTCAAATGCCGCGACGGGCTCAAACGGCTCAGGCTACGCGGGATCCACTATTCAACGCGAATCATCCGCTGACTTTCACGTTGCTTACCGCTTGCGTCGGTCCAACGTACTCGAATCAAGTGGCTGCCTTTCGCAACGTTCGCGCTCACTTTGCCAGTGAAAAAGTGGGGCGTAGCATGAGGACGCGTCAGCTCTCTAAATTCCTTTGGCTCAATCTTACTTTCTCGCAATTTTACGTCGACAAAGGACGGGTCGAACGAGGTCTTTTGGTTTAGCGGTACCCACGCATCGCCAATTCTGGCTTCCACGGTATCCAATTCGGAGGCTGCGAATACGTTGACGGAAAGATCGATCGTTTTCCCGGCGGTAGTTCGTTCCGGTGCGTAGATCTGCATTTGCTTGTTGGCAGGGCGATTGGCGGCATAAAAGTCCAGCGAGTAGCGGAAGCCGTCGAAGGACATGACGCTGTAGCCATTCGGGCCACCGTCGCTCATCGTCGCGTGCGGGATGCCTCTTTCATCCTTTTGCCCACTCCACCAACTGCCGCAAACGGTGACATTGACAATATGGTGATGCGGCTCAGGACCTTGCCATCCATCGCTGGAATCAATGTAGCGATGTTCCATGTAGTGCGTATGCGCGGAAACGCTGACGGTGGCTGGGCGTTTCTCGATTAAACGGTACAGCTCACCACGATCGCCAACATCGGTCAGGGGGATATGCATGAGCAGGACGACCAATTGCGTCTCTGGGATCAAGTCAAGGTCGCGACGGATGAATTCCAACTGTCGAGCGCCCAATCCGCCAACGTATTTGCCGTTGCCGCCGTCTTCGTTTGCGATGAAGCTGACGTCATCCAGAACCAGGAAGTGAGCGGGGCCATGATCAAAGGAGTAGTAGCTTGGTCCGTAGTGGCGTTCAAACGTCTCGTCGCTCAATTGATCGCTGGCTGCGTCCAGGTTCAGGTCATGGTTCCCAATTACGTTGTACCAAGGAATGCCAATCAGAGCGATCGCGTTGGACAGGGGCTCCATCATGGCGAGATCATCAAACACGATGTCGCCAAGTGTAACTCCGAAGGACGCATCGTGAGCTTGCGAAGCAACAATCTGTTCAATGACATCGTGCTCAATGTACTCAACTTCTTCGATGTTTCGAGGCTGTGGATCGCCAAAGAGGATTGCTTTAAATTTTTCCGGCTCGCTGCTCCGCAGCAAGGCAAAGTCAATTGATTCTGGAAGTGGTCCGGTTGGAGCGACCCCAGGAAAACGCGACTTGGGAGAGCCGGCGGGTTTGTGGATGTAATAGAACTGCGGCAAGTTTTGAGCGTTTAATGGTAAGCTGAAACCGCGTGGTTTGATGATAAAGATGATCGAGTCATTTGAGACCGGGATCTTGTATTTTCCATCCGAATCCGTTTGTACAATCTCTTTTCCATTGCTAATTCGAACGCCAGCAACGCCCTGTTCGTTTGCGTCTTGCAAGCCATTGCCGTTCAAGTCGTCAAATACTTTTCCCTTGGCAGTTTCAGTCGGCGCATCATCAGCGTGGTGGTGCGGATGGAGGCCATCGTGCCCGGCCGCTGAAGCCGACATGAAGCACGCAGCAATGCAAATGGCGAGTGGTCGGATGAGGCGAAGTTGCAGAAACAAAGCTTGGATCCTTACGCTGGAATGCGAGAAAGTTGTTAAGGTGGGAAACTGGGGCACTAGGACAAATCAAACATTTGCACGCGGTGATTCAAGCTGTCGAGTACAAACAGACGCTGCTTGGAATCGATTTCTAGAGCCCAGGGGCTATTGAATTGTCCATCGTCGGTACCGGGACCGCCCCAAAGCTGAAGCGATTTGCCAGATCGATCAAAACGCTGCACGCGGTGGTTTCCGTATTCAGAGATCAAAACGCTGCCGTCTTTGTCGAACACGATGCCATAGGGGTATTTGATTTGCCCTGCGCCAGTGCCGATCGTGCCCCAGAGCGAGACCAGTTTGGGTTCACCTTCGGCGGTAATGTCAAAAACCTGCATGCGGTGATTGCACGCGTCGGCGACCCACAGTAGCCCTTCGTCATCAAACATCAGACTCTGGGGACGCGAAAATTGGTAGGGCTCGGACCCTTGGCTGCCAAACGTTCGGATGTACTCGCCGCTGGGACTGAACTCTTGAATGTGATCGATCTGGCCATACTGTCCGACGAAAAAGTGGCCATTTGGCGCTTCGGCGACGTCGGTCACGAAATGGAATTCACCTGGCGAGTCGCCGTGGGTTCCACCAATGGTGCGTTCTTCGTCCAGAGTCCCATCGGGTGCGTAGAACAGGACGCGGAAATAGTGGGTATCGGCGACCATTAAATTGCCATCGCTGGAAAAGGCCAGCCCAGTTGGCTTGCCCTGCTTGATCAGCGGTGTTCGCCAGCCGCGTTGGAATTCACCTGACGCATCAAAGACTTGGATGCGGCCGGTCATATCGACTAAGTACAGTTCGTCGTCGGGACTCGCAGTGATGGCTCTGGGCTTCATCAGCCGACCATCACCAAGGCCCTTTCTGCCCCAGATACTGGTCGGCGCACCAGGCTGGACGGCGGAGCCGATGCAGCCCGAAAGCGCTGGCAGGGCCGCCAACGCAGTTGCTTTGCCAATGCTTTCACCGAGAAAGCTGCGGCGTGATTGGGGCACGTCGACTGGCTCAGGCGTTTGGCTGGAAAGCTGTTCTTGTAACATCTGGCGGGCTCGGTTCCAATAAAGAGTCTTGCGAGCCGACTATTTTAGCGTAAACAGCGGCGTCTTGGCGGAAGAGCGTGATGCCAAGTGGACACACTGATGTACTTTTCTAAATCCGGGCACCCCTCGATGGCCAGCACTCTTTCGTGGAATCGTGAAGAAAACAAACGTGATACCGTCCATTTAATCGTGCAAGCTCTGGTAGAAGGCAAAGTTGTCGCTTTGCCGACCGCGACCAGCTACGTCGTTGTTGCAAGCGCTCTTCACGGAGAAGCCGGGCGTCGCGTCTGCGGAATTGCCGAACAGGCAGCCGCCCCCGCGCAGTTGATTCCCAGGTCGCCCGATGAATGCTTGGATTTTTGCCCTGAGATGTCGGTCGTTGCCCGTCGGTTACTCGCGCGAGGCTTTCCGGGGCCTATCGTCGTCTCGGTCAAGAACACCAGCCAGGTTGGCGTCGATCGACAGTTGCCAGAAGAGGTGTACACGCGAGCGATCGGGGATGAAGGCGTCGTTTCGTTCCGCATGCCGTCGCACGAAATTTTCTCGCATGTGATGCAGTTGATGAGAGGGCCTGCAATCCTAGCCGAATTGTTCGACGACGAAGGCAAGGGATATTTTGACGGAGCAGCGATCGAGAAGCTGGTTTGCTGCGATGTGGTCGTTGACGATGGAAAGACTCACTTCAGCGACCTTGCAACAATTGTCGGCGTCGACGGCAACCAGTGCAATGTTTATCGACAAGGCTGCGTTTCGAAGGAGAAGCTTGGGCAGCTTAGTCAGTTCGCGATCCTGTTCGTTTGCACGGGTAACACATGCCGAAGTCCAATGGCTGAAGTGATCATGCGGAACATGTTGGCCAAACGTTTTGGCGACGCGCCTCCTGGAGCCATCAATGGCTATCATGTCGCTTCAGCAGGGCTGAGCGCATTTCCTGGCGGAAACGCCTCGGCAGAAGCGAAGAGTGTAGCCGCTGATCGGGGCCTCAGCTTGAAGTCGCATCAGAGCCAAGCAGTGACTGAGCACAATTTGCGACGAGCAGATTTGGTGCTGACGATGACAACCGGGCACCGCAACGCCATCATCGAACAATTGCCCGAGCTTGGCCCGAAAGTTCACTTGGTTAGCGGTGGCAACGAAGATGTGAGCGATCCATTCGGCGGCACCAAAGCTGTCTACGAGCGTTGTGCCGATCAGATCGAAGGCTATCTCGAAAATTGGGTGCAACGCATCGAAATGGATTGGTTGCCAGTCTGGAGTTTCGGGCCTGCTAGGTGACCGGCCTGCTTCTCCGCTTCCAAATAGCGGGGGGCCCCTGTCTCGATTGCCCGAAGCGTAAACACAACTGCCCGAAGCTTAGGCGTAACTGCGGCTCCTGGCAACAACGCAGCGGGTTACCTGTGCGGGGCGAATCTAGGCTGTCTTGCGTCCGCTGGCCGCACGACGAGCGTCCAACCATACTTGGAATTCTGCGTGGCAAAGAAACCCCATCGCCTCATAGACCTTCAATGCTGGCAAATTTCGCCGGTCTACTGCCGCTGCGACACCGACGCAATTGAGTGCTTTTCCGCGTTGAATGGCCAATTCTACCAAGCGTTTCCCAAGGCCGCGCTTTCGGGCAACTGGACGCAGACCCATGTACGTTAGTTCCAACAGTTGACTCTCTGGGTGATGAGTTAACAGGGCGCAACCAATTTGATCACCGCCGAGCTCCAGCAGGTACCAATCCTGTTTTTCTCGCAAATGCTCACCGTCCAAAAAGCCGTCAAGCGTCTGTTTGCTGGAACGCAATCCGTTTAGTTCTGGGCAATCCAAGGTGCCATCAAACGTTTCGACGATACGCTGTGCAACGTAGGGGTGCGTGAACTCGCAAGCAGGGCGCCAGCTCACCGGCTCGGAGATCGCCACTTCGTTATCGAACAATCTGGTGTGCTGGAGATCTCGGTATATATGAAAGACGTCTGTCACATTGGTGAATTGCGTTGACAGAATCGGCGACAATTGTCGTGAAAACTTGGATGGAATGACCGCTTGGACTTGATTGGTTTCGATTGCCGTACTGCGATGAACCAATTGGCTCAGCGGTTCGACGCATTGAGCTGCTCGGGCCGTGCTCCGCATTCCGCCGAGTGTTAGGACGCCACCAGGGAGAGTGTAAAAGTAGGCACCAAAAGCGAGGCCGTCTGCTGAAGCCCAGCCGCCATGGATGGTCGGCCCCTCAAGCTGTCGTTGCTTGAGTTCCGCGACGCGAGCCTCAAGCTCCTGGGGGGCATCTTGGTAAATCCACCTGGCCAGTTCAACGATCGGGATTGAGAGGCTTCTTAGAGGCATGATGTGGAACCTCCGATAGCCTGTATTCTCGTAATACCGCGTAAATCCGAAACGAAAACGCCGCAAATCACACGGTTCATGGCGGCTTGGCGACCATTCAGGCGACTCAGCGCGACTTGCAATCGTGCTGAGCGCGGCCCTGTGCTCCGATTCGTGTTCTCAACCGAACGGAAATTGCTCGTAGACGCTACAATTGAGCTTTCGCGGCCATGGATCGAATGCTGGCGCGGCTTGGTCGTCTTGACCTGCAGTAAGCGTTTGATTCTGATCGGCATGGTAAGCCTCGACGCGACGGGCCGCTTTCGCGAAAAGCAGTCGGTAGAATTACGACATTGAAGGATGATGGGCGATGCTTCTGAAGTTGCCAACGATGGTTGTACGTGCTTTTCTGGCGTTCCTGCTGCTAGGTGCAGTGGGCTTGCAGACCGAGCGGGCCTACGGTCAGTCCTATCTTGATCGCCTCGAACAGCTTGTGAAGCAACTTGAGCAGGATACAAAGCCTGCGTCAAGCGAAGAGTTGCCGGCGCCAGCGGCCCCCGTCGCTACAGTCCCCTCTCCAGTACCAGCCAATCCGGGACTATCCACACCTGCCCCTGCAGGGGAGGCCGGTCCGTCGGGCAACATATACCTGGGGCTGGAGGCCGAAGGCTATTTGGATGGTCGACAAGGCGTCAAAGTGACTGCGGTTGTGCGCAATTCGCCTGCTTGGAAAGGCGACTTGCGGATCGGAGACGAGATCGTGGCTTTCGACGGATTTCCCATCACTAACTTAGACGACTTAGGTGAAAAGCTGGGCAAGAAGCGGCCTGACGAAGTATGCGTGTTTACCGTGATGCGATCCGGGCAAGCCAAGGAACGCAGCGTGGTGCTGTTGGATGCTGCCCTTGCAGGGCAGATCATGTCTCGCGAGCCAATCGCCGCATCCACGCCTGCTTGGTTGGGCGTGCAGACGAGTGACCTGAGCCAGTTTTTTCGAACGCAGTTTGGGCTTAAGATTTTTGCCGGCGCGGCGGTGACCGAAGTGACGACGAATTCACCCGCGAAGAACGCGGGGATTCGTCCGGGCGATTGCATCGTTGAATTCCAAACAACTCCCATCCAGTCGGCCGAAGACCTCAAACGAGTCCTCGACAAGAGCCAGCCAGGCGACGCGGTCGAACTGCTGGTGTACCGTGGTGTTACGCGGCGCAACGTTCGTCTGGTCTTGGAACCAGACCCTTCAGCGGCTCCGAGCCCAACAACTCCGAGCCAAGAGGCGCAAACAGCCCGGCAAGCACCAGTTCTCGCGCCGGCACTGCCTACGGTGGTCTTGCAGCCAGCACAGCCTAACGTAGTGGGGCCAGACACGATGCCGCGTCCGCCAACCTCTGGCGATATCACCCAAGCGCCTGAGCTACTTGGCCCCGGCGACATACCTGCCGACAATCAGCCCGGAGCCGCTCCGAACGCAGCGGAAAACCAGCGAATTCGCGCACTTGAAGATGAAGTGCAGCGACTGCGCAGCGAGTTGGCAGAGGCGCAGCAACAACTGAGTGATACAAAGAACCAACTCAAGAGCATCCTGCAGAGCTTGCAACCAAAGATCCCATAGGCACCGCGGCTTCTCCGGGCAGTTTGGGTGCGGAACCGGATCTTGGGATTCATTCCTTGCTGAGCGAGAGCCAAACGCCTATTGAGACAATAGCATGGCATATCAATTCGGACGATGTTCAAGCAAGCTGATAAGGACGTGAATTTGTACTCCCCGAACGCCATGATGAATCGCCTAGTTGCAGCTTCTGTGGCACTTTTCGCCTACGCATTTGCACCTTGCGGGCTGGCGCAAGAAGCAGAATTCCTTGGCGTTGTAACCAATCCGACGTTGGCGATGGAGAAGTCTCTCTCCAAAGAGGAGCTGGCCCAGTATCTGGCCGAGCAGCTTGACAAGCTGTTGCACGAAGATTTCCGAGCTCGACAGGCCGCAAATGCCGCCCTAGTCAGGCATCCTGATGAAACTTTGGATGTGATAAGCACGGTCGACATACTCTCGGGAAGCAGGAAGGTGCTCGCTTGCGTCGAATTGGCGAGCCAGTTTGCGACGCACGTCGAGTATCGGATCAGTGATCGAGCCCGTCGATTGCTCTCCGACTATGCCAAGTTACCGACCTATGCAGGACGGCGGGCAGCGCAGACGCTCAAGTCAATTTCCGATCTGGCCGAAGTCTATGCGATGCAAAGTATTGTGTTGCACGGTGGCATCGTTGACAACCGTACAAATCAGATTCGGCCCGGTGGTGGCTTCGCCGCAACGGGTGATATTCGCTTGAAGCTGGACGAATCGTTTGACAAAGCGAGTGAGCCCATTTCGCGGATCCCAAGCCTCAAGTCGACGATCACGCTCGTGCTTGAGGACATTGAAGTAGAGATGCCCTTGGCGGCAAGCCTGGCCGAGCTCAAGAACGTGCGAACCGTAGTCTTCTGGCGGGTTAAGATTTCACCCGAGGCGCTGAGTTTTTTGCGCGAACTGCCGCGTTTGTTGGACGTGCAGTTCAACTACGTGAACATCGATGATCGTAGTCTCGATTTGCTTGCCACGATTCCCGTCAGCAAAGGCATGCGTCTTTATGGAACTGATATTTCTCCCGAGGCTGCAAAGGAACTGGCCGAGAGATTGGACAACGTCGAAATATATCATGGCGCGGGGGGCTTCCTGGGTGTCGCGACCTCTCAGACTGACACCATTGTTTCCGAAGTCATCCCGAAGTCCGGCGCTTGGAAGGCCGGGATTCAGACCGGCGATCGTCTGAAATCGATCAACGGCGTCAAAATCGAGAACTTTCCTGATCTGCGGCGTGAATTGGGGAAGCACGGCATCGGCAAAGAGATCATCGTTACGCTTGAACGGCCAGTGATTGATCAGGAAAGCCGTGAGTTGACGTTCAACGTGACGTTGGGGCAGCAAGTACCTGAAGACGAGTAAGGTACGACCGAACAAAATTCTTCTAACTGCCTTTCGGTTTGATTGTTGCGAATGAGTAACACAAGTGATGCTTTCACCATTGATGCTGCCGAGTTTCGAGCCAACTTGGCCGCTTGGTACAACGATCACGCCCGCAATCTTCCGTGGCGTGAGACTCACGATCCCTACAAGATTTGGGTTAGTGAAATTATGTTGCAGCAAACCCAAGTGCAGACGGTCTTGGGCTACTACGATCGCTTCCTGAGACGTTTCCCGACGGTAAAGGATTTGGCCCATGCCGAGGAATCGGATGTGCTCGAGCAGTGGTCTGGTCTTGGCTACTACCGTCGTGCAAGGCAAATGCACTTAGCGGCCAAAGAAGTCGTTGAGAAGTTCGCTGGCGGCTTTCCGAAGGATTTTGAAGCGGTTTTGTCACTGCCTGGCATCGGTCGCTACACCGCCGGTGCAATAACCAGTTTTGCGTATGATGCTCCGCAGCCAATCGTTGAAGCCAACACGGCGCGATTGCATGCCCGTTTGCTCGCCATTGAACAGCCACTCGTGAGTAAGGAATCTCAGCAGAAGCAATGGGCCTTGGCGGAACACTTGTTGCCGACCGGCGGTGGTACTCGAGAGTTGAACCAAGCGTTGATGGAACTTGGCAGTCTCGTTTGCAAACCGGATAAACCGCAGTGCATGCTCTGTCCCGTTCAAAAGCACTGCGGGGCCTTTGCAAGTGGAAAACAAAACCGCATTCCGGTCGTCAAACCCAAGGAGAAGCCAACGCAGCTCATCCATGCTTTGGTCGTTGTGCGGCGTTCGAACAAAGTGCTGCTTCGACAGGCGGAAGCTGGGCAATGGTGGGAGGGGCTATGGGAATTCCCTCGGCTTGATCTGACAACATTGTCGACCAGTGTGAAACTCCCGCCCAAAGACGAGGTGGTGATGGCGACGCTCAGCTCTGAATTCGGCTTGGAGGTAGAGGGGCTGGAATTTGAAACAGCTTTCACACATGCGGTGACTCGCTACAAAATTCGAGCAAATTGCTACACTGCTGCACCAGAGAAGGGCTGGCGGTCAAAACCACCCTTTGCGTGGCATCCAACTGATGACCTACCGGCCCTCTCGGCGCCAGCGAAGAAACTCTGGAAAATGGTGCATTAGACAACTCAGATCTGTCTTAACATTGCCGGGGCAGTCCCAAAGTCAGCGAAACACGAAGCCAATAAACGCAAAATGAACAACGTAGAAATTGCCCGCCTATTCGAAGAGCTAGGCGAATTGCTGGAGCTGCGAGGCGAAAATGCTTTCCGCACGCGAGCGTACCGAAATGGTGCCAAGGCCATTGCCGAACTTCCTGAGCCGGTCGGCAAGATTCTGGCCGATGGAGGTGACCTGACACAATTTGATGGTATCGGGGCAACGCTGGCTGAGAAGTGCCAGACGATTGTCGACACCGGGCGTTTGCCGCAGCTCGACAAACTTCGCGAAGAGATTCCGCCGGTCCTGATTCAGATGACGCGCATTCCCGGCTTGGGAGTGAAGAAGGCAATCTTGCTTCACAAAGAACTCGGTTTGACCTCCTTGGAAGACCTGAAGGCTGCCTGTGAAGCAGAGAAGGTCAGGGTGCTAAAGGGATTCGCTGCCAAGACGGAAAAGCTGATACTTGACGGCCTCGAGATTGCGGCTGCCGCTTCTGAACGCCTGCCACTGGACAAAGCCGAGAAGCTCGTACATCGCCTCAAACTACAACTCGACGAAATCGACTGCATCGACAATCTGGAGTTTGCCGGGAGTTTCCGACGCGGAAAAGAAACTGTTGGCGATATCGACATCCTTGTCGTAAGCGAGCAAGTCGATGTTGTCATGGATTGCTTAGAGGCATTTCCTGGCAGAGTCAGCACAATCATGCGTGGCGATACGAAGATGTCGATTCGCGTCGATGAGCAATTCCAAGTCGATTTGCGCGTCGTTCCTGCGGAAAGTTTCGGGGCCGCTCTTCAGTATTTTACCGGCTCTAAAGAGCACAACGTGGCCGTTCGAAGTCGAGCCCGAAAAATGGGGCTGACGGTCAATGAATATGGCGTATCCAAAATCGACTCGCAACACGATTACTTTGCTGGCGCAACCGAGGAAGAGCTGTACCAAAGCCTTGGCCTTGAGTGGGTTCCACCAGAACTGCGAGAGGGACGCCGCGAACTTGCGTGGGCTAGCGGCGACGATCCAAAGCCGGAGATCGTGCAGCTCACGGACATCGTTTGTGATCTACACATGCACACCACCGCAACCGATGGATCGGCGACTATCGAAGAAATGCGCGACGCGGCCCGAGCCCGAGGGCTGAAGCACATCGCCATTACCGACCACTCCCAGCGCGTCAGCATGGCGATGGGCTTGAAAGCAGACCAGCTCTTAGCTCAATGGGAGCAAATCGATCGGCTCAACGAAGCCTGTGAAGACGACTTCGTATTATTGAAGGGGATCGAATGCGACATCTTAGAAAATGGTGACATGGACTTGCCTGACGAAGTGCTCGCACAGGGCGATTGGGTCATCGCCAGCGTCCACTACGGGCAAAAGCAGCCGAGGCAGCAAATCACGGATCGCATTGTTGGGGCTCTTGAGAATCCGCACATCGATATTGTTGCCCACCCGACCGGCCGTTTGCTGGGAGCTCGTCCCGCCTACGATGTTGACTTGGACGCGGTGTTCACCGCAGCCGAGACACATGGCAAGGCGCTTGAGTTGAACGCTAGCCCGCGACGTCTCGACCTGTCCGAAGAGAATCTGATGCAAGCGATAGCTCGTGGCATTCCGATCGCGATCAATACGGACGCTCACTCGCCTGAGGGAATGGACGCGATGCGCTACGGCATCACGCAGGCTCGGCGAGCTGGCATTTTGAAATCCCAGGTCATCAATACTTGGCCAATCGACAAGCTGCGAGAATGGCTACAGCGTTAGACGCCATTGCGAATCGGTGTTAGTACTCCGGCGATATTTCGAGTTGGGGTTGCCATTATTTCGCCCTCACACGAACCAGTATTTCGCCCTCCCACGAACCGGTATTTCGCCCTGCCACCAAAAAAATAGTTAGCTAGCTGTAGGTACGCAGGCTGCATGGGAGGGGCAATTCTGAATCGCCAAACCGCCAATTATTCGACTCACTAACGTTTAACAACCGCCTGAATCACAAGCGGTTGTTACAATTCCACCTCGGGCGGTCGGTGGCTTAGCGTTGGGGTGACTCTGGCTGAAAGTTTCAAGGATCGGAAGCGTTTACAGCTCCCATTCCTCGAGCATTTTCATTTCCTTGGCAACATCGCTACCATCAGGCGTTTCGTCGGAGTCACGATCGAACCAAGAATCTTTGAATTCCAAGTAACCGCCCTTGCCCTTAGCAGCATTCTGCATTGCCACGTTGGTGGACAGTGCGATGACAGCGTCGGCCATGGCGACCTCTGGATAGCAGCGCGGCTTGTTTTCGGGATCCTTGTTTCGGATGCAATAAGCCCAGTGTTCAATTTCTTCGGTATAACCGCGGCTCACATCGGGGCCGGTCGCAGCCTTGGATAGTGGTGCGGCACTGTACGAGCCACTGGCTTGGGTATCTAAACTATAACCGCCATTGTCCTCCTTCACCTTGACCTTGCTCGACGTGTCGGACGACTTGTACAGCATGATTTCCTTTTCACGCTCGAGCACCATGGTGCCCTTGGTCCCCATAACCACTTCGCCGTAGCCGCCGTATCCATTCCCGTTGATCGTTGAATAGGTCACAACGATTTTCTTGTTCGGATCTTGCTCGTACGGAGGAATTCCCTTGCCCTTCGGAGGGTAGTTCGCCGACTCGTTGTAGTAGCCAACGTCGAACGTTGGGTCGTAGTCTGGTCCAGGGAATTCGTACATGCAGTAGACGTGGTCACCTGCATCACGATCCATCGGGAAGATGTGGCGACCGCCAACGGCGTGAACGCTCAGCGGGTGAGCCTTCTTGCCATCGCTGCGGAGAGCGGAGCAGAAGATGGTGGCTGCGTCCAGTTGGTGGGAGCCGAGTTCAGCCATTAGGCCTCCACCGGTTCGCTCCCAGAGTCGCCAACGGCAGAGTTCTTCCAGGGCGCTCCGATCATTGCCATTGGGAAGCGTTAAATCTTCGTATCCGTGCTCGCTTGCTTTGACTTCCGCGTCCATTGTCCAAGCGGTCCATTGGGCAACCTTCTTCATCAAGGATTCCCGCTTGCTTGCACTGGTTTCGTTGGCAAGTGCTCGCTCGAACGCTTTTAACTGACCAGATATCGTGTCGCGGCGTTTGCCGTCCACTGGTGAAACTTCTCCACCTGGCAGTGGCATTTGCCAACTGTCGTTGCCGGGCAAGTTTCCGCGGTGCCATTGGGCACGAATATGGTGAAGCTGCCCCAGTAGGCCGAAGCGGAGCAGGTGCACTGCATTGTCGTACAGTACGCTGTAGTGACGTTGGTGCCCGGTAGCGAGATGCAGGTCCTTTTCCTTGGCGTATCGCGCCATGGCCTTACACTGAGCGACGTTGTGCGCCATCAGCTTTTCGGTCAATACGTGTTTGCCGCGGGCCATTGCTTGAATGGCGATCGGCGCGTGCAAGAACAGCGGAAGCGCGATAATGATGCCTTCGATTGAGTCGTCATCTAGCAAAGCCTTGATGCCGCCATTTTCTGGCGAGTAGACCTTCACGTGCTTTTCCGCTTCTCGGCGGGAGCTGTAGCCGTACTGCTTGATCAAGCCAGGTCGAGCGGCGAGGGCTGCGTCGCTGGACCAATCGCCTTCAAATGCGCGGTGAATGCTGCTTGGGCGGATGTCGGCAATAGCAACGACATCGACATACTCCGGCGTGCAGCCGCCGAGCAACACGTTGCCTTCGTCACCTACACCGATGACACCGATACGCACGGGTTTGTCGATCTTGGTGTATCCGAAGTACATGCCGCCAAGGCCTGCACCGGAAACCACCCCCGCGGTGGTGACTCCCTTGATGAAATCACGCCGAGTCACGCCGACGGCTTCGTGGAAATTATCCTTACCGACCTGCTTTTGTTCTTCGGTTAGCGATTGCATATGAAAATTCCTTGCATGGAAAACTTAAACTGTTCGTTTGTAGATCTGGAGCACTGATTTTGGAGCGGCGGTTACGCGACTGCTTCTTTGGTCGCTTTTTTCCGATTCCAAAATGCCCAAGGTATGAAGTCAAGTCCGGCGAATCGGCCAGCATCGGTGGTTGCCAGAACGATGCACCCGAGTGCCTCAATGGCTTGATAGTAAGTTGGCGTTGTGCCTGGGTAGCCGGGCATTTGCGTCAGCACGACGCTAATCAAGAACAGAGCCGCCGCCCAACTGGCCAATGGTGTTAGCAGTCCGATAATCAACAAGATGCCAACGGCCATGTCGAAAATGGGAATGATGCGGTCGACAACTCGAATGTTCATTTCGCCTTCGCCCGGCTTCTTGAACCAAAAGTGTCCGACGCTTTGACGCGCTTCGGCATTGAGTGCGTTCAAGTCATATTCGTAACTCGCCCACAGAGAATCCAAAGCAGCGAGTGCGGGCTGAACGTCCGCCATCCTCGCCTGGCCGATGGATTCCTTTTGACCGCGTAGGCTCTCGACGCCAGTCCACATCCCCGAATCCTCCATCGCCTGGATCCGCTCGACGCTATTCCAGTACTTGCCGATCGGTTCGGAGTGTTCGTAGTAGACGTCGTTAATGAGACCAACGTAGTTTTCTTTTTTCTTGTCCAAGCCAGCGTAGCGAGTCGCCAAATTGTCAATCGCCGCGGCTCCCTTTTCATCGACGCCGAAATGCTTCTTCGCATCTTCGGCCGCTTGAATGAACAGACCGTTCATCTTGTCTTGGCTCAATCGAAGCGAACCGTCGTTGTCCCACAGCAGTTCCTGGAACTTCGGCGCCAAAGGCCCTTCTGCGGCTTTGAGGAAACCTGCGGACGAAAAGCCACCTTTGGTGACCTTCGAGACGCCTTCCATATAAAAGTGCCATCCAATGCCAATTCTCAGGGCGACCAGGGCAAGGATGCCGAAGGTTCCAAGTCTTGCGTAATTTTGCATAGTGTTTCGCGAGATATGAACGGGACAGAATCATCGACGCCCGAGCGCGGCTCAGGCAATCGGTCGCATTTCGTTTGAAGCCAGCAACGGCGGGGTGGGGGGCAGCCGAGCAGCCATATATACGGTCACTCAGCGGCGAAGTGACGCTGTTCTAGAGCAAACTTGCTCGCGTTCAGCAACGGGGATTGATGGTTCTGCAGGAAAATAAGAACCGCAATTCCCGGCTACAGGCAACTGTGACGCACTTCTCACGCCATTATTGCCTATCCGAGAGCGTTAGCCAAGTCGAAAGCCCCTTGTCGCAGGGTAACTCAAAACTTCAGTTTGCGGTGCCTTTGAGAAAATTTGCGGTGCCTTGGAGAAGTCGTACGATGGCCTTCCTTCCAAGGCGCCTTCCAAGGCCGTCGCCAAACGACTTGCGTCAATCGACGGCCTTGGAAGGCCAT
>CAYPLE010000017.1:0-16288 GCA_964411445.1 uncultured Pirellulaceae bacterium
GGATCCACGGCAAACGACTCGAGGCGGTGTGAAGACACGCCCAGTGTCTGTTCACAATTACAGAAGCACTCCACTGTAACGAGCCTGTAGCACATTTCAACGCAAATCTGTTACTCTTCGTCAAGCAGCGAGAAGGCTAGATCGACGAGGGCAAGATGCTGGCGACGGCGAAGTTCTTCTTCGCTGTTCCACAGGGCGACTAGATGCGTTGAAACACCAGCTTCTGCTTCTCCGTTACTCTCACTGTTGAGCAAGTTGATCACCTGAAGGGCATCGCTAGGCGTCAAGAACAGGTCTTCGTTGACGTCAAAATATAACTCGGTTGCCATCGTTAACTCGGGCAACTGGCGAGCACCCGGTCCATTCAGCTCGTTGATAATCACGAGTGCATCCAGTGGCGTTACGAAGCCATCGTCGTTTACGTCAAACCGATCTCGCTGATTCGTCCATGAGTAACGATCGTCGTTCACTACCAGTAGCTCCAGCCTTGCGGACTCATACGCTGGCTCGCTTGCAACAATGAGAACCGGAACATCCTCATTCACGACAAAATTATCGATCACGTCGATCGCAAACACCACTTGTGACTTGCCGGCTGGAATCCGAACTGTCTCCGGAGCGACAATGGCGGGGGTGTCCGAAGTATCGAGCGAGACGATCAATTCTTCGGCGTTGTCCGTGTTGCTGCGTTCGATGGTTACTTCAACCGCCCCTACAGCTTCGTCAAAACGAGTTGAAGCGACGGATAACGCGAGCGTCTCGTAGTCTGCGATTGCAATGGTTGACTGCGCACCAATGAATCCATCGGCGGAAATGCGAAGCTCAACATCTTGCCCTCCGTCCAGCAGTCGGTCATCTACAGCCGTGATGGCAAACGTCGCTGAAGTCTGTCCGGCAGGCACGAGAATGTTCGTTGGCGTAGACACCTCGGTGGCATCGCCTACGGATATGGAAACGAGGACATCTCGATCAACTAAGGTGCCATTGAGTGAAACCTGCCCAGTTGTTGTTCCATCCAGCTCGCTGATTGATTCCTCTGAAATTTGCAAGCTCAGCTCTTCATAGTCTTCGATAAAGACTTGAACTGATGCGCCCTGTAGTCCCACGGCGGTAGCCGATATTTCAGCCGTTTCTGTGCCATCGAGTAGGCTGTTATCAACGGGAGTCGCTTCAAAATTTACTTCAGATATTCCAGTCGGGAAAACGATCTGAGCCGGAACGTTCAATCTCGATGAGGGGCTGGCTAGATCGACGACCATGCCGCCTTGATGACCAGCCGGGCGGGATAACGAGACAATGAAGGACTCTGCATTCTCGGGGACCGCATTGACATTGGTCTGCATCACGAGAACCTCATAGTCTTCAACGACTACTTGCGAAGACACCGATTCATAGCCAGTCGCCGAAGCGGTAATGTTGACTGTTTGGCTGCCATCGAGCAAGTCGTCGTCGACCGCCTGCACCGTGACCGTCTTCTGAGCTTGCCCGTCAGGGATGACAATCGTTTCCGGCACCAGCAATTCAGTCGTGTCGCTTGAGAGCAATTGGACCAACAAGTTGCCGGTAGCTCCCTCTGGCCGCGACACTGTCAACGCCGCTTCACCGTCCAGCTCGCTGAGCTCAGTCGACGAGATGTCAAGCTGCAGCGTTTCGTGGTCCGTAATGGTTAGAGGCACTTCTGCGAGTGTGTAGTCCGGGTGCTGCGCAGTGATCAAGAGCTCAATGTCGCCGTCGAAAGTTGCATTGTCAATCGCGGATGCGACAAAATTGGCCGTCGATGATCCAGGTCGAAATTCAACTTGCTCCGGCACATCAAGCTTGCCGACACTCGCAACTCCTCCTTGAAAAACATGAATGCCGACTGTAAGAGATCGATTGACATCAAAATTGTGCCGCCGGAGTGTAATCGTCGCCTGTCCGCCTGCCTCTGAGATTTGCTCTTGGTCAATCGATGCAGAGAGTCGTTCTTCGTCAAGTACCACGATGTCGTACGAACCAGCTTCATAGCCGTTAGCCAATCCGGTAATGGACACAGTTTGCGCGCCATCGTGGAATGATTCATCGACAGCAGTCGCAGTGAAAACAGCCGACTCGATACTCCCATCAGGAATAACAACTTGGGTCGGGACACGCAGTTCGCCAGTATCACTACTTCGAACTTGAACGACCAAGTTGCCTACGGCGTCGGATCGTCGAACTCTCATCGATACCGTGCCGCCGTTTTCGGAGACAGATTGCACGTCTGCGGTAAACTCAAGGACTTCGTGATCGAGAACCAGTATCGGCTTGGTTGTTGGCCAATATTCATCGGCTGTCGCAGTAATGCGAACCGTGCGCGTGCCATCGAGCAGACCGTTATCGATGGCGTGAATCTCAAATGGGGAAGACACCAGTTCACCAGCGGCAATTTCTACCGAATCGGGCAGCAAGACTTGTCCGGAAAGATCTGTTTCAAACCGCACCGCAACGTGTTGTCGCGGTTGCAGGCGACTGATTCGAGCGGTGATGATCCCACCATTCTCGGCAATTTGACTACTGTCCAGGAGCAACGTTAGCTGCTGCGCGTCCAGGACACTGATTGAGTCAGCCGTGGAAAGATAGCCATCGGCACTTGCCGTCACGGTGACAACCTGCGTTCCGTCGCCAACTCCGTCATCGACCGCAGAAATTTGGAAAGGAGCAGAGACCAATTGCCCGTCCGGAATCACAATCGAAGTGGGCAAACTGGCCTCGGTTTCATCGCCACTTTTCAATGCGATGCTTAGATCCCCGCGAGGATCCGTGCGGACGACGGTCGCTGTTGATACCCCTCCGTCTTCTCGAATTTCGGCCTCATCAATTTGCAATAGAAGCCGTTCGTGGTCAGTGACACTCAGCAGAACGTCGTCGCCGATCGTCCCCACTGCATGGACGCTGATCGTTGCCAATTCAGTCCCGTCCACCAAATCGTTGTCGATTGCCGAAACGCCAAAGTTCACACTTCTAGCGCCGTCGGCGAACGTTACTGACGCAGGAACGGTCAAGCGACTGGTGAGGTCCGACGAAATGGCCACGCTAAGTTCGCCGTTGCTGAAGGGGCGAACGATCGTGACCGTGGCAGTTCCACCATTTTCGACAATGCTGGAACGATTAATCGACGCGATTAGTTGTTCATGGTCCAGAATCGAAAGCGTCAATTCACCCGAATCGAAAAGATCGGCGGTTGCATTGAAGACTACCTCCACGGTGCCGTCGAACGTGTTGTTGTCGATGGCATTGACTGCAAACGTGAGGCTCGTCTGCCCAGCCGGGAAAGTCACCGTAGCAGGAAAGCTCAACCGCCCCGCGGGCTCGGCCGATAGAAGGACTACCAACGGTTCATCATAGCCACGGGGTGTAACGCGATGCAATGTAACCTGTGCCGAACCACCTTTCTCAGATATGGCAACTGGGTTGGCAGACAAGCTCAGCGCGCTTGCGCTCACTGTGAAGGTTGCAACATAGTCGCCGCCGGGAATCCCGTCACCCGAGGGAGAGACATTCCAGCGATCGTAGTTCGTGTTGCCTTCGATATGGTTCGAAAGGTACTCGCCGTCGAGCAGTTGTCCGGCGGAGCTGGTGATGCCACCGTCGTCACCATTGAGCTCGATTCGATAGTAGCCGGATGGCATCGGCCCGTCCAATTCCCAGACAGCAACGCGACGCACTGGATCCCAGGCGATGGCTCCGTCCGCATCCACCAGGACAACGTCATCGGCGTCAAAGAAGGTGGCATTCTTCGAATTGATGACTTGGAAATTCTCAGCAGTGAGCGTTGTCGGGTCGACGCTGCCACTAAACTGTACTTCGAGAAAATTGCTCGGACGAGAATCATCGACCGTGCCTGGAGTAATACTCATTCCGACAACAGCCGGCCCATGCCCATAGCCGCTGACCTGTCCGGCCATGCCCGGCGTTATCCACTCGAAAATCATCCTGTTGTTGCCATTACCCTCCTCGTACTGAAGCCGCACTCGGTACGTGCCGGCGGGCAAAGGATCGGTCAGGGCACCGGCTTGCACACCATGACCGGTTCCCCATCCGTTGTCGGCAAATTCTGACGAGCCAACGCCACCAAACGCACCATCGCCGTTGATGTCAATCCAAAGTCGGCTACCATCGTCGCTGCGTGTCTGCAGTCGTGTTCCATCGACTGGGATGGTTATCCAGCCGTCCCACTGGGCGGAAAAATTGTCCCAATTTGCATCCGTTCCACCGGTGACGCCGACTGTAGACCGATCGCCCAGCGAGTTGCTGGAAAAGTCGACTGTGTAGTCCGTCCGCGTTCCCGATACGGTTTGGCTGGTGCGCCAGTCATCGTGAGTTGCGTAGGACCGCAAACTTGAATTCACGTAACTACCGGTTAGCCCAGTAAGCGTCTGCGCGGCGTCACGGAACAGAGCACTTTGTGGAACCGAGACGCCGACGGTTATCTCCTCTTGCAAGGTGACGGAATTGCCAGCAGCGTCGCGCAATTCGCCGTCGATTCGAAAAAGGTCCGGATCGGGAATTCCACGCGTGTACAGCTCAAGACTGCGGCGATTGAAGTGCGCAATCTTGTTGTAGATCACATCGAGCGGTTGCACGGTATCGTCTGCAGTTTCAAACATGCCGTCTGCACCAGCGCCGCGCAGCCAAACAGGACTACTTGTGAGCGAATCGCTGGATAACATGTCATCAAAAAACAACGTGAACTGGCCCCTTTGGTACGGATCGCGATCGTAAAGGAGGCGTGTCACATTTGCTGGCGTTGCATCAGTGCTAGTGACGCTGAAGGTGGCAACAAAGTCGCCTCCTGGGACTGCATTTCCTGATATTTTGGGGAACGCGAACGTTTCGACTTCACCATCCAGCGCGTTGCCGCGCAAATCTGTAAGTCCGTTCTGTCCAGCCAAAGTCACCGTATATGTATCCGGTGCGAGCGGAGAAGGTGTCGTCCAGGTGAGCGTCGAATCAAGTGGATTAAAATACGCAGTTCCGGAGACAATGCCGGTAGACGCCCCGCGAACTTCAAGCGCCGAACCAGTGATTGAACTGGGGTGCAGCAGATCGTCAAAGAAGAAGGTAACTTGCTCCGTCGTTTCGACTTGAGAGCCCCCGTCGGGGAACATGGCGATCACCCGCGGTCCCGTTTGATCTTCTGCCGTAGAGGGGGTCAACTTCAATCGGTAATCGCCAACGCTGCCCCGCTCACCGGACACCTCAACGATGTAATCGCCCGCGGTCGGCAAAGTGACAGTGAGATACGGATCAGCGGAATCAAGTCCGCTATCCAGGTCGAGACCAGCGAAATTTTGGTCGATTAGATTGCCTTCAGCGGTATACAGGCGAACCACTGAATCGAGTGAGTACTGGAACTCGGCCGCGTCGACGTCAATCGACCATGTTTCACCGGCAGCGGATTGGAATCGATAGGCGTCCACATCATCCGCAGCGGCGATGGCACCGTACGCAGTAACAATGTTGTTGCGTAAGTCGTCTGGCTGCGACATGTAGAGATTAAAGTGATCGCTAAAGTACGATGCGACTACCAAATCGTCGTGTCCATCCGAGTTGAAGTCGGCAGTCGCGCCTGACACTTCGGAATCACCACCTACGATTGAAACGGGTCGTGAAAAAGTGCGGTCGCCGTGTCCTAACAGGACATTGAAATGCGTCGAAAACCCACCGAGGAGCAGATCTGCGACGCCATCACGATTCACATCGCCAACTTCGATCGTTTCGCCTTCGCTGTGACCTGGAATGTTTGCAGGAGAGCCGACACCGCTCGGGCTGCCGAATAACAACGTGACATCTTGACTGGCTCGGTTCACGGTTGCGAGATCGTCAAATCCGTCGCCGTCAAAGTCACCGCTGACAATTCCCTTCGGATTGTCGGAAGCCGCGAATACGACTCGGCTTTCAAAGCCCCCATTTCCAACGCCCCGCAGCACGCTAATTGTGTCGTCGTCAAAGTCCGCTGTGGCGAAGTCGAGATTGTTGTCGCCATCAAAGTCGCCGACTGCAATTGAATACGGATTGCGACCAACGGTGAAACTTGCGGCTGGTCCGAAAGTACCATTGCCGTTGCCAAGCAAAATGCTGACCTGGTCAGGCCAGTGGGCAACCGCCAAGTCCAGGTTGCCATCGGCATCGAAATCTTCGACCGAAACGGCTCGACCGGAACGCGGCAAAGCAGTGTAGGTGGGTGCGCCCAGTGCTCCAGATGCATTGCTTAGCAAAATTGATGCGCGGGACTGAGAATTGCTGACGTGCACGACATCGTCACGACCGTCCTTGTTCAAGTCACCGACGGCAACGGGTTCGGTCCACCAACCAACATTGTCGACATTGCGGGTTCCAGCCACGGAGAAACCGCCATTACCATCTCCGATGAACGTCTGCAGTTCGTTGCTGCCCGCCGCGGCGATGAGCACGTCAGCGTCGCCATCTCCATCGAAATCACCAACTCGCAACAAATTCGGATCATTGGAAGTCGCTACGTTGTCGCCGCGACTGAGGTCGGCGCTCATCTCAAGGAAGTTTGCCCCCAAGTCCTGAGGACTGCCGCTACCATTGGGCTCAATCTCTGGAACTTGGGAACCAGGCTGAGTCGACCAGTCCAAAAAGTTGCGTGTATTCATGACCGATGAACCGGGACGCCGCGAATCCGTGCCGCGAAATGCAAAGCCTTGTCCAATCGGCAGTAATTCGTCGGTGCCAACGTACGACATCACGGCGTTAGCAAGTCGCGCGTGCGGCAAACCAGCAGAGTGGCCGAACTCGTGATTTAGCGTATTGGTCGAACCGTAGGAGAGCGAATTCCAAGTGGTTTGCGTGGCAGATGTTACCGCCGAACCGCGTGTCGATCGCTGCCCTCGCGACCCGCCGCCCCAGCCGCCAGCACCAATGTCACCGAAGTCCCCGTACCCCTGAGTGACGAGTTCATTGTTGTCCGTTGGAAGCGTCGTTGTAGCATCTACACCAAAGGCCTGATACTTGGCGTCAAACATCCCCACAACAAACGGAATCGCCTCCGGCACAGCAAAGGAATTCACCCAAGCAAAATTCTGGTGACGAGGCATCTGTTGATTGAAGTCGATAAAGTGTCGCGGTGTATCGCGTTGACTTGCAAACCATGCGTCTTCTTCGGCCCGAAGTCCGTAACTACCCAGCCCGGCAGGTCCCGACGCAGAGACCGTTAAGTAGTAAGTCCCCAGACGGGCGGCGTCGACGTTCTCCTGATCCAGTCTGCCCGTCGACGACGATGCGAGAAATTGCCCGTACTGATTAAATAGCGTGAGCACTCGGTTCTGCTCAGAGAGTTCGTCGCCACCATTGGGCGAGATGTTAAAATCGTGAATCGCGAAATCGTCGATCGCAATCTTGTACACATCAACGTCTGTCATTGAAGTGAGTGTGCCAACTGCGTAGCTGTGGTCGCGGGTAAACTGCCAATCGGTCGCATCCGCAAAGCCACCGATAGCGGCATCGTTCATCGTCGCGCCGGCGTACTTGTTGAACACACCGACATATTCACTGGCAGTACCCAAAACGTTGTCGACGACTTCTAAGAAATAGGTCCCAGCCGCCTGAACAACGTGTGTGATACCAAAGCCTTGCAAGCTTGACGCTACGATTGTCCCCGCTGCACTCCGCAAGCGAGCACCTGGACTGCTGTCTGTCAAACCTGCAAAGTCAACAGAAACGCCATCGCCCGCTTCTAGATCGAAACTAAACTGGTCGACGTCGGATGCTCCCAGTACGCCGCGGAATGTCGCGCCGGAGAGCAGCGGGTTTGCTTGACCTGAAGTCCCATTGGGTTCCTGCTCCGTCGTACCGCTAAATGACTGAACACGCGTCTGCATCGCATATGATTCAGTGAAGGTACCGTAGGCGTTGGTGGAATCCATTTTGATGAAGTAGTCGCCCGGCTGCTGGACCGTGAATTCGACATTCCGCCCATCCAGACTCTGCGCGATCAGGTTTTCCGCCGCGTCGAAAATCTCGATTGGCGGAGGAAGGGTAGGGGAGAAGAGAGCATCGTTAATGTTTGCCGGGTTGATCGAAAACAAATCCCCATGTTCTAAATTCACGCGAAAGAAATCGATGTCTTGCGCCTGAAGCACTTGCCCTTCGATGACTTGGTTGTCCGGCAGAAACGTCGCTTGCGCGGGAGTCTCATTCGGCTCAACCTCGACGGTCAGAAGACGCCGATCTTCGAGAGCTTCAATCGAAAGCTTGTGGTTCGCGTTGAGAGCACAGCGTAGTTGCTTGCGGTTGCGTCGGAGCTTGTAGGCGTTCTTCATAGCGGATTCTTAGGCGCTGGTTCGATAGATTCTTCAAGAGCAAAGTCGAGCGGCAAGGCTGCCCGCACCGAGTATGTTAAACCATTCCGATTGTGATTGCTTGTTTCCAAGCTTCACCGCGACGCCCCCCCCAACAATGCCTATGTGAAGTTGCGTCCCAGGCAGCGTGCTCCCAAGCTGAGAATCAGACAGGGCAACGCACACTTGCACCGTTGGACACTATCCACAAGCAGTCTGCGAGCCGGTAGTGTATTATTCTCTGGCGATGCTCGGACCGTCTGTACGTTCATGAGGTTGGTAGTTTGAACAGTTCCGCAATTCCAACCCTCAAGAAGCAAGATTGGTTTCATTCGGACGGTTTTCCGATTGCGATCGAGCGCCGAGATCCGCAGGAGCCGTTCGGCCTGCACCGCCACGAGTTTTCGGAGATTGTGATCATCACCGGCGGCCGCGGCGTGCACATTACAGGTGAAGACAGCTACGATCTGGCGACGGGCGATACGTTTGTCATCGGAGGCGATCGGCCCCACGATTACCTGAACATGGACAAGCTCAGTCTGATCAACATCCTTTTCGATCCGACGGAGCTTCCAACGTCCTTCGGCGACCTCCAGTCGTTACCGGGATACCACGCCCTCTTCACGCTCGAGCCAGCATGGCGAAAACGGCATATGTTCAGCAGTCGCCTACAGCTTACCCCGGCTGAGTTGATTGACACGCTTCAGATCGTCGACGAACTTGAGTGCGAACTAACACAGCGGGAAGCTGGATTTGAGGTCATGGCGCTGGCTTCCATGCTGCGGATGCTTGCCTTCCTGTCGCGGTGTTATAGCAACAGCATGAGCCCCGAGAGCAAAAAGCTCCTGCGTGTTGCCGAGTCGATTTCGCACATTCAACGCAATTACCAGTGTTCAATCCGACTGGAGGAGCTGATTGAGATTTCCGGTATGTCGCGTCGGACGTTTATCCGAGCGTTTGAGGACGCGATGGGAGTACCACCGATCAAGTACCTTATTCAGTTGCGACTTGCAAAAGCGTGCCAGTTGCTGAGACGAACCGACTCCTCGATCACCGACATTGCGTTTGAAAGTGGATTTTCGGACAGCAACTATTTCTCGCGTCAGTTTCGTGACTCATTCGGTGTATCGCCTCGCGACTATCGGCAAAGATCGTAAGCCTTAAGTGGCGATCGGACCGCCGCGCGTCATGCCTGACGCACCAAGAAAGCCAACCGCTCAGGGAGAGCGATTGGCTAGAGTGCGCGACGCATGGTCGCACAATGTGTTACACCCAACGAATCACAAGCCAAATAGAATCAGAGACGCTGCGCACGGGGCTTGAAGCGGTCTGGGCTTATTTCATTTCGAAAAGTCTATTTTTTCGAAAAGGCTATTTGCTTGGAGCCGGTGGAAGCTGGCTTCCTGGAGGAAGTCCGCCCCCCGGAGGCGCCCCGTTCAACCCAGGTATTCCACCTGGAAGTCCAGGTATTCCGCCAGCGGCAGGCGCGGCCTCGGCCTTGATAAGCTGCTCGCGTGAAAGCTTGAGTTTTGTATAGACCGAGTCGCTAACGACGTAGTACCATTCGGAGAAGCGTGCGTTCAACTCTTGGACCTTCCGACGTGCGTCGTCGATCTTTTCGTTACGCTCATCAATCTTGCGTTGATTCGCTTTGTTGATGCTCTCGCGAACCGCTTGCAATTCTTCCTCAAGTTCCTCTCGCGTCGGCTCGGACGCGTCGGCTGGAGCCTCTTGAGGATCTGCTGGAGCAGCACTGTCTCCTTCTTGTGGGTTGTCGGCGTCTTGCGATCCGTCGGCCTCGCTCTCGTCGGCCTCTTCTTGCGGACCGCAGTCGTTCAAGTCGGCTTCGCTGTCAACACTGGTGCCGTCTGGATCCGCCGAGTTGGTGGCTTCCTCTTTGGAATTCTCGGTTGCAGCTTCGCTTGACTCACCAGCGGGCTTGTCGGCGGACTCGGTCGACTGACCAGCCTCCTTTTTCCCGTCACTTTCTTTGGTCGCGTTCTCATTCGTAACGTTGGAAGATTCTTCCTTGGCAGGTTCGTTCGCTGGATCGTTCTTGCCGCCTTCTGGCTTGGCGTCGCCATCGGCCTTGACACCACTCTCTTCCGATTTACCACTCTCTTCTGCTTTGCCGCCATCGGAGTTTGGCTCTTCGGTCTGGCTGCTCGGCATTTCGGTCTCGTCAGATACAGCCGGAGTTTCAGCAGCAGGCTGTTGAGCAGGCTCTTCGGACGGCACCTCGGTTGCTTGCTCTTGGACGCCTTCACCACGCATCTTCAGCATGTCTTCAACGGTCTCAGGCTGAACCTCAAGTTCAGGGGGTGGAAACTTGGATTCGTCAAGTTGTGCAGTGACGAGTAAGAATCGCCGCAGCCCACTTTCACCTTCTTCTTCATCATCGGTGGTTCCAAGTCCCGCACTAGCTTCGCCGAATCGCAATAGATACTGGACGCCATCGTCGGTACCAAAGATGGTTTCACCGCCGGTCGCCACCATTTCGACGCCACGAGCCGTCTCTTGAAGGAAAAAGCCCTGCTCGAGCAAGCTCTTCATCGACTCCTCGTTCTCAGCCAACGACTTGTCAGCTTTCAAATCCGCAGCCAAGCCGTCAGGTTTTCGACGAACGCCAACAATCTCTAGGTCTTGGACAGCGTTTCGTAGATCGTTGATCGCTGAATCTTGTAACTGCTCGCCCGGCTGCAATTCGGTATCAACGCCCTTGTTGCCTTCGTAGACGACGAAGCGATTCAAGTCCCATTTGCTTGAGTCGGCGTTGAATTTCACGTCAGCATCATATTTTCGGCTAATTCCGTAGCTGCCGTTCTGTAGCGGCAGGACGGCGTAGTCGCGAAGGCTGATTGCCGTGATATCGAAGCTTCTTACATCAAGCAGCTTGCTATTGATCCACTTCTGAAAGTCAGTCGTGAAGGCCTCAGTACTAAGCTCCACTTGGTAAACGGCGTCTTGTGAGGGGATTCGAACATACCGTTGTCCCTCGGTCTTTTCGACTTCTTTACCGACGACCAGGGAAGCCAGCACGTCATCGGAGGATCCCTTGACTCGCACCAACATGCCGACACCGGATTCAGCGACGCTCAAATCTTCATCGTCGGGGTTGACGACTCCGTACAGCGAGTGGTCACCACGATCGGTACTAACAACATCGAGCACTTCCAACCCGATAAGCGGCGTGGTTGCATCACGAACTTGGTCCGATGCATCTGCTGGATAATCGTCGTAGGAGGGCAGACGCCAGAGCGAAGTGTCCGAGTCTTTGACGACAGAGAACCGTTCCAGCCGAGCCAGCTCTTCATCGTATTTCACAATTTCCAGGGTTGCAGCCTCGCTTGGATCTTCGAATTTCTTTTCGAAAAGGCTCGTGCCTGCGACTCCCTCGGCCTCTTCTGCCATATTTGTGATCGCGCCAGGGCGAGACCACAATGCTAGGCCGAATGAAACCGCAGCGACCACAGCGAATATTGCCGTCGTTCTACCTTCGTTCACCTAACCGACTCCTACAAAGCGTTTGTGCGTTGAATATGTTGTTGCTGGCGAGTAGTCTTCGCCATGGACCGTTTTCGAGAACCGCTTGCTGTTATCGCAGGCGGCTTTTCGCAATTCCCTCACGCTCGCGAACTCGTCGCGTGACGAATACACCAGCGGCTACAAGCAGCGGAGGGATGGGCGGGATGCAAACAGCGAACAGCTTGTATCGGGCCTGCAACTTTTTGATCTTGTTCTCAATATCTCGGCGGCTCTCGCGGATTTTCGCATCCCGCTCGGTTGCCAATTTTTGCCGCTTGATGGCCAGTTTCCGCTGAGACGCTTGTTGCTTTTGCGCCAAGGTCGTAAGTGCACCTTGCAGTTCAGCAAACTTGCTGGGGTCGATCGCTCCGTCTTCTTGGAGTTTGTTGACGCGTTCTTGGAATTTGGCGTTGGCTTTTTGATCTTCCTCTTCCGCCTCCAAGATTTGTTGGTCGAACTTCTCCTGAAACTCCTTTTGCCGTTGCACTTCCTTCAGTCGGAAATCAGCCGCCTGATCTTCGAATAGAGCCAACGTGACGTGCTTCGGTTCACGCGAGCGGATGGTCGGATAACTCTCCTCACCCGCCAACACGTCGATGACGTTCAGAATGAAGCTAATGTTCTGGACTCGCAGGTCCAGTTCTTCGAATTGCTCTGGACGCCGCCTGTTCTCGCTGAAGAACTCGTGTGCGAAGTCGAGATCGGCTACGTAGACGGCACGGATCGGATTCACCTTTCCAGCATCTTCGGTGGACTCTTCGCCGCTGCTCGCTTCTTTGTCAGTTTCGTCACTCGAAGCTGCTTCTGAGTTGGCATTATCCTGGCCATCGACCTTGCCAGCGTCGGCTACGACACCTTCTACAAGAACGGCAAGCACTTGATCTTCCTCAAGTGCGGGACCTTGCAGCACCTGCAGTTCTGCTGGCGACGCTCCGCCTCGCATGTTGCTTTCGACATCATCGTATTTAATGCGGCCCGAGACGTTTCCTCGGGTACGCACCAAGTCAGTGATGTTCAGGTCTTCGCGGCCTGGCTCCTTCTTAATGGCGCCGGCATACAGGAACATTAACTCCCGCAACCCGGCCGTCGCCAAACTCTCCTGGTTCAGGTTTTGGTCCTCCGCGGACGCGTTTGTGATAAACAACCACTGATCGGTTGCGTTCACGAGGTACTCAAGTTTCGGGTGGGGATTGTACTGTTGCCAAACGATATCCGGATTGATCCCTGTCATACCTGGCGTCAAAGGAATCTCAAGGCCGAGCGTTTTCCAGAGTGGCTCCATTTGGCCTTTCGGTTCAGCTTGCCCCCCCATACCCATCATTCCACCCTGGGCCTGTTTGGGCTGGCCAGTTCCGGGGACACCACCAAAAGCAAATGGGAACGGGTCTTCGAAGATCGCTGTCGGTACACCTGCTTGCACTGCTGCGACAACATTTGGTAGTTGCGTCGGTGTCAAAGACGATGGCTGTGCAACAAGCAGAACGTCGTACGAACTGGTTGAGATGGGGGAGTTTGGATCGACATTTTCCACGTCGTATTGTTTCTCGAGTTCGTCAATGATCGACTGCTTGGGGATTTGCTGGAACGAACCGCCAGCCATTGAAAACCCGCCCATAAAATTGGCGTCGGTCGTTACAACACCGAGCTTACGCCGCTTTGGCCGGGCAACTGTGTCAATCGAACGAACGAGCTCGTATTCGACCGGGATCCCAGACTCGAAGAACGGAATCACAACTTTCGAAAGACCGCTTCGCACGGCAGCTCCGAGCACGATTTCTTGATCGCGAAACGCCCCGCCCTCTCGTACGCGGACCGACTGAGGCTGAATGCCGTACTGTTTCTCGGCGCGTATGGCTTCTTCGCCGGTGGGCTCAATGCCGTCGTTGATCTGAACTTGCAGTTTCACTTTTCGGCTGGATGCAAGCGCCTGAAATTCCTTCAACAGCGAAATCAGGTCGTAACGTGTCTTTGCGTAACGCTCTGGGATGTCCGATGAAATATAGGCATCAATCACGATCGGACGTTCGGGCTCAAGCTGACGGATCACGTTTCGAGTCATCGGGCTCAGCGAACTAACCTTCCCAGCCGTAGCGTCGTAGCGGACGCGGTCGTTGTTGCGGAAGAAGTAGCTCGCGGCAAACACAACTACGGCCAACAGGGCGATTCGGAAAAGGTAATGTAGGAACATCACATTTCCGTTTCTTCCGCCACTCCAGTGACGCCGACCGATTAGGACCATGCAGAAATATAAACCGAACACAAGGACAAGAACAAAGAAGGTAATCGGAGCAATACTGACTACGCCGCGACCAAAGTTATCAAACTGTTTCTCAATCGAATACATCGAAACAGCGCGTGCCCAGTAACGTTCCCCGACAATCACTCCGGCCGTGCTGGCGAAGACAAGCGGAGCATTGAACAGAGCGCCCGCGATGAAGCCGACGGTCAAATTACTGGTCAGGAACGAAGCAATCATTCCGAGAGCCAGCATCGCCAGTCCGATGAACCAGTACCCGAGGTAATTCGCCAGAAAGAGCCCGGTGTCCACTTCCCCCTTGGAAAGGAACAGCAGCACCAAGTAGGTTGAAACTTGGGAGAACAGCAGTGAAGCGGTGTAGATCGACGCTACCGACAGGTACTTGCCGATTACGATGTCGAAGTCATCAGCAGGCAGCGTCAGCAGCAACTCGTCAGTGCCTTGTCGTTTCTCATCCGCCCAAATACTCATCGTGATGGCGGGAATGAAGAACAGCATGATCCACGGCAGCCAGAAATTGAGCTGATCGAGGTTGGCCAAGTTGGAATTGAAGAACTCTTCGGGCCAGAATGCAGCCATGCTGGTCAGCAGGACGAACAAGCACAGGAACACGTAGCCGGTCGGATTGCTGAAGTATCCGAGGAAATTTCGTTTCAGTACAGCGTAGGCGGCCCGCTTTCGCATCGCGAGAAAACCGATCAAGACCATCGCAACGAGAATGAAGATCAAGTCGACGACGACCAAAGCCGCTAGGTTTAACAGCAGTTGAACGACTTCAGGTGACATGGCAATTACGTATCAAATTACGGGGATGTGTTTGTGGAATTCAGTGTTCGTGAAACTAAGCAGCTTCCACGGAACGAAACCAAGTGTCTGAGTTACGTTACACGGAAAACAATTGGCTATTCAGCGCCAGTCAGTTTGTGGAACGCTTGATCGAGATCGTTTTGAACCGCGCGAAGTTCGTCGACGTTGCCATCGAAGACCTTGCGTCCTTCGTTGATCATAACAACGCGGTCAGCCATCGCTTCGACTTCTTGAAGGATGTGAGTCGACAGCAGAATGGTCTTGGTCTCGCGGAGTTTGCGCATCGTTTTCCGTACGCCACGAATTTGATTGGGGTCCAATCCAGCCGTGGGTTCGTCAAGGATCAAAACGTCGGGCTCGTGCAGCAGCGCTTGGGCCATTCCGACACGTTGCTTAAAACCCTTGGACAACTTTGCAGTCGGCTTGTGAGCAACCGTGCTCAAATCGCACAGGTCGATGACCGCCTCAATGCGTTCCGCCTTTCGCTTGGCCTGCATTCCTCGAGCCTCGGCGAAGAAGTCGAGCATGTCGACGGGCGTCATCTCCGGGTACAGCGGTCCGTTCTCCGGCAGATAGCCTAGCCGCCGGGATCCGGCAATGCGATCTGAGAACATGTCATGGCCCGCGATTCGAGCCACTCCCTCGCTGGGAGACAGATAGCCGGTGAGCATCTTCATCGTCGTGCTCTTTCCGGCACCGTTTGGCCCAAGGAAGGCAACCAACTCGCCTTCGTTGACGGTAAAGGACACGTCGCGAGCAGCCGCAAAGGGTCCATAAAATTTCGACAGACCTACCGCCTCGATCATCGGGCGGGAGCCAGACTGTGCTGTCTGGCCATCCGAATTGGAAGTCGTCGTCATGAATTCCCTCGAAAGATTAACTGTTGCAAACATCCATATGAACTGAAACTCCGCCGCTTGGACGGAACGAGCTGATCAAAAGGCTCGAATCGCCAGTCGCCGCTTGTTAGCAACCGATCAACGCTTGCGAGCCATGGCGGAAAATCCATCGGGATCATATTCATGCCCTGCTCGACCAGCCCCGGATCAATAAAGTCCGCAGTCCCGCCGACCGGCACGCATCCACCAAACCGCCCGATCTCTCAACTCGGCTATACGCAGCCTTGATGGCGAAGGTTCGGCAAACGCAGAACAGCCAAAGTTCTGTCTCACTTTTGCCACCAACCGGGCTGCATCTTCAGCGAGCACGAGACCGCCAGTGAGCACGAGCGCTCCTGCTCGCTTCGAACTGGCGAGTTCACAACCATCTGGCGGTGCTCGAAATTCGGCGGAGTTTAGTGCGTGACGCGTGGCGGTAAGTTGTAACGCGGTGGGGTAGCGACGCAAGCGGCCCGAAATTGCCGCTTCAGTCAGTC
>CAYPLE010000017.1:16388-32629 GCA_964411445.1 uncultured Pirellulaceae bacterium
CCGCGGTCAAGTTTCGACGCAACTCGAAACTCAACCACCTGGGAAACCGAAACTTACGCAAAAAGAAGGCTTGTCGAGTTCTCGGGCTACCGCTAAACTTTCGAGCTTGTTTCGCGGAGGAACTATGTTTCGCCCACGACTGTAATGCCGCTAACCCTAATTTTTACCACGGATTGGTACGCTAGCCACGATGACTTTGACAAGCAAGACAACGGTTGCAAAGCCGAACGAGATTCCGAAGAAATGGTTTCACGTCGACGCAGACCAGCAAGTGCTGGGGCGCATGGCCAGTGATATCGCGGTAATATTGATGGGCAAGCACCGTCCAACGTACACACCTCACGTTGACACTGGCGACTTCGTCGTCGTGACCAACGCGGAGAAGGTGGTTATGACGGGCACGAAGATGGAGCGTCGTCACTACGCGTGGTACACCGGTTACACCGGTCAGAAGCTTGAAAGCTACGCGGATCGTCAAAAGCGAAAGCCAGAGGACTTGATCATCCATGCTGTTCGCCGAATGCTCCCTAAGAACAAGCTTGCCACCCAGATGCTTGCCAAGCTGAAGGTTTACGCAGGCGAAGAGCATCCGCATCAGGCACAGCAGTGCGAGACCATCGAAGTCGGTAAAAAGAAGTAGCACTCGGCCGATCGAATCATTCCCTCTGAATCATCCCTTTCCCATTAGATAAGCTCGTCAGAATCGACCATGGTAGCAGTCAAGAAAGACAAGATTAACGGTGACGCACTCGGCACAGGACGTCGAAAGAGTTCAGTCGCACGAGTACGAGTTCGTCCCGGCTCAGGAAACATTACCGTCAACGGCAAGCCGTTGGATGTTTTCTTCCCAACCGTACAACACCAAGAAGCGGTGATGCAGACACTGTCCCACGTGGACCAAGCGTCCAGCGTCGATGTGATCTGCCGCGTTTCCGGTGGAGGCATCACTGGCCAAGCTGGCGCCATCCGCATGGCTCTCGCCCGTGCTTTGTGCAGCCACAACGAAGAGCATTTCCAACCGTTGCGAGACGATGGATTCCTGACGCGTGATTCGCGAATGAAGGAACGTAAGAAGCCTGGTCTTCACGGTGCTCGTCGCGGAACGCAATTTAGTAAGCGTTAAAATCCGCACGACAGAGATGCTGCGAAGCATCCATCAAGAAATTTCAAAACAGCACTGCTTCGGCAGTGCTGTTTTCGTTCCCCCCGACTTCATTTAGCCCCGCTTGTTGATTCGATCCGCTCCCAGAGTCGCCGAAGCGCTCCGCAATTCGAAACCGCTCAATACCACCCGCTCGCGAAGCGATCAGCCAACGATACTTTCGGGCGTCGGAGACCTCTACAAAGTGGTGATAGTCGCTCGATTTTCGCTGGCTAAGTGTGAGCGTAGCCAGCGGCAGTTTGCGCTGTACAATAGCGTCATCTGCGATGTTCCCTTCGAATGAGAGTTTTCCTTGGCAGCATTACCGAACCCGAACATAGGCCATCAAGTTGCACCGCCAACGAATCGTGATTGGCTGAGCAAGCTGACGGGGCGGTCCATCATTTTGGCTGCAAGGGTGGTGAGCGGATACACGGTGCGTTGGGTGGATTGCCAACCCGACACTTGCCAACGAATCTACTTTGCCAATCACACCAGTCACCTGGACGCGGTCGTGCTTTGGTCAGCCTTGCCATCAGACATACGAAGTCTGACTCGCCCGGTTGCCGCCAAGGACTATTGGGACAAAACGCCTTGGAAGCGGTTCTTGGCGAAGAGTTTCAATGCTTTGCTGATCGACCGTAAGAAGATCAAAGTGCATCAAAGCCCGGTTGATCTCATGATCCGCGAGATCGGCGACATCTATTCGCTGATCGTGTTCCCCGAGGGTGGTCGCGCGGAAGACGGCAACATGGGCGAATTCAAGAGTGGAATTTACTACCTTGCCAAAAAACGTCCGGACCTTGAACTCGTGCCCGTCTACATGGAAAACTTGAACCGCATCCTTCCTCGCGGCGAAGTCATGCCGGTTCCGTTGTTGAGTAGCATTTCCATAGGGCACCCGATTTGGCTGGAATCCGGCGAGCCCAAATCGGCATTTTTGAAAAGAGCCCGCGACGCGGTCCGAGCACTCAAAGACGCTTAGTGAGCTTCCAGTCCGAGTCGAGACCGCTCAGCAGAACCGGTCGCCCCCTGCTGACTCGCTGACGCTAGTGTGCGATGGCTGATAGGAGCAGGTGACGCAGCAATAAGATCTGGGACTGCCGATAGGCTCAAGCATCAGCGAAAACCTGACGAAAATCGGCTCTTTGGTGAAACGTTCTCGCCGAGACGCGTACTAGCTCTGGCCGAAGACCTGCGGACCGACGCCGATAGGGGGATTTTGAATGAATCTACCAAGGAAAGCTTGCAAAATCCCTGGCAAAGCGGCCGACGGGGCTTTACACAAAAGTGGGGTATACAACAATCCACGCGACGTCAGTTCGCCTGCGGGAGGGGGACTGCGGCAGCAGCTTCTCGCGGGGAGTTGCTCGAAAGCTCGCCTCAGCTTTAGCTCCACAGATGGATGGCACTTATGGGAATTAAACTCGATCTCGACAAGTCAACCGAAGCGAACATGCGCTTCCGGCAGATAGACGCAATCACAGCCTTGGAGCCCGGCAAGCGAATCGAAGCCAAGAAATTGCTCACGGGTAAGGAAGACTACCTGAAGGATCACTTTCCGCGGTTTGCGGTGATGCCCGGTGTGCTGATGCTGGAGTCCCTTTACCAAGCCGCAAATTTGCTGGTCCGATCGGCGGAAGACTTCAAAGCTGGCTTGGTCATCATGAAAGGGGCGAAGAATGTTAAATTTGCCGATTTCGTGCAGCCGGGACAAGTTTTAGAAATCGAAGCGGAAATTTTCAAACGCGATGGCGACCTGTTCACTGTCAAGGCAACTGGCAAGAAGGGTGACGAGCTGACCGTTTCGGGGCGGATCATTATCCAAGCCACAGTCAGCCAGAATCCAAGCCTGGATGAGCAATTTGCGGCTCAGTATATGAGGCAATTGACGCACAGGCTGCAGACGGCGTCTATTTCCTGAGCGAAAGATCGATATAATTTCCGCCTGATTTGGCAATTGAATGCAATTTGAATGGCACTTCGGTGTCGATTTTCACAATACGATGTCCGCGAATTTGCCGCGGCAATAGTTCTTCAGTTTAGGGAATGAAACATGGCAAGCTCCGAAGAAGTCTTTGAGAAGGTAAAGGATGCACTCGTAGACGCACTGGGTGTTGACGACGATGAAGTGACGCCTGAGGCAACGATGGTTGGCGATTTGGGTGCAGAATCCATCGACTTCTTGGACATCGTTTTCAAGCTTGAGAAGGGCTTTGACGTCAGCATTCCTCGGGAAGAGTTATTCCCCGATGATATTTTGACGAACGCTGAATTCGTTCAAGACGGTAAAGTCACAGACGATGGCGTTGCGGCTCTCAAGGAACGTCTGCCTTGGGCTGACCTCTCGAAGTTTGAGACCAACCCACGCGTTCAAGACTTCGGTAACTTGCTGACCGTCAACGACTTGTGCCGTTACATTCAAAGCAAACTTTCCTAGAGCATTGACAGCCAGACTAGCACGGCAGCTTCCAGGACGCCCCAAGCTGCTGCTGCTTTATGGTTTGGTCGCCATTGCACTGGTCACCATTGCACTGGACGCCAGTTTAACGGCTTGGCTTCTCCTATTCTGCACTCGACAACATCGATTACGAATCCTCCTTCGGTCGCAGAGATCGTTTGAGGTGGTTCGACGTGCATTTTTGACTCCTTTCGAATCGCTCATCATCGACTCAACATCATTCTGCGGAGTATCAGCGTGCGTTGGTTCTGGATAGATCGTTTCGAGAAGTTCGAGTCTGGCAAAGAGGCGGTTACGATTAAGAACGTAACCTTGGCTGAAGAGCCACTGGACGATTACTTGCCAGGGTTCCCCCACTATCCTCATTCTCTAATTATCGAGGGTATGGCTCAGACGGGCGGATTGCTCTTCGCACAGCTTGAAGATTTTCGATCCCGAATCGTGCTAGCCAAGGTCTCCAAGGCTGAGTTTCACATGTTGGCCACTCCCGGCGATGTGTTGCGTTTGACAGCCACTCTCGTCAACATCCAGCCCGATGGAGCCATTTGTAGTGGTAAAGTTGAGCTCAATGGCGAGATTCAAGCCGAATTGGAGCTCACGTTTGCGAAGTTGGATGAGTCCTTCGGCACCGAACCATTCTTCGTGCCCGGGGATTTGTCGAAAATCCTTCGAAGCATGCACCTGTTCGAAGTCGGCCGGACCGCTGACGGCCAGCCCCTCAAAGAGCCGCAATACATGCTCGACGACGAACGCCGCCTTCTCGAGCTCGGCGAGTCGAAATAGTCGCCAAACAGCTTTGATTGTCGCCGAATCGCTCCGCGAATCGTCTGGAAACAATAAAAATCCGATCGCGGAGCGATCGGGCGACCAACTATCGGCGGGCTGGTTGAGCTGCGATAGCGAGATCCACTCACATGGGGAGGCTGTCGTGAAAGTTTCCTTTTGCGTGCGATTAAGCGAACAAGCGATTGAATTGCTGGCTCGGAATGTGTCATAATGCGGCGCGGAGTCACCCTGACACTCTTTGGCTTAACGACACAATGCACTTTCCTGGTCAACAACCAAACTCAGCGTTCTCGGGCGCAACAGCCCGGGCAGTATTGTCATCGCTGCACAACACGCTGCGGTTGATTGTGTTGTTGGCAATGTGTGGTCTAGTTGGATGCAGTGGTTGTCGTAAAGAAGAAAAGCTGACCAAGGAAGAGCTTGCGCGACGGGCGAAGGAGAACGAGAAGAATATTGTCATTAGCAACTTTCAGATTCTTCCGCAGGACAGCGAACAGAAAGGCATTGTCAACTCCAAGGCGCAGCACTGGTTCGAAACCAAGCAGACGATGAAGTCGAACCGCGAAGATTTGCAGGTCTTGAGCGTTGGTTCCGTCGTCCGTGGATCGGACAAAATCAGTCTGCCGGGAACGAACATCGAAAACTCGTACGCTCGACGCACAAGTTTGCCACGTGGCCAGCAGAAAACGATCGATCTGCAATTCTTCGTGCCTTCAACGGCAGCCAGCAAAGACGAAGACTATCTCTCACCGGTGCAGAATGTTGGATTTCGCACGGAGTTGCTATCTTGGCCGCTGCAAACTCCACTTATTGCGACACCACCACCCAACAACACGCGACAACTGCTCGAACATGAGTTTCAGTTAGTTGTGCTCAGCCCCAACGCCAACAGCTATTCATTCTTGTCCGGATCCGACGCAGTGGCTTGGCAGGCCGATAGCTTGATCATGTCCGATGAGCGTACGCGTAGCTATTATGTGACGACCATTCGTCCGAACGACAGCAACGGCTACCTGTTCCCACACTCCTTGATCACCATGACTTCGATCGCCGCCATTGTTTGGGACGATGTTGCACCGGAGACACTCTCAGACGAACAACAGAAAGCCCTTGTGGACTGGGTTCACTGGGGGGGGCAATTGATTGTAAGCGGCCCCAGCAGTTGGTCGCGTTTGAAGAATTCATTCCTCAGTCCCTATTTGCCGGCCAGTAGCGCAGGCGCTTCTGAACTTTCGACGGATGATTTTGCTGCCATCTCTCAAAAGTGGACGGTGCCGGACCGCTCAACTAACGACGAGCTGGGATTTGAGGTCATAGGGCCGGCGATCGCAGGGCTAGACATGCAATTGTCTGAGAATGGGCAGTGGCTACCGAGCACTGGCAAGATGGTAGCCGAGGCGGCGGTTGGGCGAGGTCGTATTGTGGTGACTGCATTCCCGATGCGTGAACCGCGAATTTACAATTGGAAGTACTTTTCAAATTTTCTATCGACTGGTCTGCTTCGCCGCGCTCCGCGCGAAGTGGCTCGACGGACTGCGGACCGTATGCTCCAGCAACGCTTTGAAGCTCCCTTTGTAGGAGCCGAGCGCAAAGCGCAGATGCACTCGAGTTTGCGAATTCTTTCACGTGACCTCCCATCTGCCTATGCGGATGAAGCCAGCGAGGCCCGCGAACTGAATCTGGTCGGAGACACTCCCGCCCACGAGGCGGCGAGCTGGGCAGGGGGAGCTGCCTGGAACGACTACTCAGCGTTGTCCGTTCGGGCTGTAGAAACGCTTCGAGCGGCCGCTGGGATCGAGCTGCCGAGTAAGCGAACGATCTTGATGCTGCTGGGCGGCTATCTCCTTTTCCTTGTTCCGCTCAACTGGTTGATCTTCCGCATTATCGGGAGACTGGAGCTGGCTTGGGTTGTGGCACCCTTGCTGGCGATCACCGGAATGATTGTAGTCACTCGCGTTGCTCGATTGGATATTGGATTCGCGCGGCGCACGACCGAGATTGGCCTATTGGAATTGCATGAAGGGTACGACCGCGCCCATTTGACTCAGTTCATCGCATTGTATACATCACTATCGACAAACTACGCGGTGGAATTGCCTGAGAATGGTAGTGTTGCATTGCCACTGGCAGATGCTTCGCGTCAGCAGCGTCGAGCGGGCAGCAGCAGTCGTCAAATCCAAACAAATTATGGACGAAGTGAGGGCGTGACCATCGAGCCGCTGACGGTATATTCGAACTCGACGGAGATGTTACACTCCGAACAAATGGTGGACCTCGACGGCGGCCTCCAGCTTGGCAAGCGAGAATCAGGAGACTTTGCCGTCAAGAACGCAACGGGGATCGACCTACGCTCCACGTTGGTTTTGTATCGGGACGAGAACGGAGACGTCTACCACGCCTTTCTTGGCGATCTCAACTCCGGCACAACGGCGACGCTTCAGTACCAATTGATGCGTTATTCAGAAGCCTTCAAGCCGTGGTCGGAGAGTCCTATTACACAGCCGCTTTACCCATCCGAAGGTGAGCTCGACGGCGAGGACGTGAATCTTTGGGTCGGCGGAATTTTGCATGAAGTTGCCAAGAAGACTCCCCTGGCGAAGGGACAAGCAAGGCTGTTTGGCTACACCGACCGACGCACCGGTGAGCTGTCGCTGGTTCCAGAGCAGGATCAATTTGATTCTCGTAGCGTCGTCGTAGCCCACCTGTCACCGCAGCGTTACGGCATGCCTTCGAACGATTCTTCGATCATGAGCAAATCAGTCGGCGACTTCAGTGTTGAAGTTGCGGCCCCGAGCCCTGAGTAGATGTTTGTTGTTGTCTAGACGCCATTCCACTTCCCACGCAGAAGATATCCTTCGATGATTGAGCTTTTCGACTTTGGCAAAGACTACGGCGAATTCACTGCCGTCAAGTCTTTGAATCTGAAGATTGATGCCGGCGAGATGTTTGGCTTCATCGGGCCCAATGGAGCAGGGAAGAGCACGACGATTCGGTTCTTGGCGACGCTATTGAAGGCGTCTCGCGGCGACGGAACGGTCAATGGCTTCAGTGTGAACCGTGATCCGATGTCCGTGCGGCGTAGTATTGGATACATGCCGGACGATTTTGGTGTTTATGACGGCATGAAAGTCTGGGAGTTCCTGGATTTCTTCGCGGTGGCTTACAAAATCGGCCGTTCGCAGCGAAAACAGGTGATTCTTGATGTTCTAGAGTTGCTCGATTTGGGACACAAACGCGATGACTTCGTCAACGGTCTGTCGCGAGGCATGAAGCAACGCCTGTGCTTAGCAAAGACGCTCGTTCATGACCCACCAGTTTTGATACTGGACGAGCCGACTAGCGGCTTGGACCCAAGAGCTCGAATTGAAGTCAAAGCGCTTCTGAAGGAACTACGTCGGATGGGGAAGACCGTCCTAATTAGTAGCCATATTCTTTCCGAACTTGCTGACTGCTGCTCTTCGATCGGAATTGTGGAACGCGGTGAGTTACTGGCTCACGGGCCAATCGATAGCGTTTACAAACAGATTCGCCGCAATCGACACGTTGACATTCGATTCAACCACTCCATTGAAGCCGCCGTTTCGATCCTGCGGTCGTGTCCGGAGCTGCGTGACATCGAGGTGCAGGACAACCGCGTCTTAGCCGAGTTTGAAGCCGACGACGAACAGCTTGCCGAGATCATGAAACGCTTGATCGATGAAGGTGTCGGCATGCGGAGCTTCAATGACAAAGATCCGACCCTTGAAGACGTCTTTATGATGGTGACCAAGGGCTTAGTGACTTAGACTTGCCATGCAGTCTCACTTGCGGCTGCACTCATCGTATGATTCGGCAAATTGTTTGAAGGTTAAAGTTTGGCTTTGCTGTTCCAGCCGATACCGAGCAATTCTCAACCGGGTTGGCCGAGTTATTTTCCTGCCTCGCAAGAGCTGACTTTGCCCTGCCCACAATCACCCACAATCATTGCCAATTTGGACCGGTCGCGTTGTGCGCAGGATGCTAACCGGGCTGTTGCGAACACCGATTCATTCGCCCCGTCTCTGCCCATTGACCGCCTTTGACGATTGGCGCGGTGCGGAGTAATCCGCCCTGTTTTTCCCCTTGTGGGGTATCTCCTTGGTTAGGTAAATCCGCTATATTGCGGTTCTTGTGTGTGGGCCACAGCGTAAAGTTGTATGGATAGTTTGGCCGCTGCCATTCTTCGACAACGTTACTTGGCTCGCAACGTCTCGAATGCTTTCCATTTCGCTTTATCAGTTCTGGTAACCATGAGCCAAAGCAGCTTGGACTTTTTTACCCGGCACGAGTTTCTGATTCGCCGTTTGCACTCCCTGTCGGGGTTGGTCCCCGTGGGAGCCTACATGACGGTTCACTTGATTGTGAACGCGTCGTTGCTCAACGGCGCGAATACCTTCCAGACGAACGTGAATTCTATTCACGCGCTTGGTTCGCTTCTGCCGTTGGTTGAGTGGGCGTTCATTTTCCTTCCGATTATCTTCCACGCAGCCGTTGGCGTGTGGATCATTCGGACGGGCAAGTCGAATCATGACAACTATCGTTATGTTGCCAACTGGCGATATACGCTTCAAAGATGGAGCGGCGTCATTGCCGTTCTCTTTATTTTCGCACATGTCTTCCATTTGCACGGCTGGTTTCACTCCGATTGGTGGATGGAGAAAATCGCTGGACCCTTTGGTGGTGCCCAGTTCCGCCCCTACAACGCCGCCAGCACGCTTGCTACGGCGATGACCGGATTCCTGTGGCCAATTTTCTATGTCATCGGAATCGTTGCCTGCGTCTTCCACTTTGCCAACGGCATTTGGACGATGGGAATTTCCTGGGGAGTATGGATCAGCCCGAAGGCTCAGCAAAATGCTTCCTACGTCTGCGCAGCTTTCGGTGGACTGCTGCTGGTGGCTGGTCTGAGTTCATTGGTGGCGGTGAAGACAACCGATGTAGAAGCCGCCAAAGCAGTGGAAGACAGCATGTACGAAGCGAAGGTATCGTCTGGTGAGCTGACCCCCGCTCCTCATAAGCGGTCCGGCGCTCACGATCATGCGGATGAGCCGGCAGACGACGAGGCGGACACATCCGGAGACGACGGTGACAGCATCGCTGAAGGAAGCGACGCGAGCGAAGCAGGAGAAAACTCTGCCAAGCCAGTTCACTAACCTTCCGCAAGCTGGCGCTTCTACGCTGGGAACGTCCCGCTGGTTGCGCGGCAGTGCATTTGCACGGTAAATATCCAACACTGGAAACGCTTTAGATTCATTGCAAGACATGAACGTCTCAGACCATTGGGACGCATGTGATTTCAACAGAAACTGACGAATACGATGTCCAAAAAACGAGTTGTCGTAATTGGTGGTGGTCTCGCAGGTCTTGCAGCCACTATGAAGCTTTGCGAGCTTGGAATTCCCGTTGACTTGATCAGCCTGACGCCTGTGAAACGATCTCACAGCGTTTGCGCACAGGGTGGGATCAACAGTTGCAACGACCAAACACGTCAACTTGGTGATTCGGAGTGGAAGCACTTTGACGACACTGTTTACGGCGGAGACTTCCTTCAGCATCAGCCGCCCGTGAAAGAGATGGCTTATTGGGCGCCGAAGGTCATCGACTTGATGGACCGCTTGGGCGTTACCTTCAACCGAACTCAAGAAGGCTTCTTAGACCGCCGCCGTTTCGGTGGAACGCTTTACAAACGGACCGCTTTTGCCGGCGCGACCACCGGCCAACAACTCCTGTACGCTCTGGACGAACAAGTCCGCCGCTGGGAATCCCAGGGCATGGTTAAGAAGTATGAGTTTTGGGATTTCCTGGGACCGATTCAAGACGAATCAGGCCGCTGCGTCGGAGCCATAGCGCAAGACATGGTTTCGATGGAGATTCGCTCATTTCCTGCTGACGCCGTCATCGCCGCGACGGGTGGGTGCGGACTGATTTACGGACGTTCAACCATGAGCGTCTTTTGCAACGGCAGCGCCGCCAGTCGTTGCATGTTAGCCGGAGCAAAATACGGCAATGCAGAGTTCATTCAGGTGCACCCAACTGCAATCCCTGGTGCCGATAAATTGCGTTTGATGAGCGAGTCGGCACGGGGTGAAGGCGGGCGAGTTTGGGTCCCACGAACGCCGCAGGACAGCCGTGCACCGAAGTCGATCCCCGAGAACGAACGTTACTACTTCCTGGAAGAGCGGTATCCTGAGTACGGAAACCTCGTACCACGCGACATCGCAACCCGCGAAATCTTCAACATCTGTGTCAATGAGGGCTTGAGTGTTGAGTCCGGGAGGATGTGTGTTTACCTAGATTTGACCCACATCGAGCGTAGCGAGTTGGATCGGAAACTCGGCGGAATCCTCGAGATTTACGAGAAATTCCAAGGCGTCGATCCTCGTGACGTCCCAATGAAGATTTTCCCCGCCGTGCACTACTCCATGGGCGGCTTGTGGGCTGGATATGAAAAGAACGCCGACGGCGGCCTGATGCCGGGCAGCCCAGTCAACCAGATGACCAACATCGAAGGGCTCTACGCGATTGGCGAGTGCGACTATCAGTACCACGGAGCGAATCGCCTAGGCGCCAATTCGTTGCTGAGTTGTATTTTCAGCGGTCTATTTGTCGGTCCTGGCGTGAAGAACTACATCGATAATGCTGGCGCTGCCGCTTCCGAATTGCCGCCCGCTACCTTCCAAGGTGCCGTTTCCAAGCAAGAGGAGCGCCACGCAAACTTGCTGGGCGGAAGCGGAGGTGAGAACCCATACCTTATCCACCAGGAACTGGGCGATGTGATGACACGCGCCGCGACAGTTGTTCGCCGAAATGACCAGTTGGATGAAGCCTACGCGAAGGTTGACGATCTTCATCGCCGCTCCGACTCGTGCTCCTTGGCAGACGGCGGCAGTTGGACCAATCAGAACGTGATATTCACCAAAGCTTTGCAAGACATGTTCCCGATCGCCAAGTCGATTCTCAAGGGAGCTCGCATGCGAGACGAGTGCCGTGGTGCCCACTATAAGCCAGAATTTGCGATGCCGCCGCTCAAATCGGAGGATCCTGCTGGCCGTCGCGCAGAAGCCGAGCAGTGGTGCGACAAGTTCCAAGAGAACATTTCCAAGTACCTGAAGAGCTCCATCTCGACGCTCAATGGACGGGATCCTGAAATCACCTACGAAGATGTCGACACCGGCAGCATTTCCCCGCGCCCACGTTTATACGGGCTAGTCGGTGCAGAAGTCATCGACGAAGTTTGGCAGGAACGTTCGAAGAAAAAGACTGAAGCCCCTGCCGCCACCTAGGCAAACTCCTCTACTTAGCTCTCAACTCCATAGCACGTAGCCGAACCTGGAACGGATAACAGCGATGATTGCTCCTGAAACCAGCGACGATTTTGCAAAACCCGTCAGCGTAAATGTTCGCGTCCTTCGTCAAGACGGACCCGGTCAGCCCTCCTATTGGGAAAGGCACCAGGTACCCTACGAAGAGAATATGAACGTCATCAGCGTTCTTCAAAGGATCGCAGCGCAAGCCAAAACAGTCGAAGGCAAAGCAGTTGCACCAGTTGCCTGGGATTGCGGATGCCTAGAAGAGGTCTGCGGTTCTTGCACGATGGTTATCAACGGCAAGGTCCGTCAAAGCTGCTCGGCCCTAGTCGATCGATTGTTGGAGGATGAACCTACAGAAATCGAACTGCGGCCGATGACAAAGTACCCGGTCATCCGCGACTTGCACGTCGACCGTTCACGTCTGTTTCGAAGCTTGCAGAAGGTCAAGGCCTGGGTACCTGTCGACAGTTACAACGACATGGGGCCAGGACCACGGCAGTCCCGCCATGAACAGGAGTACAGCTACCCGCTCAGTCAATGCATGAGCTGCGGATGTTGCATGGAAGCGTGTCCACAGTATCAAAAGATCGAACTGCACCGCCGCCCTGGGGAAACCGATGAACAGTTTGAGCAACGAAAGGCGGAAGCCTATGACGGTGCGTTCCTCGGTGCCGCACCGATCAGTCAAGCAGTCTTGTTCAATTCGCACCCAACCGGCAAGAACATGGCCGACGAACGAATCGAAGCACTGAAGGCACCTGGCGGAATTCAGGCCTGCGGCAATGCTCAGAACTGTGTTTCCGTCTGCCCGAAGGAAATTCCGCTCACCCGATCCATCGGCAAGGCAGGCCGTGATGCAACGATTCATTCAATCAAGAAGTTGTTCGATCGGTAATTCCAAGGACTAGTGCTTCCGCGACTTTTAACTTGGGCCTGGGGCCAAACAGTTCTTTGGGACTCCCTGACGACCCGACTGCAAATAGAATCCAGCCAGGGAAGCCGAATTGCTTGAGGGCGAGATAACTGTAGCCCCAACTTTCAACATGGTCGAAGCACCAGACTTGGCAATGCAGTTCGCAGGCCTGATTCCCGAATGCACCGCCAGTCAGCCCGCTAAAGAGTCAGAAATTCTGGAGCGCTTGTAAGTGAAGAAAGCGGCTCTGACGACTCTCAAGATCGTTGCACCGATTGGGCTCTTTGCCTATTTGCTTTGGAATGTGCCGCCCGAGGACTATCGCGCTTTCTGGGAGCAGCCCAAGCAGTGGCCACTCTTGGTAGCGGCCCAGACGCTTGCCTTGACTGCGATTTCCATCAGCTTCGTGCGTTGGTTCCTGCTGGTTCGGACCTTCGGAATTCCATTTCGATTGATCGAAGCCCTCCGACTTGGATTCCTGGGCTACATGCTGAACTTCGTCTCCTTTGGCAGCGTCGGTGGAGACTTATTCAAAGCCATTCTCGTCGCCCGTGACAAACCTTCACTCCGTCCCGAAGCTGTGGCGAGCGTGCTTTTGGATCGGGCCATTGGGCTCCTCGGTTTGATCATTCTCGCCTGGGTCAGCTTGCTTGCTATCGGCAATGAACAACTTTCGGAGGTGATGCGAGCCATCCGCTGGGGAGCCGGAGTGGTCGTGATTGGTTCCGCCGCTGGTTTGGGGCTCATGTTGTTTGCTGGTGAGTGGTTCGATAGCTGGATCGCATTGTTCAAGAAAGTGCCCTTGCTGGGAGACTCCCTTTGGCGAATGGCAAAGGCAGTGCGGCAGTTGCGCAACCACAAAGCCATGTTTTGTTTCCTAGTGGTTCTCGCTGTTTGCGTGCACTCGCTCCTCGCGATCACAATCTTTCTCATCTCCAGCGGAATTTATGTTGAACACCCTACGCTCCAGGAGCATTTGGTCGTTGTGCCACCAGGCATGGCTGCAGGCGCACTGCCACTCGCACCTGGTGGTCTGGGCGTACAAGAAACTGCACTTAGCCAGTTGTTTGAGCAATTGCCGAGTCTACCGGACCGCTTCTCAGGAATACTCGTGGCGTCCGTTTATCGTATCGTAACCATCTTCATTTGCGGAATCGGTATCATCCTTTACTGGCTCAGTCACGGTCGGGAATTCGAGTTCGCACGTCGGAAAGTGGGCGTGGACAGCCAAGCCGCTGACCAGAACGCGTAATTCAGGCTAACGGTCACGGCCAGTTCGGGCATCAGAGCCTGAAGTAGCCGGGCAATCAGCTTGCGTGCTGTGCCTCCACCGCAATAATGGCGAACACGCGCGACGGAAACTCGCGAGCCAGCCCAAGTCCTCAACACAAGCAAGATTGATCCGATGAAAATTCACGCGACAACGATTTTGTCGGTCCGATTCGGCAACTCCGTTGCGTTGGGCGGCGACGGACAGGTTACGCTGGACAAGACGATTATCAAAAGTGACGCAACCAAGGTTCGAAAGCTGGCGGGCGGCAAGGTAATCGTAGGGTTTGCTGGTGGAGCCGCGGATGCATTTTCGCTGTTGGATCGTTTCGAGGCAAAGCTGAAGGACTATCCCGCGAATCTCCCCCGAGCGGCAACCGAGCTGGCCAAGGAATGGAGAAGCGATCGCGCGCTACGGCGACTGGAGGCGGTACTGATCGCGATCGACGCTTCACATAGTCTGCTCGTCAGTGGGACGGGCGACGTCATCCAAGCAACAGATGGCGTGCTTGGAATCGGCTCGGGAGGCAACTATGCGATCGCTGCTGCCCGCGGACTGATCCGCAACACGCAATTGTCGGCTGCTGAAGTGGTGAAGCAGAGTCTTCAGATTGCTGGCGAATTGGATATCTATTCAGGTGGCACGATTGTCGTCGAAGAACTCGAGAACAAGGCGAATGCAGCGTCATGACAAGTGAAGCGAGAGGTACGGCCGGATTTACGCCGCGTGAAATCGTCCAACAACTTGATCGGTATATTGTCGGACAAGCAGAGGCGAAGCGAGCAATTGCCATTGCGGTCCGAAATCGCTGGCGTCGCAGCCAGTTGACTGACGATCTGCAGGCAGAAATTTCTCCCAAGAACATCTTGATGGCTGGACCTACTGGGGTAGGCAAGACGGAGCTCGCGCGACGGCTAGCCAAATTGACCAACGCGCCGTTCGTCAAGGTTGAAGCAACCAAGTACACCGAAGTTGGTTACTATGGCCGCGATGTTGAAAGCATGGTTCGCGACCTCGTTGAAAACGCGATCACTATGGTCAGCGCTCAGGAACGCGAAAACGTTCGCGAATCCGCCGAGGAAAAGGCCGAGCAACGGTTGCTTGACCTACTCCTGCCAGCCGCACAGAGTGAAACAAACCAAGGAATCTTGTCAGGAATTCTCTCTGGCATGGCAAGCGGAACGGATCCAGCGACTCAGACAGACGAGGCCGTTGAAAAGAACGCGCCCGAGGCCGATCAGGAAGCTGAAGAGCGTCGGCAGCGCACCCGTGAGAAGATGCGGGTCATGTTGCGAGAAGGGCTGCTGGATGAAAAACCGGTTGATATCTCCGTCACCACCAAAGGCGGACCGATGATGGTCGGCGGCGTCGGAATGGAGAACCTCGACATCGACATCCAAGGCATGTTTGAGAAGCTCGTTCCAAAGAACACGAAGCGACGCACGGTGTCCGTGGCAAGTGCGCGGAAGATTCTGATTGAGGAGGAGGCAGAGAAGTTAATCGACGACGATAAGATCGCCACCGATGCCATCGAGGCCTGCGAAAACAACGGCATCATTTTCATCGATGAAATTGACAAAGTCATCGCAGCGGAAGGCAAGTCGGCAGACGTCTCGCGGCAAGGCGTTCAGCGAGACCTATTGCCGATCGTGGAAGGCACCTCTGTGCAGACCAAGCACGGTTATATCAAGACCGATCATATTCTCTTTATCGCCGCGGGAGCATTTCACAAGGGAACGCCCAGTGAATTGATGCCTGAGCTCCAAGGACGCTTTCCCATTCGCGTTGAACTATCGGAGCTGACCCAAGCGGATTTCATACGGATTTTGACCGAACCCAAGAATTCGTTGATCGCCCAATATGAAGCACTCTTGGCTGTCGAAGGCGTGACCGTCGAATTCACCAACGACGCGATCGAGCGATTGGCCAAATTCGGATTCGACACAAATCAAACAACTCAAAACATCGGTGCAAGGCGTCTCTACACGATTCTGGAAAAGCTCCTTGACGAGCTTAATTTCGAAGCGTCCGAGATGGGCAACTCAAAAGTAACCATCAACGCTGACTACGTTCAAGAGCGATTGCAAGCTGTTTGCGACGACGAAGATTTGAGTCGCTTTATTCTTTAGCCTTCAAAATAGAAGCAGCCCCTTAGTTACCCGCGAAATAGTTACCCGCGAAATAGTTACCCGCGAAATAGTTACCCGCGAAATAGTAGCGGCCCCCCCCAAGATCCTACGCACCGTCGACAACTATCCGTCGACAACTATCCGTCAAAATGGATCCCGGGGCAAACTGGCGTTCTCGCCACTTCAGGCGTCGTTCTTGCAAACGTATACTCG
>CAYPLE010000017.1:32729-63719 GCA_964411445.1 uncultured Pirellulaceae bacterium
GGGGCAAACTGGCGTTCTCGCCACTTCAGGCGTCGTTCTTGCAAACGTATACTCGAATTGTTCCCAGGAGCGTGTGGAGTACATCGGTCTCCTGCACGCTTGAGAATACGTTGGCTAGTTGGTCGTGAATGCTGCCATCGGCATTGGCCCTCGTCCTCTGCCAACCGTCGATGATTCGGACTGGAAGAAACGCCGCTTTGGAGTACAGGTGAGCGGGCTTTGCAAAGTCAGCGAAGATAAACGGTCCGCCTGCTTTCGTGACTCGTCGGATCTCTTGAAATGTTTGCGTTTTTTCGTCGTCGGTTAAGTGATGGGTAAGCAGGCATGAGACAACGCAGTCGAACTCCGCATCGGCGTAGGGCAACAAACAACTTGAACTTTGTCGCCAATCAATAGCCCCCGTCGCCGGTTTGGCTTGAGCCTGCGCTAGAATGCGGCAGTCAATGTCAATTGCACTGACGTCCGTCACAGCGTCCCTTGCGAGTGCGATTGCCAGGATGCCTGATCCACATCCGACATCCAGGATGCGTTGCTTATTGCGACAATGGTGCAATATCAGTTCGACCAGCCGATCATGCGAAGTAAAGAAACGTACCGCTGGATCGTACCAACGCAGGAATAATCCCAGACCGGTGGCTGGGACAAATCTTCCGGCGGCTGGAACAAATCGTCGACTCAACGTACTCTGTTCTCCTGGGTTAGTTGAATTTGCGGAATCGGGTGGCGCTTGGTGACGGTTAGAAGCCAACCCGAGCTATCAGGCACGGCTCACGATGCAATCGATGCTTTCGACTCACGAAAATCAATCAAGGAAGGCTCGCTACAGGATATGGACGAAAGCAAACAGCAAAAGGCAGCGTCGCAGTCAAACCCTTGGGAACCTCTCAAATTCTCTACTTATCGGAGCTTCTGGATAGCGGGCCTATTTTCCAACCTTGGGACCTGGATGCATGAAACGGGCGCACAGTGGTTAATGACCAACGGTTTAGAAGGAAGTCCGCAGATGGTCGCGGCTGTCCGCACGAGTATGACCATACCCGTCTTTTGCCTCGCCCTGCCGGCGGGTGTTTGGGCCGATCGATTTGATCGTCGCGGATGGTTGCTGGGCACGCAAACGCTCCTTGCGTGTATCGCCATTGCAATGACCAGCATGGCCTACTTCGAACTATTTTCGCCAACAACTCTTCTGCTAATGACCGTCCTCATGGGCGTCGCAACCGTCCTTAACCAGCCCGCATGGCAAGCCCTTACGCCGGAGCTCGTTCCCGCAGCACTCGTTCCGACGGCCGTTGCTGTTGGCAGTATCTCATTCAACTTAGCTCGCACCATCGGTCCTTTCATGGCGGGGATGTTGATCGCACAGTTCGGCGAATGGGCGGCCTTCGGATTCAATGCGATTTCCTTCTTGGGCATCATCGGCGTGCTGTTGTTATGGAAGCCCGAACCGATCACCAAACCCAAACGCCCACCTAAGTTCAACACGGAGCTGAAGAAGGGGGTCTTTCTCATTCAACACTCGATCCATCTCAAGAATGCGCTGGTGAGACTATTTTTCTTTGCGATGTTTGCAAGTGTTCTGTGGAGCCTACTGTCTTTAGTCTCTCAGGATCAACTCAAATTTGCCGAACGTGGCTTTGGACTTTGCCTCGGATTGATCGGTTTTGGTGCCGTCAGCGGCGCAAGCGTCCTGCCGAGGCTTCGAATGATCGTCTCCAGCGAAGGCATCATGATGGGCAGCCAAGTCATCTTTGGGCTACTCGCGGTCGCGATTGGCCTGTTCCCGGTGAAAGCAGTGATCTTGCCAGCTTTGTTCGTCTTGGGCGTTTGCTGGATGGCCAGCATGACAACGCTCAATGCAACGACTCAAGTCAATCTGCCTCGCAAGTTTCGTGCTCGCGGAATGGCAGCCTTTTTGATGGTCTTCGCCCTAGGCATGGCCATCGGATCGTTTTCGTGGGGCTGGATCGGTGGGCTTGCTGGCGTTGGCATGGCCTTCATCGTTGCTGGAGTACTTCTGGCAATTACGGGTGTCGCAACGCTACCACTGAAGATCGGCAGCCTCGTCGAATCACGGTAAACACCCTCAATGCCGTGCCTGCTACGAAGCGATCTTATTGTGAATCGTCCTCATGAAGCGCATCCAACACTGGAATCGGAAAGTCCCTGCTCACGGTTCGAGCATTCAACATCGCTTGTTCCAGTTCAGCGACCTTCTCAGGGAATTTGTCTGCCAAATTCGTTGATTCGCTGGGGTCTTTGGAGAGGTTGTACAGTTCGGTGACAATCTTTTTCTTCCGCTTCAGATTCTGCCGAACCGCTTTCCACTCCCCGCTGCGAATGATCTGTTGCCCACCGTAACCTGCAAACTCGCGATACAAATAGTCACGAGGCGCCTGAGTCTGGCCCATCAGAGTCTTCACGAGGCTGATGCCGTCAATGTCCTCAGGAACCTTTTGACCGGCTAGCTCGGCAAAGGTGGGGAGCCAGTCTTCGAACCCAGACACGAAGTCGGTTTCGCTTCCCGCAGCGATTTTGCCCGGCCAGCGAACGATTGTGGGAACTCGAATCCCGCCTTCGTACAGCGAGCCCTTCAAGCCGCGAAGCTCGCCTACACTGGCGAAGAAATTGTAGTCTACCTCTTCACCCAGGTGCGTCGTTCCGTTATCGCTACTAAACACCACGATCGTATTTTCAGCTAACCCAAGCTTGTCCAACTGCTTCAGCAAGCGTCCGACGTACATGTCCAATCGAGTGATCATCGCCGCGTAGGCTGCACGAGGCGTAAAGTGAGGTGTGTAGCCAAAGCCCTTTGCTTTCGTGAATGGTGGGTCATTCCAGCCCAGTGCTAGGTACTGCTCAAGGTCTGAATCCGGAACGTGCAATGCTACGTGAGGGATGACACTCGGGTAGTACAGAAAAAATGGCTCATCACGATGTTCTTGCACGAACTCCAATGCTGCCGCGTTGATTCGATCCGGCGCATAGTCTGTTCCTTGGAAGACTCGATACGCTTCGGGATCACTCGGATCGGCGTCCTTTGCCAGCCCGGCGTGTCCAGGCACAGGCGGATTGTTGTTCAGTTCAAAACGGTCTCCATTGTCACGCAAGTAGGACGGGTAGTAACTATGGGCGTGGGCCTGACAAAGATATCCAAAGAAGCGATCAACGCCCTGTTTGTCTGGCATGCCGGTCGACTCGGGCCCACCTAGGCCCCATTTGCCGAAAGCTCCTGTCGCGTAACCTTGCTCCTTGAGCAATTCTTGAACCGTTGTCTCACTGCTTGGAATGGGCCATTGCCCTTCTGGAGGTGTCGACTTGTTGTCACGAACAAATGCATGCCCCGGATGCTTGCCAGTCATCAATACACATCGCGAAGGAGCACAGACAGCGTTGCCACAGTAGTGCTGTGTAAATCGCATCCCCTGTTTGGCTAGCCGGTCGATATTTGGTGTCTTGATCTTCTCCTGGCCGTAGCAGCCCAGTTCTCGGTAGCCGAGGTCATCGGCCAAAATGAAGACAATGTTCGGCTTATCGGCTGTCGCAGATGCCCTTATCCCAGCGGGCTGGGGTTCCGGCTGAGCTGCAGGAAGGACACTTGTTGTTGCTAAGAACAGAGCCGTCAGGGCGACGCCATGTAGAACATCACGCCGAGTATGCTTGAGAAGCTTCATTTTGCTGTCTTTGGAGGTTCGAACTTAATTTGAATGCCGGCTATTCCGCGGGCAAGGGAAACAGCCAGCGGGTACCATTATTTGTGGTTTCCTGGAGGCGCATGTATCGTGACCAGCGGGCAAAAGCGGCTGGCAGCCACCACGACGTTGGATTGTCCGTCCGATTCTAGCGTATCGTTTTTCCGCCTGCATTGTCCGATTGATGGATGACAACGGGCCAGCCGGGGAATTGCTCCGACTCACTCGGTCCGCTGGGATCACATCGGAAACGAAACGCATTGATCTCATAAGTCTTCGCTTGAGGGTCAATCACCACCCAACCAAACCCGCTCGCCTTTTGCTGAGCCAAGTCGTAGCGATTCTTTTCCTTGCCAACTTCCGGATTCCCGACTGCGTAGACGTAAATTTTGTTGCCAAATCCGTCGAGGTACTCGCCGGTGTTGGGCTGGCCATGTTTGGGGCGATTGCTGTGCGGCATGTCCACTTCATCGGGTCTCCACCAGCGTGGGTATCCCGCAGCGATAGCCGGAGTACAGAAAGACCAGAATGCATCGCGCTGCTCCTGGACTCCGTACTGGCAGAGTGACGTAAGGTGTTGGTCACCATTGATGTGCAGAGCTTTTGCAGGTTTCAGGATCTCAATTGCTCGATCGCGTGCCTTCTGCGGCCAGCCTCCACAGTCAAGGTCCGCTTTCAAATAGCCATCAAACTTTCCGTGGTGCGTGGCCACGCCGGCGAATACCGTTTGACTGAGAATGACCTTCATTGTGTGTCCCCGCCAATCGTTGGCCCACTTTCGCAAGAACGCCTCTTGCCGTTCGCCGAGCAGTACAAGTCCATCTTTATCAAGCTGCCGAGTATCGAAGCTTGGGTCAAGCACATGGTCGGCGCGGCCGCTGCCCGTTTCAACTCGTCGAGGCCCGCTCTTAAATTGCCGATCTGAAAGAATGGCAAAACTCACGTTTCCGTAAACGAGATCGCCGAAGTAGACGCTGATCCCTTGCCTGACGGGCGCGTCGTCAAATGGTCGCGGGTGATGTGACGCATTGGTTCGGTGCACAACATTGACCATTCTGGCTGGCTCGCGGTAGCCGCCTTTGCTGGAAGCTCCGCCATCGACGTCCTTCATCGCCGCTCCGCCCTCGCCCCATATATTCCCTTGGAAGACGTCGTGGTCATCAGGAATGCAGACGGTAGGAGCATCTCGCATGCAATCGCGAAAGGCCCAACCGAACATGTAGAATTTGCGTAGGTAGTTCAAGATCGCTCGATCCGCCGGTTCGCGAATGATTCCGAAACCACCGTGATTTTCGTAGAGTTGATCGCCGGAAAAGTAGATTAGATCCGGGTCCAATTTTTTCACGTTGCTTGCCACCGGCTCATACGGGAACGCGTAATCCTTCTGACAAGTTAGAGCGGCGAGTCGCAGCGGTCGGTCTTGGGGATTGCTTCGGATTGAACCGGTAAATGTGTGGGTACACGACGCGGAATTCTTGCCCCGCTCGCAATAGACCACTCGATAAGGAACTGGCTTGGTCGCATCCCAATTGGGTAGCTCGAATGTTGCCGTGTACGCGTCGGCATCCAACTCAACATCGCCAATCTGCTGCCAGGCCTCCCCCGCCTGAGTTTCCAATTGCACTCGACGATTGTCGTCTTGTCCCAGTGGCGGCAACAAAGCGGTTAGCCGCATGACCATGCCTCGATCGGATCGCGAATCTGAGAGGGTGTACATGGTCCATAGAATCCCGCCAAAACGCTGCGTTTGATTCGTGACCACAGCATCGCCTGTAAGACGCCAATCGCTGAATCGATACCTCGTGCAATCGGTCTTCTTCGGTGCAAGTCCGTTGACGAAACAAATGTTGCCGACCAGTTCCTTCGCCGCGACTGGCGTTCCGATGGTGGCAAGTAGCTGCCCACTCTCAGCGAACAGACTCACCTGAAGCCTAACCCGACCTTCGTCAATGCCCTGGCACTTCACGTGCAGACTGAGCTTTGCCTTGGTGTCGAAATCGACCGCAACGGTCTTGCGATTCAAGACAAGTTTTCCGCCACGAAGGCCTACAAGCACTCCACCGGATGCGAAGCTGTTACTCTTAACTTCGTCGATGTCACTGCGGACGCCCATCCGAAAGCCGAAACTACTGTCTCCGTTGCCCTGTTCGGCGGTGGATTCGGCGGCGGAAACGACGATACTTGTCTCGAATCCGCGAAGTGGAGCATCGATACGTCGCGTGATCCAATGCACGTTCCTGCCACTGGCAGACGACAAACACTCTGCAGCCCCATCCCGCAGACACCAATCTTCCATGGGATTGGCCCAATATTCGGGTCCGATCCAAACGCGGTCGTTGGTGTCATGCCAATCGAGGCTGGCCGTATTCGCATTTCTGCCTGCGGCCCCCGCATGGTTCGATGCAACGCCATGCGCAGGACTAGCAGCGACCGTAGCAACACCAATTCCCTTCAGGACTTGACGGCGATTGGCAACTCTATTCATAGTTTCTCTTTCATCGCAAACGAAAGACTTTGCGGGATCATGGTCAGCCTCGACGGAACGGCAGAAAATGCGGCCTGCGGCGTGCTAAGTATAGCCGTTCGACCGCCACTTCGTATTGACGTCCATTGTGCAACTTCCAAGCAGTGAACTGGTCTGCGAAAAATCAGAGTGATTTTAGTGAAAGCACTCTCGATCGGTACGCAAATTCGATCAGCCTTTTCAAAGCGTAGGGTTGGCTTGGCGTTTGCAAAGCATTAGATTCATCCTATGAGAAGTGCATTGACTCTTGATAACCGTTGGCACTTCTAACACTTTGGACAAGAATGCCTCGCCCGATAATGGTATTCCGCTGCATGAGCGAGGGATCACGCGAGGCTCGTCGCTCACGCTTCGGGATACCATCACTTCGCTACTGAATCACTGTCGCGTTTTATCGGGCGCGTCAAGAAAATTTGGAAACTGAGTTCGCAAATGGGTGAAAGTGGGAAAGTTGTCATTGACGGCGTCGAGCTTACGCTTGCGTCGGAGATGAACAATGAAGCTGAATGGATCGGCCAACGCGAAGTCCTAAAACAGTTGCTGGCATGCTGGTTGGTCGTTGATCAGAGCGACCTTCCTTTGACGCCGCGACTGGTGGGCGTGCCAGGAATTGGTAAGACGGCACTTGCGATGAGTGCCGCAAAGATCCGCAAGCAAGACTTGTACGTTTTCCAGTGTACAGCCGACACTCGCCCGGAAGACTTGCTAGTTACTCCAGTGCTCAGCAGCGGCGGCAACATTGCCTACCACGCGTCTCCACTGGTCACGGCGATGCTGCAAGGAGCGGTTTGCATCCTGGATGAAGGCAACCGCATGAATGAGAAGTCGTGGGCCAGCCTCGCGCCTCTGTTCGATCAACGCCGGTACGTTGAGTCTATCGTGGCTGGAATCGTAATCAAAGCACATCCGGATTTTCGATGTGCGGTGACGATGAACCAAGACGATTCGACTTACGAAATTCCGGATTACATTCTCAGCCGACTCCAACCAACACTGCAGCTTGGCTTCCCGAATCGTCAGGATGAACTGGCAATCCTTCAGTATCATTTGCCATTCGCCGAACCTGAGATGTTGGCGATGACGGTTGAGTTCTTGCAGCGATCGCATGAATTGAATTTGGATTTCTCCGCGCGGGATGGGCTCAATCTACTTCGCTTTGCACTCAAACGTCTCGCCCAAGACTCGGATCATCCCGTCAGTAAAGATGCGGCGTGGCGAGAGTCGCTCGAGAAATGCCTTGGCGAAGACGCTGTAAACCTGGATGCGTTGGCGAAGCGTAAGAAAGCCGAAGGGCAGGGTGGCATGCCTTTGGGACTTGGCGATTTCTTCTTTGATCCAGATGATCCGCTCCACCCAGACTTCGATGGCGACGATGACGACGCATGAGTAAGCATGCCTTCGTCGCTAGTGCGGACACTCTGAAACGAGTCCGGGGCGGCCTGGAGGAAGCCTCTGCCTTCTTGCAGTCCCAGCGGCTTCCAGAGGGCCACTGGACGGGTGAGCTCTCAACCTCGGCGCTTTCCACTGCCACCGCAGTCAGCGCACTGTCGCAGACTTTAAGGGCTGACTCCAACGAAGCGTTCCTGTCGGATGAAGAACGACAGAAGTACCGCCTGCTTGCCAACTCTGGATGCAAATGGCTGCTCAATCACCAAAACGCTGATGGCGGTTTCGGTGACACGAACAAGAGCCATTCGAATATTGCCACAACGTACTTGGTGTTGGCGGCCTGGCGATTGGCGGAGTACAAAATCGCGCTGGGCGAACCGACGCGTCAAGCCGAAGCTTACATCGCCAAGCTTGGTAGCTGGGACGGACTGCGTCGCCGTTACGGCAAAGACAAGACGTTCGTGGTTCCCATCCTCAGCAACTGTGCGTTGGCAGGAATGGTTCCGTGGAGTTCTGTGCCGCATCTGCCCTTCGAAGCGGCCTGGTTGCCTCAGAAGTACTACCGTTGGGCGCAAATGCCCGTTGTTAGCTACGCAGTGCCGGCGCTCGTGGCGATTGGACAAGCCACTTTTCATCACAATCGGCCCTTCAATCCTGTGACGCGCGTCCTACGCAATGCGGCTCGTCTGCCGACGCTTCGCGTATTGTTGTCGATGCAGCCGGACAGCGGTGGGTATTTGGAAGCAACTCCGCTGACAAGCTTTGTTCTAATGAATTTGGCCAGCATTGGCCTTGCTCAGCATGCCGTCGCGCGAAGCTGCCTGAGATTCTTGGAGGACAGTATCCTCGAAGATGGCAGTTGGCCTATCGACACGAATCTGGCGACTTGGGTAACGAGCCTGGCAACTTTGGCTTTGGCAAAAGCCGCCGAAGCAGGCGTGCCTGCGATACGTGGCTGCGATCACGCGGCCGAGAAAGCAATTCAAGAGAAGGGCGATGAACAGTGTCGCGTTGCCGTTGCGCCGAGCCCGCTTGCTAGCGAGTCAATTGACTGGTTGCTGCGATGTCAGCACCTTCGCAGGCACCCCTTCACAGGCGCAGATCCAGGCGGTTGGGGCTGGACCGACTTGAGCGGTGCTGTGCCGGACTCGGATGACACGCCAGCCGCGATCCTCGCACTTCTTAGCATTGGCACTCTCACCGAAACTCCGTTGCTGGCAGACCGGCGGTTCCGAGCGATCGGGGCGGGGCTGCGTTGGTTGGTCAGACTTCAGAATCGCGACGGCGGTATGCCCACGTTCTGCAAAGGATGGGGGAAGCTCCCTTTTGATCGCAGCGGCACGGACCTGACTGCTCATGCTCTTCGAGCTGTCCTAGCCGCGCGGCCTTACCTGCACGACATTCGGCGTCTGGACAATGCCACCCCATCGGATCGCAGAATCGAGTCTTTTTCGAGGCGTAGCTTTGACTTTCTCGCTCGCCATCAGCTCAGCGACGGAGCTTGGCTGCCGCTTTGGTTTGGGAACCAGGACCGATCCGACGAGGAAAATCCAATTTACGGCACCAGCAAGGTGCTCCTTGCATATGCCGCTTATGGCCGTCAAGACGACGCTGCAGCACGGCGAGGGCTGGCGTTCCTGCGGTCAAACCAGAATGACGACGGTGGTTGGGGGGGCGGCAAGAGCGTTCAGTACCTTGCGAATTCGACACAATCCGCCGACCTTTACAGCTCGCTTGAGGAAACAGCCCTTGCCGTCGAAGCACTGTGTGAGTGTGGTGGTCAGCCAGCGACAGATGCAAGTATAATGCGAGGAGTCGATTGGCTGATCAAGCACTCGACACCCGCCTTGCTCGCAAATTCACAGCCTATCGGTTTTTACTTTGCGAAGCTTTGGTACCACGAACGCCTCTACCCCGCGATCTTCACGACGGCTGCACTCGCAACCGCTTTGAAAAGACTGCAGGAGACGGTGTGAATCACACAAATTTCGAAACCTGAGTCACTGGCCATCCGGTCAGGCGGCTGAATGATATACGTAGATTGTCAGGAGCGACAGCTTGTCCACCGCACCCATCCAGGCTGGCAAGAATGCCAACGGTTCGAACGATGTCGGGACAGACTCGCCCAGCACAAGTGCTGAAGCGGAGGCGCCCAAGCGTCGCAGTCGCCGCCGCAAGACAAGCCACCTAAAGCTGGTACCGGAAACCCTCGAAATGCGGGAACGGCTGAAGGTCAAGTGCGCTGAAGTTGCAGCTAAACTTGATCGTTCAATTCCGATGACCAAGGACGAAATGGAAACGGTCGCCCGTCGCCTGCTCGACGAAGAAGGGCTCGGCGAAGGCTACGTTGGCTGGATCATGGTCATGTTGAGCAGCGAGTTCTATCGCGATCAAGTCGCTGCAACGGACCCGAAACGAAGGCTCTTCCTACTGCCACATTGCCTGAAGCACGCTGAGGGCTGCCCAGCCGACTATGACGAATTCGGAATGAACTGCCGCGAATGTGGTGCATGCAGCATTGCCGATTTTCGCACACTTGCAGAAGACATGGGATACCGAGTGCTCGTCGCCGAAGGCTCGCCGGTGGTGATGAAAATTATTGTTTCGGGATATGTAGATGCAATCGTCGGCGTAGCCTGTCTGAACGTCCTCGAAAAGGCAATCGACAAAATCTTGCTGGCCGGCATTCCGTGCATGGCCGTCCCACTGCTATCCAGTGACTGTCGCAACACGAAGGTCGACGAACACTGGGTCAGCGATATGATTCGCACCGAGACGTCCGGCAACACGCCTAAAACACGCAGTTACGTCCACTTGTTGCGGGCCGCAAATGACCTCTTCCAAGGTGAGACGTTCGCCCGCTTGGCTCCACGCACGAGAGCCCCGTCCGACCAATCGGAAAATTCCGGCGAGCCCTCGGATCTGCTCAGTGGCGTTGATCCGATCGCATCGACGGAAACCCTCGCCCTTGACTTTGCCGCCCGCGGCGGAAAGTACTCGCGGCCGTTTATCACGCTGGCCACCTTCGATGCACTTACCGGTGGACAAGCAACGGCGGAAAACGGCGACGAGATAACGAAGGCATACTCAGATGCAGTACTGCGTTCTGCGATGAGCATCGAAATGTTCCACAAAGCCAGCTTGGTACACGATGACATCGAAGACGATGATCAGTATCGATATGGCCAAGAGACGATGCACCGCAAATATGGGCTGCCGACCGCGATCAACGTTGGTGATTACATGATCGGGCTCGGTTATCGATTGGTGAGTCGTCACACTGGTGAGCTTGGCGCAGATTGTGCTGCCGACATCATGGATTGCTTAGCCAATGCACACACGCGACTTGCCGAAGGTCAGGGGGCTGAGCTGCTGTGGCGTGACCGCGGTGACCGAGTTCTGTCACCGCTGGACGCACTGAAGATATATGCCTTAAAGACTTCGCCTGCTTTCGAAGCCGCCTTGCTCACCGGCGCTCGCCTTGCTGGCCCCACGGACGCTTTACAGGCACCACTGAGAGCGTATGCACGTAACATCGGTGTCGCATTCCAAATTCTCAATGACCTAGGTGATTGGGACGGCGACGACCACAACAAACTTGCTGCCGGCGGAGACGTTTTGGGTGGACGGCCAACACTGCTGTGGGCTCTCGCACTTAACTCGCTCGAAGCGACACAGCGAAAGGAATTGCTAGATCTCGCAGATTCGAAGGACATGGACGCTGCCGAGAAAATCCGAAAAGTACGCCGCTTGTACGAAACAGCCGGGGCTTTTGAACAGGCAAGACGCTTGGTGGACAAACACGAGGGACGCGCATTGGAGGCAGCCGCGGAGATTGAGTCGCCAGCCATGCAGCGTTTATTGATGTATCTGGTTGACACCGTTTTGGAGCGAAGCGAACCTGTTAGCCCAGCCATTGTTTCTGTTTCTAACGTCGGCAACTTGCCAATCGTTGCCGCAAATTAGCGTTTGTTGCGGAGAGGGTCAGCCTCCCTTTTAGAATAGGCTTGTACGTGATAACCATCACACGAGCGTAACATTCCGTTTCGAACCCCCTTATTGGGTTTCCATGATGGCTGAGAAGCAACAAGCGGTTGAGCTCGATTTGCTCTTGTCGCTTTTCTACGACGACTCCACAGAACTTGCCGGATTCGAACCTCGCTCAGCGGATACCTGCCCACAAGAGTACCGCGACCTACTAGCACACCATGCGCACATGACGGTAACGGTCGAACGACGTCATGGCTGTGAAGTCGACGTGGAAGTCGTTCGCTGCCGGACCGAGGGCGAGCACTATCTCCGAGAAATTTTGCTCCGCCGAAAGTCCGATCGACGCGTGGTTCAGTACGGCATCGTTCGCCTTGCATTGGCAACACTCCAACCGGTCGTGCGAGACGAGATTCTCTCCGGCAAAATCCCACTTGGCAGAGTCCTTATTAATCACAACGTCCTACGCGACGTCGAACTGCAGGGGCTCTGGCAGGCCACCACCGGGCCCGCCTTGGCCACTCTGATGGGAGTCGAAACCGGATCAGTGACTTTCGGACGCACTGCATTGATCTACTGCAACGGACAACCAGGTATCGAGTTGTTGGAAATCGTAGCACCAGAAGAGAGCTTCGACGCTTGATTGCTGTCGATACTATCTACATCGGATCGACCATGCCCGCGAATCACTTGCGGAGACGTTTTGTCGCTTCCCCGTGCGTCGTTTGGCCCGTTGCTTCGTTTGGCCCGTTGCGAATCGAAGGCAGATGCCTTTCCGATCCTATCTCGTCGAGGTTGCACTGTGACTGAGCCCCCAGCCATCAAAACTCAGGCGCTTACCAAGCGATTTGCTGAATGCATCTCGCTTCAGAACTGCGATTTGACTGTCGAAACCGGGCAAGTCTTCGGCCTACTTGGACCAAATGGCGCGGGCAAGTCGACGCTCATTCGTTTACTCGTAGGGATGCTCACCCCCACCAGCGGCTGTGCGAGCGTCTTTGGTGCAGATATTGTGCGCGATACCCTAAGAGTCAAGCAGCTCACGGCGTACTTGCCCGGCGACGCACGGCTTTACAAATCCATGAAGGGCCGGCAAGTTGCCGAACTGTTCGCTGGCTTGCGTGGCCAACCGAACGCTTCGAATGCAACTCGCATTGCAAAGTCACTCGACTTGGACCTCAGTCGTCGCGTCGGCTTGATGTCCACAGGTATGAAGCAGAAGCTGGCTCTTGCGGTGACTCTTGGAAGTGAAGCTCCTTTAATCATCCTGGACGAACCAACAGCCAATCTTGATCCAGAGGTTCGGCGCGAGACTCTTCGGCTAGTCATGCAAACGCGCGACGCGGGAAGCACTGTCTTGCTTTCCTCGCACTTGTTCAGTGACATCGACGGCACCTGTGATGAAGTCGCCGTGCTTCGAGCGGGGCAAATCATCGCTCGAGATCAACTCAACCACGACACAGCAAATCGCATCATCGAATTCACGCTACTACGGCCCGATGCGCTTAACGCCATTGGACGCGCACTCGGCAACGCAGAAACTTCCTCCAGTGACGAACTTGAAGAGAACGGTCAACCAAGTTCGCAACCAAATTCTCCGCGGGTGGTGAATTTGACTCCAACGCTGCGTGGTGTCTGCCGAACTTCCGAGCGAGGAGCGGAACTGGTCACGCTTTATAGCAATGAAGAAAATTACGCGTTGCTTGAATCGCTCTGCCAGTTGGGCAGTCAAGGAGCGGTGAGCGATGTGACAGTTCGGGCAGTCGGCGTAGAAGCCATCTATGATGCTGCTATCCGCGCCCATGGAAGCGACTCACCTGAGCCAGCCAGCACACTCGCCGAACAGGGAGTTGCCAAGTGACCCGCCTGCTGATCCGAAAATTCATGCTGGAATCTCGCCTGCTATTGGCCGCATGTACGACGTTGATTTCGGTCTTCTTCGTTGCGCGAATCTGGGTGTTATGTCAGTTCGACTTGCAAAAATTTAAACCGCTCGTCGACCAACTGGACGCGTTCAAGCAGTTTCTGCCTTTTCCAATTGAACAAGTTCTTACCTATCCCGGCAGCCTGGCGGTCTCATTTAACGATCCGGTCGTCATCCTGTCGGTACTTGTATGGGCTGTGGCTCGCGGCACAGACGTCGTCGCTGGTGAGCTAGGCCGAGGAACGCTTGAAATGCTGCTCACCCAACCGGTCTCTCGAGTGCGATTGGTTGTCGTGCATTGGATTATGTCAACTCTGGGACTGGCCATTATCTGCTTCGCAGCGTGGGTGGCAATTTACGTCGGCGTCAACTCAAACAGCGTTACAGAGACGGTCACCACCTCAGCCACCGTGCGTCTGCCGCTCATCCCGCTGGACATCCCCATCTCACTCGGAGCAACGCAAGAAGTGGTCGTGCCCTTGAGCGACAAGGTGGAACCCTACGATTTCATCCAGCCCTGCCTGAGTTTGTTTGGGTTTGGCTTCATCGTTCTCTGTGCGAGCGTTTTGTTTAGTTGTCTAGAGCGTTTTCGCTGGCGAGCAATTGGGGCCACTCTCTCGCTATATATCGTTCAGTTGCTGATTTTCATGCTCAGCAGGATCAGCGAGCGGACGAAGTGGTTGGAGAATTTTTCAATCTTGGCGTACTATCAACCCGATTGGATCGCTTGGAGATCTGGTCGCGAGGGAGTATCGTGGAGTCTATCCGTTGAAACGACCTCTGCTTGGCCGAACACGCTCAGCCCGGTCGTCATGACGTGCGTGCTGCTAGTCGTCGGTTGTGGCCTGGTTGCCGCAGGAGTGACGATCTTCAAACGGCGTGATTTGCCAGCACCACTGTAAGCAACCACTCGTGGCCACGCGGCGGCGTATGAGATCCAACCGATTGAGCTTCGAAGACGAGAAGACGCAGATGTTCACCAATCGAATACTGAAGATCACTGTCATGGCGTTCGGACTTCTGGCCGCCTCGGGATGCTCCAGTCAGTTACAGACTTATCCCGTATCCGGAATTGTCGAATTTGAAAACGGTCGTCCCGTAGTGGTTGGAACGGTCGAGCTGCTGTCGGTGGAGCATTCCATCAACGCTCGCGGCAACATTCAGCCTGATGGCACATTCAAACTCACCACATTTACTCCAAACGATGGGGCCGTTGCTGGCAGACACAAGTGTGTCGTGCTGCAAATGGTGATCGGTGAGGACATCAAAGGCCACTCGGCCAGCACCATTGGCGTCGTCGATCGCCGGTACGCTGCCTACGAATCCTCTGGTTTGGAAGTAGAGATCAAACCTGAGCAGAATGACGTGAAACTCGTTGTTCGAGGCATCAAAAAGCAGCCTAAGCCTGGTGAGTCGCATTCCCACTAGCCCTCGAAAGCTATGGGATGTAATTCTTCAAGTATCGATAGCTTTGCCGCAGCGAGTCTTTTCGCGACTCCAACGAGCCCTCATAGGCACGGTCCTCTACTTCCACACACACGGCACCACGATAGCCGTTGTCGAGCAGCACTGAAAAGAACTTGCCCCAATCGACCTCGCCAAGCCCAGGCAATTTTGGCGTGTGATATTCTAGTGGATGAGCAAGAATGCCAACATCGTCAAGCTTCTCGCGATCGATTCGTACATCCTTTGCGTGGGCATGAAAGATGCGCTGTGAAAAGTCACGCAGCGGCGCGAGATAGTCCATTTGCTGCCACACAAAATGAGACGGGTCATAGTTCAAGCCGACGTTCGGTGACCCGAGATCCCCGAAGAGGCGACGCCAGATCTTCGGCGACGTCGCTATGTTCTTGCCGCCCGGCCATTCGTCTTCGCTAAAGAGCATCGGGCAGTTCTCAATCCCAAGCCGCAGATCTAACGTATCAACCTTTTCTACAATTGGCTGCCAAGTTTCCAGCAGACGCGGCCAATTGTCATCGACGCTCTTCGTGTAATCGCGGCCGATGAACGTATTCACGTTTTGAATGCCAAGTGCCTTCGCGCAATCGCACAACTGCATCAAATGGGCAACTGCTGCTGCTGCTTCCTCTTTGACTGGTGACAACGCATTTGGATAGTACCCCAAGGCACTTATCGCGACGCCCGTTCGCTCAACCGTAGTCTCGATCTCCTTGATCCCTGAGTCATCCAACTTCGTGGCGTCGATATGAGTGATGCCTGCATAGCGACGTTCAGCCTTGCTCGGTGGCCAACACATCACCTCAACGCAATCAAAGCCAACTTCAGCGGCGAACTCAAACAGCTCGTGAAAACCTAGCTCAGGCAGAATAGCACTCGCGAATCCCAGTTGAATCATTACCTTTTCCGTAACTATTGTTGTGTGAGGCTGAAAAACCAAACGCCATGCCTCAGGGCCTGACGCACGAACGGAACCGCTGCTCAGCGTCTGAGCAGTTCGGGCGTCTGAGCAGTTCAATTGGGTACTGCAAACGAATCCCCGCTGCACTGCGCCGCTATGCAGAGAAAAATCCAGAGCCGCGTGTATCAATGATCTTGGATCGTCAGCCGGTTCTCAAACGAGTTCTACGTCCGCAAGTGGCTGATTGGCACGTAGAACTTCTTATAGCGGCGACCATCATCATACAACTGGCCCGTCTCATCCGGTACCAGGATCGTCGCTCGGCGCGTAATGCGATTGACGGTTCCAATACGTTCGACACCTTCGTGTGTGAATCGGACACGGGTGCCAACGCGGATGTTGAACTTACGCTCTGCACGTTCCTGTTGAGTAATCAGATCATGCTTGTGTTCAGTGTGACCGAACAACCGACCAGCAATCGACTGAAATCTCGGTGCAGCACAACAACTATCGCTCCAAACCAGCATCTCCGAAAGATGGATCAGCTCATGTTCCATGATTCGCTGCATGGCTTGCAAACGGTTGGTGCACAGCATCCCTGTAACACGAATCGGTCGCCGCAAATCACTGAAAGTCTGAAACAGTAGCGTTGCCGACAGGACGATTTCGTATTGCGATTTTTGAATGCCAGACTTGCGATCCGTGTGCGTGGTACGCACCGTCTTACCACCGGCGCTGGTCATCCGCTTGGACCACCGAAACTGCATTCCGAAATGAGAAGCAACAGGCAGCAAATGTCCATCGAAGAAACTGTGGTCGTATAGCCGAGCCATCGTTTGAAGGTCTCGCCCAGTAACCGACGAAAAGTTCATCGACTCCATGGCTCTCGAGTTTGAGAGCACCGTACTGCCAATCCGGTAGCAACGATGTCGTCGCACTGAATCCGCCACGCTCCCCCTGGAAACGAGCGTCTCCAAAGCGGAAAGATGTTTAGCAATATGGTCGGGCAACTGCGGCTCGACACTAGCTGCTTTCTTGCGAACTCTGCCCCGTCCTGGGTGTCCAACTGTGCTTGCCATCACTTCTCCAAGTACTTGGCCAGGTGTCCGCAACGATCGTCACACGACGAATGATGTTGATAAGCTGTCCGCTGCGTGGCACCGATGCAACAATCCGTGCTCCCCACATCTAAGCGAGTTGTACTTGGATCGTTATGAATGTCATTCTAAGAGATTTTCATCGGTAGAATCCAGTCGATAGTATGGCCAAGCTGAGTTTTTGCAGAAGCCTGCTCTTTCGGCATAGAGATTGTTGACAACCAGGCTTGCGGTTAGTACGCGCTCCGCGGCCACTTCGTCGCGTCAGAACCCATTTTGCGCATCTTCGCTGGCCGCAGGTTGCGGCTAGCCGTGACAGCAAGAATGCGGATTTCTTCGGGATATCATCGCGAATATTCAGTTGACAGAGCCGCGCAATCTCTAATGCTGTTAATGCAGTCAACGCGAGTTGAAGATCTTCCTATCGTTCTGGCGATAATACCGATCAAGCACTAAGAGTCTTTCGGCTGGGTCCACCGAGAATGGCGGACAGACGCCAGCCGCTTGAAGTAGTCGCTCGCAACCGAGCAAGCTGCAGCTTTCCCGATAGCAGCACCCGAAGTTTTGCTGTCGGTCGAAGATTGAACCGAGACCGTAGTCCGGAAGTTCGTGCGACCGGGATCGAAGAATTCGGTTCCGATGCGGTCGCGGCAAGAGCAAGTTTTCCCCCCTCACGACTGAAAGAGTATTCCTGTGGATGCGCAACATTTTGATGTCATCGTCATCGGCACTGGACCTGGCGGCGAAGGAGCCGCAATGCAGGCTGCCAAAGAAGGGAAACGTGTTGCGATTTTCGAACGCCACACCCGCATCGGCGGCGGCTGCACGCACTGGGGCACCATCCCTAGCAAAGCACTGCGGTTCTCGATCTACTCGATCATGGAAGCAATTAACAACCCGGTAGTGAAGGCTCTGGGCATGCGTCCCAGTCCATCACTGAGCCAACTCCGCCAAAGTAGTCAGTCGATTATCTCTAAGCAGGAGACGATGCGACAAACATTCTACGAACGCAACCATGTTCCGGTGATCAATGGTGAAGCAAAATTCGTTGACGCCAACTCCGTCGAAATTGAAGATGGCACAAGATACACGGCAGATAAGTTTGTTATCGCGGCCGGCTCGCGTCCATTTCGACCTCCACACGTCGACTTCGATCACCCCTGCATCTACGATAGCGATACTATTCTCGAACTGGTTGATCGCCCTCAATCCATTACCGTCTACGGTGCTGGCGTCATTGGTTGCGAGTACGCTTCGATGTTTCGAAATCTGGGCATCAAAGTCAACTTGGTCAACACGCGTGCAAAGCTGCTTGAGTTCCTAGACGATGAAATCATCGATGCGCTTAGCTATCATTTGCGTGACCAAGGCGTCTTGATTCGCCACAACGAACAGTTTGATCGGATCGAAGGACGCGACGACGGAGCGGTTCTTTATCTGCAGAGTGGCAAACAAATCAAGACGGACATCGTTCTCTGGGCTAACGGGCGAAGTGGAAACACCGAAAACCTGGGGCTGGAGAATATTGGCGTTGAGCCGACCAAGCGAGGCCATCTCAAAGTCAATGAGTACTTTCAAACGACCTGTGAAAATGTCTACGCGGTCGGTGACATCATTGGTTTCCCCTCACTTGCCAGCGCTGCCTATATGCAGGGCCGATCGGCAGCACTCCACTTGACAAACAGCAGCACCGAAAGATGCATGCAGCTCGCGGATATTCCAGCAGGAATCTACACCAGCCCTGAAATTTCCTGTATCGGCCAGACCGAGCGTGAGCTGACAGAAAAGAAGATCCCATACGAGGTCGGGCACTCGCAGTTCAAGAGCCTAGCGCGAGCACAGATCATCGGTCGGACCGTCGGCATGCTAAAGCTCTTGTTCCATCGCGAGACACTTGAGATCCTGGGCGTGCACTGCTTTGGCAACAACGCTTCGGAAATTGTCCACATCGGACAAGCCATCATGAAGCAGCCCGCTCCTTACAATACGATCGAGTACTTCATCAATACCACGTTCAACTACCCAACCATGGCTGAGGCTTATCGCGTTGCCGCCTTGAACGGGTACAATCGCTTGTTCTAGTCGACCACAGGCAGTTCGCGGCTGTGCAGATACGTTTCCCGTATACATGCCAGCATGGTCAACACCGCGTTGACGACATAACCGGCCGTCATTGCGTATGCGATCCTGAGAAGCATGGTTTCAACCGGGAGCGCAAAACTACACAGCAGCATCACCGCAGCAGCAACGATTCGGGTCCAAACACCGTAGCTCGCTCGGTTGATACCTCTCAAGAAACCATCACCGACTAGCGCACAGCCATTGGCCGCCATGGCAACGGTAAGCACCTGCGCAAGGCCCAGGATTCCCTGAAACTCTTCTCCAAACAGAAAACCAAGCAACGGCTGCAAAATGGCTAGCAGCATGGCTAAGCAGATCGCCTGAAATCCAAGCGCCGCGCACGCCAACTGAATCAATCGAGTGACTCCACCAGTGGACAGCTCCTTGGCGCTGCGGAACGAATACAGCGCAAAAGTGTGAGGTGCGACCAACAGCATGGTCGCCGCCGGGACTGCCGTGACGTAGAAGCCATAGTCCTCTAACGAAACCATCCACAGCAAGAGGAAATTTCCCAGTCGATCGAACAGATCTCCAGCGAAAACTGCGACCGCATCAGATCTGCCATCTTTTATCAGCGAAAATACCGGCGGTTTGCGTGGCCCAAACCAATCACGATTGTCGCTAATCAGGAAAAAGAACCCTAGAGCGACGGCCGAAGACGATACGGTCAACGTCGCGACTAGCCCTAACGATCGAATGCTCCCAAGAGTCAGGAGCAATACAAAAGCGGGAAACACTGCTGCCGCGAACACCCGACTGATATTGTAGCGATTGAACGCTCCACGCCCGTGATCAACCGCCTGTGACGCAAGCCTCATGTGCTCAAGCGGCAACATGCATGCACAAAGGCAACACCACGGCAAAACATGCGTCTTGTCACTCGGCACACCAATGACACTCATTGCTATTGCTGCAACCAGAGACAAAACTCCAGTCAACAATCCGCACCGAAGAGCCGTGCGCTGCAGAAGCTGGTAATTATCTCTTTCGACCGCGGCCGCCCGAGCTATCGAGTAAAGAGTTCCCAGCAGTCCAGTGTAAAGCATTGTTTGCGTGTAGAACATTGCCGTTGCGTATTCACCGCGTCCAATCGGACCAAGAAGCCGTGCGAGCAGAATTGCATGACAGGCTTGGAGGCCAAACACCGCGAATGAGCTACCAACGCTGGACCCCATTCCCAAAATCCGGATCAGCTTTCCGTTTCGATGCCCACCTTCGCCCGCCTCAGACTCCGCCAACGGGTCACCAGTCGAGCCGTCACCAGGCAAACCGGGTTGTCCGCCCTTGCGTGGTGCATTCTCGGCTGATGGATTATTGGGCATTAGCTTGCAGACTGAGTCAGGTGAGCGAACTTTCGGTCAGCCACCAATCGAGATGAGTCGTCACTGGTACCGGGCGTCGGTGCTCCCGCCACACGCTCACTGACACAAGCGCGGACGGTGGGTTTCATTTTTGTTGCTCGCCACCTGCGAGTCGATTGGCTTGAGAGTCACTGGACCACAAACTCAGAAGCCTCCAACGGCACGCCCGAAAAATCGATACAACCGAATTCCACACGGCGCACTACTGCCGATTATCGCGGGCATGCCAACCGCCTTGCCCGCATTTACTACCGGCCTGGCGTCCAAACTGATTCGCAGATGTTTGCGGGCCGATCTACGAAGATAGTAAGTCGAACGAAAAATGGTTCAATCTGTGGCGTCAACAAATGTCTGAATCCATGCTGCGAAAGCCGATCACGGGACTCCTCCTGCTAGGCGGAGCCATCGGCGGTCCTTATGTCGTCTACGAAACAGACATCGGTCGTTCCGCCCAGATGGCGTTGACGCCTGGTCAAGTCGAATCCTCGGAAGTTGCTCCGGCCGGACTTCTTACGTCAACACACAGTCAAAGCAGCCCTGCCGTGACGGCGCAAATGCAGCCGCCACACGTACTCAATGGTACGGACACACCCGCTCCGAACACCCCAGTCTTGACGCTGGCAGAAGTCGCTCGCTTTGATATCACGCCAGCGTGGATAACGGCCAGATTTCCCAGAGTATCCACGGTGGTTGGCAACGAGTACTTGGACGGCATGCGAGTTCCCTTGGTCACCGGAACAACTCCGACGGACTTGGCAGGAACGCTAACATACTACTTTGATCATTACCAAAGACTGCAACGAATCAGCATTCAGGGTGTAACCGGAAATCCCAACCGCTTTATCAGCGAACTCCAACGCGGATACAAGCTCGAACAACAGCCTTCGCTTGGGGGCAATCTTTATCTGTTGAACTGGAATGGCAAGGCGACCAGCGTGCTACGAGTATCACCAGCGGCAATCATACGAGCCGATGCACCTTACTCCCGCTTTGATCTGTTCTTAGAACTGAACCAACCCGGTTTGCAGTTTGGGTTGAGCGGTGAAGCGAGAGGGATGTTAGATGCCGGACGGGCAGCTCGACGATGGTAGTACTTTGCTCAATTTGTGTGCTTATCGCAGGCAAGTTCTTCCGAAGACGCTCAACTGCGCCGGAAAGCGAACTGTCCAGCATCGATCAAGCTTCCATCTTCCCGATGCGGGAGATAGAAATCGACTTGCTCGTTCCCGAAGACGCGGAATTTGACGCCATGCCTCCAGAGTTCAAAATACGCTGAAAGAGCGTCGTCACCTTCCGCGGGCACCTCACTCTCAGTCGCATTTGAATGCTCGGTAATGAGCGGCCATCTGACGTACTCACGCAGCCAAGCGTCACAGGCGAGATAGTAAAGCGGTTCGGCAAGCTGGACTGCCAAGTAGTGGTCGGCGAAATGTCCGTCCAACACTTCGGGGGTCGCCTTGGTCAATAACTTCATCAAGGTCGATTGTTCCTCGACGCGCCTTGGATGCTTCGGCGGTTTGCCTTCCAAAATGCGAATTGCCGGCCGCCCAACCTCCCCCGCTTGCTGGCTGACCAAACGAAATTTTTCTTCGTTTGCTTGGTCGGCCCCCCTGAGAATCCGCAGGGCAGAAGCAACAAACTCTTCGGCGACTGGCTCAGCTTCCTTGGCATGGATTGCTGGCGGGTGACGCACCACAAAATAGGCATCCTTCATGCCGTCAGATCGCCTTCCCGCACCAACTGCTCGAAAAATGCCCGTCAAACGCCGCCTCATCTCGGCACCACCCGGAAACTCATCCAGGAAAGCGATGCTGGCCAATCCATCAGCTCGAAAGGCATGGAAGAGCCCCATGGGTGAGGCTGCCAAGGCCGAACGTTCCGCCTCAGTCCTCGCCGCGGCGTCCAACAACTGTTCGAAGATGTCGTTCATTTTCTTCACCGCCCCGTGTGCGCTCCAAACGTCGTCTCTTTGCTGTACCGTCCTACTCTAGCCATCTGCCCAGCGTTGACTGGCGAGATCGACTGGCGAGATCGACCGTGGAAATTCAAAACCCGTGCAACAAACAACCGCTTCACGTATACTCTCGCAACACGATCCGTTTTTTTCCCCCCAGTGCAGCAGAAGAACTACCAATGCGAATCCTAACTGCTCTACTCCTAACCGCGATCGTCCTAACCTCAGCTAGCTTGGGCGATGACGACAAACCAATCGCGGTTGTGGGCAAGTCCGCACCTGACTTCGAAGCCACGGGAATAGATGGCAAGAAGTTTAAGCTCTCCGATAAGATCGGCAAGAAGAACATCGTGCTGATGTTTAGCCGAGCCTATTGGTGACCGTTCTGCATGAAGCAGCTGGTCGAGCTGCAAGAGTCCGCCAAGGAATTCAAGGATGCAGATGCTGAGTTGATCTTCGTTTTCCGCGAAGAGAAAGACGGCGTGCAAGCTTTGGAGAATATCAAAAAGAAGTACAAGACGACTTATACGCTAGCCCTAGACCTGGATAAGAAATCATCCGGTGCCTACAGCAGCAAGAACAGAACGTTTGACAACTATGTCATCGACAAAGAAGGGGTGATACGCAAGGTCATCGATGGAACGCTCCGAACCCGCGCCAAATCCAAGCAGTTGCTCGAAACGTTGAAAGCGATCAACTCGAATCCGAAGCCTGAAACACCAAAGGCGAACGACAAGTAGCGATTTGATGAGTTTTGAGAGCCTCTTGCAAACAACATGCGCCGCCGTGTTTCAAGGCTAAGCATCAAAAAGGCCCAGGGGAGCGTACGAACGACCTTAAGTGATGTTATCAGGAAACCTCAGACATTACTCATTGATTCACGTTCTGGGAGGCACTTCGCTTGTCGCGTTAATCGTCTGGTCGGGAGTACCAGAGGGTTCAATGGCCCTGCAGCGGCTTGTCGTTGGCCTATTTGTCATCGCCACAGTAACCGCAATACGCTCGCATGCCGACTACCCGTTTCGTCGGTCCAGCATTGCCGCCGTCGCGTACTTCGCTTGCACCCTGTTGTACTGGTGGGCTTACCGTTGGGCATTGTATTTCACCGATCCCCCTGGACCCAATGAGCCGCCCTTCTTCGAAGATGGGATGATCGTTGAAGGATTCATCTACCCGGTCATCTACTTGCTAGTTTATATTCCCGTGGTTGTGGCGTTCACTCTAGTTCTAGCCGCTGCAATAGTTGCCGTTACAAACATCTTGGTGAATTGTAAGAGCCCTACAGCGAGCACCCCATTGGCGCGTCACAACCCTTCAGAGCACTAATCATGGACTACGGCTCTCGCTTACCGCCGACGTTCAATAAAGAACAAGCTGCTGCCGCAACGTTCTTGTGAAGCCAATGGGCGGGGCGCCGCGGACCATAGAGGCAGGCCCCAAGCCATGCGCAACGTGATTTTAAGCCGGTCGAGACTCGTACCATGGGCATCCTTTCGAGCCCGCCTTTCGAGCCCGCCGAGACACTGCGTTCGGGGGCTTCTAAGATTCAGCGGCGGAAGTCAAGATCGCGATTCGACAGCTAAAAGAACTTGCCGTCCTCCCACATCTCGAAGGTCAACTCACGAAGACACACGGTTGTATTTGGGTGTTTCTCCGCCCATTTGTCCAAAGTGGTGACTTCAAACGGGTACTGGGCGACGGGGATCCGGCTCGAATTCTGTGTGTATCGGACGTCTTCGTACATCAGCACGACGTCACGGACGACATCCTGGCCGCCAAGTTTTAGGGCCAGCGGCTCTGCACCTTCGCCAGCGAAGACGTTGGTTTGGGCACCTAGGTAGTTGTGGACGGCAACAATGCTGCGGTTGTTCACCATCGTTCTGATAAACATGAAGTCCTTGGCTTCTGCGGTTAGAGCGAGGGCAACGGCCTCACCGCCGACTTCGATCCCAATGACTCGGATCTCATCTAGGCCTTCCTCGGGCAGCGCTACAAATTGTAAATTTTCAATTGGTTCTTCATCGTAGGCAAATCGCAACTCTCTATGGTCATCGCGGCCCGTGGGTGCCTTCTCGGCTTCGAGGCGCTGGAGCTTGACCTCCTCATCACTTTTGCCCTCGAAGGAAAACATCACAAAAATGACGAACCCAATCAGCATCAAGGCTGAGATGGCAAACAGTGCTTTGACAGACCCAGGCAATCCCTCGCTGCCGTCTTCAGGCATTTGGACCTCTTGCATTTTCAAGGTGCTTCCTCCGATTCAATCGTTGTAAGGTTGGAATGGATCCAAGCAGGTATTAACTCGGCAGCGCGAATTCCCTTCGGTGCCTTGAACACGTTCACCTCTGTATCATTCTTGCCGGCCAGTCCTTCGACCGTGTGTCCACGCTCAATGTCAGCCTGCAGTTGCGCCAGCAGCTCAGCAACTCGGGCAGGTTGTTCCTCGGCCAAGTTGCTCGATTCTGCTGGATCGCTTTCCAAATTGTATAGTTGGACAAGGCAACCATGCGCCGCATCGGAGGTCGCTTCCCAGGACTTCTTGCTTGGCTTTGGCTTCGTCCAGCCACCAGAGCCGGGACAGAGGCACAGTTTCCATTTACCAAGCCGATAGGCGAAGTAGCCGCTGACAGAGTGTTGCACCATACTCGTGCGGTGCAACTTGGTGGTGCCGTCAAAGGCATCCGCAAACGAGATACTGTCTTCCGCCGCCGGGAATTCGACACCCGCGATATCGGCGAGCGTGGCAAAAAGGTCGGTGAAGCTGGTCAATCCGGCGTAGGTGCTGCCTGGGCGGATCTTCTCAGGCCAATGGGCGATGAAGGGGACGCGGTGTCCGCCATCCCAGATGTCTGCTTTCATGCCGCGAAGGTGGCCGCTGGAATAGTGCCCGAGCTCCCGTAGTTGCTCCGCCTTCGAAGTGGGTGCCGAGGTACCGTTATCGGCCGAGCAAATGATGAGGGTGTTTTCGAGTTGCCCGGTTGCTCGCAACGCCTCAACGACACTTCCGAACGCAGCGTCAGTTTGCATGACGAAGTCGGCGTGTTCATTCAAACCGCTCTTCCCTTTCCAATCCTGGCTCGGGACAACTGGACTGTGCGGTGAATTCCATGGCACGTATAGAAAAAATGGTTGATCAGTCTTAGCCTGCTGGTGGATATATTCAACAGCGGCCCGTTCGAGCCGTGGCAGCATCTCGATACCAGCGATCTGCTCGGTGACTCTGTCGTTCTCGATCCAGACTTCGATTTGCCTCGCATGATGAAAGCCTTTGAAAAGGTCAAAACCTCCGCGGTCGATCGGTCCTTCGGTGACGCGAGCGCCGACAGGCACTTTGCCCTTTAAGTGTTCACCGTCGAAGAGCATTCCCAAGTGCCATTTGCCGATGATGGCGGTCTTGTAGCCCGCTTCGCCAAGCATCGTTGCCAACGTTGCCCGGCCGGACTGGATCAGCGATGGCCCCCCGGTGAGCACACCCGACTGCAATCGCGTTCGCCATGCGTATCGCCCCGTGAGTAGACCATAGCGAGTCGGGGTGCAGACGCTGGAACCTCCATGTGCATCGGTGAAGACCATTCCCGCTTTGGCCAGCGAGTCGAGATGTGGGGTTTGAATCCGGCCATGCTGTGGATTCAGACAACTTAGTTCTCCATACCCCATATCGTCTGCCAGCATGATGACAACATTGGGAAGCTCGCCAGCCTGGCACGCCACAGCCAAGAAAATCATCTGCAGCGTAAAGCACAAGCACACACAGAAAACTCGCATGCCTTTGGGCGCTGGCGCCGTCAATTGCCTGCTGGCTGGAGTGCGGAAGTGATCGAAGTGCGCATTACTTCGCCGCGCGAAGGACTCGGCCATTCTCAGATGTATCACAATTTTTCGTTCCGATAAGCCCTAGTGTCGGTCCAGATGTAGCATTGGTCTACGAGCAGTTTCATTGCCAGTAGACCGAATGCCGTCGGCACTAGTTTAGCGGGAGCGAATCATTGCGACCATTCGGCAGAAGAATCCACGATGAGTTCCCGGTTTTTTGCGTGGACTCACCGCCAGCACACCATCGCTACCAAGGGCTTTTGATCGAACGGTCAAGTTTTCTCGCTTTCGCAAGCTCCTTCTTGGCCTCGGAAGTCTGCCCTGCTTTGTGAAACACGAGTGCCTTGGTGTAGTGCAGTTGTGCATCGATGGGGGCGCCCATCTCAGCCTCGGCAATATCGGACTTAGCAGAATCTATGTCTCCAGCATCTGCAAAACACTGCGCACGTACCAAGACGGCTTGCGTATATTGATCGACGTCCAAAGCTGGAGACTGGACCGCTTGGTCGATCAAAGGCATTGCGCCCGCGAAATCGCCCTGTTCGACCAACTCCAGAGCCTGATCGTAAGCTTGCTGCGCGTCCGCAATACCGCTCGCAGGCAAGCCTTGGGTCTTACAGCCAGATCCGCCCAGCAGGACACAGCCGCAGAGAATCAACAAAGAACAAATGCTGGATCCGGAGCACCGGCGAGCATTCAGTGCACTTTGGTCAAGAATCATTGCTTGTCTTCCTACGGCAGTTGCACGACTTCGCCACCGTTGCGAGTCCCGAGCCCCCGCCATGTGACTAGGTCAATATTTTGGCTAATGAACTGCACTGAGCCGTCTCCCATGGCTGCGTTGACGCCACCGGTGTGCATGCTGCGCGGCGCGATGATCGCATGCTCCCCTGGTGCGTCGGGGATCGCGCTCCATGTGCCACAGTCGTAGCCGCGCCAGTTGGGAGGAGCCACGTGATTGTACATCGTGCTGGAGTAGAAACCGAACGGCCAGCCATTGGAAAAATCGCTGCCGTCAAGCCATCGCCCGGCTGAATTGAAGTGGAAACGTGACGGTGTCGGATTCGCCGCGAAGTCGAGGCAACTTTGGAAGACAGAATCGGGGTGGAGCAACTCGCGTGTCCGGTTTGGGCTCGTGATAATATCGAAACGCTGGTCAGGAATGTTATTCCGCAAGTCACCACCGCTACCCTTATTGCGTTCCGAGAAAAAGACGGTGTTGCTCAGCCCGTCAGGGTACGAGCCGGCGGTTAGTCCACCACCGATTGTGAAGGCTCCGTTGCCGGCTACTGTCAAACTACCAATCGATGCAGTCAGGTCGTGATTATTTTGTGAATCACGCGCTCCGGCGAAGTGGGTTGATCCGCCGAAGTTGTAACGATAGTTATTCTCACTGATGATGCGTCCGGTGTTTGGATCACTGGGGCAGATGAACAAGCTTGCCGCATTGGAATAAGCTACAAAGTTACGATTATCTGGCTGACCATTGCGCGTCATTCGAACTGCCGACGGGGCTCCAAAGTCGATCAAGTTGTAAATGTTGGTTTGTTCCATAAATGGCAGGATGAACACATGCACACTCCGGAACCCAGTCCAATCGCCTGAGCCAGCACTCTGATCCACGCTGTTGTAGTTGGTGTAACTCTGACGAGCAGCACCGTTGCGAACCCAGTCCGGCGAAAGCCGGCCCGGTGGAAAGCGTTTGTGAGCCGATTCGTAATTGTAAACCGCCAATCCCATCTGCTTGAGATTGTTCGAGCATTGCATGCGCCGGGCTGCTTCGCGAGCGGCTTGCACGGCCGGAAGAAGCAGACCAACCAAGATGCCAATGATGGCGATGACAACCAGCAATTCAACAAGTGTGAACGCGAGTCGACTGCCGCGATGCGAAAGAGACATTGGTGGGCTCCGGGAGAAAGAGCAACATGAAATAGAAAGTATGGATGCAGCCGCTTGTTTCGCTGTGGAATCGAAACACCTCCGGAGATTCCGGAAACGACTTCATGGAATGTGTTCAAGATACTGCTGCTGCGGAGAGATGCAATGCTTGTTTTGCACCTCCGAAGTTGCTTGAACGCCGACGACGAAAGTCACTCTGATCAAATTTCTGCCCCCAAGATTTACAACCCAACCGCAGCGGCTCGAGAATATGAAGATTTGGGGAGCGTTTCCGTTGACAATTGCTCCTTACGGCCAAAGGATTGCCGTTGCTGATTCCTGGAGAGCTCCGTCGCAACGCCGTCGCCGGCCCCCGCAGCGGGCAGCTTATAGGTTGTGCCCAAATACTATTCTTGACGGGAGCCCCGTTTTTCTCGTCGTTGTGTGGCGAGGATGCTTCACTTCGATTGGAAGGCGTCTTTTCCCAGAGAGCACCCCCTCTGTCGGGCTGCCTGCGGATGTGGTTCGATTTTTGCAGCCGTCAAAACCCGAAAACATGTGAAAAAGGCGGTTTCGGGCACGCAGAAATTTGACACGGCGGGGGCGCACTCGATAAAGTGATTTAGGTAGCGTTCTCGTCAGTCTGGGGGAACTCTATCGACTTTGCCCTACCGGCGAAGGCTCCTTGTCTCAATCATACAACTTGTCTCATTGGAAAATCGCGGCGCGCCTTCGTTCAGTGGCACTCGCGAATTGTCCTTCGATACCGCCAGAGCTTCCGGCGGCACAACGTCTTTTTAGGTGCAATAAACTATGGCGAAACCAGTATCAGTCTGGGGATTGGAAATAGGCCAAAGCGCTCTCAAGGGACTTCGTTGTCGAATCGAAGGTGAGCAGGTCGTCGCCGAGGCGTTCGACTATATCGAATACCCAAAGATTCTCAGCCAACCTGACTCCGATCCAGAAACCTTCATACGCGAAGCCCTGGAGACATTCAGCAATCGCAATGACCTGAAGCAATGTAAGGTGGCGCTCAGCGTTCCTGGTCAAAGTGGTTTGGCGAAGTTCTTCAAGCCGCCACCTGTCGAGTTGAAGAAGATTCGCGACATCGTGAAGTATGAGGCTCGTCAACAGATTCCTTTCGAACTGGACGACGTCATCTGGGATTACCAGCTCATGGCTGGCGGTGACATCTCCGATGGCTTTGCACTCGAGAGCGAAGTTGGCTTGTTCGCGATGAAACGCGATGCAGTCGAACGGGCTTTGGCGCCGCTAACCAAAGCCGACATCGAAATTGACCTGTTGCAGCTTGCTCCGCTGAGCATCTACAACATGGTCACCTACGACAAGAACCTTGCTGAAGATGAATCTGCTTTCAATCCTGAGCATCCGCCCAAGTCGACGATTGTCCTGGCGATGGGTACCGACGCTACTGACTTGATCGTCACAAACGGTTTCCGAGTCTGGCAGCGCAGTATGCCGCTCGGCGGAAATCACTTCACACGGCAATTGACCAAGGACTTGAAGCTAACTTACGCGAAGGCGGAGCACCTGAAGCGTAATGCGATGGAAGCGGACGACCCGAAATTGGTCTTCCAAGCCATGCGACCTGTCTTCAATGACTTGGTCACTGAAATCCAGCGATCCATGGGCTTCTTTAGCAGCCTAAACAAGAATGCAGAAATTGGCTCTTTGCTGCTAATGGGGAACTCCGTCAAACTTCCCGGCCTAACTCAATATCTCAGCAAAAACCTAGCGATGGACGTCGAAGTTGTCGACGGTTTTTCGCGGTTGAGCGGTGGTGACGACGTTCTGAGTGCACCTGCGTTCAAAGATCACATTGCCTCGTTTGCTCCCGCTTACGGACTTTGTTTGCAAGGGCTCGGACTTGGGCCACTTCAAACCAATTTGGTTCCTCAGGAGATTGTCAAAGAGCGGCTGATTCGCAGCAAGAAGCCCTGGGCCGTTGCCGCGGCTGGCCTACTCATGACCGGTTTTGCAGCCAGCTTGATCCCGCAGGGAAGCAACTACGCGTACGTGCACCCAAGTAAGTGGAATGCGGCCGCTTCAGCAGCGGAACGCACCAAGAGCACCAGCGATTCTCAAATCAGCGAAGATGAGAAACAAAAGAACCAGATTGATATCTTGAAGACGATTGGTAACGAAGTCAGCGGTGGTGGTGAACGCCGAATCGTTTGGATGGAAGTCGTAGCCGCGCTGCTCGATAGCGTCGGACGCGAGGAAAAATTCGATTTGGCCGCTTTGCCGGATCCGGTAGAAGTTCCCTATAGCGATCGCACCGACATCCACATTACCAAGCTGGATTGCAAGCGTGTTGAGGACTTAACCGCATATCTACAGAAGACCAATCGTGCTTATGAAGATGACAAGAAAGTACGCCTGGATTTGCTCGGTCTGTTGAAGCTGCCCGAAGTGGATGCAAACGGCGAAGCCGCCGAAACCACCGAAGAAGAAGCGCCGGATCCGTTGGCTATTCTGGCCCCTGCTGAGGGCGAAGAATCTGACGAACAAGACCTTTCGGGCGTTGTCATTGAGATCGCAGCGTTCCACTATCATAACGGTGAAAAATACGCGCCAACGAATGATGAACGTGAGGAGTTCGTCATCAAAACTTGGCTGCATGAATTGGAGACTGGCTCAGTCAAGCTGCCAGATCCTTCCACCGGCGAAATGGTCGAGTTCACCTACAAGGAACTTGGACTCCTGCGGCCAATGATCATTCCGGGCACTTACAATCCTGAATACAAGATCCTGAACCCTGAGTGGGTGAAGAAACACGGCAAGCCAGCCGGCGCTGGTGGAGGAATGGGTGGTCCCGGCATGGGTGGTCCCGGCATGGGCGGACCCGGCATGGGCGGACCCGGCATGGGCGG
>CAYPLE010000017.1:63819-67869 GCA_964411445.1 uncultured Pirellulaceae bacterium
CCCGGCATGGGCGGACCCGGCATGGGCGGACCCGGCATGGGCGGTGGCGGTTATGGAGAAGGCGATGGAGGCTACGGCGGCGGTTACGGCGAAGGAGACGGCTACGGCGGCGGCGGGTACGGCGGAGCTGGATCAGGAGCTGCTGCCCCCAAGCCAGAGGACGACGAAGACGTGCCAAAGCAGTTTGATGCACCAAAGTTCGAGTTCAAACTGCAAATCGTTTGGCGGCCGAAATTGTTTTCTGATCGAATGGAAGCAAAGAAGCGAGCTGCAGAAGCTGCCGCAGAAGCTGCCGCCCTCGAAGGTGATCTAGCATCGGATGAAACAGTCGACGACGGAGCCACCGATGCGGGATCGTAGTGCATCGCACTGAAGATTGTTAGAAGGTACGTTGGATTTCGCGGTCGCCAGAATTCATTCCTGTGACCGCGACGCGCTTTTCAGACTTAATACGAAATTCACTTGCCCGGTTAACGGCTAAGGTTGAGTGCTCATGGATCAGGTAAAGTCAATCATCGCACAGATGGTAAAGCATCAGTTCTGGATCATCACGGGACTCGCTGTCGTGCTCGGCGGAGCGGGGTTCTTCATGGCCAAGCAGTCGCTTTCGAGCCTGTTCTCAAAGGAAAAGACCAAGTTAGACGGTCTCTTCGGTGACTTGGACAAGGTGCAAGCGGCCGTTGCAACTCACCCGAATAGCCACTCTCAAGAAAAGATGAAGGTCGTCATCGACGGTCTTTATGATGACGTTGAATCAGCCTGGAATCTGCAGTACCAGCAACAGGAACGCTTTATGAAGTGGCCTGTGAATGAGATCAAGAGTCCTCGATTGGTCAACAAGATCAAGGACATTATGCCGATCGAAACGGAGCTGACCTACCCTGGCGAGCCACCTGGGATTTCATCCGCTGACCGACGCAATTATGCACGCTACTTCACTGGTCAGATGGAACGCCTTGCAAAAATCATCGGAGTCAAGTGGGTCGGTGAAGCCTCGGCCGCAGGAGGTGGAGGAATGGCGGGCTACGGTGGCGGCGGTGGCTACGGTGGAGAAGGCGACGAAGGTGATGGTGGTTATGGCGGCGGTTACGGCGGTGGCGGCTACGGAGGCATGGGCGGTCCTGGCATGGGCCCCGGTGCGGGTCCAACCGGTCCGATCGGTCCGCGCGACACTGTCGTCTGGCCCAAAGCAAGCCAAGATGAGTTAATTGGCCAACTCAAAGAATTTTCGGGCGAGGCGCCGACCGTATACCAGATCTACTATACCCAGGAAAACATGTGGATCCTCGAAGGCCTGCTCAACATTATCAAGGCAACCAATGGAAATGCGACTGAGAATTTTCAGTGCGCCATCAAAGAAATCGAGTCCATCCGAATCGGCCGAGCGGCTACCGGAGATGCCGGCGTTGTGGAAGGGCTTGCCAGTTCTGGAGCGAGTGGCGGTAGCATGTACGGCGGCGGAGGTGACGGCTACGGAGATGGAGCCTACGGCGGCGGGTACGGCGGCGAAGGTGAAGGCGATGAGGGCGAAGGTGGATACGGTGGCGAAGGCGAAGGTGGCGATGGAGGCTATGGCGGAGGTTACGGTGGCGGCTATGGAGGCGGTGGCCCAGGCGGCCCAGGAGCCGCTACGGGCGGCAACCGCGATCCAGCCAACATGAGATATGTCGACTCCGCTTACAAGCCTGTTTCGGGAGCCGACCTGCGCGAAAAAATGACAAGTGGCGATCCGACCGATGCTTTCTTCGCCGTTGCGAAGCGAATTCCTGTCAGAATGCGATTCAAGATTGACCAACGAAAGATTCAGACGTTTCAAGCCAATTGTGGCAACGCTGATCTGATGTACGAAATCCGACAGATTCGAGTGGGCGATACAGTGGCTGCCGGATCGGCTGCGAGTGGACTGGGCGACTATGGTGGCGGCGGCGGCGGTGGCCCTGGAGGGATCGGTGCCGGCATGGGAAGCCCTGACATGGGGGACGGCGGAGAAGGCGACGGAGGTTACGGAGGCGGCTATGGCTCCGGCGGAGTTCAAGCCGAGAGCCTCGAGGACAGCTTCGAGACCGTGCTTGAAGTGTATGGTATCGTTTATCTATTCAACCCTCCAAATATGGCCGGCCTCGGTCTCGAAAAAGTTGAAGAGGATACAGAACTAGTCGATACGGTTGACCCATCCTCGGCGACTGAACAAGATCCCGGCGCAGTGCCACCAGCCAACACTGGTGATTCAACAGACCCGAGCCAGCAAACTGGTGACGGCACTGTTGATAACGGACCTGACACAGGCACCGATGGCTCTAGTACAGATGGCGATCCAGCAAGTGACCCAAGCGGAGATGGATCGGTGGTCGATCCGAATACCGGAACGGGCGCAGCCGCTTCGCCCTAATTTGAGCCTCGGCTCGCGACAGCAACAAACGACTTTACAACAGACTGCATATCGCCGAACCACGGCACGTAACTCCACGGATGTAATTGCCACAGGGGAATCCAAATGTTTGGAAAAAAGAAAAAAGATGCTGATGCACCGGATGCTGCTGAAGCTCCATCAAAACCTGGCAAAGCTTCCAAGAAGGGCGGCAAAGACAAAGCTGCAAAGGCCAAGGCTGCAAATAGCGGACCCGGCTTCTTCGCTGCTCATGTAGAAAAGATTATTTTCGCGGTCGTCGTGGCCGGAGCTGGATATGTCATCTGGGACGGCATCAAGCAGGAAGGTTACTCGACAGCCAAAAAGCCTGAGTTGATGCAACAGAAAGCAACCCAGTTGGCTGGGGATGTTAGCAAAGATCACTGGCCCGAAATCGCTGACGAGCCCGAACGGAATGTTGTCCATGATTTCGCGGCAAAGACTCGGCAATCGAGAAAGCCAACTGACCCCAAAATTTATGCCGAAGACAAATTCGTCATGTCTCTGCTTCCGTCCGGGCCAGCAGAAAAGCGAAAAGACCCGGAAATCCTGCCTCCCAAAAATATCCATGTCTTCGGCGTTGCCGGTGCGCTGGCAATCGAGGTTCCCAAAGACAGCGTCGATCCATTCGATAGCTGGGAAGACGCCGAGAAAATTGAGGGAAGACGTCGTAGTCGGCGAAGTGGCCGCAACGGCGCTGGAGCTGGCGGCGGCGGATATGGCGGTGGTTATGGTGAAGGCGGCCCCGGCGGAATGGGCGGACCTGGAGGCCCTGGAATGGGCGGACCTGGCGGAATGGGCGGCGGCGAAGCGAGTTCTCCAGCTCGGCGATTGAGCTCAAAATATGACCTCGGTGCTCCTCTGTTTGCCGAGGGAAGTCAACAGGCTTCAGACGGTTACGGCAGTGGCTACGGTGAAGGCGATGGTATGGGAGGACCTGGTGGACCCGGAATGGGTGGACCCGGAATGGGAGGACCCGGAATGGGTGGTCCCGGTATGGGCGGTCCTGGTATGGGTGGAGCTGGCACCGGCGATGGAGGATTGAATAGCGGCGACAGAAAGTCAGGGCGCAGCACCAAGCTTGGTTCTCGCGCAATCATGTTCAATTCAATCACAGCACTTGTCCCACACGCTGAAATGGTTGAAAGCTACACAGATGCGTTTGCCAATACCGGGCGTTTAGATCCGCGCCGTGACACGCCTCAATATCGCGGGTTTGAACTGCAACGGGTGGATGTAACCGCTGATCCAACACGCGATATCGCTGAAAATGAGTGGCAGCCACTTCCAGACTCAAGTGTGCAATTCGATTATCAGCGTACCCAAAACTGGGCCGCACGTATGTATATTCCCAATCGTGACCCAGCACTTGGCCCGCCAATTCGACCTGTCGTCAGTGGGGCAAACCGCGATCCTTTCATTACGATGCCAATTCCTCCAATTTTGGTCCGGTCGTATTACCAGTTTTCAAAACACCCCGACATCGCTTGGTCATGGGCATATCGTCCCCCCAAGCCCAAGGTCGTAAAAGAGGATGACGACGAAGGCGAAGACGCTCCGCTGAAGCCTAATGCAGGCGGCGGCACCGGTGGCGGCATGTACGGTGGTATGGGCCCAGGCGGTATGGGTGGACCCGGAATGGG
>CAYPLE010000017.1:67969-75032 GCA_964411445.1 uncultured Pirellulaceae bacterium
CCCGGAATGGGCCCTGGTGGTCCTGGCATGGGCGGCCCCGGAGGACCTGGCATGGGTATGGGCGGCGATGGTGGATATGGTGGCGGCTACGGAGAGGGCGACGGCTACGGAGAGGGCGACGGCTACGGAGAGGGTGATGGAGGTTATGGCGGCGGTGGCTACGGTGGTGGCTATGGAGGCGGTTACGGCGCTGTTACATCAGCCGGGGCCTTGCCTCCTGAATTCAAAATGGTCCGATGTTACGATATGCTCTCGACTCGCGATATCGCAAAGGTTTATCGCTATCGCATTCGCTTGGTGATGCTCGACCCGAATTATCCTGCGGATTCGAATATCCAGGATCCTGACCCAAGTGTTCTAGAAAGTGAAGTTTGGGAACGTGTGCAGAAGCTGCGTGCCGCGGATGGTGCTGACGATCCAGACGCGGAGGACGTTGTCCGCACACCACTAAAAACAGCGTGGAGTGAACCCAGCCCAGCGTTCCGAGTTTGCAGCGCTTCCGAGACGTTCCTCGGTAATATGAATGTCAAACCGGGCAAATACATTAACGCGAATGTATATGTGGCTCGTTTCCAAGAAGCGTCGGCATCGGTCGTCGCGACCCAGTTCGATCCAAATCTGGGTGGAGCTAAATTTGCAAATCGATTTGATCGAGTTCAACGCGGCTCGGCACTTAACGAAGAGTTTGATGCCGAAGTGATTGTTCCAACAAGCAGAGTGGTGAAAGCCAAGGAAGACTACGCGATGACGCGTGGTGGGATGGTTGTGGACATGCTAGGCGGTGTTCCGCTCGATAACTTCTCCAAGGATGATCCAATGTCGGCAATCGGCGAAATGATGATCCTGCACCAGGACGGTCACTTGGAGTTTTCATCTGAGCTAGAAGACTTGTTCCTCTATCGAGCGTACAACTTCAGCGATGAACGCGAGGCAGCAGACAGCCAAAACTCTAGTCCGGCCGCTGGTGGCGACGGGGGAATGGGTGGCTACGGCGACGGTGCTGGCTATGGTGGATAACCACCAACATCCAACTTGATATTCCCAAAGACGCTACCGGAGGATTCTCTGGTAGCGTCTTTTTTTGTACGGTCTTGCTACCGCTTCGTGCGGTCTTGCAGAAAGCCCAGGGGGCGAGATTGCTATTCGTCGCATCACCCGGGATGGGTTACCACCAAAGATCGCTTACCGCTTGGCATCAGCGACGTCGCAATTCTGCGTTTCGTGAGGCTGTCGTTCATCGGCACGCATGCGTTGAGTGCCCTCGCTGCACACGAGCGGAATAGCTTGCCAACACTGAGATCAACGCTTGACGCGAGCTAGTCCAAACGAAGCTTCTCGCTTCTAGGGCGCGAAGTCTTCTGGCTCGGCACCGTATCGAATCGCTTGCTGGCGGGCGTCTTCGATCTGTTTCCGCCTTGCCTCTTCCTCAGATGCTTGATCTCCGTCATCCGTAACGCCCGACAAGGCACGTGTTTTGAGCAAATACGCATACATCAGGGGAGCTCGAAAATCATCATCGAAGGACTCCGGGCTCCGCTGTTGTGCGAGGTGAATGACTTTGTTTGCGTCCTCAATGGCTGCGTCCAAATTGCCAAGCACCACGTTTGCGTCGCCACGGGTCGTTAGCAACAGTAGATAGCGTTCAAAGTAGGCGACAACGCCAGGGGATGCATCGATGAGTGTTTTGGAAAGCGCGATGGCGCGGTCCGTAGCTTCAAGTACGGCGGCTGAATCCACGGGCTCCATCTCGAGAAGCACATCGGTGCGCCGAAAAAGGCTGTCCGTCATGTGATCGATCGCATCCGTGAAATCAGGACTGTCTTTCAGCACTTGCGCTGTCAGGCGGTCACTTTCGTCAAGTGATGCTAACGCTTCTTCGAACTGCCCAAGGTCGTAATAGGCACCGGAAAGCGAATAGTGGTTGATTGCAATCGCAATCAAAGAAGCTGGCGAATTCTGAAGCTGCGCTGCCGCCAATTCCAATTCAGAGATCGACTCAGTGAGCGGCTGGATTGCAAGTAGCGACTTGCCCTGATGCAGTCGTACGATCGCGATGTTTCCTTGGAACATGGCTTTCGTTTGTCGATAGTCTGGATTGTCAGGATTCACCCCGATAAGTTCATCGAGAAGAGAAATGGCCCGAGTTGAATCGGTGATCAGTTCGTCGTACATTTCCTGGGCGTACTGGATGTTCGTCGCGTTAAGGATTGCGTCAACCAAATCCGATTTGTGGCTGGGCACATCGGGCTCCAAGTCCAAGAAGCGCTGGTGTATCGCAATTGCCAGATCTTGTTCTTTACTCGCATCGGCGAATTGCCCGCGCATCATGGCAATCCTGGCGCGGTTTGTGTGCAGGTTCGCTTGGATAACATCTGTGCGTAGCGCGATCCTCTCCTCTTTGGGCACTCTGCTCAATATTTCCATCGCAAGGTCAATTGCGTCAGCGCCCCCAGCAAACTCTTGATGCCGAATTTGAAATAGCCCCAAGTTCTGAACAGCCATGGCAGCATTCTTCAGTGCTTTGCCTGTGACACCGTCGACGTTGCTTAGCAATATGGCGGCTTCACCAGACTGCTCCGCGAGCTGTCCCGACAACTGATCTTGACCAATTCGCCCTAACAACACCGAACGATTTCGAAGCGTAGATACATGCAAGCTCAGCAGTCTGTCGGCATACTCCGTCGGTGGATCGCTTGCCAGAATTTGTTCGCAGAGCTCCGCTGCTTCGACGAGGCATTGGTCAGCAAGTGGGTCCGATGGAAATTGTCTTCCCACACTAGAGCCAAGCTCGAGCAGGACGTTCGCTTCCAAGAGCAGTACATCATATTCTTCGTCGTCATATGCTTCATCTTCGGTGTTGTCGGCCGTCGGCATGCCTGCCAACATTTGCAGCGCACTTCGACTCTCCCTTTTCCCAAGCTCCGTGTCACCTTGCCGAAACGCAATTCGAGCGAGTCCGGCATGTGCGCGTGAAAGCTGATATTTGAGCTGTCCATTCCCTGCGTTCTGCAGCAGAAACCCCTCATAGTAAGATTTGGCGCGATTCAACAACGCTTCTGCGATGCGGTCCGAACCAGGCGAGCTCGGTAGCAGAGACAAGTCTTCGGTCACCGATACGAGTAGCTGATCGGCGGCCTCAATCGAGCGTGAAAGTGTCTTACGGAGCTCCTCTTTGTTCGCCAGCTCTCGGGCTGCGGCCTCGCTCAAACGTCGGCTCTGCGATCGGTAGAGGAATGCTGACGCCGTGGAGATAATGACCACCAGCGAGGCGAGTATGGCAATCCCACGCACCGCAAAGTTGAGCTTGCGATTGCGACGCAACTGTCGTCGTACTCGGCCCAGCGCGGAAACCGGCTTGACGCTAACCTCATCTCCACAAGCGAACGCTTTCAAATCAGCCCCCAGATCACCGATTGAAGTGTATCGCTTTTCGGGCTCTTTCTCCATCGCCCGCTCACAAATGGCAACTAAATCTCGAGGTGCAGACGGGTTGAGCAGCATCGGCGAGACTGGATCGGCGTCCACGATTTGTCTTGCGATGGCCGTGGCATTCCCTGAGAAGGGCGGGCGCCCGGTCAGCATAAAATAGATGGTTGCACCGAGCGAATAGATGTCGCTCGGCGGCCCAACTCTTTCCGATGCGCTCGCTTGCTCTGGGCTCATGAATGCTGGCGTGCCAACGATCGTGCCATCCCTGGTGAGCATTGTCGCAAGATCGTCGACACGGTTTGCCAATCCGAAATCGGCGACTTTCGCCGTTGAATGGTCATGAGTTAGCAAAATGTTGGCAGGTTTTAAGTCGCGATGAATGATAGTACGTCGGTGCGCGGCCATCAGTCCATCACAGACACCATGCAAAAGATCGGCCAGCTTTAGATAGTCCGTCTCCTCACCTTCCTCGCCCAAAAGGCCTGCCAGCGTTCCGCCACCAAGATATTCCATCATGATGTAGATCGTTGGCGAAGGCGATTCATCGTCGATTTGACCGACGTCAAAAATTCTCGCTATGTTCGAATGCTCAATGTCGGCCATCAACTTGGCTTCGCGCAACATGCGCAAGCGAGCTTTTTCAGAGTCTCCAGCAATTGTCTTGACAGCGAACTGCTTGTCGAGCAACTTGTCATAAACGCGAAAGACATCCGCATTGCCGCCCCGTCCAACGAGTCCTTCGAACGCATATCGCGATGGATCGAAGTGTTTTTCGACCCACTGCGTGTCTGCTCGAGAAGTCCGCCGAGTCGGTGCCGCTTGGCCGCTGTCAATCTGCGATGGCGTCTCCTCCATCGTCGCAAACTGTGACTGAGGCGTTTGCGGGGGAGTCGCCAAATTGCGCTGCATTCGAGCCAACTCGCCCTCGTCCATATACGGCAGCGCAGTTTTCACTCCATTCGCTGCGATGGCACGCGCCGTCGCGCCCACTGGTGATATCAACTCAGCGGGGTCGGTCAATTGCTCCAGCGTTCCCTGGCAGATGCCGCACTCGCGGACGTGTAGCGTATCCTCGGAACTGAGTTCCTCCCGGCCATCCAACCAACGGCGAAGCGTTTGCGCCGTAGGACAGCATTTTTGCTGACTCCGCTGGTCCACCATAACATGCTACTTGTCTAATAATTCTGAGGATGCTTCAACTGACTCGCGGCGCCTCACCGCAGCATCAAGGGCTATCTTCGGCAAGGATGTTCACTTCGACTCTTAATCGTTTCAAAACCCTGCTCTTCGCAACATAAACCTGCTCAATGGTCACACCATGCGAGCTGGCTATATCAGCAGCCGCCTTTTTCCCGTCCCATGTTTCGCTGAACAACAGCCACGTTTCAGGTGCAAAATGTGGTTTCGTTCTCTCCAAAGCAGTCGACAAAATGTGCTGGTGAAAGTGTTCTTGCCAAAGTTGATTGTCCTCGGCCGACTCAATGGTCTCGGCATGGTGCTGCGTTTTGTCTTGCTTACCAAAGTACCTCGCTAACTCGTTGCGAACAATCTTTGCTAACCAGTCGCGAAACATGCCCCGCTCTTGGGCATACTGAAAATCGCGGATGAACCGACTCACTCTCAGCAGGACTTCTTGAGTTATATCTGCAGCATCCTGAGCTTGCACGTTTCGTTTGCGGCAATAGCCGTAGATCAAAGGACTGTAGACATCGACAAATTCTTGCCATGCATCGGCGTCTGCGGGATCCTTCAATCGCACGATCAAGCTCGGCGTTGTATCTGCGTCTATCTGTCTCACAAGTCGTTACCCGGCTGCTTTTGATTTCTTGCGCGTCATTTTCAGAAATGCCCCTGCTATCCGCTTGGATGTGGCGCTGAATGTCCATTGTAAGTTCGCCAGGAACGGCTTGCGGGAAGTCACTTCCGCGGCAGGATACATTTGGCAAGATCGGCTTAGCTCGCCCCCAACCAGAGGGTCGGCTTTAATCTTTTTGCATGAATCGCCAACTCGAAGCGCAAGAATTGCCACGCATGCGGGTACCACCTTCGGAGCCAACCTCGCAAATCGCAGGTGGCTTGATCCCCCCCGACTTACACCGACTCATGGTCAATTCATGTCCAAGCCACCCATTCTAAGAGCCTTTCGGAATCTGATCAGTCGAAATGCCCGCAAGCAGAAGCGATCGAAGCCGCGGGTTTGCCAAACGGAACAGTTAGAAGCACGGAGAGTTCTCGCTGCCGCAGTCTGGAACAATGCAATCAGTCCTCTCAATGTTAACGGTGACGCGGCGGGCTATGTAGCACCAAACGACGTCTTGGTACTCGTCAACGAACTGAATGGTCCTCGCTTCAGTGATCCGCGGACAGGGCAACTTCCCAAGCAGTTGGGAAATAGCTCCCCCACTCCGTTTCTGGATGTGAATTGCGACGGCTTTGCAACGCCAAGTGACGCGCTGGCGGTTATCAACTACATCAACTCGGGGGCGGATCCGCAGCCGGGTGGGGTGAGTTCGATGGGGGGAACGTGGGCGAATGCGAGTTGTTCGCCGCAGTTGATTGAGGGGGATGGCTTTGCAACTGAGCTGACTCGGCGGTTAACGCTGCCGGATGATTCGTCGGCAATCAAAGTGCTGTTTCAAGCTCCGGAGTTTGATACTACCAGCGAAGGCGTTCGGGATGCATTTGAAATCGAAGTCACCGATACGGCCGGCAATCCGATCGCTTTCGCGTACCAGCCCAATCGTGACGCAAGCTACAACTGGAGCGAAGGACAAGGTGTCGTCTTTGGTCCCGGTGTGCAAACGATCACCGAACCGGCTGGCCAGGATTCGTCCGCCACGATCTACTTGGCGGGAATGGACTCAGGTACAGAAGTCATCGTTCGCACTCGACTGGTCAACAACGATGGTGACAACAAGTCCAGTGTGATCGTTCGTGGATTCGAAGTCATCGACTCGAATATTCAGCCGCCTGCAGGAAGAGCGGGATTTACAGCTAGGCCAATCGGTGTGGAGCGGCCTGAGTGGAACAAGCTCACGGATCTAACAAGCAGCCTTGTCCCGCGCTATGGTCGCACTAGCCTGGCTGGCGATAACACGGAATTGCTTACCGAGCTAGCCGTCACCAACCAAGGTCGCTCAGCAGTCCTTGGTCGCGTGATCGTGGTTGTGGAGAACATGAGCGAAATTGACGCGGCGCCGATGCGTCCCGACGGTTTCACTCCCGACGGCGATCCGTACTACGATCTAACGCACGAGATGGACGGCCAGCCGCTTGCGCCGGGCGATACCATCCGCTCGCGGGAACTGCGGTTCCTGAATAACTCAGGCGTACGCTTTCGTTACAACCTTCGCACGCTTGGCGACGTCAATCGCGTTCCCAGTGGCTTTAGCTCTACGCCCGATGGTTCCATCGAGGCCGGCCGCACGTATCGCTACGCAGCGGTCGCCTCGGATCCGGATGGACAGTCACTCTCCTTCAGCATGGTTGCTGGTCCACAATCAGCGATGGTGGACGCTGCAACTGGCGCTTTATCATGGGTGACTACTTCCGATGATGTGGGGCAGCAACGGATTGTTCTTCGTGCGACCGACCCACATGGACTATACGTCGAACAGGCTTTCTCGGTCGAAGT
>CAYPLE010000018.1:0-13075 GCA_964411445.1 uncultured Pirellulaceae bacterium
CAAAACTTCAAGAGCAGACTTTTGTGTTCCTTTGTCCTTCTTGTGGCTGGTCTTCGTTAGTCATACTGCCATTGAGTCCAAGATGGATTCAGGACATTCATGGTCCTCCTTCCCGGAAGCTCGGCAGAAACTTGGTGTGTTCGCATGCCCCGCAGATCCACTGAATAATCGCTTGGTTCGTTCCGAAATTTCCGGACGTCTATTTGGTTGTACCAACTATGTTGGCATAACAGGACAGAATCTGGAAACCAACGATGGACTGTTTCCGAGTATCTTCCAGCTCAAACACGACACCCTAGAAATTAACGATCAACGGATACGAATTCCCAACGTTTCCGATGGACTGAGCAATACGATCGCACTGGGCGAACGCCCAATCGCTGCGCGTGCCTTCGTAGGATCTTGGTTTGCGAGCCAAGAATACGGACACCAATCAATCGGCGTCTCGGAGGACTTATCCCGATGGCGAACGAACCGGTCAGTCTATCTGACGTACCATCCACACGATGAATGCTCGACCGCACGCTTCAAATCTGGAACTGCTGACAATGTTTGCGATCAGTTCCACCCGTGGAGTTATCACTCAGGTGGTGCAAGCTTTTGCCGCGCGGACGGCAGCGTACACTTTACCGCCTACACGATCGATTCAAACGTCCTCAACGCTCTTGCTACAATTGACGGGCACGAAACGATCAACGAACTCTAAGTGGCTGATTGTCAAGGACGTTGCAGCTACATACTTTCTGTCAACACAGCGTCCTATCGGGGGCTGATCTCCGGCAAGAGTCCTGAATCGAAAGAATGCTCCACACATTCGAAACCCGGCCTGAATTCTGATCGAATCATGAACGATGCGGAAATGATGGCCTGGGTCGGGTGTTTCTAGCTCACCCCAAATTGTGCTGTGGAGCAACCGCGTTTGGCTAGTGGCGGGTCGATCTACCGCGGCAGCTCGAGTCGGCCTTCTACTGACCTTCTATCGACTTGGCATTGCCGCCGACACAGGGCGGGAACATTGGGCGCGACAGGCCCGCCACGGCTTGCTTCTCATCTGGCTAGCGGCAGACGGCTAGCGGCGAACGACAGGCGACGACAGCCCATAGGCTTTCGGCCTGTCTTTTGATGATGGCTTTAACTGGTCGAACGTGTCCTACAGGGAACGGGGGCGGCAGGATAGAATCTGGAAGTTCAATATCTGAATTCCTTCAAAATCATGCGAAAACGACCAATCTAGCGATGGTACTGCTCTCGGCCCGCGAGATTTCAAAATACTTTGGGGACGAAGAAGTCCTGCAATCGGCCGATGTCGAAATTCGGCCCGGTGACCACATTGCGCTGGTGGGCCCCAATGGAGCCGGCAAGACGACGCTGCTGAAGATCTTGACTGGACAACAGCAGGCGGACGGTGGTGAGGTTACCTATCCGACCTCGGGTTCGATCGGATATCTCAGGCAGCACCCAACCTTTGAATCGAGTGAAACTGTCTGGAGTGTTGCCGCTGCAGCCACTGGCGAGACGGCGGAATTGGTCGAAAAAGCAGAAGCCCTGGCAGAGAAACTCGCCGCTGCATCGGGTGAACAGCATGCGGCCGTGATGGAAGAATACGACCAATTACAGGTCAAGCTTCACCAAATGGACGCCTACAACTGGGAACACCGAGTCGAGCGGGTATTACAAGGACTAGGATTTGAAAGCGGCTGGTACGACAAACTGGCTCAACAATTGAGCGGCGGCCAACAAAACCGCCTCATGCTTGCGTGTCTTCTCCTTCAGCAACCTGATCTCATGATCTTGGATGAGCCGAACAATCACTTGGACATCGAGTCCACTGAATGGCTGGAGTCCACGCTCGCCAATTGGCCCGGCGCCTTCTTGGTGGTAAGTCACGATCGATTCTTCCTCGACAAGACAGCAACAACGGTACTGGAATTGGTCGACGGCCGCATCGATCGTTTTAAGGGCAATTACTCGGCCTACCTGACGCAGAAGGCCGAACGTCTGGAAGTCCAACGCCGAACGTATGAAAAGAACAAAGCTGAGATTGAGAAGTTAGAGGAGTTTGTTCGCAAGCATCATCACGGTCAGAAGAGCACCCAAGCGGAGGACCGCCGCAAGAAGCTTGAACGCATTGAGTTAGTTGCGCCGCCTCGCGAGATCCCGACTCCGCGATTTCGCTTTCCGAAAGCAGCCCGCTCCGGTGACGTTGTTGTTCGCACGACCGACTTGAGCAAAGCCTACGACCGGCCCCTCTTTGAAAACTTGAATTTTCAGGTGGAGCGTGGGCAGCGTTGGGCAATCTTGGGCTCCAACGGCTGCGGAAAATCGACTCTGCTGAAGTGCATGCTGGGCGAAGTGAAACCGGACCAGGGAGAAACGTCGCTCGGCCACAAATTACGCATCGGCTACTTTGACCAATTGCTAAAACGACTGCCAGCCGACACCGAAGCCGTTGAGGCGATTCGCGTGCCGCACCGCGACCTGGACCATAAGGCTCGCCGTGACATCCTTGGCGCATTCGGGCTCAGCGGTGACGTTGTTACCAAGCCGATCGAGAAGCTGAGTGGCGGTGAGCGGAATCGCGTCATGCTCGCCTGGTTATCTGCGATGGAAGCGAATGTTCTCGTTCTGGACGAACCGACCAACCACTTGGATCTATGGTCACGCCACGCGCTTGAGAAAGCCATTCTGGAGTTCGATGGGACCGTTATTCTGGTGACGCACGATCGCTACTTGGTCAATGCTGTGGCTGACAATGTTTTGGTCATGCGCGGCGGAAAGACAACACAGGTGGTGGGCAACTATGATGCTTACCTGCACTGGCTCAGCCAAGGCCTGGGAGTAGGCGACCGCGGCGCAGTTGGGGCTGGCAAGAATGGAACAGGGAAGACCAAAAACGCCAAGCCAAGCAACGACAGCACGAATAGCTCAAACGCCGAACGTTCAGACGGTTCGGCATCACGAAAAGCGGAGAAACGGAAACGAAAATTTCCGTATCGCAAAGTCGCTGATCTAGAGAACGACATTGAAACCGAAGAAGCCAACATCGAAAAATTGCACGACGACATGTTGCAACCCGAGAACTTACGAGACGGCCGCAAGATGAAAGAGCTGCAGGAACAGCTCCAATCCGCCGAGCAAAATCTCTTACAATTGTACGAACACTACGAAGAAGCCTGCGAGCTAAACTGATGGCATTTTGGAATAAGAAAAAGAAGCAAGATGACGCCGAACAGCAAAGCGGCATCTTTGGCGGGATTAAAGCTGCCCTGAAGAAAACCAGTACCGCCCTCAACACGGACATTCGTGACCTGTGGAAGAGCGGCGGCGAACTGGTCGATGATGATTTTTTGAAAAAGCTTTTTGCGTTGTTGGTCAAAAGCGACGTGGGTGCTTCGATGGCGGCCCAGATTCGCGATCGCATCGGCAATGACTTTCGTGCCCGTAAGGTTGAGTTTGAAGAGATCGTTGCGACCATTGCATCGGAGATTCGCGAAACTCTTGAGCAAGATCCCGTAGAAGTCAACTTGGCCGAATCGGGGCCCACCGTCATCTTAGTCGTTGGCGTCAACGGCTCCGGCAAGACGACTTCCATTGCCAAGCTGGCTCATCGATTCACCCAAGAGGGCAATCGCGTGCTGCTCGGCGCAGGAGACACATTCCGCGCCGCAGCGGTCGAACAGTTGACAATTTGGTCGGAGCGAATTGGCTGTGACATTGTGACCGCAAAACAGGGCGCTGATCCAGGAACGGTTGCCTTCCAAGTTTCCCAGAAGGCTCGCGACGAGAACTACGATGTGTGCATCATCGATACGGCCGGCAGACTGCAGACTCAAAGCAATCTGATGCAGGAGCTGGAGAAGATCCGTCGAGTCATTGCTAAACACATTCCAGAAGCGCCTCACGAGGTCTTGCTGGTTCTGGATGCGACTGCGGGGCAAAATGCAATTAGCCAAGCCAAAGGGTTTTCAGAAGTGGCGGGTTGCACTGGAATTATTTTGGCCAAGTTGGACGGCTCCGCTAAAGGCGGTGTGATTGTTCCGATTCGCCAAAATTTTGAGCTGCCGGTGAAGTTCGTGGGCTTGGGAGAGCAGATGGGTGACTTCGCTGTCTTTGATGCTGAGTCGTTCGTAAAAGCGCTATTCTCAGACGCGTAACCTCCCACAGAGGGTGGCGTAAACACGCCACCGACCTCCCTAAAGGCAACGCAACCCGCAAATCTTACCAAGGCGGGATAGCTTCGGTAAAAGGACCAGTGCGTCTTCGGTAAATCCAATCAATCTGCGGTGATTGTTACTCCGATACGAGACTCTGGAAACGCGTTCATAGATGGGGTTTCGTAACGGGTGCATGGATACTCGTAAGTGGCTCAACTTTCGGTGTGGCGGTCTTTGCCCCCCCCATCTGCGACCCAGCCAGGATTCGGTGAAGGTCGTTTAAGGACTCCGGATATTCAAGGATGAAAAAATGAAGATTACCAAACTGGCTCTGTCTGCAGCTTTGGCTGCAGCTTGCCTTGGCGGGTCGACGGCTACTGCGAGTGACTACGGCTACTATTCCTCGGAACCTGCTCCAGTCGCATCTGCTGCTGACGTTGCTGACTACAGCTCGGTCATTCCAGCCGCTTGCTCTTGCGGCGATGCCCCGATCTGCGACACCGGTTGCGGAAACATCTGTGACGCTGGATGCGATTCCGGCGGATGCGATGGACTGGGTGGCGATTGTGGCCCTTGGAAGCTGATTCAAAATGACATTTTGGGTTTCGAAGTTGGCGGTTGGGCTCAACTCGGTTGGCACCAGTACAACAACACCCTGTTCAACCAGCATGCAGACAACGTCAACTTGCACCAAGCTTGGCTTTACGCTGAGAAGGTTGCGGACGGAAGCTGCGGACTTGGCTTCGGTGGACGCATCGACTACCTATACGGTGTTGACGCTCAAGACACCCAAGCATTTGGACTTACGAACAATAGCTGGGACAACAACTGGGACAATGGCATCTACGGCCATGCGATTCCTCAGTTGTACGCTGAAGCTGCCTACGGCGACCTTTCGGTCAAGGTTGGTCACTTCTTCACGCTGATCGGATACGAAGTCGTTGGCGCTACGGGCAACTTCTTCTACTCGCACTCGTACACCATGTACAACAGCGAGCCGTTCACGCACACTGGTGTCCTTGCTCAGTACAACGCTAGCGACGCACTGACAACGTACGGCGGATACGTCATGGGTTGGGACAGTGGCTTTGAAGACAACGGTGACGCATTCCTTGGCGGTATCTCGCTGGACGTCAGCGATTCAGTCAACTTCACCAACCAATTCGTCATGGGACGATTCGGTGAAGGTGCCAACAACGAAGTTGGTTTCATGACCAGCGCTATCTTGACCACGCAATTGACCGACGCTGTTAGCCACGTTCTTTGGGTCGACCTGCTCGACACCGACGGAACTGGACGAGCTCGTGAGCGTGAAACACTTTCTTTCGTCAACTACCTGTTGATGGACCTGACCGACAACGTAACTTGGGGTAACCGCCTCGAGCTGTACAACGTCGACAAGGGTGTTTACGGTGTTACCGCTGGTCGCAGCGACGTTTACGCCTTCACCACTGGCCTGAACATCGGCATGGGCTCCAACATGCTTCTTCGTCCAGAAGTCCGCTGGGACTGGGACAAGGACGGCGTCGTTGGCAACGAGCTCGGTGCAAGCCAAACGACTGTCGGTAGCGACGTGATCTTCACCTTCTAAGGTTAAGAGCACTTCGACCGCCCGAAAAATCGAAGGCCGGCCAGGATCACTCCTGGCCGGTTTTTTTCATGCGCTTACTTTGCAGGCGGTGTTCAAGCCATGAGGGATCTGTAACCAGACCCACTGCACGAAAGCCAGAACCAGCCCCCTGCGCGGAAGCGAATCTTGCGAAGGGCTACGACACCATCGTCTTCATGGCACTGCGAACTTCAGGAAGCACAGCACCGGTCACATCTTCCAAGGTGCCTTCCAAGAATGCTCCAGCAGCAGCCTTGTGACCGCCGCCACTGAATTTCTTAGCTAGCTCGCTACAATCAACCGCACATCGCGAGCGAAAACTCAGCTTGAATCCGCCGGTAGCCTGCTCAACAAAGATGACCGCTACCTGAGTTCCGGCGATTGCGAGTGTTAAATTGATGGCGTCTTCGGTATCGGAAGCCACGGCCCCCGTTTCGGTAAAATCCTCTTTGAGAACGTGCGTGTACACCAATTGCCCATCTAACTCGTCCGCCGTCCGCGACAAAATCCTGCCTCGCAAACGAACTCGCCCGATCGTATCCCGCTCGTACAAATCACCATAAATGCCAGCGGGCGATGCACCTGCTTCGACCAAGCCTGCAATCACGCGGTATGTTTCTGGTGTCGTCGAACCGAAACGAAACCAGCCGGTATCCGTTGCAATGGCGGCATACAACGCCATCGCCATTGCAGGGCTCGTCGTTGCACCGAGATGTTCGGATAGTTTGGCAACCAAATGGCCTGTCGCTTCGGCTTTAGTGTCTTTGTAGAACGTTGTTCCCAAGTCATCTTCGCCAACATGGTGGTCGACGCACAGCTTCTTCCCCTGAAACCCCTTCAAGACATCGCCCATGGGACCAAGCTGCGCCCAAGCGCTGGTGTCCAAGACGATAAAGCAGTCAGCTTTGACATCGTCCGCGTCGACGCCTTCGCCCAGCACTTCAATTTTATTGTCTGGATCGATAAAGGCCAAGTTTGGTGGCGTCGGGTGACCATTGACGATCCGAACCTTCTTCCCCAACTGCTCCAGCGCACCAGCTAAACCGAGCTCGCTTCCGAGAGCATCGCAGTCAGGACGAATATGGCTGCAGAGGATAAATGAGTCGCATGACTTGATTTCGCTAACCAAGGTTTCCCAGTGAATCGCCATCTATTTCAGTTTTCAAGCAAGGAAGATACGGAGGAATTTTGAACGGGCAAACCAACATTATACACGCTTCACACCGATCGCCGGGAGCCGCAGTGAAGGACACCTCACACGGACTCAACACAGGCAGTTACATCGGACTCGATTTGTGCTTTCAACGCATCGATGTTCTCAAATTTTTTAACGTCGCGAATCTTTTTCAACAGGCGGCAACTTAAGGCTTGACCGTACAGATCACCGCTCCAACCAATCACATGCACTTCGACTTTTGGCCGCGAATCAGAAAACGTTGGATTCGGACCGATGTGCACAGCGCAAGCATAGTCGTCGCCAGCGAGGCGAGTTGTTGCAGCGAAAACCCCCTGCGATGGTGTCAGGACTGGGATTTCTGTCAGATTGGCGGTTGGGAAACCCAGCTCACGGCCTCGCTTCTCGCCCGCGCTGACTTTCCCCGAAAACTCGTGGGGCGCGGACAACATCTCATTGGCAACTGCAATATCGCCCGCCTGTATCGCTTTTCGAATGCGCGTACTGGAAATCATTTCATCACCCGAGTTTGCTGCCGGGAGCACTTTCAAGCGAAGATCGAACTTGGACGCCAAGCGTTCGAGTACGTCCGTGTCGCCCTCGCGATTACGGCCAAACCGAAAATTGGGGCCTTCAACAAGAGCTTTTGCTGCGAACCCAGAAACGACCAGCTTTTCGAAAAAGCCTTCCGCGCTTTTACTGAGTAGGTTTTCATCTGTGACGAGCGCAACCACAAAATCGACCCCGAGGCTGCCGAGCAAATCCGTTCGACGCTCGAGCGTTGTCAATGGCAGCGGCAATTCGAGCTCAGGGCGAAGTACAGCGATTGGCGGAGGATCGAATGTCACAACTACGGCCGGACCACCGGCTTGCTGAGCCAAAGAATTGACCTGTTCAATTAGCCTGCGGTGACCGCGGTGAACACCATCAAAATTACCAATAGACACGCATCCCCCCTTCGCCGCAGCGGGGATGGGGTCCATTCCGATTTTGTGATAGAGCAGTTCAGCCACTGTGAATCCAGATTCGTCCAAGCCAATTTCGGCGACTTGTCGAAGAAGCGTCCGTGGAGCAACTTGAGGTCTCAAAACATACAAGCTCCGGCGAGAGAGACACTTTTGCCCATCCCTTCTAGATTCGCAATATCTATTGCTATTCCGGATGGCTTTTCCCACCTGTTTATGACAATTCCGCTCGCAATTCGCTTGCCAGCCCAGCAACGCACGGGCCGGCTAGCCGCTTGGGGGCGACTTGCAGGCCGGGCAGGTTGTTTGCGATTCTCCGCTAGCGCCCCCCCGACTTCGCCCACACCGCTTGCTGCGTTAGGAGTCTTGCTCTGCATTTTCAGCATTCAGTACTGTGGTTCAATTCCGCCATCGCTTTTGGGAGGTAGTGAATTAGAGTCGGTGGCGGCACCACAAAATGCCCCGTTTCTCTCTCGGCAATCTGACCAGCCAGGCCGTGAACGTAGACGGCGAAACGTGCAGCATCCAGGCAGCCCATCCCCTGACAAATTGCTGCAGCGACGATGCCGGTCAACACGTCCCCGCTTCCTCCGGTCGCCATCGCAGGAGTACCGGTGGTGTTCTCGATGGTCATGCGTCCGTCGGTCACCGTCGTTTGCGTTCCCTTCAGAACGACGACAGTCTTGAATTCACTGGCAAAACGCGATGCCGCAGCGCGTTGCTCTGCTCTGTTGTTCGCTTCCACTCCGACAAGTCGCGACCATTCGCCTGGATGCGGCGTCAAAACGACCTCCTTCGATCGCAACAGTGGCCCGACAGCACCAATGTGAGCATCGGCCAAGTTGTTTAAGCCGTCGGCGTCGATGACTATTGGGCAGTCCGCGGACTCAACCACGTTGGCGACCAATTTTTGCAAGTCGCGTGATCGTCCAAGGCCGGGACCGATGGCAACGCAATTCGACTCACGAATCAAGCTGTGCAGTTGTCCACCGGCCAGGGTTTCTCCGATTGTTATCTTGCCTTCCGAATCGCATTCTAAGGGCACGGTCATATAGCAAGGGGAATAACCTGCAACTGTTTCGAGACAGCAATCAGCGGTTGCGATTTTGACGAGCCCAGCACCTGAGGCAACCGCAGCCATACCCGAAAGTGCGATAGATCCACTCAGTCCGCGACTGCCGCCGATAAGCAGCAGACGCCCATAAGTGCCCTTGTGCGAGTCAGGCTGCCTGGGAGCGAGCCTCGGAATTCCCGAAGCAGCATCATGTTTTTCGTACGTCATCGATGAATAACTGTTAAACTCAATCTGGTTTTTGGTAACAGGGAGCCGACTTGGACTAGCCACTTGGCCCCCTCGATCGACACAAAGCCTAGCCGGTTTGTCCAGAAAAGTATATCGAGCCCAGCATGAGTGAAGCTGAAACGCCGCCCAATGACGGATCTTCCCAGACATCGGAACTGGCCCAGATTCTAGAGATCGTTCGCGAAACACGAGAGCAGTTCGCCAATAGTGAAGCGCGTCGCAAATCGTGGAGTTGCTACGTGCAACTCATCATTGGTTTCGCTTTGGTAGTTGCCTACTTGCCGAGCATCGTTGGCGGCGGTGATGCGATCATCATCGGACTGCTTTCAAGTGCCATGACGGCAGCATCGATTGCGCATGCTCTCTCCCTGCGGCCAGCACACCAGCGCTGGCAACTTACCCTTTATTGCTCCGTAGCCACCTTTCTAGCTGCCGCGTTCGCGGGAATCCTTGCTTATGAAGCAGAGTTCTTGTTCCTACTGGCCTACTTCTGCCTTGGCTGTGCCGGTGTAGCATTCCCAGTCGGCTTGCGACTCAATGCGATGATTTCGCCACCAGATCACCCCATTGCCCCCAGGGCGTTTTCCATTGCAACCCTTCTCGGTTTTACAGCAGTCACTGCTGTAGTACTGGGCGTGACCATGTTTCTTGTCAGCAATGGTGTTCTAAATGACCTTTTTGCTGAAGCGGGAGTGCTGTCGTCGGTGGCGATTTGCTCTGCCTATGGCGGTGCATGTGGTTTGGTCACCACGGTTGCTTGGGCGTTTTCCGGTAGAAAACCTGCGATTTGGAGCGGCTTTGTAGCGTCAGGTATGATGTTCATTTTGCAACTAATCGCCAACGCAGCCTTCTTGGCGCTGTACTCCGTGTTCACTTCTGCTTGGCCCTCTGTCGCAACGCTAGAAGTGTTCATGTATGTTGTCGTGAACACTTCCGCGCAAACAATACCTCTGCTCCTGGCTGGATTCTTGCTGCGCGGCTGCGGGCACATTCCAGCCCCTGCACCGCGTCCCTCGGCAGCAACCTCCGCCGCCATCGCAAACGACGATGACATCTTCGCTTAGCCGCCAGTGTGCGTAGGCGTCTGCCCGCCCGCAGTTGAGCAGAATGCGACCGTGCAGAGTGCGACCGTGCAGAGTGCGAATCGCTGTGCGGCAATACCAGCATTGCTATCGCCCTGGATCCTGAGGAAGCTAGCCGCTAGCATTCTGGTTCCGATGCGCGAATTCCACGTGTGCAAAGCCGAAGCAGCCTGTGCGAACTTGGTAGCTTGAATTCGAGAGCGTGACTCTCAACGGTCAAATGTCAAAGCCATGAAACATCTCTGCACTACGCTCTTCGTGCTGACATTTGGCAGCAGTCTGGGTTGCGCAGATTTGTTAAAGAGTCGTTACGCAATGGACGACCCGGTCTACGCTGCAAAATACGAAGAAGGAGCCTCGAAGCGGCAACCGCTGAAGAAGCTCAAGCAAGCCATTGATGCGCGGTACACGGAAGGTCTGCAAGGCGGCTACTTTTCCGGCGGCACCCAATGGCGTGACAATTCGCAAAGCACGCTTGCCGGTGCAGAAATTGGCTATGAGGACTACGCCACGAGTTGGGTCACCGCGCGTACTGCGATTGCTGGATACATCGGACCGGACGATTGGTATGCAGGCGTGGACTCGGGACTGCGTTTACAGCTACCCACACGAATCACGCCGTTTGCCGGTGTTGGTATGTTCCACGGTTTGTCGACCACTTATGCCGATGCGAGCGACGATGGGATCGACAATGATGACGACAATTTCATTGATGAAAAGGGCGAAGAAGACATCGAATTCGATGGCTGGCTGAGTGCCGTTTACCCTGAGGTTGGCGTACATTTCTGGGCGACGGGCCATGGCCGTCTGACTGGTTTTGCACGCTACATGGTGACGACCGATGGACGGGACGCCGACGATTGGCTCGCCGGCATCCAGTTCACTGCTTTTGGTCGTTAACAACCTATCGAACCGGCCGCTATTTACCGAGCAAGAACTTGCTTCGCTCTTCGGCAAATTTACGATAGGACATTGGCCCATCTTCGTCGATCTCCGACTTGGTCGACGCAACAAACGCGTCGTAGGTGCTCCGCATTCGAACATCCGTCTTGACGATCGGGTCAATCAAATCACGGCTCGTCTCGACCAACGGCCCCAGCTTGTCCCAGTCAAGTGACTCACTCGCAATCTGTTTGACGTACCCGAGGTACTTTTCGCGCAATTCCGGGATAGCCAGCAGACGAGTCCTCAGCGGCATTCTTTCGTTCTCTAGGCCAACGAAGGGATCCAAATCAACTCCTCCGTGTCCTGGTCCGCCGCCACCCGGTCCGCCGCCACCCGGTCCACGTCCTCCGCCTTGACCCCGTCCGCCTCTTCGACCGCCGCCGCCTTGACCTCGTTGTTCAGGACCAGCAGCTTCGCCACGGACACCGCGACCTTCTGGACCGCGTCCATCAGCACCTTCTTGACCACCAGGTCGCTGACCTCGAATTCTCTGACCGCCCTGCCCTTCATCGGCTGGCCCCGCTCCGCCTGGACGTCGTGGACGGTCCGCTTGTGGGGCATCGGCTGCTTCTCCTTCTGGCGGTGGAGGACCGAACAAGCCGCCGAAGAAGCTGCCACCGCGTGGGCCGCCAGCACCAGGCCCAAAGCCTGGACCACCAAACCCTGGACCGCCTGGACCTCTTCCACCACCGGGTCCACCCCCGGGCCCATGAGATGCAACGGCGAATGCTTCGTTCATATCATGAGGGAACAAGTGAAATTTGCCTTCGGCATCGCGGAACAAGCTGTAATCACTCGCCCGCGTCCAGTATCCATCGCTGTTGACCAACGCAACATCCAAAGCCAAGAATCGTAACGCGTTGTCGATATCAAGAATTGGCTCCAGCGCTGCAACAAGCTGATCCTCTGGAGTCTCCGTCAGTACTTTGCACAATTCAATCAGTGCCTTCCATTCCTTTTCGCCGTCATCGGACTTCATTTCGTACCGCGACTCATACAATTCAATCTCATCACCCAAGTACCGAAGTCCACCGTCGGCACCAGGATTCCCGCTAACCTTCCATCGCGTTCCCTTGGCACTGTCAAAGTGCTCTTTCAGGAACGTCTTATTGAACTGCTGCACATTGACGAAGGTGCCCCAGCTTTCACCGTTGACAACAACGTGAACCAAGTTTGCTTTGGGTGCTGGTGTGAACTGATTGGCAATATGTGAATAGATCACACTGCTCATCAGTGTCGGGTCGCCATTGCAGTTCAGCAAATTGAGTGTCTTGTAGCCGTACAGTCGCTGATCTTCGTCAGCCAAGTCCACGGAAACGTTGAACGAACGCTTGCTTCCTCGCCCGACGTGCGAATAGGAAGACATGCCGCGAAAACGCATACCAACGTTGGCATATTCCTTGCCGTCGACGGTCAATTGCGCAGCAACATCCACGTCCGTGTTGTGAAAATCCTCCAACTCTTCCTCCCAGTCGTCATTGTCGAACTCGAAGAAGAACGTCCGAAGAATCGACGTATCAAACAGTTCGTGATCTGGGTATGACTTCACCGACTCGGGTGAAACCGATGGTCCTGTTCGATCCGAATCCACATCGGCTGCGTTACCCGGAGGTGCTCCGCCTGGGCCACCTGGGCCACCTGGGCCACCAAATCCCTGTGGCCCGCCAAATCCCTGTGGCCCAGCACCTGGAGGACCACCACGTCCTCCGCGCCCACCTCGCCCGCCACCTTGAGCGGCCTTTTCCTTCGCTACGGGCCTAGCCGCTTCGCGTTCGCTGGCTTCCAACCAACCATTTCCGTTGGCGTCAAAGTCTTTGAGGATCTCAACCGTTGGACCTCCGCC
>CAYPLE010000018.1:13175-22892 GCA_964411445.1 uncultured Pirellulaceae bacterium
GGTCCGCCTGGTCCGCCAAAACCAGGTCCACCTTGCCCACCAAATCGTCCCGGCCCCTCCTGGGGAGGTTGCGCGTAAACAATCGCGACGAGCGTGACGGACAACCCAAGGGTGAGCAAGCCGCCGTGGATAAATGTTTTCTTCATTTCGCACTCCAGGAGAAGATAAGCTATCTTGAGGAAAGGCAATGACTCGCGTCGAAAATCGACACTGCGAGACTAGCGTCGAAGATCGACACTGCGAACGCCATCTAGTAAGTTCAATCGATTCAGCAAGTCTGTTGGACTGGCGCCTTCTTTGAGGCGAATGCGGTACAGCAGATCCAATGACGAACCTTGTTTGCTGGTCACGCCGGACACAAGTTCATGTTCGCGCAGCAATTCTTGAAACACGGCACTGAATAGCACCTGTGGATCACGCCCGATTCCGATACGGATTCGCAACTTGCGATCCTTTGCGTTGGCAACTGGCGACTTCGCCGATGCAGGTGGTCGCACTAGCAATGCTGCCAATCCTGTGACTCCGATGCCTACAACGGCAACCGGCAAGCGGTTTGCACCAACGGCCATACCCACCAAAACTGCAAAGATCACAAACGTAATGTCATGTGTGTCATCGACGGCGGTGCGAAATCGGACGATGGACAACGCGCCAACCAGCCCAAACGCCCAGGCAACGTTTTCGCCAATGACCATGGGCAGCATGGCACACAGAATACACAGCAACATGAGCGTCGCTGGAAAAGACGGTACGACTTGCCCTCGTGGACGCGCGAGTCGGTAGATTAGCGCAATCGTGCACCCGCAGAGAAACGCAAGTCCCAGTTGCATCGCCATGCCAAGTGCTTCATCCCATCCACCAAGCACGGGAAGGGCACTGTCGCTAGCTGTGTTCAACCACTCAGGCATGACGAACACCCGCGTGTAGCAGGGCTTGAGACCACCGTCGGCTTGCATCAGCAGGCATACTTGCGCTTGCCGCAGCAGCCACAATGCCCTCGCGGTACAACGATGACTTCTCAGGAGTCAATTGCAGGTCGTAGATGAGCCGCTTGCACATGGCATCTAGCGGACCAGTAAGCTTGAATTTGAGGATCGACACATCCAGCAGATACGCTGAACTGGCTACGTCAGATGCGTCAAAGAGCGGATAATTGCATTGGATCGCTTCGTCGAATGTTACCGAACACGCTTGGGCGTCACCGGTCGCGTAGCTGTGCCTGGTGAATTGACTCACCAGCGTCTCGACCAGTCCAGCATCCGCCGCATGCTTCTCAAACCACTGCGGCATCTCACTCGCACCGCCGACAGGGGCCTGCTTTAGACGAGCAGCTAGACCCTTGCGTGTCTTCCGTTCGTAGGCAATTGAGCCAGCTTCGCTTCGCTCTCTCAAGCGAAACTGCTGCTTTCGCGAGTCCTTCGCCCCGACCAGTCCGTCCAGATTTGGGCTGTCGTAGTAGCGATCACTAAGCCGCTCAACGGTGGCACTGCTGGTTCTCGCACTGAGAATGGATTCGATCGCGGCGATGACATCGCATCCCCGAGCCTGCTCGACGACAAAAACCCACTCATTTCGCCATTCGTATTTCAAAGCCGCACTCCGCCAAACCGCTAGAACTGCCTACAAAACTGGGCAAACCGTTGCTACCCAGGATGCAATGCGTCTTTTCTAGACAGAGCGGGCCATATTTCTCAGATTTTTAACGAGCCGTCAGAGGACGAGCCGTCAGAGATTCTGTTTTCTTAGGGCCCAGTGCGATCAAGGACGGTGTATGACAAGCTTGCCTGGCTGTGAAAGGCCGAGGTCAATGGACTGCCAAACCCTGCCGCCAGAGAAACGATAATTCTCGACTCGAAACTCGATGTGCAGACCAGGAAGATTGTCGATCTTGGCAATACCTTGCTTGTCAGTCCGTGCGGCCAGTTCCTTTGGCTCGGTGATTTCATAGGCTGGTCCATCGCGAAGCGACAAGAGCTCCTTGGCTGTGGAAAACGCATGCCGAAAATTCCGACTTTCCCAACTTCCATAAATAAATCGTTGCGAACGCCTCGCAATCACTTTGGCATTGGAGACGGGGTTACCGTCTGGATCAACACATAAGATTTCAGCGGTTCCTGTTGGTTGCATGCCAACGACAATTTCAGACGGCGAGGAATCAAACTGGTAGAGCGCCGGCAAGATCGACTCTTCCGTTGTCATAAATTCTTTAGGAAATGCACTTGCCCTGAGCTTGGCAGCCGCTTGTTTGTTGAACCAACCATCGCAGCTTGCGATTACCTGCAGATATTCACATGAAGGCAGGCCCTCGACCGTAAAGCTCCCGTCTTCATTGATATTCGTGGTTGCAAGCCAATGTCCTGCTGGGCCATATTTCAAACGTTCCTCATCCGTGGGCCAGGCGGCGCAAACCGATACAAGCCCACTGGTAATTGGGCGAGGCACCTGGTCGTCGAGCCGTCCGCGCAGCACAAGTGCTTGAGACATTGGTACGTTGGCAACAAGCGTGCGCTGCCCATCGACCTTTGCTACGTCGATCACATCACTAAATCGAACCGGAGCGCCATCCAGGATTTGTACCAACCGGACCCGTTTGTCAGAGGAGCGTAATCGTCGAGACAGGAGCAACCCACGTCCATTCGAAGTCCAATCAATCAGGCGGTCGAGATCCTTTTGCTCAGAAATCGCAAACAAGCCTTCAGTTATCGGCGAGGCATCTTCCTTCGCCACCGCTGTAACAGCAATCCGAACACCACGGTGCAGCTTCACCTTGGTAATACCGCCAACCGAAACCGAAACCCAATCGTCGAACCTAGCATACGATTGATGTTCTGCGGCTAGCTTAAAACGAACGAGTTCACCAAGCCGTGTATTAGGAGGCTGAATCACAATCTCGCCGTCAGCATCCGAACGTAGCTCACCTCCGTCTGCGGCTGTGAGATTGTCGGCTGAGTAACTTCTCGCTGTATTGAGCTGAAAGACGAGTGAGACAGGGTCTACTTTCACTCCCGGAATTGGTTCGCCATGAGAATCAACGAACAGCAGATGAAGCGGTTTAAGATCTTGAGCTAGTCCGCTCGGCGAAAACAATGCGATGAATAGCCAAGTAAGCGGAGATGCCAGAGGAATAGTGCGTGCCATGAGTTTGATCATCGTGCAGGAGAAGCGAGAACCTGCAACCGAGTATAGCATTTCAATGCAACCGGCGTCAAAAACATGCCGAAAAATCGCGAGCTAGCGTTCTCCGGCTGATCCCCCCAAGGCGGCGCGAGACTGATCTTGAAAGCGAGTCAACTCCGAAGCAATTGAGATAGCATCAGCCTGCTCTGGCTGGATAGCGTCAAGCTTCGACAGTGCTTCTCGATGCAAGAAAACGTGCTCAATCAAGTCGAACCACACGTGACGACTTCGCAAATGACCTTCGCCATCTTCAAGCTGCTTCTTGATGTTTGCCGCACTTCGCTGCAGCAACTCTTGAGCCTGCTCCTGTTGCCCATCGTCAATCAACACCAAGGCCTCCAAGGCATCCAAAACGCGGCCACCCTTCCAGCCTTGATCGCGACGTGCCTGTGCCAAGTAGTCTCGCGCTGGCTCCGTTTTGCCGGCACGTTGGTAGGCCCACGCAGCCACGAAAAACCTCACACCTGGAGGCAGTGGAGGACCTGCAATGCCCGAACTTGGCCCTCGCCCGGCCATGCCGCGGGACCCTCCGCCGGGACCGCCGCCTGGACCGCCGGAGAACTCGCCACGTCGACGCCGGCCGAAATCCCGCTCGGCTACTCTCTCTGGACCGCGATCTGGCCCCCGCTCAGTGCCTGGCGCTTGCGACAATGCATCGGGCCGCTGAGGTCGCCCAGTAGCATCATCGCGTCCGTTGGATGGCCCCTCACCGCCGGGACCAGCTCTGCCCTGGACTGTACTGCTCTGGCCTGTAATGCCCTGACCTGCGCTACCCTGGCCTGCATTGCCGCGCCCGTTGCCGTCGGCAGGGGGTCGACCGCTCCATGGATTGAATGGTCCGGATCGAAGAATTCCATCTAGAAAGTTTGGGGGGCGCTGGTCTTCGGGCGTTTTCAATAGTTCCTCTGAAAGCCGAACAAGCTGCAATGCATCTTCTCTGCTCGCCGGCGCCACCAAACACCCTCGCAAGGCCAACCAACGCCCATGAGCATCGCCTGCGTCATCATTGGCTTCCAAGTTTTGCAACATCCGGTCGTAGAGCAATCGAAATTCGCCATCGCGACCTGCGAGCAAGAACAGCGCTGCTGCACCATTCCACTGGTACTCACTCACCGGTGCATCCATCGACAAAGCTTCAGCGTAGTCACTGGCTGCTTCTTCGAAGAGCCCAAACTGGGCCAGCAAGACTGCTCGTTGTACCCATACCATGTAATAATTCGGAACGCCTTGCACGGCCGCCGTGTAGGCAACGTAGGCATCGCCGTACTGCTCAGATTGCTCGAAGAGCCGGGCCCGCTCGACGGCCACGTTGGCATCTTTGAGCCGCGTGGTGAAGGACTCCATTTCATCTCGAGCCACCAAGGCATCTTGCAGGGCAATATTCTTGGCCTCACGCTGATCGATGGCTTCCAACGCTAGGTAAACACTAACACCTGTGCCGACCAAGAGGGCGAAAGCCACCAGTGAAGACGTTGCAAACGCGACGCGGTTTCGCTGAACAAATTTGCTCATGCGGTAAAGTGGCGATGGTGGTCGCGCAGTAACCTGCTCGTTGGCTAGAAAGCTGCGCAAGTCGCCCGCCAAGGCCGCAGCCGATTCGTAGCGTCGCGTGCGGTCCTTCTCCATGGCTTTCATGACGATCCAGTCTAAATCGACCGGGATAGCTTCCCACAGCGGCGCGGACCTCATTCCTGCTGGGCGATCCACCACCGTTCGCTTGTTGGCTTCGATCACCGTAGTCAAACATGTACTCGGCTTGGGCGGTTCCTCTTCCATAATGATGCGCCGCATTTCATCGTAGCCCACCGAATCTAAACGCTGACGTTCAAAGGGTGTTCGGCCCGCCAACAGTTCGTAGAGAAGCACGCCCAAGGAGAACACGTCACTTCGTGTATCGACGTCCAAGGCGTTCATCGATGCTTGTTCAGGGCTCATGTACAACGGAGTCCCGATCATCGAAAAGAACCGGGTATAAATCGTCTGCTCCGACAAGTTTTGCCCGATGGCCTTGGCAACGCCAAAATCAATAATCTTGGCGACTGGCCGATCGTCATGCAGGGTGACGAGCACATTAGAGGGCTTCAAATCGCGGTGAATCACCCCCTTTTGATGTGCATGGTGCGTTGCCAAGCAGACGTCACGCATCAACTCCACCCGTTGGTGCAATCGCAAACCATGCTGCTCGCAGAATTCCGTGATCGGTACTCCCTTGACCAACTCCATGGCAAAGTACGGTCGCCCATCGTCGGTGACACCTGCGTCGAAGACTTGGGCAATGTTTGGATGGTCCATCATCGCAACCGCTTGACGCTCAGCCGCGAACCGCGCGAGCACCTCCTTGGACGACATTCCTGGTTTTAAAATCTTCAGCGCAACACTCCGCCGCACTGGCTTGCTCTGCTGAGCAACGTAAACGAGTCCGAAGCCACCTTCGCCAATGAGCTCCATGATTTTGTAATCGTCAATCTGACGACCAACATCGCTACTGGCTTCGCCCTCGACCAGCGCGGCAGAATCCCCCAATGCTGTAGCGCTTGCATTGCTATCGCTAGCATCTCGGGAAACGACCGTTACGTCCTCATTTCCTGGGCTGACAGCGTTTGTCTTGGTCGCGAGAGTTTGCTTGGCCGCGAAAGTTTGCTTGGCCGCAGAGTGGGTCAATTTGCCGGGAAGCGAATCTTCCTTGACGGCCGGATCATCGATGAAGTGGTCGGGTTGTTCATGAGCCCGCAAAAGCTGCTCGACACTTTGGCGGAGGCCTTCATCACCACCGCAAGCATCCTCGACGAAAGCCCTTCGCCGACCGGCGTCTTCCAAGTCCAGAGCATCCAAGAAAATCGTCTTTTCACTTTTTTTCGACATAGTTTTCTTCGGCGTAGCAATTCACTGGCAGCATTTTCCGGCCGAAAATCCATTTCAGCCGACGGTCGATCCGCAACGCGAGAATTCAACTCAACCTTGCGTCTCAACATTGTAATGCGTGAAAGCTGCCGAGCTTGGGCCAAAAACTGCCGCAAAAGAAGTTCATCGCCTTAGCGATGCTGGCTACGAAGAAGCTGTCGTTATTTGCAGCCGCTATCGTTGCGCCCTGCTGGGCACCATGACTCGCACTACAGAGCACTGAGGGATACGGGCGAGTTGCGAGTCAAGCTGGCCGCCGTATTGGCAACACTAATGGCCCTATGGCCGCCGCGGGCGTAGGCGATCAATTTCTCGCGTTCATCCCAGTAATCCAGAATGGCGATTCGCAGATCGACGGGAAGGCGGTTTGTTTGTGGATTATCGTAGAAACGATTTCGCATCGAGAATATAACGCTCGAAAGATAGTCTGGCGCGACGCGTGGCTCCACAATGTCGAGCGCTTGTCCGATCTTATGGAAAACGTTCGGATTCGCGATTTGCCGCACTTGATCAGAATGGGAAGCGGCCAAACCGCGCAGATTTTGCTCTGCACCGATGTAACGTCTCGCCTGCGCGGCGGCCGCTTGATCTCCCTCCTGGTAAGTAACGGCCCACAAACGAGTCTCACTGGGCTGCCCTCTTCGCGCGCCCTGTACGGTCGCCTTCATCGAAAACGTCAACATATCGGCTCGCCACGCGTCAGACACTTCAGCAAGAATCGCGATCTCACGGACGCCTTCGATTATCGACCCCGGACCGGAACGAAATCGGAAAAACACACCGTGCCCTCGATCTACAGTACCACTTGACGCAACGACATGTTCCTCGGGCTTTTGCTGAAACGTACTTTCAACCGTCGTCGCGTTCTGCACACCAGTTTCAATCGTAGCGTTGCCAGCCGGCTGGATATTAAAGCCTCCCTTGGCACCTGCGTTGGACTTGATCGACTCCGAACGCTTGACCATGACAGAACCATCAATATGCGAAGCGACTTGTGTACGAGGAGAAAAATCCAACACTCGAAGGCTTCGATAAGGGCTGGAAACGGTCACCGTTGCTTCTGAAATTCGACCTCGTTGGTCGGCAACGTAGATCGAAACAGGCACGCGAATGCGAACAAGTTTGCCACCCATCAGAGGTTGGTTAACACTCGACGCATCGATTCGCTGCGCGATAACAACCGACGGAACGTCGAAGCGAACCTCCTCAGCGGCGCAAAAGCTTGCCAACGCCATGCAAGCCGAAAAGGCAGAAAGTCTGAAGACTTGATGTGACGAATTTCGCAACATGTGTAGCAGCCCTCCGTGATCGATTGCCTCCGAAAAACTCACGCGGCAAACGCAAGTCTGAGACAAATCGCTGGCGCCTCATTAAAGTGAGGCCTGAATGAACAGAACCCAGAAGACAATCCTCCGGGTGGTTGCTCTGTTCCATGCTGCCAAGCATGCCTGCAAAAGAAATCCACTCCGTGGCGGCAGGCAAACCGGAATTCTTCCTGAATCGTTCCAGCAAAGACCATCGCTCCGGCTAAGCATTCCAGTTGGGATTTTGGAAATGCTATCGTCCGCTGCAGATAGGTCTTAATTTCCGAGCAGTGCTATCCTAGCGCGGAGTCCGATACGGTCAAGCAACTTTTAACGCGAACTTTCCGCAGCCCCCAAGCAGCGGTGAAAACCTACATCACAGGCTAGTCCGCCGCGAGACGACTAAATCCTTTGACCAGTCGCTGAACAGGCGATGACGATCGGCGGCATTTTCGAACAGCTCAATTTCCGTTTTCCGGTACCGCTCATCTTGTCGAAGCAATCCGAAGACGAGTCGTGATTCATCGCCCTCACGTTTTCGAGTCGTTACGTTGAAGCTGAAGACTTGCAACCAACCCGGACGCTGAATGGCCACCAATCGCATGTAGTGAAATTGCGCCGAATCCCCGAGGTACCCACGTCCAGAGAGCTTGGCTCGCAGCAGCAATTCCAAGTCACGATCGCCAACCCACTGGGACCATTTGGTTATCTGATTTTTTATCCAGCTAAGCATGGATATGCATCTCGAGGGCAAGTGTAAAAAGTGCCGCCGCAAGTCACAAACTCGCAGCAAAATATTGGCACCGGAATGCCGCCGTTACCTTGACCGTAGCAGCGTGCGGGCAATAACCCGCCGGGACGCCACTCGGGCTTCGCTTTCAAACTCGCTCTACGAATGTAGAAAGTCGTTTCTCACGACTTCCGTTACTTTAGAGTATTCAGAGCCAGCTCAGCGGCCTGCATTCCACTACGGAGAACGCCACCGACGGAAGCATGAGCAAAAGCATCACCACAGTGGATGACACCATCGCGCTCGATTGCGTAGCAATCCCCCGATCGAAACCCCGGCGGTTGCAATGGCAGGGCTCGCGTCAAATCGTAGCGCTGAATCAACTCCCACGAATCAACATCATCGCCAAAACACACCCGCAGGTGAGCTCGCACGCTTGCTTCATCGGCGCGGCACTTATCGCCAACCAAGTTGACACTCAAAAGTGTCTGCCCCTCAGGAGCCGCTTTGGGGGACGCATTGCTGATCGGAAAAACGTGGTTCACAGGTCCCTCGCTCGACGCCCCTGCGACGATCAGCAGCGTTGGATCCTTCTTCTTGAAATCGCTCGCCGAAAAATACAAACAACTTGTTTCGGCAAATCGGCCGGAATCCGATGGGCTGGCTTGCTGACTATCAACCACCCCAGCACCAGTCGCAGCAACGACACATGCGGCGTCCATTCGTCTCCCATCTTGCGTGATGGCACCGTCGCGGTCAAATGAGTGTACAGCGGCGTTTAATTCTACGGCATCGTCGGGCAACTGTGCGGCGAGATTCGCTGCAAGAGCACCTATCCCCTCTTCGGGATAAGAGATATCTCCAGATGACAAGACGCTGAAAATGTAGGACATGAACGCGGCCGAAGTAATCAAATCCGACTCGAGAAAAATCCCGGCCCACCAAGGCCGCAAAAACCCCTCGATGAAGTCGTCGGAGAACGCATAGCGTTCGCGGAACAATTCTTCGGTTGTACAATCCTGTTCAACCAAGTGCTTCAGCTTTCCACCAATCGCGTCACGCCTCAGTCGCATCAGCTTGATTCGATCGCCGATGCCACCGATTGGATTGAACAAAGTTGAGAGTGCCGCTCCAGGTCGCCTCCAGGGATCGGTCATCGCGTGCCAACGACCATCCCGAAAAATGCTGGCACCGGGATCAAGCGGCTGTAGTTTCAGCGATCCATAGTCGAGTAACCGCTGAGCTTCCGGGTAGGCGGTTTGGAAAACATGAAAGCCGTAGTCGAGACGAAATCCGCCGACAATTTCCGTTTGGACGCGGCCACCGACAACCGGCCCTGCCTCAAGCACTCGCACCTCTTTTCCATTGCGATGCAGTTCTACCGCGCACGCCAAGCCAGCAAGCCCGCCGCCGACCACCACGACCGTTGAGTCCTTTGCAGTTTTTTCGTTTGGCATCGCTCTTGGCATCTCTCCACGCGTTTCTTTTGGCCCAGATTTTACTTTTGGCCCCTATGATGGCCCCCAAGCTGGACCTGCTTACCCGGCCTTGGCCATCTTGCATCGCTTTGAATTGTAGTGGGGCTGAATATTGGACAGCCCGGAA
>CAYPLE010000018.1:22992-26810 GCA_964411445.1 uncultured Pirellulaceae bacterium
GCCCCGACACCTTCATCGTATGCTCGGCTTCAAGGACCAATCCGTGGCCAGAATCAACTTTCGGCGATTTCTCGCTGCCACTGTTCGAGCAACTGCAGTGCTTCCATTGGTGCAGTACTCGCGACATCCACCTCGCGAAGCTTGTCGAGCACGGGGTGGTCGGCGACTTCAAAGAGCGTCAACTGAATGGGCGAACCTTCAGGTCTCCGTGGCGGAGTGATCTTCGAATCTCCTCGCCGATTCAAATGGTCGGATTCCAGTTGTTCGAGAATCTCTTTGGCGCGCGAGTTGACGGCCTGAGGAATCCCGGCCAATCTGGCAACATGGATTCCGTAGCTCTTGTCGGCTCCGCCCGCAATAATCCGATGCAAGAAAACGATGTTATCATCCCACTCTTTGACGGCAACGTTGAAATTCCGGACCCCAGGCAGCGACTTACTTAGTTGAGTCAGCTCGTGGTAGTGAGTTGCGAACAACGTCCGCGCCCCCACCTTATCATGCAGGTGCTCCACGATTGCCCATGCCAAACTCAATCCATCGTAGGTACTGGTTCCACGTCCGATTTCATCCAGAATCACCAAGCTACGCGAGGTAGCCGTATTGAGAATGCGAGCCGTCTCAACCATCTCGACCATGAACGTACTCTGCCCCTTGGACAATTCGTCACTCGCTCCAACGCGGGCGAATATTCGATCTGCAACAGAAATACGCGCACGTTTGGCTGGAACGAAGCTACCGAGCTGGGCCATGAGGGTTAACAATGCCACCTGACGAATGTAGGTGCTCTTCCCAGCCATGTTCGGGCCAGTAATCAGCATGACCGTACCTTGATCGCCGCCGATCAAACAATCGTTGGGCACAAAGGTCCCTTGTGGGGCGGTTCGGTCCAAGACGGGATGCCGCCCTTCGATAATCTCAATCTCGCTGGCATGATTGCCAACCACCGCATCACCGTCATCCAACCCAGCGCACTGTTCCAAAGCGTCAACCATCTCCGGCCGAACGTACCCTTGCTTGTGCGCCAGCTCTGCCAAACCGCACAGCACGTCGACTTCCGCCAACAGGTTGGCAATGCACTGCAGCGTCTGCAATTCGTTGGCGACTGCGTCACGCAACCCGTGAAACAACTCAAGCTCGAGGCCAATCGATCTCTCATCGGCCGAGATCACTTTTGTTTCATACTGTTTAAGTTCATCAGTAATGTATCGCTCAGCATTCTTGAGCGTCTGCTTACGGATAAAATGCTCAGGCACTTTATCCTTGTGGGCATTGGTGACTTCGAGATAGTAACCGAACACCTTTGTGTACCCAACCTTCAGGCTTGGAATCCCGGTTTCATCACCCTGCCGAGCTTGATATTCGGCGATCCATTGTTTTCCGCCACGGGCCAATTGCCGAAGCTCATCCAAGTCTGCACTGAAGCCGTCTTTTAAGTATCCACCATCGCGTGCGTGCAAAGGGCATTCGTCTTTGAAAGCCGACAGCAGCAAATCCCGCAGCGGCTCACACAGGTGCATTTCTTCGTGTACGCCAACGAGCCGCCCACTGTGGCTCTCGGAAACGACTTGCTTGATTTCGGGCAACTTACTCAGCGTGGTTCCAACATTTCGCAAATCGCGAGGACTGGCTCGACCAGTCGCAACCCTGCCCAATAAACGTTCCAAATCGTAAATATCCGACAGTGCTTCACGGAGCACCTTACGACGCCCCTGATCGTCAACCAACTCCGCAACCGCTTCATGGCGCATCTCAATGCTCGTCACATCCACCAGCGGTGATGCCAGCCAACTGGCCAGCATCCTGGCGCCCATGGACGTGCAAGTCATGTCGATCATCGACAGCAGCGAACCATCACGACTGCGGTCTCGCATCGTGTGTGTCAGTTCCAGGCTTCGACGGGTGGCTGCATCGATCTCCAGCGTAACGCCTTGTCGAAACGGCATGAGCTGCCGCAAGTGCGCGAACGATGTCTTTTGTGTCTCTTCTAGGTAGGCGAGAACCGCACCGGAAGCCCCAAGCGCAGCCGTCTCCTCCTCTTCGTCCCATCCCATTCCTTCGAGACTACGGGTACCGAAGTGGGAACACAATTGGCGAATTGCCTCGTCGGCAGCAAACTGCCAAATGGGCCGCGGTGTCAGCGTGAACGGGAGATCGTCCCCTTTGGCAAATGTCGTATCATCATCACGAATGAGTACCTCTGATGGCTCGAGGCGTGCAATTTCGTCTTGCACGCGCTGCTTAGGAAACAGCCCTGCCTCGAACCGCCCCGTGGACAGTTCCGCCCAGGCGATACCCACCAAGCCTTTTTCAGCACTCGGATCCTTTGAGCCAGGGTGAAGCACGGCAACAAGCAGATTCGTCTGGAGCGGATCCAGCAATGCCTCATCGGTCAGTGTACCTGCGGTGACGATACGAGTCACTTCGCGACGAACAATCCCCTTTGCCTGCTTGGGATCTTCGACCTGATCACAGACTGCCACGCGATGTCCAGCTCGAATCAACTTGGCGAGATAACCCTCGAGCTGATGGTAGGGAAACCCCGCCATCGGGATTGGGTTCTCCCCCTTATCGCGGCTTGTGAGGGTCAAACCTAGGACCCGCGCACAAATTTTCGCATCCTCATGAAACAACTCGTAGAAATCGCCCATGCGAAAGAGAAGAAGAGCGTCACCGCAGGCGGATTTCGCTTCCTCGTATTGTCGCATCATCGGCGAAACGGCCATTTTTCCCTCATGGATTGCTTGGATACATTTAGCAGCATGCGTCCGGGACGACGCCCAAGAGAACTCTAGGATCGACGAAACAATGTAGCGATCCGAGGCGTCTTCAGGCAGGGGTGTGTTGCAGCGGTCCCAAGAAGCAGTCCCAGCGAGAGAGCGAGATGTTGGCCAGCCAAGCAAAGCCACCGGGCGAAATCGGCCATGCAGGTATTCGACCACCAAAAGAAAAAGGCGACGAAGGGTACGGGCCCTCCGCCGCCGGGTCATATTCTCACGAAAACCAATATTCCTCAGGATAGCCCTTGAGCCGGTGCTGCTTACACAACGGTCGCTGGCTGCGTAATTAACTTCCCAGGACAGTGCCCTCTAACGCAATGGATTGTAATACGACCCATACTCTTCAGCCTCGCTCTTGAGCAGTCGCTTCGCTGGCGTGGAAGCAGGAATCGTTGCTGGCACAACAGCCCCACTCCGATGCACACTACTGCCTAGATGACTAGCAGGATGCCTTTCAATCGGACCAGCCGGAAGCACTGGGCGAGCGACAATTGGTCGCATTGCAGCAGACGCTTGCACCACGCCTGGTTGCTGCCCCATGTCGCTGTAGCGATTGGACGCAACGCCATTTTGCTGATAAGTAGCCAGCGGATAATCCGATAGTCGCCGCGAATATCCACGGGCCTGTTCGTCATACTGCGAACCGTACGATGGACTTCGGTAGCGGTTTGGAGCAGCAGGTGAGGAAATCGTCCGCTGGTAGCCGATGGGCCGAGCCTTCAGTGGCCGTGGGTTGCCCGCCGTTTCGTCAGCGAACGGGTCGACCTGGGAGTCCGGTAGATTGACTCGCCGAGGAGCAGGAATGGGAGCATTGATATTCCGTGGAATTGGCACGGGAGCTGGTGGCGACAACTGCCGACCATCGCTCGATGGCATTTGCTGCGGGTAAGCAGGTACTTGCGACTGAGGCGACGGGTGTTCGTACAGAGGTTGGGGTGGACGCGAGTAGGAATGATTCTTTGACGCGCAAATTTCACAGCCACAACTTGGCTGCTCGACACCGCAACTTGGCTGCTCGACGCCACAACCTGGCTGCTCGAC
>CAYPLE010000018.1:26910-70597 GCA_964411445.1 uncultured Pirellulaceae bacterium
TGGCTGCTCGACGCCACAACCTGGCTGCTCGACACCGCATTTCGGTGCACTATCGCATTTCGGTGCAGCGGGTTTGCTGGACCGAAATTTCCAAGCGAGATAGTCCAAGGTATCGAGCAGTCCTGTGTCATCTTTCGAACAAGCACATGAGGACTTCGATGCACATTGATCGCAGGCGGCCATTACTGATGCGGCCGTTGTCGCCAACACCAACGGAACCACCAATAGTTTTCGAGCGACTTGTGCAAGCATCAATTCAATCTCCAGGAGTCCGTAGCTGCTAGCCGCCCGTCCGCTGAGCGGTTCGGCGGCCGAGTTCACGCCGACTGAATAACTGATCGATCCGAAACAACCGGAATATGCAGCACTTTCACCAGATGCGCAATCCTCCGCCCAAACCCCGCATTTTGACACGTGCTCTCCACACACGGATAACGACGCTCCAAACCCTTGCCCTAGCCGGACCAGTGGCCGAAATCGGGATCGCAAAAAACCCAAGGAATCGCCACCGCGACAGTCGAAAAGGATTCAGCTACAATGCGATGGCTTGGCATGCTGCCCTTTTTTACAGGGAGCGTTGCACGCTTAACTGGCTACCGCTCGCACGCCAAGAAACGGCCAATTGTGACATAACCCGTTGATCAGAAACGAGTTAAAGCCACGTATCTACCGACTCCGAGCCTGGCCTGCAGTCCACAATGCAAGATCAAACTGAGCTTTAGACACAACTGAGCTTTAGAACGAGAACCCAATTAGATGGCAGACACCAAAGTAGACCCATTCGGCGTACGCAGTACTTTTCAGGGACCTTCCGGCGAAATTGGCTACTACAGCCTGCCAAAGCTTGAGGAATTGGGAATCGGCCCAGTATCGAAACTCCCATTTTCGATTCGAATTCTCCTGGAAGCCGTGCTTCGCAACTGTGACGGCTATATCGTCAACGAAGAAGACGTGAAGAACCTTGCGAATTGGGAGGCCGCGAATCCGGCCAAGGTCGAAATCCCGTTCATGCCATCTCGGGTGGTGTTGCAAGACTTTACCGGTGTTCCCTGCGTTGTCGACTTGGCGGCGATGCGAGACGGAATGAATGCACTCGGCGGTGATCCTCGCAAGATCAACCCCCTCATCCCCGTCGACTTGGTCATCGACCATTCGGTTCAAGTCGACCTATTTGGAACGCTCGATTCGCTGACGCGGAACGTTGAAATTGAATTCGAACGCAATAAAGAACGTTACGAATTCCTGCGATGGGGTCAGCAAGCATTTGACAACTTCCGCGTCGTTCCGCCGAATACGGGGATCGTCCACCAAGTCAACTTGGAGTACTTGGCCCAATGCGTTTTCGTCCGCGAAGACCACGCCGGTCCAGTTGCACTGCCCGACACGCTGGTTGGCACCGACTCTCACACAACCATGATCAACGGCCTCGGCGTATTGGGCTGGGGCGTTGGCGGCATTGAAGCCGAAGCGGGCATGCTTGGGCAACCGCTTTACATGTTGATGCCAGAAGTCGTTGGCATGGAGTTGACTGGCGCACTTCCCGCTGGCGCGACAGCAACGGACCTTGTCCTGAAGGTCACAGAGATCCTTCGAAGCGAAGGCGTCGTTGGGAAATTTGTTGAATTCTACGGCAGTGGTGTCTCCTCCATGTCGCTGGCCGATCGAGCGACGATTGCCAACATGGCGCCCGAATACGGTGCAACCATGGGTTATTTCCCAATCGATAGCGAGACGCTCAACTTCCTGGCCCGAACCGGCCGCAGCGAAGAACAAGTGAAATTGGTCGAAGCCTACATGAAGGCTCAGGGACTCTTCCGAGAAGACGACGACGCGCAACTGAACTACACCAAAGTTGTCAAACTGGACATCTCCACCGTCGAACCGGCCCTAGCCGGGCCGAAGCGGCCACAAGACCGTGTGACCCTTCGCGACATGAAGTCCAACTTCCACTCGACGCTCGTCGCACCTGTTGCGGAACGCGGCTTTGGACTTGAGTCCACACAACTGACTGCCTCGGCAACCGTTGAAGGCAATGGCAGCAGCGAATCGATTACACACGGCAACGTCGTCATCGCAGCAATCACGAGCTGCACGAACACGTCCAACCCATCGGTCATGATTGGGGCTGGCCTGCTGGCTCAAAAAGCCGTCGAAAAGGGGCTCAGTGTCAAATCGTTTGTAAAGACATCCCTAGCACCTGGGTCGCGAGTCGTCACCGATTACTTTGACAAAGCAGACCTTACAAAATCGCTCGAGGCACTGGGTTTCCACACCGTCGGATATGGCTGTACAACCTGCATCGGCAATAGTGGACCGCTTCCCGAGCCGGTTTCCAATGCGATTCAGTCAGGCGACTTGGTTGCGGCGGCCGTCTTGAGCGGGAACCGAAACTTTGAAGGACGCGTCAATCCGCACACGCGAGCAAACTACTTGGCAAGCCCTCCTCTTGTCGTTGCTTATGCACTAGCGGGCCGCGTGGACATCGATTTTGAAAGTGAGCCGATTGGAAAGAGCGAATCGGGAGAAGACGTATTTCTGCGTGACATCTGGCCGTCGGCTGATGAAATCAGCTCGACCATCGAGCAATGCGTTCTCCCGGAGATGTTCATCAACCAGTATTCGAGTGCGTTTACTAGCAACGAAAAATGGAACGCGATCGATATCACCGAAGGCGATCTGTACGCCTGGAGTGACGCTAGCACTTACATCCAACGACCACCCTTCTTGGAAGGCATCACTGCCGATGTCGTAAAGCCTGAGCCCATCCGATCCGCCCGTTGCTTGGCACTCATGCCAGATTCGGTCACAACGGATCACATCTCGCCAGCCGGTGCGATTGCAAAGGACAGCCCAGCAGGCCGCTACTTGCAAGATAACAACGTCCAGCAACGCGAGTTCAATAGCTATGGCTCGCGGCGCGGAAACGACCGCGTCATGGTGCGTGGCACCTTTGCCAACATTCGCATTCGCAATCAAATGCTACCTGGCGTCGAAGGCGGCTACACCAAGCATGTCCCAAGCGGTGAACAACTGGCCATTTACGATGCTGCCCAGAAGTACGCTCAAGACAAGACGCCGTTGGTCGTTATCGCTGGTGCAGAGTACGGAACCGGAAGTAGCCGTGATTGGGCAGCCAAAGGCACCCTGCTGCTTGGCGTCAAAGCCGTTATTGCTGCCAGCTACGAACGCATTCACCGTAGCAACCTGGTCGGCATGGGCGTCTTGCCACTTCAATTCAGCGAAGGCGAAACATGGCAAAGCCTAGGCCTGACCGGTGAAGAGAGTTTCGACATTGGCCTCGAATCCGAACAACTCCAGCCACGTGGTACTCTCACAGTGACCGCTACCGATAGCGAGGGCAACTCCAAGAACTTCCAAGTTTCGGTGCGCATCGATACGCCCGTCGAACTGGACTACTATCACAACGGTGGCATCCTACCGACGGTCCTACGGAAGCTGGCCGCCAGCTAAAGCGTTTCAAGGCAGCGTTTCTGAGTTTCGTTTCGCCGGTGTGCAACCGTGTCGAAGCTAGAGTGTGATTTTGTATCAGCGTTGACCCGCGAGAGCCCAGCTTTCGCGGGTCTTGCTATAGATACATCTCATGTAGAATCTCTGGTTAGCACTACAGTCCCCCTGATTCCCCTCGCGGAGGCGGTCCATGTCCGAAAAGCGAAACCCATTCATCGCCATTTTCGTCGCGCTCGCGTGCATTGGTACCATCGCTTGGTTCGTGGTAAACCTCTCCAACACTGATCCAGACGACCCAAACAAGGCGGCACAAACCAACAACGACGCTGGGACCACATCTACCAATGACGGGGAAGCGTCACCGCAGCGTTTCACCGCTGCTCAAATGCAAACCGCGATTGAAGCAGTTGCTGCGTCGGAAGAAGCACAATTTCAAAGAGCCCGCGCACTGTGGACAAAACTTCGCGAGGCCTTCCCTGATGACCGTGACATCCAGATCAACGAAGCTGTAGCGGTCTTGAAGTGGACCAATGTCATTTCAGAGCAGCTAGGCAACCAAGACGCCAAGACCACTCCGGAGCAACGATCCGCAATGGAGAAGGAGCTGCAAGACGCCTTCAAGTACGCAGACACGCTTTTGGAAGACCTTCAGAGGGTCAATTCGAAGCAGTACGACTTCCGCGTTCCGCTGATTCAAGCCGAATTGCTGCGTGAACGAGCCGAGCGTGCAGAATACGATCAAGGCTTGGAGCTCAAGAAACAAGCTGCTCGCATACTATCCGATGCGCTCGAGCGAGACCCGAAACAACCAATTCTGGCCTCGGCTCTCGATCGCGTCCTGCTTGGCCTTGCGGGTTCGGCTGTAGAGTTGGAGGCGAAGTTGCCTGACTTTCTCTACGAAGCATTCAATGTCGACAAAGACAACCTCTACTTGCTCAAAGGCGCCGCGACGGCCCTGCTCTCAGCACAAGACCCGCGACTAAAGGAGCTGGTCCAACCAACCATTGACCTGACCAAACCGATGTGGAGCTCGCGTCAACGGATTATCGATCGTACCAAACCTGAGGAATTGGCAGCCAAAACGATTGCAGCCATCGAGGCTGGCGATTGGAAATCAACGCTGGCGTTCAGACGTTGGCTCAACGTGCTGCTTGGCATGTCGGGTTTCAATGACGATTACAAACGCACCAACCCGGATCCACTTGCTTTGCTCGACACATCGTTCTTGTTGCGAATGGCCCCAGAACAAACCATTGCTCCGACGAAAACCCCGCTCCTGTTCCGGGAATTCGAAATCGACGCCCAAGCAACCGCCGCTGAGTGGATCGACGTCGACTTTGACTTGGTTGCCGACATAGTGATTGCGACTGAAAAGGAACTCCAGTTCTTTTTGTCCAAGGGCGATGGCTTTGTGTTTTCACACGCGGTTCCGATTGAGCAACCCATTACCGGGATCGTCGCCCTGGACCTTTTCGAAGTCCGAATTCCCGAAGCCCCGAAACTTCCGACGTCGGTGGCCGAGTTGATGATTGACGGTGCCTACGCGCGGCAGTCAGCGGAGGATGCCACAGAAGAGGCGACCGACGATGTCCCTTCTTCGTCGCCGGCCATCTCCGGTGCGCGGCATTCGATTCTCCGCGAGCTGGTTACGTTTGGGCCGAGCGGTGTGCAGATTTTCAGTTTAGATGACGTTGCGCCGATAACTGAGAAGACTGGCTTAGAAGAACTCCGAAATGTTCGGCTACTAGAAGCTGCTGACATCGAAAGCGACGGTGACCTGGACCTGCTGATCGTAACCGAAGCAGGTCCCGTCTTGATGCAGAACAACGGCAATCGAACATTTGAAGACATCACAAAATTCACCGCCTTTGACTCTGAGATTCAGATCAACGCTGCCCGGCGCGGCGACTACGATCAGGACCTTGATCAGGATTTTCTGCTTGCCACATCGCAGGGGCCAGCCGTACTGGAGAACATCCTGCACAGTCAGTTTCGCATGCGATTGCTCGATGATGGCCCTTGGAAGACAGGTCCTGTAGGAAGCGTGGCCATTGCTGACGTGGATCGCAATCGTTCCTGGGATCTGCTGTTCGGCACTGACAACGCGGCGCGGTTGATCAACACGCTCTCAACCGGCCCATCGGAAGTCACCGCCAGCCGTCAGCAGGCTATCGAAATCCAAAGCAGTGAACACATTGCTGCCCTGGACATCAACAATGATGGATTTCTCGACATCATTGGAGGAGGCCAAGAAAGCCTCAGCTTGGTACTTGGCATTGAAGGACTAAGCTTCCAAGCGGCGGAGAAAATCGACCAAGGGAGCTGCAGCCTGCTATCGGTCACGGATCGCGACTATGACGGCAAGCTAGACTTGCTGACCATCATCGATGGCAAACCAAAGGTATTCACGCCAAAGGACGACCTACCAGGCAATTACAACGTAGTTCGCCTGGCCGGAATCAATGATAACAATGGTGGCGGCCGCATCAATCACTTCGGCCTCGGGAGCGTCCTAGAGGTTTGGACGAATCAAGGTCCCTTCCGCCGCTTAGTGGATGGCCCCGTCACGCACTTCGGACTCGGCCAAGAAGTTGCCAAGACGGTACGAGTGATCTTTACAAACGGATTGACTCAAAACATCGAGAACGTCCCCAAGAATGTCCTCGTTGAAGAAATCCAGATCCAACGCGGCTCCTGCCCTTACGTTTACGGACACGACGGAAGTGGATTTGAGCTGATCACGGATCTGCTGTGGAACGCTCCCCTGGGACTTCAGGTTGCACGCGGCGAAGCCCTGCCGGACCGTCGTTGGGAACACATCCTTTTGCCCGGCGAGTTCGTGCAACCACGTGGTGGGACCATCCCGCTGCGGATCACAGAGGAGCTTTGGGAGTTTGCCTATTTTGATCATGTCCAACTAACAGCCATCGATCACCCTGAAGATGTGCGTGTTTTCACGAACGAAAAAGTGGGCCCACCACAGATTGCCGAACCTCGGATATTCGCAGTCCGAGAGACCCAGCACGCAAAGGCCGCCTTCGATACGTATGGCCAGGATTGCACCAAAATACTTCGAGCCACAGATCGCGACTTCGTCCAAGCGTTCCGACATCAGTATTGCCAAGGACTCTGCGAACCCCACTTTATCGAACTCGACTTCGGACGGCTGGATAACGAATCTGAAACGCTTCGTCTGTACGCGAACGGTTGGCTCTATCCCACAGACACATCACTCAACATTGGCATTTCGCAGAACCCTGCGCGCAGTCGACCAGAACCGCCGTCCCTGTGGGTCGTGGACACTGATGGCAAATGGACGTGCGCAAAACCATTCATCGGTTTCCCGGGTGGCAAGCCCAAGACGATCGTTGTCGATATTGCCGGCATTTTCAAGACGGACGATCATCGTATTCGCATCGCCACCAGCCAACAGATCTACTGGGACGAGGTGTTTGTTTCGACCGATGACTTGCAGGAGTTTGAGGTCCACCAATTGGATATTGCCAGCGCAGATTTGCACTACCGAGGATACAGCAAACCAATGCACCGCGAGTTGGACCAGCCGCATTGGTTTGACTACCAGCAAATCGAAACGGCTCCCATTTGGCCGCAACTGGACGGCCCATTCACTCGTTACGGCGATGTCAAATCTATCTTGAGCCAAGACGATGACGAGATGGTTGTCATCGTAGGTGGGGATGAAATCGCGCTCGAATTCACACTTCCACAAACTGCTTTACCCACAGCCTGGTCACGCGACTTTGTTCTGCACAGCACTGGTTGGGACAAGGACGCTGATATCAATACTCTGGAGGGTCAGAGCTCCCTCCCCCTGCCCTTCAAGAACCAAAAAAGTTACCCGGCGATGCCCGAGCAGATGGACGAAGCTTCCGAAGTGCTGAAGAAGAACGCAGCAACGCTGACGCGCTATTTACCAACCTGGACGCACGATGTTATTTCGCGGGCGGGCTGGATTCGCCCCGAGGCACCAGCCGCTGAGTAATTGCCAAGGCCTTGAATGCCGCAAAGTCCTGTGAACCCGAAAATCGCCCTAACCGTACCCAGTGAATAGACTACTGCCATCTCGGTTGAGTGGATGATTGACTCTGGACGCGGCGGCACGGATAATTCAATCATTCAGATGCGCAAGTCTGCAGCTTCAATCTGCCGAAGGGACTGGTTTTCCAATGCTCACTCACTCTCAAACACAAAAATTCATAGCCAAAGTTGGTTATGTCTGTGTTTGCGCGGTGTGGGTGAGCCTGGCCGACGGTGCCCAGGCTGGCTGCCATCAAGGACTCAGTAGTGATGCGACGGTGCAAGTCGGTTCAAGCGAGCGGCTTTGCGAGTCGACTCCTTGGGCCAAGGGTCCAGCGTTTGTGATCTATGAATCGGGGAAGCTGACGTATTACCCTCCCTCGGGCGATGTCCCTTGCGACGGTCCCGAATGCCGGGGTTCAGACTCGCCCAACTGGACGCCTGTATCGGCCGCACCAACGAGCCGAATACCCGTTGCCAGCTCCGAACGCCCCCGCCCTGTCTACGGCGTAACAGCCACCTGCGGGGAACCCGAGGAGCTTGTAGAGGAGTATTCGCTCCTGCTAGCTCACAACCTTCTTCGTCCTCCGCAGCTCTAGCAAGCTTCTCAACGGAAGCCCTGTTGCCAGTTGGCCTGCGCATCTGCAGTTCGACTTGCGGACGTGGGTTCTCTTTCTAGATCAGTTGCGAGACCAAACTTTGGCCAGCGCGACTGTTATCTTTCTACGGTTTGATGGGTTGCAAGCTAGTTATGTCATCTGAGAGTTCCTACGAACACCTGCTCGAAAGTGCACCTCGAAAGGCGCCCAAGCGAGTGATTAGTCCACGAATGCGGATCGTTCTCTTTATTGTCCTTGGTCTCTTCTCACTACTACTAGCCAACGGAATCTACCTTTCCGTAATCACTTGGCTACAGCATTTCACGGGCGCCGTCTACGAAGACCTCTTCTACCAATTTATGTTCTTGGCACACCTTGGCCTGGGCATACTTCTTGTTGCACCGGTTGTCGTTTTCGGAACGGCACACATGCTGGCTGCCCGTAATCGACGCAATCGTCGTGCGGTCAAGATTGGATATGCTCTGCTTGCAATTGCGATCCTGATTTTGCTGTCGGGTATCCTGCTCACCCGTCAGTTTGGATTTGACCTGAAAAACCCAACTGCGCGGACAGTTGTCTACTGGGCTCACATCATTGGCCCATTGGCTGCAATTTGGCTCTACTGGTTGCACCGACTTGTTGGACCACGAATCAAGTGGTACATCGGCCGGAGAATTGCAATTGCCACCGCCGTCGTGGTGGGGGGAATGCTCATTTTCCAAACGCAGGATCCGCGAAGCTGGAACACTCAACGCCCCAAGGAAGGCGCAAAGTACTTTGAACCGTCTTTAGCTCGTACGGCAACCGGGAATTTCATCCCTGCGCACGCTCTACAAAACGACGAGTACTGCATGCAGTGCCACCAGGATATCTACAACAACTGGTTTCATAGTGCCCACCATTTCAGTTCGTTCAACAACCCAGCGTATCTTTATTCGGTCCGCAACACGCGCGAAAAAGTCAAACAGCGAGATGGCAGTATCAAAGCATCGCGATGGTGCGCTGGTTGCCATGACCCTGTGCCATTCTTTTCCGGTGCGTTTGATCAAGAAGACTACGATGACGTGAACGATCCGACCAGCCAAGCCGGAATCACGTGCACGGTTTGCCATGCAATCACCGACGTCGGCACCGTCACCGATGGCACTCGCACAACGCGCGGCAACGCCGACTACGTAATCGAAGAACCAATTCAGTACCCTTTTGCTTACAGTGACAATGCAATCTTGAAGCAGATCAACTCACTTTTAATTCAAGCGAAACCCAGCTTCCACAAAAAGACATTCCTCAAGCCGATTCACAAGTCTGCTGAGTTTTGCGGAACGTGCCACAAAGTTCACTTGCCGAAAGAGCTCACGGACTACAAAGATTTTGTTCGAGGACAAAATCATTACGATAGCTGGTTGTTGAGCGGCGTATCCGGGCACGGCGCATCCAGCTTCTACTATCCGCAAAAGGCTGAAACGAATTGCAATGAATGCCACATGCCCCCGATCGCTTCGGATGACTTTGGAGCGCGACCCAGCGAAACGGCAGGCGGCTTGGCAGTCCACGATCACTTCTTCCCTGGTGCCAATACGGCGCTTCCGTGGTGGCGTGGCGATGACCAGTGGGTCGAGAAAGCCAAAGCGTTGCTCTTAGACGTAACCCGAGTCGATATTTTTGGCGTCCGCAAAGGAGGCGAGATTGACGGAGAGCTGATCGCGCCGCTTGGCCCCCAACTTCCGACTCTGGTGGCAGGTGAAAAATACCTACTCGAAGCCGTCATCCGCACGACCAAGCTCGGGCACCACCTGACGCAAGGCACCACCGATTCCAATCAACTGTGGTTGGAGGTCATCGTCAAGAGCGGTGATCGCATGATCGGCGCCAGCGGCCAAATGGATGAACTTGGACGCGTCGACAAGTGGTCGCACTTTGTAAACGTCTTCATGCTAGATAAGAATGGCGACCGTATTGCACAACGAAATGCAGAAGACATCTTCGTACCGTTGTACAATCACCAGATTCCACCGGGAGCGGGGCAAACCGCTCACTATGCAATGCAAGTCCCCCGAGACGTCGAGGCACCGATTGAAGTTACCGTTCGACTGAAGTACCGAAAGTTCGATTACGGTTACATTCAGTTCATGAATGAGTCCTTTCGCCCAGGCGACCATGACTTCAGAGGCCGCAGCGAACCAGGCGACCCGAACGCGAAGAATGAGCTTCCCGTTACAATCATGGCCGAAGATCGCGTCGTTTTTGACGTCCAAACCGAATCTGGAGCGATCATCCGCGCCCCTGAATTCGTTCGAAAAACCCCACCGGAGTGGCAACGTTGGAACGACTATGGCATTGGAATGCTGCTGGCTGGGAAGAGTCAGTTACGTCAGGCGCAGGAAGCATTTGCACAAGTTGAACAACTCGGTCGATTTGACGGCCCGCTCAATCTGGCACGGGCTCAGTTTGCCGAAGGCGATTTGGCCGGTGCAACCGAAGCTATCGCGCGAGCTGCCGGGATGGATCCAAGTCCTCCCCCTTGGACGCTGGCTTGGTTGAGCGGTGAAGTCAGCCGGCAACAAGGCCTACTCGAACAGGCGGCACGATCGTTCCGGAGCATCTTGGAAGACCAGACCAGCGAACGCAGTAGCCGTGATTTTGACTTCAGTCGCGACTACCGAATCCGAAACGCCCTTGGCTTGACGCTGATCGATTTGGCCGAGAAGGCTCGTGCAAGAAAGCAGACCGAAGAAGCCGATGACTACTTCCGTCAGGCCACAGAGCAATTCCTTGCAACATTGAAGATCGACTCTGAAGATGTTGCCGCACACGCCAACTTGGCGAGAATATACGCCCGAACAGACGAACCGGAGAAGGCCCAGCACCACCAGGAACTCCAGTTGCGATACAAACCTGACGACAATGCTCGCGACGTGGCTGTCCCGGCGGCGCGGCGCAAGTATCCAGCAGGCGACCATGCGGCCGAACCACTGGTGATCTATGACTTACACCGAACAATTGCTTCGACTCCAGAGTAACCAAAACACGCCTCTAATTGCGTGAAAGCGACTCGTCCGCTGGCTCCCCCTAAATCACACCAGAACCAACATGAGCAACGCCAACAAATCCAGACAAACCGAACCCCCGGCGGACACCGAACAGAACGACGAAGTGATCGGCAAAGCCCTGCGATATTCAGCACTTGGCTTCATTGCAGTCGCTGTGTTGATTGGAGCGGGATTTGCGGTCAGTCAATGGTTCACACCGGAAGAAGAACAGCGTGAAGAAGCCGTGGTGGAACTACCCACAAAACGTGAAACGAAGAGAGTCGAACTTCCCAAGATACCGCTGACTGACATCACAGCCGTTTCAGGAATCGACTGGGTGCATACCACCGGGATGGAAGGCGAGAAGCTCTTGCCAGAAACCATGGGTGGAGGCGTAGCGGTGTTCGATTTCGATCGAGACGGAGATCAAGATATCCTATTCGTCGGCGGGAAGAGCTGGGAGTGGTCCAAGGAACCGACTGCGAATCCCCGATCCCTTTGCCTTTACGCCAACGACGGAACTGCAAAATTCACCGACGTTACCAAACAAGTTGGATTGGACCGAGAGATTTATGGCATGGCCCCCATCGTTGGTGATTTTGACAACGATGGTTGGCAAGACTTATACGTGACCGCAGTGGGTTCCAATCTGCTATTCAAAAACCAGGACGGGAAAAAATTTGTCGACATCACCAACGAGTCTGCAACCGCAGGAAACCCAAAATCATGGAGCACCGGTGCAACGTGGTTCGACTACGACAACGATGGCCTTCTCGATCTTTTCGTAGCCAACTACGTCGTCTGGCAGCGGGAACTCGATCTATCATTAGGCTTTACCATCGCTGGCCTAGATCGCGCCTACGGTCAACCCACCGCATTTTCTGGCACCCAAAACACACTTTTTCGCAACTTGGGCGGCGGGAAGTTTGCGGATGTAACCAAGGAAATGGGCATCCTGGTCAACAACGCCAGCACTGGTGTCCCCGAAGGCAAGGGGCTGGGCGTTGCCGCCGTTGACGTGGACCGAGATGGCTGGACGGATCTAATTGTTGCCAACGATACAGTTCGCAATTTCCTGTATCTGAACATAGATGGAGAGACGTTCGAAGAATCTGGAATCTCGATGGGCTTGGCGTTTGATCGAAACGGCATGTCCACTGGTGCGATGGGAATTGACGTTGGGCATTTTCGCTCCGACGAATCGCTGGCTGTGGCAATCGGCAACTTTGCGAATGAACAATCGTCTCTCTACGTTGCCGATTCTCCAATGGCCCCGTTCAATGACCAAGCCATGGCCAGCGGCATCGGTCCCGTCAGTCGCTTGAATCTGACCTTTGGCATGTTCTTTGCCGACTTAGATCTCGACGGGCGACTCGACATCGCCTGCTCCAACGGCCACTTGGAAGGCGAGATCAACAAGGTTCAACCGACGCAACAGTATGCTCAACCACCTCAGTTCTTTTGGAATGCCGGAACCGAAGGAGCTAGTGAGTTCACGGCCTTGAGCCCTGAAGAAATTGGCACCGATGCGATCAAGCGGATGGTCGGCCGTGGTGCAGCCTATGGGGATCTCGACGGTGATGGTGACGTGGATATCGTCCTGGTCGGCAGCGGCGGACCACCGCGGGTCCTGCGAAACGATCAGAGTCTTGGCCATCACTGGATCAAGATTGCAGTCCAAGGCGCCAACGATTCAAACCGGGATGCTTATGGTTCGACCATCGAATTGCTTGCTGATGGCGTTACCCAAACAAGGATCGTCACGCCAACGCGCAGCTATCTAAGCCAATGCGAGACGACTGCGATCTTTGGTCTGGGAAGTACCGAGACAGTCGATAGCGTCACTGTCACTTGGCCCGATCAAAGCAAATCGGTGCTGGACAATCCGAACATCAACCAACTGCATCTCATTCAGAAAGGGCAAGCGGAGCCCGCTAGCAACTGAGAGCCGCGAAAAGCATAGAACGGTTCGAAAATGGGCGCCTGACGATTAAACCGCTCTAGCGTCCAATTGTAATGTAGCCTGACCACAAAACGGGATGGAATCCGTTCGTCAGTGTAGCCGCTTCGTTGCCGGCAGGCATGAGGGCCGGTTCGCCGGATACCAGGTATCGTTTTCCCCATATCGCGACAGTCGCCCGACGCATTGCTTCCGGTGGTGGTTCGGCGGAAAGCTCTTCAAAGTATCGTAGCAGTAAATCAGCGGTACTCTCCCCACCGACGGCCCAGCGACTCAGCAGCGCTGATCGCACGCCTGAGAAATGTAGTTCACAGGCGGGCAGAAATAGATCCGATCCGTCGCCAAGATTCCGCGATTCGATGGATGACTGCATGCCTGGGGCAACCACAATGCTTGGCACGAAACCACCCATCTCTAGCCACTTACTCAGGGGCTGTTGCCGGCTTGCTCCCAGTGGCGACAACACGGTGTCTGCTCCAACGCCTGGCAACACAACCGCCGACCAAAGTACGTCGGATCGCAATCGCAGCCAAGCTGCCGAGGGTGCATGGTTTTTCTGGTCAAGCGTGAGGGCATGCTTTCCGGGCCAATGATCGATCAGGGGTTTTGCCAACGCTTCATTGGATTCCAGATCTGTTGCAAAAAACCGTCCGACGATTCCAATGGCCGTATCAATCTGCTGTACTTGAGGATCGATGGGCTCAAATACGCCAAGCATTGGCAGATAGGAAATAGGCATTTCGCCGATGATCGGGTTGGACCCCGCATCACCGACAGGCAGAATCTCAAACGGCACGTACCAAAGGGCCGCGTGCGGAGCAACGACAAGTTGGTTTGATTTAGCGAGCCACTGGCGAACTTGGTCGCTAAACAGTGCATCACGAAGAGCAACAGCCGCTTCCCGCCAAGCAGGCATCGGCAGCGTGACGGTGGAGGGCAACGGTCGGCCCTGTGACTTCCACACGCCTGACGAGGTGAAGAGTGTTTTCAGCTTTTCTGCGAATTCGTTTTTTGGTGGTAGTTGCCAAACGTGGACCGCGTCGTTTCGAATGCCGATGCCGTAAATGCTCTGCGTCGTCATGGCAAACGACACAAACAATTCACCGGCTTGCATCGATTCTTGGACGGTCGCCAGCGTCTTCTCTTCGGGCAGATGCCGGTTCATCGGAATTCGCTTGAGACTGGCGGCTGCCAATTCTGCCTCTAGCCGATCTGATGCTGAAACGAAACTAGCGAACTGCTTCTTCGCGTCGCCGCTGATCTTTCGATCATCCAGAGCCACCTTCGATGCAACCAACTGCTCTACGGCTAACTTCCGACCATCGAGAGCCTGCGCAATGCCTGGCTGCGCGTCCAAGAGCAGTTTGATGGCTGCTACGTTGACCGGATCTGCAGCCGGTTGTGCTTTACCGTTGTGATTCTGATTGACAGCGAACCTTAGACTGGTCAGCCGCCCACCGAGAGGCAACGATTCGTAGAAACGCTGACGCTGCAAACGGTCCATGCGACTAAAAATGATTTCATTGGACGCTCCACCAGCAATTGCCAACTCGAGCAGTCGTTCATAGGCGGGCATGCTGCTGGTCGTAATACGAGCCAATGTATCCAACGGGCGAATCTGCCATTGAACCGGTCCCGGTTCACCCATTAGATCCACCAACAAATCATCAGCTACTTGATCGGAAATCGTTTGGCTGGCCAGCATGTTGAGCGTCAACTGTGCTTGATAGATCTCAGGCACGATTGCTCCGGTCCGAGCATCACCTTGCATGGCAGACAGCGACTCGGCAAGCAGGCGCTTCCCGAGCGGCCCTTTGCCTCCGAGAAACGCAATTAACGCCTGGGTGTGCTTGAGCCGGGCATCTTCCTTGGGCAGCATCACATCTCGATTGCGAAGCAGCGGCGCGGCCTGAGCAACTGCCTTCTCCGCTTGTGCCAAGCTTCCGTGATGTGCAAAGTAATTTGCCAATCCAAGTTGAGCAGCGCAGGCAGACACGGGACTGCGATTCAATGACCATTTTGCCATACCCGCGAGACCGTCGACAATATCGTCTCGCTTCAAGGCGGTGGACACCGCTGCAAGTGTTCGAGCAGTCTCCTCAAACGCGATGTGCTGCTCAAATTGGGCAGCTAACAAATTCGCCACTTGCAAATTTTCGGCCGCGGATTGAAAACGCCCTTGCTGAATCTCCAGTTCAGCGAGTGCCTCCAGCGCCAGTGACGAAAGATAGTGGTGGTGTCGATCGAGCACGAGCACACCACTTCTCAATTCGTTGATGGCCTGCGGTTCGAGACCCGGCTTTGGCAACCGCGAAAGACCTCGCAGTATTTGCCACGATGCCTGAAGCCAAGGCACGCGGTGCTGAGGCGAAGAAACAAAATAGCCTTCAATCGAATCAGCCATGGCAGAATGCTGTGCCAGCGGACCGAGCAACTCACTGCGTCGACGCAGAGCCAAGCCCATCGTGTACAGGACTTCTGCGATATCAAGACGCGTGACCAAACTGACCGGAGCTACAACCCCACCTTGCGGCCCCTGCTGAGCCTGAAGTGGATCGACGGCGAGCTGCACCGATTCTGGAACGCTCAACAAAGTGCTGTTTGTGGGTCGGCTAAACCAGTTGACCCCACGATTGAACTCCTGCGGGGGAAGCTGCTCAACGGCGATGTCCAACCGATCGACCCAGCCGGGGTTCGCGATCGCAAGTTGCAACGCCTGGTCGTATTGCTGCAGTGCGGCAGGCAAATTCCCTTGCCGATAGTAACACTCGCCGGCCATGACTAGCGGCGGAATGCTGTCTATCCAACGGGTTTGCCCGACCTGTCTCGCTCGCTTGAACGCCGCTTCAAAGCCCTCCAAGGCAGGAAGAGTCGCACCTGCACCCAACATTTCGCGGGCAACGTAATATTCTGCTCGCGGCAATTCGCTGACGGCCTGAGCGCGAGCGACGGAGAGTCCGGGCGAAGCTGGCACGCCAGGCAACGTTGGCAGGTGAGGAACCGCGATCCACATGAAGACCAAAAGGGCGAGACCGCGGGTCCTGATACGGGAGACTGAGTGTTGGATCATGATCACCGCGTACCTTCACTGAACAAGCGTTTCTTCAAGGTGTAGAAACTGATTTTACTCAATAAGTGCTAGCAAGGGCAGCTTTCGTCGTCAGTAGCCGCCAGCAGAGTGCCTTGGCACGCATCTGACGCTGCCTGTCACAAAGCTGCTTGTCTGATGTCTAGAGAGCGGCTCGTGCATTTGGCGAGTTTTCCTGCTGCTTGCTGAACAAACGTTCAATCATGCAAGCTGGACCAACCGATAGAACCGTTAGAATCGGATTTTGGTCTGATTCGGGACGAAAAGCTGCGCTGCAAGTGGCCACACTCGGCTGCTTTCAAACATTGCGAAACACATAGCGGTCGCTGAGGAGATTCAATTATGACTGAGAAGAAGCGTTCGAAGGCTTGCAAATACGCCTTCTTTGGGCTTTTGCTAGCTGGTGGGCTTGCTCCCTCAGTCGGCTGCCAAGTATCTGTCGCAGGACAGACCCTCCCAAGCCCTTACTACTTGTACGACGACGTACAGTACTTCCCAGCGGGCCCTGAGAACAAGATAGCCAACGAGACGGCTGCCACCAAGGCTGCTCGCGCTGAAGCGATGCAGAACCGCTAGGGAGCTCTTCCTGGCTCCCAAAGTTGGCAGCAGTTGGTTCGATCGAGCTTGAAGCTTCGAACCATGCGACAAATCCGAACCAGTTCGACATTTGGTTTGGTCACAAGATATTCACGGGACGCAACTCCGATTTCGGAGCTGGCGTCCTGTTTCTATTTCCAGTCCGAGTCGCTAGGGCGTGAGGCGTGCTGTACCCAGAAACTCCCCCTCGGACTTAACGCGACCTTGGTGGGAGCCATTCACACCAACCAAGCAGCACGTCTAAGCAACAATGCGGCCCGTGCGGCCGAAATCTGTTTACAACGGCCGGGGCAGCAGAGCTACTATCCTCCTGCAATTTCAAACTTCGGCCAACCGTGGGTTTATTTTGCGGGGGCGAACCAGTTATCCCACTTCGTATCCAAGAGTTGCAGTGCTTTGTCGATCGGCTTGATGGAACACTCTCCACTCGCGGCAACACTGGCAATGCCAAGCATACTGAGCTTATCTGCCGCATCGTGGACATCAAAGTCGATATCAATACCAGACATGCTCTTTAACAAGTCCTCACATCCTTCGTCGATCTCATCCAAGGTTGCAGGTCGCCCCTTAAAGACATACGCCGCCACAAAGTAACACAGGATGGACTCACTCGCCTCTTGCTGTTCGCCTTCATCCAAAAGCCTCAGCAGCACACCGCCGTTATTGTCTAAATTCTGATAGTAAAGACTCTGGGTCATATTCAACATGTAACGCCGCTGAGTGGCCGTACGATAGTTGAACATCGACTTGACGCCGAAACCGAGCGCCAGCGCCACCAAGACAACCAAGCCAACCGTCTTGAAAACGCCGAAGAATGCCCAAATGAGAACGTTCCGGGCGAAACGCCACAACGTCATACCAGCAGCATAGAGACTCGGCACCACAATCTTCGAATGATCGACCCACGTCATCTGAATTCCGCTCGCAGGCAGCATCATATCAACATCTTGCTGCGGAACATTCTTAAACATCCGCAAGTAGACTTTCCTGGCGTCGAAGCGATCACTGCGAGCATCCGCCTTGATCTGGAAGACCACAACCAATCGCTGGTAAAGCGGTACCTTCACCGCTTTCTCGCGATAGAGATTCTTCCAACTTCGAAACTTGCGTTCCGCATCCATGCGACCGCGTGCATAGACTTCGAGTATTTCCATTGTCTCGAAATCCACTCGCATGCGCACGCCCCACTGGCTAGCCGCATTAAGAGCCCGGCGTATGTCCTCCTCGTCCAATCGATGGTAATTGGCACGCCCAAGCTCGCGCTGAATCTGTTGTTGCACCGAAGTAACTTGTTCGCGACGCGCATTATCCGTTGGTACAGACAAAAGAATCCGGTCACAGTCTGGATCCAGCGCATCGTACTCGTGCGTTAGTCTTTCATGACGTTCTCGGTTCGTTTGATGTAGCATCGCCAAAATGAGCTTTGCCAACATCCGAAACCTATCCACATCCTCACGCGGCAGAGACGGATGCTGGACAAGATACTCAACGACGTCACAAGAGTGCATCGGGACAAAGTGCTCGGGCAACGTTTCTGGGCGGAGCAAATCCTCTTCGACCTCAAGGCCATTTTTCCGCACTAATTCGGGCCGATCTTCTTCTGAATTGTCAGCCATGATGATTTACCAGAGTCCGATCGATTCTTCGCCTGACGCGGCCTGATTGAGCATTTGCCGCCGTGAAAGAACCGCTTGGCCGCCACGCATGTCACTCTGCGAGTTGCTATTACCTATCGACGCGCTGTGACAAGACGGCGAGAATTATTACACGAATACCGACAAGACGCTCACATCCCGACGACCACTTCTCCCTCAACCTTGAATGGAAAGCACTTTGGATACCCGTTGGCCCAAACGCATTCGTGCGATTGCTTTTGACATGGATGGCCTGATGGTCAACACCGAAGAATTATACACGGTCGTCGGAGAGACCATTCTATCACGGCGAGGCAGAAGCTTCACGATGGCCTTGAAACGCAAGATGATGGGGCTGCCGGGCAACGTTGCTTGGCAAGTGATGATCGACTCTGAATCACTAGAGGATTCACCAGAGCAACTCAACAGCGAATCCAATGTCATCTTCGAAGACCTTCTGGCAACGCGCCTGCAACCGATGCCAGGATTGCACGGCCTGCTAGACCGGCTTGAGTCAGCCAAATTGCCTTTTTGCGTGGCAACCAGCAGCTCGCATCGATTTGCTGCCAAAGTCCTGCAACTGATCGACGTCAGGCAGCGACTTGAATTCGTTGTTACGGCAGAAGACGTAGAACGAGGGAAACCTCACCCTGACATCTACCGATTGGCCGCAAGCCGATTCAACATCGATGCATCGGAAATGCTTGTGCTTGAGGATTCTGAAAACGGCGCAAAAGCTGGCGTTGCATCTGGAGCATGCACCATTGCGGTTCCTGGAGAACACAGCATGGATCACGAGTTTACTGGTGTTTACACGATCGCAGATTCGCTGGCTTCCGAAGAAATTTGCAGTTTGGTCGACAGTCCCCTTTGACCTCTGCGCTGTAGGCGCGGGCGACTGGGCGACTGGTCAATAAAAAAGGCGAGCTCCACACAGCGTATGGACTCGCCTTTTTTGATTGCTTTGTCAGTAAAGCCAAAGGCAGGGAAGATGGTCACCCAATGCCTTCCGTTTTACAACGACTTGCAGAAAGAGCTGGTCGTCTTAGACCATTTCCTTCAGCTTCTTCAGAGGGCGAATTCGGACGGTGACCGAAGCTGGCTTCGGAGCTGCCCACATCATTTCGCCTGTAGCTGGATTCCGAACTTGACGCTTCGGCATCGCTGGCTTGTCAACGGCAACGATCTTGCACAGGTTTGGCAATTGGAAGACGCGTGGTCCCTTCTTGCCCAAGTCTGCTTCGATCTCGGCGCTCAGTGCTTCAAAGAAGTCAGCGACCTGCTTCTTGGTGAAGCCAGTACGCTCGGCCAAACGGTTGAAAATCTCGGTCTTAGTAGCTGGCTTCTTCTTTGCAGCAGCTTTTGCCATGTTAGCAATCCTTTCAAAATTAACGACGGGCTGTGAGTTTGCAGTAGTGGAACGATTAAAGAGTCCGCGTCGCAAATTTCAACGGGTGGACGCGACAAAAACAGCTAAAACAGGGGTTTTTTAGCGATTTTTGGGACCTTGCAGGCCTGCGAGTGGGCTTTGAACTCCCCTCGCAGGCATTCCGCGGGTCAATCAGAGCTGATCGCGCTGACCTAGAGACTACCGAAAAGCTCATCGCCGGCAGCAGTCGCCGCGTCGTCAGAATCTGTCAGAACACTCTCCAAATCATCAGAAAGCGCGACTTCCATGGATGGCATAACGTCCTCCATCGCTGCGTCAATCGCACCAGGATCGCTGGGCGAATGAGAACTCAACATCTGTCGAGCACCCGAGTCTGACGCAATCCCCTGCTCTGCCGTCAGCTCGCCGCCCGGCCGACCGCTGCGAAGGAACTCGGGCATTTCAACGGCATCAATCATGGGTGTTGGAATGCCACTAGCCTCGCCCTCACCCACAAGTCCGCTTGAATCGGCGGCGCTTTCGCCTTCGCCATTTGCGGTTGTCGCAGGAACTGTTGATTGACTTACTGCGCTCAAACCTGAAGCGCTCGCCGGCAGTCGTAACCGAATGAGTCGCATCGTAGATTCACGACCAACTTCGTGTACCTGAGAGGCAGGCGAGACAGGCAGCGAGCCGCTAACCGCTTGCTGAGACGAATCCGTTGCTTCGACTTCAATGGTGTCCGTGGCTGGATCCAAGTTAAACCTCAAGTTGGAATACTCACCCCAGTCTCCCTGCGGAGATATCCAGTTCTGGCTTCCATCAGCATTGAAGGCAACGGCTACGTTGTTCTCTGAGTTGGTCGACAAGAAATCTCGAATGTCAAAGAACTGTGGCCGCAGCCCTCCGGTAACTTCCATATTGCTTACAGCATCGCCGTCTGTTGCCCCCGAATTGACCGCGATCGTTTGGCCCTCATCATGCAGGAACGGAATAGCAGCCCGAGTCAGCGTGTAATTTCCTGGCGGAAGCGCATCGAATTCGTAGCTACCATCTGCACCAACGACGACCGACCGAGCCAAGTCGGCGCCCGTGGCGTCGGTGCCACGTAAGCTAACCGTCACTCCCGAAAGTCCTGGCAGCACGCCGCCGCTCGAATACTCTAGAATCCCGGAAATCTTTCGCGGCACAAAGTTTTCGACAGTCAAATTGACTGTGGCTGTATCCTCAAGGCCATTGCCGTCGCTGACGGTGTAAGTAAATGCAAACGTGCCTTCGAAGCTTGAACTCGGCGGCGTGTAGTTTAGCGAACGCCCATCAGACGCGATTGTCAACGTCCCACTTCCACTTGGCGGCTGGGATACAGCAGTGATCGTCAGCGTTTCCCCAGTATCGACTACATTGTCGTTGCCCAAAACGTTCAGCGGCGTTTCCGCATCCGAGGACAACGCAGTCAAATTGTCGTCGATCGCATCTGGAGCGTCGTTGGAGCCGGTAACGGTAAACGTCACCAACCCTTGGGCGGTCGCGCCTCCACTATCTCTTACCGTGTAGGTAAAGATCTCAACGCCGTCGAAGTTCGGCCCTGGCCGATATAAGATGCTCAGACCATCAGAAGCAACTCGGGCTGTACCACCCAACTGCGGAGTTCCAACAGCGGATACAATCAGCGTCTCGGTAGGATCATCCGTCGTATCGTTTGCGAGAACATCAAAGCTGGCTTCGGCAGCGTCCTCGTCGATCGTAAATTGGTCATTCTGTGGCGTCGGGGGCGGATTCTCGAGATCGACATTCACATTCACCGTCGCCTGGGTCGTTCCCCCCCGGCCATCGCTTAGTGTGTAAGTAAACGTCTCGGTACCTTGGAATCCGTTTGCTGGCGTATAACGCAAGGTTGAACCGCTCGACCCTATGACGATTGTACCGCCAGCCGAGCCCGTCCCAACAGCAGTCACACTCAACGTTTCCGCAGAAGATGAATCAACGCCACTGCTGTCATTGGAAAGAACGTCAAGCACATTTTCAATGCTGTTTCGGAACACGTTGAACGAATCGTTCAACGCCGAAGGCGGATCGTTCACGTCGGTCACTTGGACCGTAACTGTCCCAGTCTGCTGGACACCTGATTGGTTCTGAGCAACATAGGTGAATGTCTCAGCGCCGTTGAAGTTTGATCCCGGAGTGTAGACCAACGTCAATCCGTCGCTAGCAACCGAAACGCTGCCGCCGCCGCTGGTCGAACCAACAGACTGAATGGACAGCACAGCACCACTGGTGGTCGTATCGTTGTCAAGGACGTTGAGCGTGTGGGGGCCGGTATCTTCATCAAAATTGAATGCATCACCGACGACTTCGAAGTTCGCACCAACGGCAAAATCACTGCGCTGAAAATCAACACGCGACATCTCAACGTTGCCCGTCGCGTCGTAGAGCAAAATATTGCTGGACGGCAAATTATCCGGTGCTTCAGTTCGAATGTTCGGGTTGCCAGCCGCCTTGGCCACGAAGGTCACGGTTGCCAGCACGCGGGCATCGCTTCCTTGGCGACTCGTATCAGACGAGAAAGCGCCCAACTCGTCAATCAAGCCTGGTGTGCTGACATCGCCTGATTGCCCACTCGTGTAGGGCGCGTTGTAACTGATCGGTGAATTCGCAATCGGTTCTACGATGGCGTCATCGAATAGCAAATCGACGTATCCCGCAAACACACCAGTCGCTGCAGCACCCTGCCGCAAATCTTGCACTACAACCTGCACCGAAAACGTTTCGCCAGTTGCCACGCTTGTAATTGGATTGCCAGAACCATCGATGGCGTTGAGCGAGAAACGAACCTGAGGTTCTTCGATTACATTCAGCGAAAGATCTTGCGTGGTTTGGTTTCCAGCGGCATCTGTCTTGCGCAACTGAATCGTCTGTGCGCCCAGTTGCCCAGTCGTTGGCGTCCACGCTAGTACGCCTGTGGTCGAGTCGATGGCAGCGCCGGCCGGTCCAGTGGCAATCTCGTAGATCAGCCCCGCGCCTTCTTCGTTGTTCTGCAAATCAACGCTCAGCGGAGTATTCACAATCACACTCGCCGGCACGCCACTGGCATCAGTCTGCGCTGGTGCGGTTCGGTCAAGCGTAACCGTGAGCCCAGGGGAATTGCCGCTGGTTTGGCCGCCGGTGGTCTGCGTTGCAGAGAAGACAACTTGCCCTTCATCCAAGATGGCAGCATTGGTCACATTTACCGTCGTCGTCGAACTGCTAGCGGTTGCGCTACCGACGATTTGCGTACCAGCCAAGATGTTCACCGTTGCACCGGGAATCGTCCCACTCACCGTGAACGTCAATGCCCCAGCGTTGGTGACATCGTCGCTATCGCTGGAACCTGAGTCCGTGCTTGCGTCCAAATCAACGCTGGTCGGAACGGACTGCGTCACGTTGACGGTTACGACCTGGTTGTCCGTCCCGCTGTTTGTCGTGGTGGGCGCCGATTGTGAGACTGTTGCAAGGAACTGCAATTGCCCGGTGAAGCCCGCTGGAGGCGTCACTGTCGCTTCTCCTGCCGCGTTCACGGTCACGTCAAATGCGGTAGAACCAAGGGCCTGAACAGAGTAAACAGGTGCATCACCCTCTTTATCCTGTGACGTCAAATTGACGACCACGGGCGTCCCGACGGACGTTTCTACTGTAGCCACATCGTTCAAGAAAGGCGCGCCATTGGCCGTATCGTTCACGACTGAGACATCAAATGTGTCGCTGGTACTATTTCCCTCGCTGTCGGTAACGGTCACCGTGATGGTTGCCGTCCCCGTGCCAGAGCCCGTCGGCCGAAGAACGACAACACTGTTTTCCGTGTCGGTGATGATCGATGCGTCTTGGATCACCACATCGTTTACAGGACGATCACCCGTAGCTGTGGCCGTGTTGCTAATCGCCTCGCGAACGTCTTCGCCTTCAGTCAAGATTCCAAAGACAGAGTGATTGAAGTCGAGAAAACGCTGCTGACCTTCGGTGATGAAGAACTGCGAATCGTTCGTATCATCAGACGACTTGGCGTATGACAACATGCCAGAAGCATTATGCTGCAAGTCTAAGTGAAATTGGTCGTCAAAGTCCCCAAGGGTCGAGCCGCCTGCGCCGGTACCGGTTGGATCTCCACCTTGGATGACAAAGTTATTGATCACGCGGTGGAATGTAATGCCGTCATAGAACCCGTCATTTGCGAGCTCGATAACTCGTCCCGAAGGCCGTGGCGCTCGACTCTCAAACAGCTCGAAAGTCATGTCGCCAAAACCAGTTGTCAAAACCAGGCTTCGGTTTCCGGAAAGAACTTCAGCCCCGATCAAACTGGGATTGTCGCTTGAAACGGTGACGGTAATTGGATTGCCATTCGGGTCATACGCGTCTACGGGCACATGCAGCGGAGACCCAATAGCAACCGTCTTGTTGGTAATTGGTTCGACGTAAGGCGTTGAGGACTGTGCAATGGTGACTCCCGATCGAGTCGCCAAAGTCTCAATGGACTGAACGCCGGTCAGGCGTGTTCCATCGGAGAACTCCCAAGTTGGGTACTCCGTGATTCCTTCATCGGTGGCGATCGAGTTGGGCGAACGATCCGGATTGGTCACCTCAATGAATGGTAGATGTTTGTAGCCATCTTCAAACAGGTTCTTCTGGTCGGTACAGAATTGACACCATGCTGCGCCGAAAAATCGCGTGCCGGAATCTGCGATTGCCTTGGCCAAGGCAACGAGGTCGTTTGCGTCTTCGCCCTCGCCAACAAGCCCCGACTCGCCTTCGGCCGCAGAAGTCATTTCCTGAGAAGGCTGATCTGCGAACGGGAGGTCTGGATTGACTCCGAGAAGCCCTTCGAAGACATCTCCAGCCAAAAGCTGACGAGCTTCCAATGGTTCGACCAAGATTCGCCGCTTTGTCTCTGCCTGCGCATTGCTGGCAAAACGTTCGCGAATCCAACTAACCAGGCGATTTCTTTTCTGCTGACGCGTCATCAAGTGGATCTCAAAATGCTGTGGCGGTCTACAAAAACAACACGATGCCTATTAATCAGCCTAACTGGGTTTCCTTCACCACAAGGGAACGGAATACCCCGTTTTAGATTCGTCGGCACCCAAGGCGTGGAAATTTCAACCTAAACGGCATTATCGGAACACCTTTCCTCAGCCGCCAAGCCAACCAGCCCTTTCAGGGGGACGGCCTCGCCTCCGCGAAGAATCGCCGAAGCTAGCTATCTCGCTATTCTCCAAAGTGGGAAAACTGGCGAAGGGCGCAACGCCACTCTGTAGACTTTCCAAGACGCTAGTAAGTTCCACATCTGCTGAATGCAGAGCGAGATAGTCGCCGAATCGCTCGGCGATGCGTTAAGAGATATCCGATCGCGGAGCGATCGGGCGACTTTTAAGATGGCGGCTATTAAGACGGCGACTGTCAGGAACAGGCGTTTGTGCTTTTGGGTGAGTGGATCCCCCCATTTACGCGTGAGGATCAGACTTTTGGCTAGTCGGGCGCGGACAAGTCGTCTTCATTGAGCATCCGGATCCCTTGCTTGTCGAGCACTTCCATCGCTAGTTCGGTGTTGTCGACCATGATCGCTACGGCTGGTCGGTCGCCACTGTACGTAATTAGCGGGTAAGTCTGAACGATGTTGACCTCCGCCTGCAACAGGGCTGAACAAACACTTAACAGCGGCTGGGAACTGTCGGGGAGTTCCACGCCGATCAAGTCGCTCTCAATCATCGCCAATCCAGCTCGCTCCAAGATCTCTCGACCGCGTTCTGGATCACTCAGCAAGAAACGCACGAACGCACACTCTGCAGAATCACTAATGGAAAGTGCGACGATTCGAATTCCGGTGCCTTCGAAACGCTTCACTACCTCGAGCAATTGCCCAACGCGGTTCTCAAGAAACACTGTGAATTGACGGATCGTCGGCCAATCACGCCCACGGGCGGTCAAGTAATCAGTCACTGCACCCGCACCAGAACCTTCCCCAACACTCATCGCGATACCCTTCGCTAAACATGCAAACCGAGTCGCCAATGCCTCGACAACGTTATCAATATCGACCGCAGCTTGAGCTCAAACAAGCGAAAACGGACCATTGCTAGCATCATTCTAGCTTCACATCTCGGTACCGCATGCACTTCCACTCTCCGGCGGAGCAAAATTGCGAACAATGCAAGCCTTCCAACACTCCCTCGCCTGAGTATTTCGGCTGCCGAGAGTTCGAAAGGGCAACCACGGGTGCTCTAGACTGTTCGAATGCTGACTCGGCCATTAGTGGATCCGGTTACAGATCCCATGCGAGTACGTTCTGGTAAATTCTGCCATGCACTGTGACGAGGCCTTGGCACACACAGGTGGTAACTGACTAAAATTCCAAACTCACCGATCGAACAATTTTACTCACACACCTAAGGGCAACGCAGATGAATTCTCAGTGGCAAACGATGACTCGGCTATTCGACCTCATGCGTACAATGGCGGCGAGCTTGGCGGAGGGCATTCCTGATGAACACTTTAATGTTGCACGAGGTGAGAGCAACAGCCCCAAGTGGATCACGGGTCACCTGGCACTTGGCATGGATTTTGGACTGAGCACACTGGGCGCACCCACAAAAGAAATCCCAATAATGATGCCCTCCTACGGACCGGGCAGTCCGGGCGGTAGCGTCGAAGACTCATTCAGCAAACAAGAATTAGTCGAACATATGCGGCGCGTTGGCGATGAGCTCAAAGCCAAGGTTGCGACTGCGACGGCAAGCCAACTGGAACAGCCTAACGAGACTCTCTTCTTGCGCGAACAACTCCCAACCGCAGGCGACTTGCTTGGACACGTTTACACCACGCACATCGCCCTGCACAGCGGGCAACTTTCTCAAATCCGCCGCGAGCTGGGACTTCCCAGCCTATATCAATTCTGAGCACCACAATACTGAGTACCGTGCTAGCCACGGAAGATTTCAGCGTACATCTCCGAGAACGGAACCCAAGTATCCTTCTGATCCCAAGCGGTGTTCAATCGAGCGATATTCAGCGTTACTTGAAGCTGCTTAAGAGCCGCATCAAACTGACTTTTGGTGCATCCCAAAGTTTCTATTGCCAACTTGCGGGCCACTGCTGTGGTAGGTGACTCTCGACGCACGATTTCAAAAATCTCCCGTGCGAGCGGCTTACAAGCTTCAATTGGACAGTGATTTGCTGCGTAGTGTTCCTGCTTGAGATAGGTGACGGTCATTAATGCGGCATGACCACCGCGAATCTTGCCATAGAACACCTTTTCCGGATAAACGGCCGGCAGCTCATTCTTCCACCGCCAAACCGCCTCTACTTTAGCACCCCACTTCGTATTCCCACCACTGCCCTCGGGTAGATCGACGCTATCCCACAAAGATGGAATCCCCTTCGCTTTTGCGCTAAAGATTGTGCAGATATTGACTTTCTCAACAAAACGCAGCGCCTGAGCGAGTGTCTTAACCACGTTCCCGCCTCACAAATTTGGGGACATGTACTGCCCTACGAGTCGTCACGGGAGCCTGGTCGAGTGAAGTCCGTTGACACCTTGGCCAGCATCACTCGCAATCGATCCATGGGCAGCCCGACAACATTGTCAGCCGTTCCTTCCGTCAGCTTTAGCCAAGGATGGCCATCTTGGTATCCGAAAGCACCGCTTTTCCCCATCCAGTCTTCACCATCCAGATATTCTTCGATTTGTTCTTCGGACAGCTTCGCCATTTGTAGCGTGCTCGTTTCCACCTGAACGTCCGGCTCACCACCTGGAACGGCCCACACGCACAGCCCGCTGTAGACGGCGTGCTCGCGCCCCGACAACAATCGAATCATTTCCTCAGCGTGACGGCGATCTTCCGGTTTACCAAGAACCCGCCCCATAATGTCGGCGACTGTATCGCAAGACACAACGATGGCCTCCCCGTCAACGCGCGGCAAAACATCCTTTGCTTTTTGATACGCCAACCTAGCGACCAACTCTGGAGTGGTTTCGCGGGTGCAGATTCCACATTCAGCCGTTTCGCTGGGCAAGGCCACCTCAAATTCGTAGCCCGCCTGCTTCATCAATTCATGGCGCCGCGGCGACTGGCTGGCTAGCACGATTCGCTGCATCAGTAAGGCCCACTACCTGGAGAAGAATTTGGAAAGTCAAAACCATCGCTTCCACCGCCTGCCGAACCCGGAGGCGGATTGCCAGGCCGCCCTTGCTGTCTAAGGCGGCGCTGCATTTGATCCCATGTACCTCGCAGACTATCCAAAAGCCGCGGCACTTGGCCAGCAGCCAGAAATACCCGGGCGCTTACAGCAGAGTTGGGGTAAAAATTGGTGATGAAGTCAAACGAAAATTCGTGCGGACCGTGGCCAATCATGACCGCGTTTGCATACGCTCCACTGAGTATCTCATCGCGAATCTTCAAGTCATCATAGACTTCCTGAGCAGTCGCCTGACGCGTTCCCGCTCCCAACTGCGAATCACCACCGCCCGCTGGCTGGCCGGAAGAAGCTGTGCCAGCTTGTTGCCCCACTTCAGATGCGCCCGCCGCGCCTTCGCCCTGCCCACCAGGGTTTTGCCGTCCTGGCCCTTGCGGCTCAGTGCTCAAGGAATCTGGGTTTGGCTGTTCTGGTTGAAGCTCCGGTGAAGCCGAGTGGCCGGGAACAGTCGACGCATCATCGGCCCCTTGAGGTGGCGGGCCGGACTGCCCATCCGCCCTACTGCCGGTATCTGTATCCTCAGTGGTCGAAGAATCACCGTCAACTGGCAACCCAGCGTACTGCACGCCCCAGCCAGCGTCTGGCTGAGGAGGCTTGCCCGCGCCCTGCGCAGGTGCTCCGCCAGCTCCACCGGTCATTCCATTGGTACGATCGGACTGCCCACCTGGCATGGGTGTCATCGGCAATTCGCCCCAACGACTTCGATACAATTCGATGTTTCGAAACAAGGCATCGATCAACTGCGGCAACACCGGATGGGGCATAACGACCCGCGAAACAACTTGGTGCGGTCGCCCGAGATTTTGCACAAAATCCAGAACGAACTCCGTCTGTGCGGTCATGATGATCACCCCCGTGCTAAAGGCCCCTCCGGCTACATGATCAGGCACTCGCGCGCGAATTGGCTGTTCTTCTGGGCCGGGTCGGTCGTCAGGTGAGAAAGGATCCATGCTCTCAGTTCCATCTTTCTTGATTGCTTATTATCGTGACGCACCAGCGACCGACCAACAAGAAGCTGCTCAGGCTCTGCGCCTTCCGTGAAATCAGGCTCTGCGTCTTCCGTGAAATCACCAGCCAACGTAGGGTGATTGCCCGCTTATCCGCTAGGCCGACGAACGGCTGGTTTTCGCTTCGTTTTAATCAGCAAAGGGATCTGGCGCCGCCGCTTGGACTGGTTCACCCTGCTCGTCATCAGCAATTCGCGGGGGCATGCCGACACGCACCAACATCACGTCCCGCGTACACATCGCAAGATTCAAACCGAAAACCATGATGGCCGATAGTGTCAGCAGCACAAGAGGTCCACCCGACACGCTGTCGATTTGCCGATCTCCAATCAGCCCCACCGTCCAAAAGATATTGAACGTCTGATGGATACCATATTCGGGATCCCGATAGTCATTCATGTAGTACACCAGGAATAGAGGGACCAGATGCACCATCAACAACATGACGGCTAACAAGGCAAACGCACCAATCATTCGTCCCGCTAGATCCTTTGGCAGCATCAGCATGAATAGTCGATTGACCCCCAAGTAAACCGCCAAGTAGCAAGTTAAGAAGTACCCAGCAAAAGCAACCGAGAACTTGCCAACAAAATTCTCCATCGACGCGCTAAACACCAATTCAAGTCCGCTGCACGTCGCAGCACATGCGGCGAAGAGACAAACGATAAAGATGTAACCCAATCCGGCCCCTGGATAGAGAAAAGTCTTGAAGATCCGCCCCAAAAATGTTTCCGGCAGTGTGCGCTGCGCACGCGGGGAAATCACTCCAAGCTCCCCACAGACCAGGGCGCCGACAAACATCATGAGCACAAACAAGCACACCAACCATGGGAACAGAACCCCAAGATTTTGAGCTGCAACAGCGCCAAGCACAGTCCAAAACAGCATCAAAGCAACCAGCATGAACAACCGCATGCGGATTGGCGTCGAACTATTCTCGCTGGCAAAGTCGATTGCGGCTGAGGCAGCACGAAGCACCAAAGAAATCAGCAGGGCAACAACGGTCAAAACACCGAACATCACCAAGAAAACCTCTTTCGGCGGATTGGAAAGTTCCGCCTCGCCACTTCCCAGGATGCCAATGATCGACGACGCCCACACAAAGAATCCTAAGATGAGCCCGGCCAACACCAGCACGCTAACTCCATTTTGGACCATTCGTGAACGACTAATGCTGGCCAAACAAAGTGCCGCGGCTGTCTCGGCAATCGAGAAAAGTACGGTGACGCCTAGAATCAGAAGAATCGCGAACATTCCGACGCCTCGGAGCAGGTACGTCATCACGATACACGGCGCGAGGGCGGAAAGATAAAGCACCACTTGCACGCTCGCAGATGCCATCTTCCCGTAGATGATCTGCGTTGCCGAAAGTGCTGAAATACTTAAGAGCTCAAACGTTCCGTCCTCCGTTTCACTAGTCAGCGAGCGGAACGCGCTAAACGGAATGATAACCATCAATGGCAGCGTAAGGATGCAGAAGAATCCTGTAAGAAGAGGCAAACCTCCCGGCACGTAGTAGATCCGTGGCACCATCAATGACACGGCAATGAGTGTCCAAACCACTGCCGCAATCAAAGTCAGCCCGAAACTAATTGAAAACTGACGGCTCTTTAGCGACTGCCGAATCTCCTTGACGACGATGGGATTGGACTTTTCGCCCAACCATGTCCACCACGCATCCCACTTATCGACCGGATCGCGGGCAATACGGTTCGTCTCATGTTGCTCAGTATTGCCAGCTCCCATCCCAGCGGCGACGTCCAAAGCAGCGTTTCCGGCTCCCACATCAGCATTGCTCATTGAACAGCTCCCGTCGTTATCTGAAGGAAGAGATCCTCGAGCGAACGACTCTCGGTGGAATACTCAAGAATCGTAAAATCGGCAAGCACAATCGCCTTCAGCAGTGCCGCTTGCTCAGCAGGATCGTCGGTGGAAAACTGAAATCGCACCACGCAATCGCTAATCCGTATTTCCGAAACATTTGGCTTGCCATCCAACCACTCAGCCAGTTGCGAACCAGCCCCAGCAAGTGTCACCTTTACATCAACATGCGGCCTGAGCTGCGATTTAATATCCGCCACAGTACCGCTGACGATCAACTGCCCGCGTTCGATAATCCCAATCGCATCGCACATTTCGCCCAATTCGGTGAGAATGTGTGAGGATACAAGCAACGACTTTCCTTGGGCTGCCAAGCCACGAATCATATGCCGCAGTTCAATCCGCGCGCGAGGGTCCAGGCCATTTGCTGGTTCATCCAGAATCAAAACGGCTGGATCATGAATCATCGCTCGCCCCAAACACAACCGCTGACGCATCCCTTTTGATAGACCGCGAATCGGTTTTTCCGCGATTTTATCCAATCCGGTGTAACCCAAAGTATGGCGAATTGCCTTCGTTCGATCACGACCAACAATTCCGTAGGACCGCGCGAAGAAATCCAAGTACTCGACGCAATTCATGTTTGGATAGGTGCCAAAATTATCCGGCATGAACCCCAGTCGCTTCCGAACACGATCCGGATCGTTGATGACAGAAAACCCGTCGATGAGTGCATCGCCATAGTCTGGGAGGTCTAGCGTTGACAGAATCCGCATACTGGTTGTCTTGCCTGCGCCATTTGGTCCGATGTAACCGAAGACCTGCCCGGCCTCCACTTCGAACGAAACATCGTTTACCGCTTTTGTTGCGCCGAAGTAGCGAAACACTCGGCGCAATTGAATCATCGGATGTCCTACAGTCGTGGTTACCATGCGTTGGCTCCGATAATCAAGTGAATACTCTCTTCAGTTTCACCTTGCACAGGCAACTCCAAACAATCCGTAAGGCCAACCACCGCCGCGACAGTGCCAAGTGGCAACTCGGCTTGGTCTGAAAAATACTGCTTGAAGGTATTGTTCAGGACATCAGAACCACTATTGCCAATGGAAAACCGATTCCTGCCGAATTGCAGCAACGAACCACCTCCAACCCGCAGTTCCGGTGGCGGAGTCGGCCTTATATCAGCCCACAGGCGAGCCGTCTGAGACATGACTGCAGCCTTGTCGCCGCCTTCAACGACCTCAGCAGCGCCTGGGGCCAAGTCGTGACAAACATAGTGCAGATCGGACGCATCACGAACGACGGCAAGTTTCACCGTCTGTCGCGACAAATTCGTGAACCGAACCAGCCCTTCGCCAGCCTGCTCAACAGCCACTGGCAGCCGAACACCCGATATGCGGTGCCCAACCATCAATTGTTGCTGGTTTCTTGCCCGCAGCCACTGTCTCCAAACCTGCCTGTCGCCATCGAGAAACAAATCCACCCCGACGTCTTCCCTTGGGTCTATCGTGTAGGAGTTTTCAGATCCAGGCATGTGCACTTCACGAACATAGGTGTCTGCTTCGAAAACCAACCCGCGCCGATCTGGTGCACCCGCAAAGTAGTTTTGGCGACTCCAAGCAAAACCCTCCTGTGTTTCGCTATCGACCCATTGCACCGAGACAGTTCGCAAGTATGTCCCAAAACCTTCATGAAAAACGCCGTAGGTGATAATCGAAACCGTTGCAAACAAGCTGACCACTGGAACAAACAATAACATCAGGCTTCGGCGCGACATGCGAGCGGTAAAGAAGAGCAACCCCGGTCCCAGCAGTGCGCCAAACAAGGCAACTGCAAAACAAAAGGTCCACACAGGTGGTTTGCCAACGGCACGTATGATGTTGCGAAACCCCCAGTCACCATCGACTTCGCTAGCGACCTCCGACCGCACACCTCTCGTTAGAAGTGGGCGCAAGGACAAATCAAAATTGACGTTCGCAGACAATGGAGACGCATTCATCAAGACTACGTCACCGGCGTGCAGGTGCGCGAGACGCACGGGCGAATCGCTAAGCGTTTGAAACAACCGACTCCGGACCTCCCCCAGCCTCGATTCGATCACTGCGCCAGAAGAATAGCTAGAGGAAATCTCAGCGCTCTCCTCTAGCAATCGCCAGGTATCGTCAAAGAAGCGAACTGCCGAGAGCCCTTTCCAGGCCAGACCAGATTCCGCAGCTACTGCCGCGTCGTAGGCCACTCCACGCAGTTGAAGCGATTCATCCTTTACTTCGGGACGTTTTACATTACTGGGCGTCTGAACGTAGCCGCCCCCCACCGTGCCCGCTAAATTGATAATCTGAGATCCAGGCCGAGTCTGCAACAGGTTGTTGGCTTGTTGCACACTACTAACGGTGACGATCCGCCCGTCCGGGAGCCTGACTTGAATAGGTCCGTTGCCTGCATATTGTGGTGCCAACTGAAATCCGCCGGTCGAATTTGCTGCCGCACTCGAATTAACATTATTAACCTGAAGGTGATTTCGATTCCACCAGGACTCCGCCGGAGCGTTCATGTGAGACCATTGCAGTCGGCTAAACTGCTCCGGAATCCACTTCGAAAACACTTCTTCGGAGTCAACGCCCGCCTCGGAATAGATTACAACACGCCCCCCTGCGGACACGTAGTCCTCTAGCGCTTGAGACTTCCCCGGTGCACGACTGATTAGTCGATCTAGCAAGGGCGCTGGCAGCATGACAAAATCATACTCAAGCAGCGATCGCCAGTCGTTTGACATGTCTTCTTGGGCGACGCAAGACAACGGCTGATTTGCGGCACTGCCCCACAATAGCAATTCCATTCGCTGAAGTTCGCCACTTACCTGCAACTGGTTTGCTTCCGTGCGAGTTGCCAGGATGATTGCAGCCCGCGAATAGAAAACGTTGCTGTTGACTATGTTAAATTCAGTGGCGTTTCGCGAACGAGTTCGCTGACGAGTTTTGTTCTCGATATTACGCCGTCCCTCGAAGACTTCGACGTCGTAGCTGAATTGATTCTCAGACACGAATGGAATGTCAACTTCGACGAACACCTGACCTTCTGGCAGCGTCACACTCCGACGAACAACACGTCCAACCGGAGCACTATCACCGTACGAACGAATATACAGTGCGACTTGCAGCCTTCGCTCGGATTGGCTAGGACCCGTCGTGCTTGCAATCGTTACGCTCGCCTTTCCCAGTCCGCCGCTGCCCGCGGGACTGCACTGAGTCGTCACAGCAAGAACATCGCGTCCCTTGGATCCGGTCGTGACGAACGCATCGGTAAGCTGCGCAATTGAAGCACACGGCCAGAACACTAGACTGAACAGCACGCTGCCGAGGCCGACCAGGACGTTGCGCGCCGCTCTATGGCGGGAATTGAGCGTGGGTTGATCAGTCATTTGGCACAACCCTCGGTGGAACCACTTGCTCAGGAAGACGATCTGTCGCAAATGGACTGCTGGGCTCATCTTTGCCGGCCAGAGCTTTTTCGGTCGCGCCACAGGAGTAAGCAATCAAGAAACTGATCCCTGCAAGAATTGCGAATGCCACAAAAAAAACGACCGTCGCCACCATTGCAATCGCCAACCCCCTGCCCTGCTCGGCCGCTTGCACGACGGCAAGTGCGAGGGTGACGACTAATACCGTGACAAAGAACCAAATCATCCGAACTCGCGGCAGAAATGGCTGAGGATCCGGCGAAGATTCATTCATTGCGCGTCACGACTCTTGAATTTATTGTTTGGGACACAGTTAGCCTGCGCGCTCAGCAACCAGGTGGCTCGCCGTTAGAACTCAGGTCGAGTATGCTTGGCTGAACGCAATAGATGGACAATTTACCAAATCCGCCAACGCAGATGGGGAAACCTTCATGCCAAATATAGCCAACCGAGCTTGTCGCCTCTCTCCACACGCATTTTCTACCACTGCAGTCTTCGCAATCCTGGCTGCAATCTTGGTTCAGCCTCTGGACAACAGTCGTTGTTCGGCTCAAGAACCGTCCTCAGCCCAAGAGTACAAACCTGTGACAGTCAGCCAAAAAGCCAAAGACATTCATGCGGCGAGCTTCGTCTTTGACGGGCACAATGACCTGCCCTGGTTCATTCGCACCGAAGCGTCGATGAAATTTGAGAAGTTTGACATCTCGCAACGTCAAACGCGCAACCACACCGATATCCCAAGACTTCGGGAAGGCGGCGTTGGTGCTCAATTCTGGAGCGTTTACGTCCCAGCACACACGGCTGAATCCGGGAAAAGCCACCAGATGACCATCGAACAAATCGATATCGTCCGCGCAATGGTGGAGCGATATCCGGAAACTTTCGAACTCGCCTACACCGTTGCGGACATTGAACGCTGTCGCGAATCTGGAAAAATCGCTTCGCTGATCGGTGTCGAAGGGGGCCACTCGATTGAAAACTCGATCGAAAAGCTCCGCCGGCTGTATGCAATGGGCACGCGTTACATGACGCTCACGCACAGCGACACACTCGACTGGGCCGACTCCTGCAGCGACGAAGCAAAGAGCAATGGCTTGAGTGAGTTTGGTCGCGAAGTTGTACGAGAAATGAACCGCTTGGGCATGCTCGTTGACATTTCGCATGTGTCGCCAAAGACAATGCAAGACGCTCTCGACACGAGTTCCGCTCCTGTCATCTTTTCACACTCTTCAGCGCGTGGTGTTGCGGATCATCCTCGCAACGTCCCCGATGACATCCTCAAGCAACTGCCTGACGACGGCGGCGTCGTCATGATCAATTTCTTCTCAGGGTTTGTAGTTCCCAAATCGGCTGTCAACACGAACAGCATGTTTGAACAAGGCCGTGCGCTTAGGGAGAAGTACGGCGACGATCAACAAACGATTGATCGCGAGATGGCAAAATATCGCATGCGTAATCCGATCTACCCAGGTACTATCCAAGACGTGGCAGATCACATTGACCATGTTGTTAAAGTGGCTGGCATCGACCATGTGGGAATAGGCAGCGACTACGACGGGATTAGCATCCTGCCAAAGCAACTCGAAGACGTGTCGACGTACCCCGCATTGACCCAAGTCTTGCTTGACCGCGGGTACAGCGAGACCGACATCCACAAGATCATGAGCGGCAATATCATGCGCGTCATGCGTGCTGCGGAGAAGGTTGCTGAGAACAACTAGCTGGCTGCTAACTTGCACGCAAGTATTCGGGCAGAGCCTGAAGCTTGCCCGATCGGTCGACGCAGGCAATGGTGCTGGAAGCTTCGACAATCGGCGTCCCACTTGCCCCGGTGAGCGTGTAGTCGTGAAAGATCCGCACGCGGCGAACCTTGTTAACCCGCGTCGACAGCGTCAGCAGATCATCAAATTCAGCCGCATTGAGATAACGAACATTCATCTCCGCAACGACCAACATCAGCCCCGTCGCTTCGAAGTCTTTGTAGCTGTGACCTAAATCACGCAGCAATTCGACGCGCCCCCGCTCAAAGTAATTCAGGTACTGAGCGTGGTGAACGCGGCCTTGACCGTCCGTTTCGTTGTAACGTACGCGAATTTCGATCTTTCCCTCAACAGCCACTATTGAACAATCCTAAATTCAATCGTTTCGCTGCCGAACTTGCTGCCATGCAAGTCCTCTATGTCTAACTTGAGTTCATAGCTACCGGGAACAAGATTGTTCGGAAGCCAGATTCGATACACCATGAAATAGTCGCGGCGAACCGTCTTGCTGACCTCTCGATTGGCCGGCAAAGATTGCTGATCAACGGGCCGCCCACTGGCTGCATCGTAGATCTTGTAGGTACCGCGAAGGTTGGTTTCGTGGTCTTTGCCGTTGGGCAATTTCTGACTGACGAAGTTATCGACCTCGCAGTACAAGAGCACTTCATCGCCAGGCTTGAAGTCGTAAGCTTCGAACCGCTCGACATTACCGTAGCTGTTGACCACACTACAGAACGAAGCGTTGCTTACCGAGAGATCACTCGCAGCAGCCAATTGGCGTGTCGCCTTTCGTTGGCTAGACAGGGCAAGGGCAGCCCGCTTCCTCGGATCGGGATGACCGCGCGGATTGGTGGCATCATTCCAGCCCTGCATCGTGTAGCGATAATACTCTTGCAAACTCTTCTCAATGCCCGGCACCGGCTCCATCGCAGCCGGCAAGTCGTTGATAGACAGACTCAACAATCGACGTGACTTCTCAAGTTCAACACGATGCTCTGGGCTAGCCGCGGCAGCGAGTTGGTCGTCCAAGATCTGACGTGCTTCTGCTACCATTTCCTTCCAAGACAATTCGCTTCTGCCGCGGGTATTGGGGGCAACCGGAACGTTCCGGACGTCAGGAGAAATTTCATCCGTAGGATACGAAGACGAATGGCTGTTCGCTTCGTAGCTGGCGCGACTCACGGCGTCATCGGCCTTGCCAGTTGCGACTGCTTGCATCGACGACATGGCAACTGCTCCTAAATCGGCAGCTTCCGTCGCCTTGTTTGCTAGAGTCGACGCGGCCATATCAGATTGACGTCGCATCTTCTCTTTTGCGGCAGCAATTTTCTGTTCAAAGGCCGCAATTTTGTCTGGGCTCACATTGTCTATATCGCTGTCCATGTCGCTCAAGCTGAACTCCTGCGGACCGTCGTCGGCTTCCACCTGCGGTGGCTCTTGCGACGCCAGTTGATGCGAATCTGCTTGCCGTCGAAGCTCGCTCACGAGTTCCATCTGCTTGCGCAACATGGCTGCTTGTTCGGGCGACAATTCTCCTTCGGCCGCAGCAACATCGGAATCGAAATCACTGTCAGATATTGAGCCTCGTGCGGAACCCGCAACTCCAGGCCGACGATTGACGCGCTGCCGCTCAGCAAAATCAAATTCGTCCGAATACTCATTCGACGCCTCACGCTCGGCGCGCAAGAGTCCTTCGAAATCTGGATCTGCGGTTTCCAAGCTGCGTTGTGAAAGCTGCATTGGCTTCCAAGGCATGCGACACCCACCGGCAAATATGATCGACAACATGATCAATAAAGCCGAGGTTCGCTGCACAGGCTGAGCATCCATTCTCATTTCCCTGAAGCAAGTCATTGCTTTAAGCGTTTTTTATCTGCGCACCGGCGCGCTACATTCCTCTGGGATACTAGGAATATAGAGAAGGTGCGGCAAGGTGGGTTCTGCGAGATTCCGCAATTACCACATAGCACACCGGCGCAGCGCTCCAATGCTAGCGATCGCTCCAGGCCAAATCGTGTCTCCGCTACTTTTTGGACGAGTATAAGTTCACCGTCGCCCAACGTGCGATCGCCATGGCGGCAAGATGCCATCACTACAATGGCCCAGCCTCTGCCTCAACAGCCCGCTAGCGGAGGCTGCTGTGATCGAGGAACTCGTTCAGAAAAATCCTCCTGATCGCGTCGTAACCACGATCATTGGGATCTTCGATATTGTCGTAAAACCAGTAGTGTGGATCGCTCGCTTGGTAAGTCGACCGCCAGAATTGTCGGCAGTGGGAACCGTGGCCGAGAAAGTTCTGCCAAAGGGGAACATGATGAACATTGCTGTGATCGACGGCTGCTTGCACAAGCACGGCATTGTATCGGGCGTGGATGGCGAGCCCGTCCTGCCAATGCGGTAGAAAAACACTCGGAGCGTCGCCAACGCCATCCGTCGGATCGTAAATATCGGCTAAGTAGATTTCACAGCCGCCTGGAAATGCACCTTCGATGATCGAAATCATCTCATCCAAACGTTTATCGAACGCTGCGATCCACGGCTCGGCTTGATGCATCGAAGCACCGTACATGGCGCCTTCGCGAGGGGGCGACCTGCCATAGTTGTGAATGATGTCATTGCCGCCCGTGGTCATGACGACGATTCCATACACGTCTGCTGGGTAGGCCTCCAGCTCACCGACAATACGATCATAGTGTTGCAAAGACGTGCTGCCGGATTGGGCCAGGTTGCGACCTTCAATGTTTGGCAACACCTTCTTCAAACACTTCCCCCGCATGTCCGCATATTCGTCATCCGGATTAGCCAGCAACCGCTCAAAATACGAGTGCTGCTTGGACTTGGCTCCAAGTCCCGCTGTGATGCTGTCTCCAATCCCCAGCAGCAACACCTTACGCCGCGTCCAAGTTTCACGGAACGGCTTGGCGGCAACCGAAGGTCCAGCAGGCCCATCTCCGACCGGACGACGAACATAAAAATCGATCCAGCACAGCGAGGCTGCTGTGGCAACAAGGCCGAATGCAAGCAATCCAATTAAGCGTTTTCGTTTCTTCATGCGGAGTCTCTTCGACAAGTATCTGCACAGGAACGCTATTTGGAAAGGAACTCCGCCAGTTGTGTGAGGTTGCTTGCGACCGTCTTCATGTCGACAACAAATGTGTCAACTTTGTTGAATCTCAACCGACCAGAACTCGCCCAAACACGGTCTTTACCTGCTGTATCGATCAGGCGCTGAATCCTACTGTTCGTATCACGAGTGTTCCGCTGGTCTCCAGCACGAGCTTGCACGCCTGTTTCAGCGAGCCGTTGGTACCGCGTCTGAATACGATCCAGTTGACTCGCAACTTCGAAACTGTAGTGCGTCGGGGCGTTGGAATCATCGTAAGTCAAGTTGTACTTTCGGTCGAAGTACAGCGGCTTGTTTGTTTCCAGCTCATAGAACCTTGCCAGCTTTCCGTTTGCTAGACGAGACTGATCGAGATACGCAATCGCTCGTGGAATCGGCTCCAGAAAATCCTGCCGCCCAGTCAGCTCATACAGATCCATGAGTGTCATCATCACATCCTGCGACTCACCACCGGTCACCGCAGCAGGCTCAAACTTGCGAGCCCAAATCGGATGCAGATCATAGCTATATTGTTGTGCCCAAGCAGGTTGTGGCTGGGGCAATTGTGCTCTGATTAAAAACTCTCCAAACCGCACTGCCGCATCCAGAAACTCATCGTTGCCATAGGCCGCGTGCGCCATCACGAGCGTTCCGACCACATCCCCAGCTAGATTGTCATTGAGCGTTGGCTTGTACCAATATTCCCCATGGCCCTGATAAGTCTTGGGCCAAGTTTCCGGGAAGCTCGCTTGGGCTGGCGTTCCGTTTCGCCCCGGGAAATCAAACGGCACCGGATAAACTTGCGGAAACGCTCCGCAGGGAAGTTGATTTGCAATTAATCCTGCGAGGCCAAATTCCACCATCTCATGCACCACGGCGTCCTGTTGGCTGGTCGCTAAGTCCAACGCGATCAGGAAACGTAGCGCCGACTGCGTCTTGTCATCATCCAAGCTCGACTGATCCTTACCATGCTTTCCTCCATCGGTACGGTATGCCCACTTCTTCCGCCGCTGCGGTTCAAATTCAACCGCCGCCTGCCAACCACCTGATTTCATCTGTCCCGCTCGCAGTGCTTCGGCGGCCATTCGGGCGGCGATGAGAAATTCTCGGTCACCCGTCGCTTCATACAGACGAACAAAGGCCAGCCCCAGAGTGGGCGTTCCAGGCGGTTGCACCCAAACTGTTTTCGTCTGCACGGCTCCCTCGCCCTCTCGCAGGGATCCATCCAATGCGTATTGCCACAAATAACCGCCTTTCGTTGCGAAGCGACCGGTTAGAGTCGCGACGCTCTCCTTTGCGACCTGCAAAGCCTCGCTTCGAAGCTGAGACGTCGAGCTGCCAGTCTGCTGAGCATCCTCGGCAGCCTGCTCAGCGAAAACTGGCTCAGTGGCGATCAATTTGGGGATCGCAGGAAAGACACACACTGCATGCAGCGCCACAGCGATGCTTGTGCGCAGTACGCTCGGAAACCGTTGAAACTCGGTCATCATTATCAGCCTTTGGTGCTTGCAAACCTGTACTGCCAGATTGCATTTGAGCGGTCCGTCGTCTTAAACGCGAGCGCTGCAACCGGTCCGTTCCAAGCGTGAACGCAGTTAGGTACTGCGAACTCGAGCGGCGCTAATCAAGGCAGGTGCCAAGAGGACAATGATCAGAATGGCATACCAGACGCCCGCCCACAACAAAACGATTGCAGCATCAAGCAAGATAAGCGTTAAAAGTGCATGTTTTACCGCCAACTGCACTTTACGCGACACAGGATGAGAAACGCCTCCAAATCCACGCCTCACCACCGTGACGCCGATTAGACCGACCAGGAGAGGAAAGCCGCGGACGGAATCCAGCATTCCAGCCGGCAGGTTTCCTTCCCCAGCCCAGCGAGGCAGACAAGCAAGGCAAACCAATCCGATGATTTCCAGCAGCAGGCCGAACAACAACAGAGCCGGTGAACTCTCCTGTTCTTCCTTGAAAGCATAAACGGTAACGCCAACAATGTAGATGCCAATCCCCGTGGCCAACATCAGCAGCGGCCCTGGCAAGTCGAGGACGTTTTCTTCGACTGTGTTGACAGCCAACATAACTGACCCAACCATCAGAATATTGGCAGCCCGACAGGCGCCCATCACAACCGGCCCAAGAACAGTCGACTTTACCGGTGAATTGTATAACCGAACGCAACACGACAAACTCACGCTCGCCATGAAAGCTGCCCCAAGCCAAAGCTGATTGGACGGATGGGTGGTGCACACCGCCAGAATGATGATCGGTCCGATCAGCAGCATTCCGGTTGCCACATGCCCTGCAACCACGGATGAAATACGGCCTCGGACGAGTGGCCGGCTCGGGCGATGAATCCGATCCTCTTCAATGTCAACGACATCGTTTAGAATCATCCCAGCCCAATAAGCGAATATCGACGCAACCAACGTTGGCAACAATGCCGACACGGGTAGCCAGCCGGAACCGACGATGATTGCTGCGGTCAGACTGTTAGAAATGAGTGTGAATGCTGTCGGCAATCGAACCAATTGTGCCCAATCAGCAAGCTTGCCCCACTGTAGGCGATCAATTTCTTCACCAGCATGACTGTCGGCAGGCAAATTCTACTCCTTCGAATTGCATTGAATTGCACCATACGGATTGCACGGCGTGATGCACCGACATTCTCGCGACTAAGCGGCCCCCAGATCAGCTACTTGTTGGCTTTCTCAATTTCATCAGCCAATTTCGGATCAACGACACCAATTGCTCCGCGACCATCGACGAGTCGCGTTTCGACGTTGAATTCGATGTCTTCATTGTCGATTTCCCAAAACTTAGCGATCAAATCGCTGGGCAATGGCTCGTAAGATCGAAAGATACGAAAGCCAACTCCGCGGGATGGATCGCTGGTGTACCACCACGGGCTCAACGGAACGTTTGGATCTTCTTCTTTCCAAGATTCGTCGTCAGAACCGATTTTGGCCGTGCTGGTCAGTAGCTCGGGATCGTCTTGGAAACTACCCCCACGAACCGCGCGGTTTTCCAAGGTCTCAGCCCAGCGAATTGTATCCTTCACAGCCAACGGTTTCTCTTTACCGGCGATTGCTGCATAGCCATCTTCTGTGTAACCATCGATCACCCATTCCATTACATTGCCATGCATGTCGTACAGACCGAATGGATTCGGTTTCTTCTTCCCAACTTTGTGCGGCATTTCGTCGGCGTTATCATAGAACCAGCCATAGTCGTCGAGTTCAGAATCGTCGTCACCAAACGAAAACGCGGTTTCCGTTCCAGCACGACAAGCGTACTCCCATTCCGATTCGGCGGGCAAGCGATACTGTCGCCCCGTCAGCTTGCTCAACCACTTTGTAAACTGCTTGGCCGAATATTGCGTCATCGTTGTCGCAGGCAGATCGTCATCTTGGCCAAACTCGTACGTAAAGCTTGGGTCATACAATTCTGTCGGAGTCGTTACGGCGTCGATCTTGGTTGTCTCGTCAACCTTCCGAACGCCACGCGACTGCAAATCCTTGAACAGTGGATACATCGCCATGTACGCCTGATACTGTTTCCAAGTCGTTTCGTACTTAGCAACCCACATTGGCTTTACGGCAACTTCAACCTGGGGCCCTTGGTCATCCGCGAAGAAATCCGAGTCCTCGGGAGCTCCCAGCTTAAATGTTCCGCCGGGCACAGGGACCATGTCGATTGTCACATCTGTCCCAGGAATCTTCAGTTGGTAAGGCACCATGTAGCCGCCATCAACTTTGACACTTGGACCTTCAGCAGGCTTGTCCTTCGAGAGGCCAAGCATGGTTGGATCTTCTTGGCCAAGACTCACCGCTGGAGGCAACAAAAATACGCACAGGGCAGCTAAAACTTGGAAGCGAAGCATCATTGCAGTGTTTCTTTTTGAATCAAACGGAGGTGGGATGCGTCAAGCTCTGGCGATGGAAGACTGAACTAGCCGTACGAAACCGCACCAAAATTGCCGGTTTCGGCCCAAACTGGCTGGCAACGAACTGCCAAAGCATCACGTGGGGGACATAATTCTAGTCAATTGCGTCCCAAAGACCAATCGAGGGGCGATGAAGTAGCTGGGCAAGCCAGTTTTTCACACCGCTTGACCATTTTATCGGAGTGGCACGATCGGTCCGTTGTTTTGACATACTGGCTTCCAACCGCCATTTTTGCGCGGCCCTGAAGACATCGCTTCACGCACGGGTGTAGCCAACCGGCGCCTATTTGAGTACGAGATTCCTGGAGAGTAATACGCTAGTCGCTCTGGCTCCTGGTGACGAGGGCAAGCTGACCGATGGATTTGAGAAGGAACACTAATTTGCACTGATCGACACTAATTTTGCGTTGGTGAATTGGATTCAGTCCAGGGGCGAAATGATTGCGTTGACCAGCTACGATGATAAGGGAACAGCTCACCGGGTATACTTATCCAGATGGAACGAGTGTCGGCAAACGCTTTCTTCGATCAGCTACTCTGGTGCGGCGATTGGAAACATGACCTACTCATGGGCCAACACGAAGACAACACCGA
>CAYPLE010000019.1:0-10642 GCA_964411445.1 uncultured Pirellulaceae bacterium
AGTCAGAGCAGCGGGCAGTCCCGGCCTAGTTTTGTTTTCCTCCGGAACAACCGGCCAACCCAAAGCCATCCTTCACGATTTTTCTCAATTCCTAAATCGCTTTAGGACTCCACGTCCAACACTTCGGACGCTGAACTTCCTTTTGTTCGACCACATTGGCGGCGTGAACACTTTGTTACACACACTGTACAACAAAGGCACAGTCATCTTTCCACTCAGCCGCAAAGTTGGAGACATCGTTCGCGATGTTAAGGACTTTGGCGTTGAGCTACTGCCGACGACGCCGACGTTTCTACGTATGTTGCTGCTCAGTGATGTGCTAGAAGAGGAACGTCTCGACAGCCTTAAGGTTGTGACGTACGGAACGGAACGAATGGATGAACCAAGCTTGAAGCGGCTCTGCGAACTGCTCCCCAATGTCGACTTTCGGCAGACATATGGCATGAGTGAATTGGGGATCATGCGAGTCAAGTCGGTCGCGCGAGACTCTCTGTGGATGAAGGTCGGCGGAGAAGGTATCGAAACCAAAATCGAAGATCGAGTGCTGAAGATTCGCGCAACGAACAAGATGGTTGGCTATCTAAACGCAGATTCGCCATTTGATGATCAGGGCTGGTACGACACCAAGGATCTTGTCGAGCAAAATGACGACGGAGAGATTCGAATTGTCGGTCGAACCACGGAATGGATAAACATTGGCGGCGAAAAAATCCTGCCAGAAGTCATTGAAACGGCAGCAATGGAGCACCCCGATATTTTGCGGGTGACTGCTTATGGTGCAACCAACCCGATTACTGGTCACCATATTGAACTCAAGTATCAAACCAAAGAGAACGCCGAACTCACGAAACTGCAGCTCAAGAAGTTCTTGAAGTCGCATCTTCCAACTAATTTTGTTCCGCACAAGATTATCCAGGAAAACGTGGAAATCAATCACCGCTTCAAAAAAGCTGGTTAACGAGCCAGCAATGTGTTTGCGTTGTTCTTGGTTGTAACGCAGTACTGTTGGCTGTTCAGCGAACGTTCACTTGAAAGCAGAGGCTATCTTGGACGGTTGGTACATACTTGGGGTCGGCAATTTCGCTTTGGAAGTACTCAACTGGTCTTTGGACTCCGGTCTGCCCAAGACAGCCTTCCTGGGCTTCTTGGGTGACGAAAGCCAGTCTGCAATCGAATCAACGGGATTTCGTTGCGTACCTGAGGACGAAGTCGAGTTTTCGGATGCAACGCCGATCGTCAATGCTATCTCAACGCCAAGTGTGAAGAGAAAAGTCTGCGCGAAGCTCAAAGCAAACGGGGCTATCTTCAAGAGCGTTGTCCACCCAACCTCAGTCTTCAATGCAGAGCAGTCGGGTGAAGGTGTGCTCGTATGCCCGCATTGCGTCGTCGGGCCGCAAGTCATTCTTGGTGACTTTGTGACGTTGAACTACCACACTGGCATCGGTCATGAAACTGCAGTAGGCGACTATGTCTCTACTGCGCCAGGCGTGCAAGTTGGTGGCAACTCTCAAATCGGCGCAGCGTGTTACCTTGGCATGAATAGCTGCGTGATTGACAAAGTGCAGCTTGGTGATGAAGTGGTAGCGAGCGCGGGTTCGGTGATCATCAGCAGGCTGAAAGCAGGTGCTCGTGTTTCAGGCAACCCGGCACGTAAGTCGCGTGCATTCTAGCTCACGCAGGCGTGTCAACCGCTGCTTTTTCACTGAGCGGCAACGCTTGCCAGGGCTGGCCAAGGCTTGAAGTTGCAGAACATTGCAGCTCGGCTGGGACAGCCGATTCCAGCAATTCTCGTCGGGACGCTCGAACCACTTTGACTCGCTCGTGACGATTGCCTACCCTGCAGTGATTTGAAGCATTCCGCTGAAAACTTGCCTGGCAGTCCGATGCAAGCCAGCCTGGCCGGCGCGGTGGGTGGACACGCGATACGTCCGTGCGACCCGCACTACCTAGGCGGCTCGAGACGATGCGGCTTGCCCTCGGCTACCGATGAGCGACTTGGCCACCAGCTTCACTTGCTCGCAGACGTATTCAACATCTTCGCCGCTGAGATTACCGTGGGTCGGCAGATTGACTCCACGAGCTGCAAGATCGCTAGCGACCGGGCAATCGGCAGGATACTGCTGGTAGGGCGGCAGTGTATGGACTGGATAGAAAACAGGTCGAGTCTCGATGCCTGAGTCTTTTAGTCGCTGCATGAACAGATCACGGTCAATACCAGCATTCTCTGCCAACAGGATCGTGTACATCCAATAGGAATGCGTTGCCCAAGGCGCAACTTGCGGTTTTTCGATCAACGCAAAGCTGCCGAGAGTTCGGTCATAGATTTCTGCGACAACACGACGTTTCGCAATATGGCTATCAATGCGTTCCATCTGCGCGACGCCAATAGCCGCCGCTACGTTCGTCATGCGGTAGTTGTACCCAACTTCCGTATGCCAGTAGTTCTGATCTGGCGACACTGCTTGACCGCGTAGGAAACGCATGCGATTGGCAAGTTCTTCGTTATCGGTGACAACTGCACCGCCTTCGCCCGTTGTGATCAGCTTGTTACCAAAGAAGCTGAACGTTGAGCAGTCTGCCAACGAGCCAACAGGCTTCCCTTTGTAGGTGGCGCCAATGGCCTCTGCAGAATCTTCGATGACTGAAATCCCGTGCTTTGCTGCGATCGCACGAATCGGGTCCATATCAACCGGATGGCCGTATAGCGGTACCGTAATGATGGCTTTGGTTCGCGATGTTATGGCAGCTTCAAGTTTTTCGCTATCGACCGCAAAGTAGTTCGCCTCTGAATCGATGAATACCGGGTGGGCATTGCAGTATTTGGTAGCATTCGCGGTGGCGACATACGTGAGTGATGGCATGATCACTTCGTCGTCTTGAGAGACACCGTGAGCTAGCAAAGCCAAGTGCAAGGCTGTGGTGCCGTTGCTGGTAACCACAGCGTGCCTCACTCCGCACTGCTGTGCCAGAGCCGCTTCAAAACGATCGACAAATTCACCGCGGGAAGAAATCCATGTTTCTTCAATGCATTGATTCACATACTTCGCCTCGTTTCCATCGAGGCAAGGCTCTGCGACGCTAATTCTACGTTGTCGCATTTCGGTTCCTTCCGAGCGAGTGATTCACATCTCGACGAAGTCGAGTACTTTGGGCGTGGTCAATCCGAAGCTGGAAATCCAATTTCCGGTCATTCGGTTTCGCGCCCAACATACTGTTGGCCCAAGTGAACGGCAATAGAGAATTTCTATGACGTGAGCGCCGATCGATCGATTGCAAAAGATTCGCCTCGACATGCCCTCTTCAACTTGGTATCCCTCGGCCAAAGTGCTCCATCCCGTCAGGAGCAAATTCGTCTACTCGCCAACTGAATGTCAATGAAGAACTTCATTCGAGCTCTCCGCTCCGCGACCAAGTTCTGGCCATCCCTGATCCTTGCTACCGCCTGCTCTTTCATGGTTGCAGCGTTGTGGGGGGCAAACATCGGGGCCTTTTTCCCAATTCTGGAAGTCACCATTCAAGGGCGTTCAGCCCAAGAGTGGATTGACGACGAGATGACGCGGCTAGACGAGAGCGTTGCGAATCTAAGCACGCAAATCGCTGCAGCAGAGGCGGCTGGCAGCCATCCTGATGATTACGTAGATATCCAGCGAGAGCGAACTGTACAATCCGCGAAGCTTCAGAGCTACAAAAAAATGGAGCCTTGGGTCGACAACTATGTGCCCAAAGATCCGTTTCAGACAATCGGAATTATCGTGCTTCTGCTCGTTATATCGACGCTTGTAAAGCATGTGTTTCTAATTTCGAACGAAGTGCTCGTTGGGCGAGTCGCGCTTAACGTCACCGCAGCGATGAGAAATCAAATTTTCGCGAAAGCTCTTTCGATGGATCGAGTTTCGTTCTCTCGTTACGGCCACGCCAATTTTGTGACGTCGATTATTCATACCACGGAAATGTTGTCAGGTGGCCTGATCAACACTCTTGGTTCTGCTCTGCGAGAGCCTCTCAAGATTGTTGCCTGTCTGGTTGGAGCCTGTGCAATTTGCTGGCGGCTACTCTTGATGAGCTGCCTGATTGCACCGTTGGTTGGCTTGATGCTGTACATGCTGACCAAGTCCATTAAGAATGTATCCAACCGAGTTCTGACGAAAGCATCTGGGTTTCACGAGGTGTTGCTTGAGTCACTAAACAACATCCAGACGGTCCAGTCTTTTCAGAGAGAATCGTCTGAGCAGGCTCGCTTCGAAGTGGCCACGTCGCTCATGAAGAAGTTTGGCTTGAAGTTCATTTTTCTTGGATCGCTCTCCAAGCCCATCATTGAGTTCCTCGGAATTGGGATGCTCGGTACAACAATTGTTGCTGGCTCTTATCTCGTGCTCAATCAAGAAACATCGATTCTCGGGATTCGAATCAGCGATGACCAGCTCAGCGTTTCAGCACTCTTTGTCTTTTTCGGAATGCTGATCGGCATTAGCGATCCGCTACGAAAACTTTCAGCTGTCTACACATCAATCTACGCGGGAACGGTTGCCGCAGATGCACTTTACCCGTTGTTGGACCAACAAAGTGCGATAGCAGACCCCGAAGTACCAGCCAATGTTGATAGGCCGCACCGATCGCTACAGATTAGCAACCTTGGTTTTCACTACACTCCCGAACAGCGCGTACTTGAGAACATTAACCTTAATATCCCCTACGGTTCCACCATTGCCATCATCGGTGCCAACGGAAGCGGGAAGTCGACATTGATTAACCTTCTGTGTCGATTCTACGATCCAGTTGATGGTGGAATCATGATGAACGGAACCGACTTCCGAGAAATGTCGATTGAGGATGTCCGATCAAGGTTCGCACTGGTCAATCAGAGCACTGAACTGTTCAATGATACGGTGAGCTACAACATTCGTTACGGCAAGCCTGACGCAACGGATGAAGAAATCCTGGCAGTCAGCCGTGCCGCGCACGCGCACGAGTTCATCTCGACTGTCCTAGAGGATGGCTACGACACGAACGTTGGACAGAATGGTGGACGGCTCAGTGGTGGGCAAAGACAGCGCATTGCCTTGGCGCGAGCCCTGCTTTGTGATCCCGAAATCCTCATTCTTGATGAATCAACTAGTCAGATTGACATGAAGAGCGAAGACCTCATTTGCCAATCGCTTGCAGAGCATCGCGGGGAACGCACCATGATTATCATCACGCACCGCGAAAAACTCTTGGAGTTGGCTGACGAGGTGTATGAACTAGACCGCGGCCGGATGACGAAAATCGATTGGGCCACCCGCGCCGCAGCGTAGTGAGCAATTGACCAAATTGTGTCCAGAATTGGACCGCACCCCGAACTCCGTGTATCAACTTGGTTTAGCGCAATGCCAACTCCGAAGCTAAAAATAAGCGTATGGTGTGCAGGTCAAAATGCTTCAGCAGCAGATCCGCACCACTCTTCAGTCTATTCGGTGGTCAGGGCCTTGAGTACCAACAGCCGCATCGGACGGATTGAGGTGTTCTGCAACGACCCAAGTCAGGCTGACTGGCACCAACTTCATGCTGAGGCCGACGCTGCAGTACAGGTGAGGGCTATTCCAGCGGAGTCAGCCCTATACCGCGTTGCAAAATCTGCAAAGCTCAATGAGTGCTTGAATGCTCTTGAGGCGACCTTCAAATCTCGATGTGATCGACCAATCAAGAGTGTTGCAGAGCATGAGGATGCTCTCAAAATAAAACTTGCGCGTTATCGACTTTCGCAACTGGTCAATTTCAGCGCCATTCGCAAGACTCTTGCTCTTGCAAAGCGAACAACAAGCTCAGTTGCACGCCCATTGCTCAAGGCAGGGAAAAGGCTCGCTGGTGCAACGAGTCGCATGCTTGAACGGACAAGTGAAGCCAAGCGAGCCGCTCAGGTCGAAAAGCTCACCCGAAGTAGCAGCGTCGTTGTGTTCCTAGAAGCGCATGGGGCTGTGCCGCTGCCCGTTCCTACTATCATCTATAGCCAGGGATTCCCTGAGATTACCAGCGAGTCTGCGGATTCTTCGATGCTCGAAGATGTGCCGCAAGAACTCTCCTGGGCGACGCGTATCGTGCTACCAAGCAGAAGCCTCGCTGACGCATTAGAGAAGCGAGACGAATCGCTGTGCGACAAATTGCGTATCGTTCCGCTGGCTCTTGGTCGCACAGACAAGGTCGCCCGACCGGTGTCCGCGCCGCCAAGCATTCCCCAACCTTTCATTCTCGCCAATACAACGTCTTACACGACAGAGACGAACGCCAAGCTGATTGAGGCTTTTTCGCTGCTGGCCTGCCAGGGCAACGCATCTTTGCAGCTCGTGATACGGGGCGTCGGTGATGTTCCGCAACAGCTTACGCGCCTGATAGCCCAGCGTGGGCTCAAGAATCGAGTGCATTTTCATGACGCTGCCTCTGACCAAACCAGTTGGTCCGAACATTCTCTTGCCAAAGTTTTAACGTCACCATGGGACTGGGACGTTCAAGCTTCTGTGCAGGCGTTGCAAAACGGCTGTCCGATCATTGCTGCTGACGCGCCTTATTTCCACGACACGCTCGAGGGCCTCAAACCGAGCGTGCTCTATTTCAAGCCAAGCGACCACCATGAACTTGCGCAGTCTTTAAGAGTGGCGATTGAAGACCGTGACCGCGTCGTCGAACAGCAACAAGCCCGGCTTCCAAGTTTGCTGGAACGATCATGGGAGGACGTTGCGACAGAATGGCTTCACATCATCGGTGATGCTATTTGTGAACACGACCGAAGCAAGCAAGAAACTGTCGCAAGGTTTCCGGTTCTGGACACAAAGAGGGATCGAAAAGTCGCATGAGTAGGGTAGAAATGGACAAGACATTGCGTTTGGGGATATGGTGCGACTACGGGTTCACGCTTGAGCCGAGCGAGGGGATCGGAGTATTCGTATCTAATCTCGTCCGCGGGATTGCTGAATCAGGAGAAAGGGTCCACGTGACTCTGGTTCCACATCCAGGACAAGCTGCGGTTCTGGCCCCGTTAGCCGCGTCCTATCCCGATTACGTATCTGTTGCACGCCGCAAGCCAGTTTCTCGCTTGAGGAGAAAGTTAAGGCGTCGGTTCGACAAGATCACGCAGGCCGCTAGTTTCCGGCTTGCAAAGAGTTCAATTACTTCATCGGGAGTGGACTTTGTCGAGCGTTTTCGAGAGCGCACCGAAGCAAGCCGCTGCAACGGCGAGATGACGAGGCTTGAAGAAGACTGCGATTTATGGCTGCTGCCATACGCTGGTCTCAGCACCAAATTCTCTAAGCCTTCAGTCGTAGTGGTTCACGATCTCGTGTCTTACCACTTTGATGGTGTTGTTCGGCCTGCACAACTGCATCGGTTTAAGAAGCAAGTTCAGATTCAGATTGCGCAAGCCAAACGCGTTGCCTGCATGGCGGAGTTCATACGCCAAAACGACCTCGTGAAAACGCTCGGGATTGCTCACGAAAAAACGGCCGTCGTTAAGGCTGCTGCACCCGCAGATATTCGTACTGAGGCGACCGTTGATCGCTCGCAACTTCTGAAAATGCATGGAATCACTCGTCCATTCCTCTTCTACCCGGCCGCTTTTAGAACCTACAAGAATCACCGGCTGCTCGTCAGATCGCTCGAAAAAATACGCCAGTCGGCAATCGGTCCGGTGCAGCTTGTATTCACAGGGATCCGAAGCTGTCCCGGTTGGCTATCAAAAGAGATTCGCCAGTATAGGGTGCAAGCCGATGTGCGGTGCCTCGGGAAAGTCAGCCGCGAAGAATTGTGGACACTGTACAAATCAGCTTTAGCCACGGTTGTCCCATCGTTGTACGAGCAGGGTTCGTTCCCAATCATGGAAGCAATCCATGCTGGCTGCCCAGCCTTTTGTTCGGATATCCCTCAGCTTCGTGAACAATTTGCGACAATGGGTGACTCGATGCCCTTCTTTGATCCACACTCTCCGGAGAGTTTGGTGGAGCGACTGCAAGTCTTAGTGGAAGCCCGCTGCTCCTTTATCGCCGCTCAGGAAGCTGGCTTTCGCGAATTTCAAAAGCGGACTTGGCGTGATGCGGCTCATGACTGGCTCGCGTTGTTCAACGAAATCGAAGCAGAACAGCACGATGCGCGTTTCCGAATTGCAGCCTGATTCGTTGGACTGCAGGAACATAAGGAACACCAAATTGAACCTAACAGTGGCAATGAAACCGGCAGCGACGAAGTATCGCTACTACGGACAGTTCGAAACGCCTGTCGACCAATTCTTGCATGAACGATATTTCGCGCACGATCCGCGTGGTCTCACGATCCTTGAGTGTGGCGCTTTTGATGGTGTGACCGAATCGTCTGGCAAGTTCTTCGAAGAAACTCTAGGGTGGCAAGCGATCAATGTTGAACCATCGCCGCGAATCTTCAAGCAATTGTCCGCAAACCGCCCAAACTCAATAAATCTAAATGTTGCGTTGGCAGAGAAGATTGGTGAACAAGAGTTTCTTGACGTAGACCACCCAAGCTTCGCCTTGTGTACCAATGGTTCTCTGGAGCATGGTGAGGAACACCACCGAATGCTGGTGGAAATGGGGTGCAAATTTGCGCCCACTAAAGTTGCGACAACAACGTTGGCAGCCCTTCTTGATGGGCTCGATTTTTCAGAGATCGAACTGATGGTACTAGATGTCGAAGGTTACGAAGTCAAAGCATTGGAGGGATTCCGCAACGCTCGCACTTTACCGAGAGTCTTGTGTGTCGAGCACGGGCATCTTGGCAAGGACTTTTTGCGTCCGATAATTGAGCCACTGGGGTATCGGTACGACACCGAAAGTTTCGTAAACTCTTTTTACGTAAGAGCTTAACCTGGCTGGCAGGCTGCAGTATCACCCACTTCCACATCTCGGGTTCGAGCCACGCAGAGCCTTTTTCATCCTTAGTCTATGTGCCAAGTTCTAGACGGTCCCCAGATTAATCCTCGCCAAGTCGCCCAAACCGCCGAGTCTCCTTGCTAGACTTGTACCTTTTCAGTACGTCTTAGAATCACGGTGGTCCAAGTTGGCAAAATCACTCAAACTGCTGCGCGCATTTATTTCTCTTGGGCTCGGAACCATTCTTTGCACGACCGTCAGTCGGGGGGCAGAGCAGGCAGTTGTCGCTGCGCGGCCGAATGTGGTGGTGTTTCTGGTGGATGATATGGGGGTGATGGATACGTCGCTGCCCTTTCTGACTGATGAGTCAGGAAAACCGAAGACCTACCCTCTAAACGAATACTACCGAACGCCGTCGATGGAGCGGCTAGCCTCGCAGGGCATCCGCTTCAATCAGTTCTATGCAATGAGCGTTTGCTCGCCGACGCGGATCAGTATCATGACTGGCCAAAATGCTGCTCGGCACAGAACAACCAACTGGATCAATCCAACAAACGACAATCGGGGGCCAAACGGTCCAGCAGACTGGGATTGGAAAGGCCTCGACAAGGAAGATGTCACCTTGCCGGGCTTGTTGAGCAAGGCGGGGTATCAAACCGTTCACATCGGCAAAGGTCACTTCGGGCCAACCGACAGCCCAGGAGCCGAGCCGCTGAATTTAGGCTTCGGAATCAACGTCGCTGGAGCATCATTCGGAGCACCAGGTAGCTACTTGGCTTCAAAAGACTACGGCTGGGCAACCAAGCGCAAGCACCACGCAGTTCCCCACTTAGAGAAGTACCATGGTTCAGAAACCTTCCTTACTGAAGCATTAACACTGGAGGCAAAGGAGATTCTCTCCAAGGCAGCAGACAGTGAGCAACCGTTTTATTTGTACATGTCACATTACGCCGTTCACGCTCCGTTTGATTCGGACGAGCGATTCGCAGCGAACTACGCCAATAGCGGAAAACCTAAGTCAGCGCAAGCCTTTGCGACGTTGATCGAGGGGATGGACAAGTCCCTAGGGGATATCCTGGATCACCTAGAGCAAATTGGCGAAGCTGAAAACACACTAGTCTTCTTCCTCGGCGACAACGGCTCCGATGCACCTCTTGGTCATCAACACGAAGTGGCTTGTGCGGCTCCGCTGCGAGGCAAGAAGGGGGCCCACTATGAAGGCGGCATGCGTGTTCCGTTTATCGCAGCCTGGGCCAAGGCGAATCCGACGAGTGAGTTGCAACGGCACATCCCAATACCACATGGAACGCTAGAACCGTCGGTGGCAAACGTCTGTGATCTTTTTTCAACCGTCCTGGAGGCAACTCGCGTTGAAAAACCGCCGACGCACACGGTTGACGGGCGAAGCCTGGTACCACTCCTGACTGGAAGCTCAGATAAACCGAACCCGCAACAGTTCTTAATGCACTACCCGCACGCGCCACACCGCAGCAACTACTTCACAGTTTGGCGAGACGGTGATTGGAAAGCCATTTACCACGCGTTGCCTGAGGTGAAAGCCAAGGGGGCGGCTTCGCAGTCCAACGGACAGCACTTTCAACTGTTCAATTTGGCCGAAGATCCCTTTGAGTCTAAGGATCTATCCAAAGAGCGTCCGGAGGTGTTGAAGCGGATGGTTCAAGAGATGGCGAGACAGTTGGAGCTGCACGGCGCGGTGTATCCGGTCGACGGAAACGGCAACGAACTACGGCCGGTACTTCCGTGAGTTGCGCTGACAATCAGTAAATAGCCAACTC
>CAYPLE010000019.1:10742-32883 GCA_964411445.1 uncultured Pirellulaceae bacterium
GCCTCCGCATATCATTCTCATGATGGGCGACGATCATGGCTGGGCTGAGACAGGATATTACAACCACCCGCACCTCAAAACACCTGTGCTGGATGAGATGGCGAGTCGGGGGTTGCGAATGGACAATTTCTACGCCGCCCACCCGACCTGCTCGCCCACCCGCGGGAGCTTCCTGACGGGGCGACACCCCAACCGTTATGGGACGTTTACACCCAACTGCTCGATGCGTCCCGAGGAAATCACGATCGCGCAGGTGCTTAGTTCGGCTGGCTATGCGTGTGGGCATTTTGGGAAGTGGCACGTTGGGCCAGTTAAGGCATCGTCGCCGACCAGCCCCGGTGCGATGGGCTTTGCAACTTGGCTGTCGCATGACAACTTCTTCGAACTGGATCCGATTCTATCGCGCGACGGTGGTCCGCCTAAGAAGTATCCTGGTGAGAGTTCGCAGGTGATCGTCGATCAGACGAAGCAGTTTATTGAACAGTCCGTTCGAGACGGCAAGCCAACTTTGTCGGTCGTCTGGTTCGGGTCGCCGCATGAGCCGTATAGCGGTCTGGAACCGGATCTAAAGTTGTATGACGATCTCCCGAGTCTGTATGCTGACAAACAGGTGCGGCTGACCAGCAATGAGACCGGTCGGCCGACTCGGCGTCCCCAAGGTGATGTGCTTCGCGAGCGATACGCGGAGATCACCGCCATGGACCGGGCCATCGGGGACCTGCGCGATTTCCTTGATCAGCAGGGAATTCGACAGAACACTCTGCTGCTCTACTGCGGCGACAATGGGACTCCACAAGAAGGGCAGTTAGAATCCCCGCTTCGCGGAAGGAAGGGAACCGTTTACGAAGGCGGTGTGCGCGTCCCCGGCGTCGTTGAATGGCCCGCTGTGATCCAATCGCCCCGGCAGTCCAAGTTTACGGCCACCACCAGTGATCTTCTGCCGACTCTGTGTAACATCGTCGGCTGCGAATTGCCTGACCGTCCTTTAGATGGCGTGGATTTGCTGCCCGTATTTCAAGGGCAAGCAACCCGTCGTACTCAGCCAGCTTACTTCTGGAGCTTTGCTGCCGAACCAAAGGATGCGGAGCCATACATCGACCCGGAATTGCAAAAGGGCACCACACCGCTAGTCAAGCTGATGGGGAGCATCGCAACTCGAAACTTCCACAATAGCGTCTTCACCGAAACAAACCAAAAGCACTTCACTGGAGCGCGGGCGATGATTGACGGTGACTTCAAGCTCGTCATCGATGATCGATTGGGTACTGCGCAGTATGAGCTATTCGACCTGTCTTCTGATTTAGGAGAAACAACGAACTTGGCGGCGGAGCATCCCGAGTTGGTCAACGCAATGCAGGGCTCGTTTCGAGCTTGGCAAGCATCGGTGCTCAATAGCCTTCTCGGCAAGGATTACTAAACAATGCAATCTGTTGTGTTGAGCGGAGGGCAAATAAGCGTGCAGGAGCGGGCGATTCCGGTGCGGGGTGAGGGAGAATCCCTGGTTCGCGTTACCTTGGCTGGGATTTGTTCAACGGACCTTGAGCTCGCCGCCGGCTACATGGGATTCGAGGGAATTCTAGGGCATGAATTTGTTGGTGTCGTCGAAGAGTCAGATCAGCCGGCGCTCGTTGGACAGCGCGTAGTATGCACCATCAACATTGCACCGCCAGAATTCTGTGGTGATGCCTCAAGCGAAAACGAACTGCGGCACTGTCCTGGACGTTCTGTTCTGGGGATTCTGCAGCGTGACGGCGTGATGGCCGAGTATGCCGCGTTGCCGTCAGCCAATTTGGTTACGGTCGATGATAGGGTGAGCGATCGGCAAGCCGTCTTTACGGAGCCACTGGCCGCAGCACTTCGGATCGCGGAGCAAGCCCGGCTTTCCCCCTCGGAGCGTTTTTCCGTCATTGGTCCAGGCCGGTTGGGCATGTTGATCGCGAAAGTTCTCAGCCTGGGCGGCGGGGCGGTCACGGTCCTCGGCCGGTCGGCCAGCTCGCTTGAGCTTGCCAAGCGTTGGAATCTCCAAACGGGATTGGTTGCCGAAGCCAACGAGGGAAGTTTTGACTTTGTTGTCGAGTCGACAGGCAATGCTGAGGGCCTCCAAGCCGCGTTGCGGATCACACGGCCCGAGGGAACGGTCGTGATGAAAAGTACCTACGCGGGTAGCAGTCGCGTTGACCTAACGCCAGTTGTCGTCAACGAATTGAGGGTACTGGGCTCGCGCTGTGGTCCATTTGCCCCCGCCCTGCGATTGTTGTCGCAAGGGGTCATACCGGTCGAAAATCTCATTGATGGCGAGTATGCTTTAGCCGACGCCGCAGCGGCAATGGAGAAGGCTCGGCAGCCGGGCATTCGGAAAATTTTATTGGTGCCGCAGCAAGCATGATCGTCGTCGAAGCCTGCTGGCTCGTGTCAGTTTGGTTGTTCATCGGGAGTCGAGAGAATCAAGGCGCAAAGTCTGGCAATAGCTTCGCTTGATTTCATCTTGCACCGATGGAAATTTGTGCTAAGCGTTATTGCTGCGCTGACGGCCGTATGCGGATTGGTGCTGACGCGAGTTGAGTACGCCTCGTCCATCATTGAATCGTTTGTGAACCGCCCCGAAGACTACCAGCAGGCAATGGCGCTGGAGGCGGAATTCTCGACGAACCCTGATTCACTTGTGTGGTTGGCGACACGTGAATCTGACGAAGTGTTTCATCAAGCGACCCTCGCCAAGATCGTCGCCTGTGATGAAGCATTAACTAGCTTGCCAGAAATTCGCAACGTCGTTTCTTTGGCAGACTTGCGTCTCAGTCCAAGTGTGATGCGAGGCACGCGTTCGACGGCGGCACGTGCGGTGCTCAACGCGAAATTAAAGTCAGGCGAAGTACCGGAGCAAGCCCTTGAGTCAGCGCGCAATGCGCTTTCTCTCTCAAGAATTGTGCGACGAGCAGACGAGCTGGACAAGGAGCTATCAGCAGCGCAGATTCAAGTGCTGCGTGATGAAGCTGGCGCACAGGGAGGCGGACGCGTTCGGCTGGTTTCAAAAGCTGGCACCGCGCAGTTAATGTTGATTGAACTCAACAACGCCCAGACACTTCCACCTGAAGAGCAAATTGCGACAATCCAGAGCATTGAGGATGCCGTTCGGAACGCTGGACTTGGCAGTGAAGGGCTCTATCTGTCCGGACTGGTGCCGATGCAGTCGCATGCTTACCAGCAAATCGACATCGTGCTACGAACGCTGCTGCCCGTTGGCGGCGCGTTGATTGCACTGGCGGTCATGCTGGTATTTAAACGCTTTGAAGTCATCGTTTTCACGCTGCTGATTGCGGCCATTTCAAATGTCTGGGGAATCGCCCTTGGAGTGGCTTTCTACGGTAAGTTCTCAGTGTTGATGGCTGCCGTACCGCTGATGGTGTTGGTAATTAGCACGGCTGATGTCATCCACTTGCTTTCCTCCTACACGGCTGAGCGAACGGCGGGCCACGACCACAAGGTATCGTTACGAAAGATGTACTTGGAAGTCGGAGGAGCTTGCATTTTGACGAGCATCACGACCTTCGTCGGTTTCGCATCGCTTGTGTTTGTGCCGTCAAAAACAATTCGGCAATTTGGTTTTTCAGCGGCAGCAGGTGTAGCCAGTGCTTTGGTGTTGAGCGTTTTGTTGGCGCCGCTTTTCCTGCAGTGGCTCAGTTATCGTAAGCGACCGATCACCGCTGCGGCGAACGCCTCGCGTCTCGCCAACATGATTGCAAAAAGTTGCCTCAAGACGGCCCTCGCTCGTCCCTGGCTGACGGTGGCATTTGCCGCGATTTTTTTTGTCGTTGCCGGTATTGCAACCAGCCGACTGACTTTGGATCCGGATCTCGCCAACCGCTTCCAAGCCTCGCACCCGCTGACCAAGAGCACTCGATTCTTATCCAGTGAATTTGGAGGCGTGAACGTGATTGAATTCGTTGTTACGGTTTCGGACAATCAGTTGTATTCACCTGAGATTGTCAAGCTAGTGACTCAGTTCGAGGATCGATGCGTACGTGAAACGCCAGCGGTCGGTGCTTTTTCTTTGCCAAGGGTCATAGTTGACACCATTGGCCGCATCGATGCTGGCAGTTCAGGAGTGCCGGAAAGCGTGGCTCATGGCAAGGCGATTTACGAATTGCTGCAGGCCGTTGATGGCGAAGGACTTGCCGCTCTCAGGTCGGCCGATGAAAGAACCTTGAGACTGGGATTGCAAGTCGAGGCGACAAGCTACATGCGTTTGCTCGACGTGTCCGAGCAAGCCAGGAGGATTGCGGACGAGGTATTTGGCGATCGAGCTGCCGTTCGTGAGAAAGGATCGGCGCCATTGATCGGGAAAGCTGTTCGCGAAATCATTCGCGGGCACTTGCAAGGTTTTGTGTTTTGTTTCACCACCATCTTTTTCTTGATTGTCGTTGGGCTACGGTCGTTCAAATTCGGATGGCTCTCCATTCTCCCCAACATTACGCCTCTTTTGGTGCTGGGAGGACTGTTGTCGATCTACTTCGACCGTGTCGACAGTGACATACTTGCTGTCGCCACGCTGGGACTTGGTCTGGCGGTCGACGATACGATCCACTTCATGTCTCGCATTCGTTTAGAGCTGCGACATACACCGGACATCCGAACCGCGCTGGAGCGGACGATGCAGCATACGGGCGTTGCCATTGTTCGAACGACCTGGATACTCTCCGTTGGATTCCTGCCATTCGGTTTGTCGGGTTACTGGTCCATCCGAATGTTAGGCACCTATTTGGTGGCTGTGCTGTTTGCTGCGTTGATTGCAGATCTTCTGCTGCTGCCAGCGATTCTCTATCTTGCCTTCCGTGAGCGACCGGTGGGCAGTCAATGAACTGGTTGGCACTGACGCTCATTTCGGCTTTCCTATTGGGCGTTTACGACATTGCCAAGAAATCGTCGGTTCGCGACAACGCGGTGCCGGTCGTGTTGCTGCTGAACACGCTCACTGCGGCGATGATTTGGTGCTCGGTCTTGGCCGTGAATGCACTGCTGTTCAATGGGCAAGTCGCCGGATTGCAGATGGTGACATCCATTGGTCCCCGCGAACACCTAATGCTACTTGGCAAGAGCGTTTTGGTTGGCAGCTCTTGGACTTGTGCGTTCTTTGCACTGAAGCACCTGCCTGTTTCGATCGCTACACCGATTCGATCCACGGGGCCGATTTGGACAATTTCCGTCGCTGTCTTGTTTTTTGGCGAATCCCCGACGGCATTGCAGTGGACCGGAGCCACGTTGATCGTTGCGGCGTTTCTTGCCCTGTCGCAGGTTGGACGTCGCGAAGGAATTGACTTTCGACGTAACGGTTGGATATTTCTAATGGTTGCTGCAACACTACTGGGGGCAGCCAGCGGCTTGTATGACAAGTACCTTTTGCAGATTGTTGGGCTACCGGTTTTTACCGTGCAAGCTTGGTTTTCAATCTACCTTGTGCCCGTGACACTGCCGATGGTTCTGCTGTGGTATCGCGGTCGCAGACAGAATCCGTTCCAGTGGCGATGGGCCATTCCATGCGTTGCAGTTTTGTTGCTGGCCACCGACCTGCTCTATTTCACGGCTGTATCCGACGCAGATGCGTTGATTGCAATTGTCTCACCGCTTCGCCGGACAAGCGTGTTTGTTGCATTTTTGTACGCCATCTTGATTCTGAAGGAAGAGAACTGGCGGGCGAAAGCAGGCTGCATTGGAGTCATGGTTGGCGGAGTTTTTCTGATCTCTTTGGGGTAAAAAGCGTTGCCATGAATACTCGTGCCCCAGTCCTTACGTTCGATGTGTCCGTCTGCTAGCTTGAGGATCCCGCTAGGGGGCGTCCAGGGCGGAAATACAAAGAGTTTCCTACTGCAAAGGACTTTATGGATGACAGCGTTTCGGCTTGCTCTTGCAAATGTTCGCTTTCCGACTTCTCCCGACGACTCACTAGAGATTGCTCTCGACGCAATGCGGAAAGCTGCTGAGGGTAAATCGCAAATAGTTTGCTTTCCCGAGTGCTTCATCCCCGGTTATCGCATTGGTTCGAAAAGTAACTTGCCGCCGGATGGTGATTGGCTCGAACAGGCGTGGGCGCAGGTGGACGCTTTGGCGGGCGAGTTAGGCATCTTCGTCATTTTGGGGACCGAGCGAATCGACGGCGAGAGCTTGTTCATTACTGCTCGTGTGACCAGCAACCACGGCAAGTGCTTGGGCTTTCAAGATAAAGTGCAGTTGGATCCATCCGAGGAATCGACCTACCAGGCCGGCTCGCAACGCAAGGTCTTTGAATGCAACGGTCTGCGTTTTGGTATTGTGATCTGCCACGAAGGCTGGCGCTACCCGGAAACGGTCCGCGCCGCAGCCCGCAATGGTGCTCACCTGGTTTTTCACCCGCACGTCGAAATCGTCGAGGACGCTTCGTATCGCCCCAACCAGTTTGCTGATCCGGGAAATACGTTTCACGAGAAAGCAGCCCTTTGCCGGGCGGCAGAAAACACGTGCTACTTTGCAACCGTCAATTGTGCACTGCCCGGTTCCTGCACGACGTCTGCGGTCGTTGATCCTGACGGAGAACTTGTATGTCACCAACCGTACGGAGAAGAAGGGCTGTTGTTTGCCGAGATTGAGACGGAGCGTGCGACGGGCCTACTCGCGAGCCGGCTACGAACCTAGTTGGAGTGGATTTCCTTCGCGGCGAGGTGCGGAAGTCTGCGATTTCCTTTTTCAAGCCATCGATACAGCGCCCGGTTGGACCGCTGAATGGGCCTTTCTTGTTAGAGCCCTTTTGCTTCTGTGCTAGCGATATTGCCGTTGATCGTTTTGAGGTAGACTTTGGGTTGTCGCCGCGCGCCTGACAAAACGCGACGATGGTTGGAAGTCACCGCTTCCTGCGTGCATCGACTCATTCGACAGCCTGCAAGCCTCGCAGTTCTCTCTCAATAGCCATTCTGGAGACGAAGATGATTTGGATTCCTGTTGTTGTGATTCTCGGCCTGTTGGTCATGGCCGCTCTATTGTTGGTTGGAGTCTACAACAAGCTCACCACGTTGAAGGAGCGAACAATCAACGCATTCTCGCAAATCGAGGTGCAGCTAAAGCGACGCTATGACTTGATTCCAAACTTGGTCGACACAGTTAAGGGCTACATGAAGCACGAGCGAGAAACGCTTGAGGCGGTCATCAATGCACGGAATCAAGCTGTTGGTGGATTGCAACAAGCTTCTGGGAATCCTACCGATGCGAAATCGATGCAAGCCCTGGTCGGTGCTGAAGCCGGACTGACCGGTGCGCTTGGGAAATTGTTTGCGTTGAGCGAATCGTACCCAGACCTGAAGGCAAACGAAAACATGGCTCAACTGACTGAAGAGCTGACGTCAACTGAGAACAAAGTCTCATTTGCTCGACAAGCGTACAACGATTCGGCTACGCAGTACAACACGTATAAGAAAACGTTCCCCCCAGTCGTCTTCGCAGGAATGTTTGGCCACGGAGATCACGCTGAAATGCTGGAGTTTGCCGATAAAGAAGCAATCCAGGAAGCTCCCAAAGTTTCGTTTGACTAAGCAATGTACCTGGAATTCCGCAGCCAGCTTCAAACGACAAAGTTGACCCACTGAATTGATAGGCAAGTATGGCAACCGATTTCTTTCAGCGGCAGTCTGAGGCGCGACGCAGTACCGTTTGGCTCGTCAGCATGTTTCTGCTTGCCGTCGTTTCAATTGTCGCGGTTGTGGTTGTGATCGCATCCCTGGTAATGCAGACTCAACTGAAGGGAGAATCGCTCGATTTCACCAGGCATCCCGAACAGTGGATGGTGCCTGCCATCGCGGGCGTCATCACGTTGGTGATCATCTCCGGCGGGACGTTGTTTAAAGTCTTTGACTTGCAAAATGGCGGTGGGACGCGAGTGGCCGAAAGCCTGGGGGGAAGGCGGATTTTCCCGAATACCACCGACCCTGTTGAGAAGCGATTGCTGAACGTTGTTGAGGAAATGGCTTTAGCATCTGGAACGCCAGTGCCGCCCGTATTCATGTTGCCTGAAGAGGGGATCAATGCGTTTGCTGCCGGCTATTCGCCCAGCGACGCGGTTCTTGGCGTAACCCGCGGTTGTGCAGAACTGCTCACCAGGGATGAACTGCAAGGTGTCATTGCGCACGAATTCAGCCACGTGCTCAACGGCGACATGCGGATGAGTATCCGTCTGATCGGGATCCTGCACGGCATTCTGTTGATTGGCCTAGTTGGCCAGTTGATCTTCCGAATGTTTCTCTACTCGGGTGGTTCGCATCGGCGCAGTAGCAACTCGAATAACAACAATGGCGGCGGCCAGATCATATTGGTTATCATGGCAGTCGGCGTAGCATTGCTGATTCTTGGCTTCGTTGGAACGTTCTTCGGGAACTTGATCAAGGCGGCTGTTTCGCGACAACGAGAATACCTGGCGGACGCATCCGCCGTTCAGTTCACTAGGAACCCATCAGGTATTGCTGGTGCACTGAAGCGTATTGGTGGCTACGCGTCGGGCTCACGGCTGAAAGCAGCCTCGGCTGCTGAGGCGAGCCACATGTATTTTTCGCAGGGCGTCTGGGAAGGATTCTCGGGGCTGTGGGCAACGCACCCTCCGCTTGAAAAGCGAATTCGCGCCATCGAGCCAAACTGGGACGGAAAGCTGGTGGCTTCTGGGGCTGCGTCGATTCAGCTTGGCGACCAAGCGGCGGGTTTTGCCGGTTCCGCGCCCACTGCGCCGCGTGGTGCCAGAGCGGCGTCGGCGGTATCGCCCCCAGGCAGTGCCGTGCCAATAGACATTGTTGATCACGCAGTCGAACATGTTGGCGAACCCAATGAAGGGCACCGGCACTATGCGAGCGAGTTGATCGCAGCACTGCCTCCGATCATCCTGGATGCTGTCCATGAGCCCTATTCAGCCCGAGCGCTAGTCTACTGCTTGCTAATGGACATGGATCCAGTGATCCGCAAAAAGCAAATTGAGATTTTGCACTTAAACGCGCCGATCGATTTGGTTCGAGTGGTGGCTAAGTTGATCAAGATCGTCGATGGTCTCGACGTCAGGACTCGACTACCGCTAGTGGATATGGCGCTCTCGTCGCTGCGTTCTATGTGTGCGACGCAGTACCAGGAGTTTCGCACCTGCTTCGTAAAACTCGCTCAGGCTGATTCAAAAATTGACCTGTTCGAATGGACCCTTTCGCAAGTCTTGATGAGACACTTGCAGCCACAGTTTGAAAAAGTGCGATCGCCTGGAATCCAGTACTACAGCATCCTTCAACTCAGTGAGCCAATCTCCAAACTGCTCAGTGTGGTCGCGGCCGCAGGAAACGACGAAGCGGCTGCAAAACTCTCCTTCGCCCGCGGTGCTAGTCATCTGCCCGAGCTCCAGTTGACGCACTTTGCATCCAGCAGCAACTCCTTTGATCAGTTGCGTGAAGCACTGGCTGTTCTCGTGACGGTGGTCGCGCGTGAGCGGGGGCGAATCGTTGACGCCTGTGCCGCAGCAATATGTGCGGACAACAATGTGACTTGGCAAGAAGCCGAGTTGTTGCGAGGGATTTCTGATTTGCTCGACTGCCCCATGCCACCTCTCTTGGTCTCCTAAGCAGAAGTGTCTCCTAAGCAGAAGTGTCTCCTAAGCAGAAGCGTCTCCCAGCCAAAAATGCGCTTCTCCCGGTAGCAAACGCAACTCTGTTGTGAGACACTGTTATGCAGAATTGTGAACTCAAATCGGGAGCAGGCGAGCATGGCAGCGGAACCAATGAACATATTTTCTCACCGAATTGATCCTGCCGGTGTCGCGCAACTCGCGCGAAAATTGGACCCAGGTGCTACCGTCAATGGTCCAGATGATGATTGGCAAACAATCGAATTTACGCCGATCAAGCGAGGGTTGCTGCGCCGAAAAAGGAAGCTGGTCTTGGGGCATCAGCGTGAGTATTACGCCGGCGACGAATGGTCGCGGCAGATTCTTGGGATGGGTGGGTACTTTGGCACATTCCCCGATACGCCAGCCAAAATGGATATCATGCGGCTCATCGGTTCATTTCAATTCAGTCTCGCCGTGCCAGTTGAAGATGACCTGCATATCGATAGCGACGATGAACGACTCGAGCCGTTGTTTGCCATTTGCAAGTACCTAGACGGTGTCTTTTTTCTCCCGTCTTCTTTGCGAGATCAGAACGGCAAAGTGCTGATCGATCGCAGTGGTAGTCCGCCAAGTCCAGGGGCGGTGTTCCCTGACATCCCGCCCGAAGCTGTGCTGATTGATGTTACACAAGTTGGCGGTGATGAAGATGATGACAACGAAGATGATGCCTCACCACCGACGGCAGAACGTGTGGCTCGGCGAGCATTGGCAATGACTGCCCTTTGTGCTCGGGCAACCTTGGAGTTGGACTCGAAAGAGATCGGTGTTGAGAACGCTGAAATGCATCGCGACAAGATCATGGACTGGGTTGAGCAACTCAGGATCGGCGATGAATTGGAGCCTGATGAATGGAAGGTCATCCAACGCGGCATCGGAAAGCTCGGGCAGCAGGATCTGATCAATGCCATGTGGCGAGTAGAAGGTCTGGTCATCTTAGCGTGGGCTCTCGGGCTGACCGAGCCGCCGCCCTATGATCAGCTCGTCACCCCGCCGGAGCTGTACGAGTCGCTTGGCCTTTTTGAGCAGAGTATAGCATCGGAGATCCTCGCTTCTCCTGTACTGCGTGACCGAGATGAACTCGCCGCCATGAACGAACACTTACTTGCCTTTCACTGGAGGCTTCGGGATTTCTCACTTCGCCGGCAGAAAATGGACTTTGTGAAGTTCTCACGTGATTGCTGGTTCGGGAGTTTCGACATCAGCCAGTTCAACATCATTCGCGGCGACCTTGCACTCGGGGGCATTCGAATCGACAAAGCAGATACAGACGCCTTAGGGCGAGCATCGAGCACAGCGATGGAACGGCATCAAGCCATCAATTGGCTGCATGGCGGTAGCGAGGTCTATTCTGAAACCGACACATCGACTTAGTAGTGTGAGTCGCGCGGACGGTTAGCGCGTTGCAGGCAATGAACTCAAATAGCCGCAGAAGCTCTACACACCGGGCTTGAACCGGACTGAACCTTTCGGATTCGTAATCTAGCTAGCGAGCGAACGCGGTCCGATAGAATCGATTAATTCCAATTTCGCGAGAAAATGGATTCGCCGCCAGAAGGCGCAAGACAGCTAAGCTCGATCGAAGAAAAGCGAAGTCGGTGGTCGAGAAAGTTCGAACAGCTTTCCACGCGTGCTGCTAAGTTGAGCATTGGATGCTGAATTCGCATGCGGTTGTTGGACATCGATGAAGCGGTCCATCCGCGTCAATTGAAGCTTTTCTGCCAGCCTTGGACCGACGTCGCCCAGGACCAGTTTCCCACCTGCATCGGCGACTTTCAAATACAGCCTCAGCAGAGCGCTCAGATCACTTCCATCAACGTCGTTTACTGCGCGAACGGACACCGTTAAAACGGCTCCGTTGGAAAGCGCTTTCTCGGCGTTTCGAAGCAGGTCTTGCAGCATAACGTCGGATGTTTCCGTTCGGGATGAGTTCTTGTTGAACATAGCTATGCCTTGCCGCTTCCCAATCACGACCGTAAAACCGGTTCTTACTGGAAGTTTTTCAATTAGCAATTGCTATACCAACCGCCCAAGTCAAAGCGGGTTTGTTGACGAGATGACTTGTAGTTGTTCAAGAGTAGGGACACTTCTCCCATAAGTATACGCTAATTCGCAAACCGATTTGGGCAATGGAAAACAATAAATTAGTTGAAGGGGTCCGCAGCAGGCTCGCGGTGCAGGCGATTGACTGGGAGATCAGAGCACGGCGATTGACCTTTCGACAACGTTTGAGCCCCAGCTTGTCCTATGGTCGGCATTTCGGCCCTGCCTCCCCAACCAGTAAGCCAGCGGCGGTAATGCTCAGGATTGAACAACGTGTTCTCGATGGCAAGGAGCAATGGTGCGTGCCGCTTACAGTACGGGACCGTGGATTGCCCGATCACCCGGGACAAATCTCGTTTCCGGGCGGGCGAGTCGAGCCAGAGGAATCGCACCTGCAGGCCGCTGAGCGGGAATTTTGTGAGGAACTGAGCGTCGCAGATTATTCCGGGCAACTACTCGGACAACTGAGTCCTATCTTTGTCTACAACAGCGACTACTACGTTCAGGTCTTTGTTAGCACAGGGCCAGCCGGTGAGTATTCTCCCGAACCTCGCGAGGTGGAACGGATTCTCTTCATGCCCTTGAATACTCTGGCCGCCATGCATTTGGTCGAGCGCTCCTTCTTTCGGCAGGGTGTTCACTCCACCGCGCCCGGCTTTCAAGTGGGGGACGATTTTATATGGGGCGCAACAGCTATTATCTTGGCAGAGTTTGCCGCCGTCCTGAATGAGCTCTGAACAGCCGAAGTCCAGCCGAGGGTGCTGCCTGCCTATGGGTCAGCGAAGACATGCGTGGTCGCACTTTGGATTGCGATGGCGTACGATTTGCATTTAGATCCTGTTCTGACGGCCCTTCGGGACCATCTGGTGCAGCCGGTTTTGCGACGGGATCTGAACCAATGCGTCTATCGACTGCCCTTTGGGTTTTTACTACTGATGACAACGCCACTTCTAAAAATCGCGCCGCGCCGATATCTCCTGGTCGTCGGCTTGCTGTCGATCATCATTAGCCACATCCCATTGGCGATCCTTGGTCCGGTGCATGCTTCCGTGATACTCGTGCCAGTTGTCATGACGGCTGTTGCATTGATGCTCACACAAAAGCACGGTGGAGTTGTTGTGATCGCGGCGGCAAGTTGTGCCATTGTCGCCGGCGCTCGCCACCTCACGTCTACGGTGGATGTCTCCGCAGTCGTTAGTCTGTTTGCTACGCATATTTTGATCGGTTTGGCGCACTTTCTATTCGTGCGGAGCCCGTTTAGCCCTCAACAAGCACAGTCGCAGTTGGCAGGACGACTGAAGAGAACCAGCGAAGAGCTTTTAGCCGCGCGGGAGAGCCAAGCTGCTGCGGAACGCGAGGCGGTGACGCAGACGGCCCACGATCGACGCACGCTACTGGAGCACTTGCCGGTGCATTTGGTGCTCAAGGATACTTCAGGTCGGTTTACATTTGTGTCTCAGTCGTTCTGCAGTTTGGTCGGACTGCCATACGACGAAATCATCGGAAAAACGGACTACGATCTTTTTCCTGGTGATACGGCTAAGAAATTTGTTCACGACGACAAACACGTGATGAGCACCGGCGAGGTATTCAATGACGTCGAAGAGACAAATCTACCCAGCGGAAAGTGCTCGCACATGCAGGTGCGCAAGGCTGCTATTCGTGATCGCGACGGCACAGTCATCGGTGTCCAAGGAATTTTCTGGGACGTCAGCGAAGAGTACACTCGCCGAAAAGAGTTGCAACGCATTGAATCCCGGGCACACGCGTTGATCAATGCGTCGTTAGATGCGGTCTTAATCGTTGATGACAAAGGCCATGTGTTGGATGCAAATCCGGCCAGCCAGTCGATTTTGGGGTATTCCGGTGACGAAGTAGCTCATCACCCACCGATTGGCGAAATCATGGAAACCCGCGTTGCTAGTTCGGGTGGTCGCCGGGAAGATGCGTCGGCGGACGACGCTGTTTTCGAAAGGAGAACGTCCATTGAATCCGTTCTCAAGGAGTGCACCGGACGTCGCATCGAAGTGAAGCTGCGGCGACGCGATGCGGCTTGGTTCGACGCAGAAATCTCGGCCCACCCTTTGCAGATAGATGAATCGACAGGCTGGGCCATCTTCATTCGTGATATTTCGCGTCGCAAAAAGTTTGAACAAGAACTCCGTAGCGCGAAGGAAGCCGCCGAGCGGGCCAACGTTACCAAAACGGAGTTTGTGGCGAATGTCAGCCATGAACTGAGGACTCCGCTGACAGGAATCATGGGCTTGCAAGATCTCTTGGGGGCCAGTTCGCTCGACGCGCGACAACGCAACTACATTCAACTCGCCAAGATATCCGCGTCAAATCTTCTCACGCTGATTAACGACTTGCTCGACTTTTCAAAAAGTGAAGCTGGGCACCTTGAGATTGAAGTCACCCTAATTGACTTGGTTGCAGCAGTAGAAGATGCCGCTATTTCAATGGCTGCTCGGGCTCAGATGAAGGGACTTGAGCTTCTCGTCGACTTGCCAGAGTCTGTAGTTCCTCCCGTCATGGCGGACGGACACCGAATCAAACAGATCATTCTGAATCTGTTGAGCAATGCCATCAAATTTACTGAGCAGGGGCAAATCCGAGTCTCCTTGCAGTTTTCGCTCAACGGCAAGACGCCAGCCAACCATCAGGACGGTGGAGACGCCAGGTTGGGAGCTTGTCGAATCGAAGTTCACGATAGCGGCATCGGGGTTCCTGCGGATCAACGGCGATTCATCTTCGATGCCTTTCGTCAGGCGGATAGCGGCACCACGCGTCGGTTTGGCGGAACCGGGCTGGGGCTAACAATTTGTCGCGATCTGGTGCGGAAAATGGGGGGCACCATCGGCATCTCAGATGCCCGTCAAATGAACGGCGAGACGACGTCGGGGAGCTGCTTCTTCCTGGAACTGCCGCTCGAGGTTTCGTCCGAATCAGTTGAGCCACTGGCCGCGCCGAAATCGAAGATGGAAACCGTCGTCGTCGCCGCTCCGCCCGGCGAATCGCGCGCGCTGCTAAAACGAGAAGTCCAGCGAATGGGCTATCAAACGGTATGCGTCTCTACACGCGAACTGATCGGGTGGGCAAAATCGTCTAGCCTTCCCCACTTGTTCGCCGCCGGTAACCACACAATCGTGCTTGCAGAGTACAACGAGATTGCCGAAATGGAACAAGGAGGTGCGCCTGTTGTGGTAAAATGGGTTCTGCTTAACCCGCTCGCGAATGTTGTTCCCGAAGAAGTGCCAACTTGGCTTCGCCACGCTGAGTACGAGTGGTTGGCACGACCGGCTAGCCGCGGAGAACTGGAGAAAGCACTAACAGTGCAAAACAGTTCGTCGCCGGGTGAAGCAGCCAGCACAGGAATTGAACCAAGTCAGCGAACTGGGAGAATCCTGCTGGTCGAAGATAGCTTGATCAACCAAACCGTGATTGCCGACATGTTGCGAGCAATGGGGCACGATACGTCGCTTGCCAAGAATGGCGAAGAGGCGGTGAAGGCTTGCGAGGAGCAGTTGTTTGACTTGGTTCTGATGGACATTCAAATGCCGGTTCTGGACGGTTATCAGGCAACGCAGCAAATTCGCAATTCCACTCAAGCCAGTGTGCGTAGGCAGGCCATCTGTGCTTTGACCGCCCATGCGTCTGCTGAGGACAAACAGCGTTGCGCGGATGCTGGCATGAATCTCTTTCTCGTCAAGCCGGTGAATCTGGATCATTTACGCGGTGTTATCGATTTTGTGTTGGGCGGAGAAGCCCTTCAAGATGCGGTGTTGAATCCGGTCAGCAGTGACGGCGCTGGAACTGCTCAGGAGGATGCTGCATTCCAAATTGAGCAGGCGCTCCAGGGGGCCCCAGATTCGAGGGCTCTGCTAGAACTGCTGCACAATAATCGCGACTTGGCTCAGGATGTGCTGCGGCTGCTACAGCGCGAAGTGCCGCGTTTGGCGATTGACTTCCGTGATAAAGTTGGAGCCAAAGACGCTCGCAGCGCTCGTCGGGCCATTCACACGTTGAAGAGCAATTTACGCCAAGTGGGTTTGCAGAAAGCGTCATCCTATGCGGAACGCCTGGAGCGAATTGCCAAAGACGAGCGATTGAGTGAGCTTGAGGGTGAGTTGACGATGGTCATTGACCTGTCCAAAGAAGTAAAGAAGTGGGCTATGAAAATGCAGCGGGAGATTTAGCTTCGATGTATCGAGTTGCTGGAATATCTTTTGAACACATGCACATGCTCGACAACCTCCGCATGGCTACCGACCATCCGGAATGCAAAGTGGTGGGTATCTGCGACACGGACTTGAGCCGCATGCAAGAAGCCAAGACCGCCCTTGAGCTGACGGACGATCAGTTGTTTGCCTCTTGGGAACACTGCATTGAATCAGCCAAGCCGGACTTTTTGATCCTGTGCCCAGCGACCGGCGATCACGGTATTTGGATCGAACGCTTAGCACCTTTTGGGCTCCCTATTCTGCTTGAGAAACCATTCGCAAGCTCGCTGGAAGATGCTGACCGGATGATCGAAACTTGCACGCGGCATGATGTCGTTTTGGCAATCAACTGGCCGCTGGTTTGGGTGCCCAGTCATCGAACGGCACATCGTTTGGTGAGTGAGGGAAGAATTGGTCAGGTCCGTGAAGTGCACTACTATGACGGCAATCGTGGACCGCTCTGGCATACAGCCAACCGCCGCGAGTTGACCGCTGAAGATGTTGCGAGGGAAAAACCCAAAAGCTGGTTTTATTCTCGTGAGCGGGGTGGTGGCTCACTGTTGGATTACCTCGGCTATGGCGTAACCCTGGGAACTTGGTTTCTCGGTGGAGAACGTCCCATTGAGGTGACTTCCGTCGTGGATCGGCCTGATAACTTGGAGGTCGATGAGCATTCGGTAACCGTTGCACGTTACAGGTTTGGGGTGAGCAAGTTTGAGACGCGCTGGGGGACATTCACCGACCCTTGGACACATCAACCTCAGCCAAAATGCGGCTTTACACTCGTCGGAACCGAAGGAACGTTAACATCATACGATTACGAACCGACTGTTAGAATGCAGAACTCGGAGCACCCTGCAGGAATCGAGATGTCCGTAGATCGCATTGATCCGCCGAACCAAAATCCGATACAGTATTTTGTTGAATGCCTCAAACACGGACGCACAATTGAGGGGCCACTGTCACCGGAGATGAGTCGCATTGGTCAGCAGATTGTCGACACGGCCTATGAGAGTGCGAGCCTCAAAAAGACACTACGACTAAAGGGCTAAAGCTCATGACGCCGGTCGAATCACTGCCAAACATCGGCCAAGTCGCTGCGGGGATGTTGCGGAGCGTCAATTTAGATTCGGTTGAAGATGTGCAAACGGTCGGCCCACTTGCCGCCTATTTGATGGTGGCTAGCAAACACCGCGTTTCGCGGAACTTGCTTTGGGCACTGGCGGCTGGCTTGCAGGATCGTGATTGGCGTGATCTGACTCAACAGGAAAAGACCGAGCTACAGCAGCAGCTTGACGAAATGGCGTGAAGCGAACCTGCACGTTTGATTCCTTGTGCGCTGAACTCGCTGCCTAGTCCTCTTTACCAGCAAAGGCATCCACGATTTGGTAGTCGTCGGCAGCATCTACAAACCTGAGATCGATGCACAACACATCGCCCAATTGGGCCAGATGGACAATGGGTGAACTGGCATGAGCCAACTCTTGAATCTGCTTCGTGTTGCCGGTGAGATGAATAGACCAACTGTCCATTTTGTAGCAGTCCCAGGGGGCTGGCCCTAGCGGCTGAGTCGTTTGGCGGGCTTCTGCTTCCTCGATCACACCGACACCGGACAATTGGATTGCCATCCGCTTAGCTCGATTCTCCAAATTTTCGAGAGTGGCGGCCAGAAAGCTGCTTGAACTTGCTTCGGAATTCTCTGGTGACGCACTCATCTGAATCGCGGATGCTGCCGTGGCAACACCTGCAGTCGATAGGCTCCGCCCCGACGCTTCAAGGTGTTGTTTAGCATCCTTGATCGAATTTTTCGACAGCAAGGCAATTCCTGGAGGGCCTGCGATCAGCAGGTTCAGCGGCAGCACGACCATGCTGCCTAAATCAAGGTACTGGCTGATTAGAGGAGCACTTAGTTGTTCCGCCGTGGCGGTAGAAATCACCCCATCGGCTAGCACGCAGAGGACTTGCTTCCCGGCCGCCTTGGCTGCGGCAATTGCAGTCGTGTGTTGTTGCCGCAACTCGCTGGGGGGTTTTCCATTTGGTCCGACGAGCACGACCATTTGAGATCGATCCGAAAATGCGGCTTGCCAGTCGGAATCACTGACTTGATTGTTTGCCCCCACTTCGACAACGCTTGATCCGGTCGCTTGCAGGATTTTGTAGACATCGCCCAACCCGGGAAGCCGAACGAGATCGCTTCTCGCTACAAGGATCTCGGTCGCTTTGAATTGGTGCACACAGGCTTGAATGGCTGAAGCCGCGTCAGTTGCCCACGCAGCCTCGTTGCATCCCGTGCAATTCTTTGTTATCGCAAGCGCTCGTCGTTCAACTTGTTCGCGGTCGCGGTATGTAGATACTGCTCGAGCGTATGCGAATGCTAGTACGCTGGACATGGGAACGCCGCTTCCATCATCGTGAATCAATTGACCACTTGCATTCAAAATCCCTTTAGCCGGTGTCGCCTCAACGTCCGATGACACAACAGAATCGAGCCACATTCGAGTTTGCTGCCACGCAGATTGCACTTTCTCGAGTGGATGTACTTCCTTTCCGCTGACTCTGCCAATTGCGTCTTTGACATTTTGGTACATGTCTGGCTGATGCAAAACATCAAGCACTTTTTCGACGGCCGCTGCAGGCAATAAGTCATCAAGGCGTTTGGGGATTTTGAACATCGATGTCAGTCCACAGGGGTATGAGTGATGGGGCAGGAAAACGACTGCCCCACCCATGGCAGGATCGCGACTGCTGGTCAGCACGATTGTACCGACTGAAGCGAGTTTAGGCACTGATTCACGACGCGAATGGAGGGGCAATTCTGTCGTGATCAGCAGCATCACCGAGAGCCACGTCCTATGCTTCACTGAATCGGGTGGCGTTGCGAGCCATCAATACTCATCGATCGCGGACCACCGCAGAGCCCCTAAATGTGAGTCCTACGTTTGACACTAGCTCCAACACCACCGACCGAGAGTCTTTCAGAAGATCCACTGATTCCAATTAGCAGTGTGGCTCTTGCACCCAATATTCCCCTTGGAGTTGACGTCTACCTGAAGCCGACTAGCTCTTCTTCTTCCGCTGTTCTGTTTTGTTCGTCTCGAGATGCGCCTACGCCGGAGAGTCTGCGTCAGTTGAAAGCAGGGTCGAGCGGCAAACTTTTTGTTCGCCGAAGTAATGCAGCACTGTTCCAGCAGTATCTTCGCGAGAAATGGAGAGCGATCGTCAGCGACCCGGAGCGACACGTTTCGGAGCGTTGTGGTGTGCTCAGCCAGATCGTTCGCGAAGTGCTTCGAAGTACGATCGAAAGTGATGATACAGGTGCAATGGTGTCAGGCGCTTTGCGGCTTGGCGATGTGATCGTCGATTGCCTTGCAGAACAACGGCATTTGGCAACGGACATTTACTCCGTCTTGCACCATGATTATTCAACGTTCACGCACAGTACGAACGTTGCTTTCTACGCCGTCTTACTTGCTCGTGAACTTGGAATTTCTCGGCAGGATTATCGACGTATCGCCATCGGTGGATTGTTGCACGATATTGGAAAACGCCATCTGCAAAGCAACTTGATCAACAAACCCGGGGGCCTCACAAGGCAAGAGTATGTCGAAGTGCAGTTGCATCCGCGGCTTGGGTTCGAAGAACTAGCTACGCGGAGCGAACTGAACTACGGACAACTGATGATGGTCTACCAGCACCATGAACGCATTGATGGATCCGGCTATCCGACGCGAGTCTCCGGTAGCGAAATCCATTTGTGGGCACGCTTGTGCTCGGTAGTCGATGCCTTCGAAGCCCTGACGTCGGACCGTCCCTACCGCCGGTCAACGTCACCCCAGGCCGCCATTGAAATCATGCGACGCGGAGCGGGAACGGCGTTGGACGCGGAGCTACTCAAATGCTGGGAAGGGCTTGTTGCTGGAAAGCTGGAGCAAAGACGATGAGTGACGTTGAAGAACTTTGGTTGCCAGCGAAATTGCTTGGCAAAGTTGTCGCCCCTCTGGCAGTGCAACTCCCCAATTTTGCCGAGACAGTCGATCAACTCATTGCAACTAATGCGTTGGCTACGCAAGCCGATCTGCGAGATGCCGATCGGCTGGACGTCCATCGCGAGGCGGTTGTGTGCTTCGGTTATAGTCCAGTGGCGTTACTGGAAGCCATCACAAACCGCCCCAAGCATAGCGTTTGCCTCATCAAAGATCTCTCGCAAACCGGGCTCGCAATCCTCTTCGATCAGATGGCCTATCCCTCAGAGGAGATGCTCATCTATCTGAACGGTCGAGAAATCAAGACCCGCGTCAAACGCTGTGTCAAACTTGGCAAGCAATGTTTCGAAATTGGTGCCCTAGTCCTGAGCGTGGAAACCGTCGATGAGTGAAGATTGCGCCTTCCTACATCAGGGAGTTTAGCATTCCAATGTACTGCATGCCCATGCGGATGACGATGAAGGCGAGGAACATCAGGATGGTAATCCAAATCACAATTCCGCATATCGCCGCCAGCGTACTCAACGCTGCTTTGCTTCGGTCGCGATATTGATCAGCCAAGTGGTCAAGCGATTCAGTTTCAGTGCCGCTTAGTTCGCCAATCTCGACAGATTCAATGAACTCTTCGGGCAACACCTCGGACGCGCGGAACGCTTCTCCAAAGCTCTTGCCCTGCCCAACGGCTTCGCAAGCACGCTCCATGCCACTGATGTAGTAGTAGTTTCCCGTCGCCAGAAACGCTTGCTTGAGGCTGCGACGAGCTTCCACGCCCGCGTTCAATAGCATGGAGAGAGTCATACTCAAACGGGCTAGGCCCAGGGTGACAAGTGCGGTCCCCAATGTCGGAATGCGTTGAACAAGCGGCATGAGGAGGCGATGGCAATTGAACCAGTTCTTCCATAGGCCGAATGCGACGAGCGCCAGAGAGCCAAAGATGACGGATACGACGAGGCAGTAACGGTAAAAGCCACTGAATCCCTTGAAGCCCAAAGCTGTCGCATCATAAGTATCTGCACCGGGGGAGATGATGGCTTGAATCAGAATGACCAAGCCGATAATGACGACAGCCATGACGAGCTGGAAGACCGGCCAAGCAATCTTGCTCAAGAATTCGCCGCGAGACTTCTTCAGATCCGAGTAGTATTCTCCCATGTACTCAAACATGGATTCAACTCGTCCGCCAAGTTCGCTGGCATGAACAAGTTGGATGAGCAGAGGCGGGAAGTACTTCTTCTCTTCCAACATCGCTTTTGCAAGTGTTGCACCGCTGGCGACGCGTTCTCGGACCCGCTCCATGGTTTCACGATGCCGAACGTTTGTTGTCTTGGCTTCGTTCTCAAGCAGTTTGAGGATGTCGACGCCCGCTTTGAGGCCGATACCCATTCGGCGGCAAAAAGCTGCCAGATCCTTGAGCCTCATCATGCTGTTTTTCCTTGACTTCCGGCACCGTTTAAGCCGCCGCAAACGCTGTATTTCAGCTCGTTCGTGCAGGCTTTCACAAAGTTACAGGCGAATTTCTTTGCAATCGCTTGACCCTTTAGCTCTAATCGATTCGGTAAATGATTTGAAGGCGGAGGGTAAAGCTATGATTCGTGGATGTTCAATTACTAGCAGAACGGGTAGCTCGCGTCAGGAACCAGCCGAGCGTTTTGCAGAAACAGTGGCAATTTTGGCTTCGATTGCCGCAGTCGGGTCAATCATCGCCCTTGTCGTATTCGCGGCAAGGTCGATAGGAATTAGCTAGATAGTTTCATTTAGCTCGCGCAGATTGATTGTCGGTCCTCGATTCTCGCAAATCGAATCGCGCGTGAACCAGCTTGGCTTGAAACACCAACTTTACTTGACGCGTTGCCGCCAGGCGGCCCACGCTTCGCGCTGTTTCTCCAGTATTTCTGCGTATCGTGGATCACTGGCCAAGTTGGTTGTCTCGTGCGGGTCAACTTGCAGATCATACAATTCTTCCCAGCGTGATTCCCCCGCTTCGATTTCTTCTGGCACCAAGTAGCGAGCGTATTTCCACCGCTGGTCTCGCACTCCTTCGCTTGGCGCGATCCGGCCTCCAGCCGTAAACCAATGTTCGTAGAAAAATGACTGCCGCCAGTTCTCGGGGGCATCGCCTTGAACAATTGGTGCGAGGCTCCGGCCTTGCATTTTTTCCGGAAGATCAACGCTGGCAAAGTCGAGAATGGTGGGCGCCATGTCGATTCCAAGAGCCATCTCCTGGGCGCGTTGACCACCGTTGCTTTGAC